>JBGSTF010000062.1:0-6265 GCA_041736645.1 Oligoflexus sp. | reverse complement strand
GGACCTCAATATGGCCCCCAAGGATTCGAAAGACACAGAATTATTTTTTCTGAATGATGAACAGGTTCTGGCACCGGCATTTGCGAATGGTCTGGTCTGGCAAGCCCTGCGCGATGTGATAAGTGGAAAAATTTGGGTTCGTCGTTTCAATGAAACTTCGTGGTCAACTCCCGTCCAACTGGAGGGCCTGTCTGCTGGCGATAAGCCTATGCAACTCGCGGAGATCAGCCCCGACGAACTGGTCCTTCAGCTGGAAAATAATGGAAACACTCGTTGGGTTAGGTTGAAATTACAAAGAAATTTCAGCCCGCAAGTGGAAAATATCGCTGCACCCGATGTCCCTGTTCAGAGGGGCAAACTTTTTGAAAAACAATCCCCTGACACCAAAATCGATGGGATCTTCGATGCAAGCTTGGGTTCGATGACGTCATTTGGATCGGATTGGCCGGAATTCCTCCGGATGATGCTGTTCCCCCAACGCATGCCGACGAATCCGGATCCCACTTCATTTCCCAGTCCAAACTATTTACCCCGCCTAGCCTTGGATCTGCGCGGTTGGTATTGGCTTTCGATCACGCCCGAAAACGGAACGCCTAGTCTCATGGCTTTTACTGGCTCTACATGGGTCGAAAAGTCAATCGGAAATGAACTAAGTTCTCATGCTAAAACTTGGATTGTGGATCGAAAGGGAGGCGTCTGGGCAGTCTCTTCTGGCAAGACGCAATATTTTGCTGAGTATTGCCCAAACTTCGTGGACTAAGAGGCCGAATAGAAAACAGTTTTGGAAAGAAACTCCGACTGACAGATGCAAAATACCCAAGTGAAGGATATAGATATGAATGCAATTTTTAGCAATGCAGATGCTTTCAAGAAAACCATTCGTCGACGCAATTCCCTTGAATGGATCGTTTCTGCGCTTCTAGCTCCCGTTTTCGTTGCGAAGATAGTATCGGCACCAACCCTCTGGAGTCAGATCATGTACGGTGAACTTGTGCTCGCCGTCCTTGTCATTTCTGCTGTTGTTTTCTACCGAGGACAAATGGAAAGCAAAGGAGATGCAGGAATTAACAAGGAAGAATGCATTCAATTCCAGAGACGACAAATCCAACGGCAAATCCAACTATTATCCACAGCTCGTTACTGGTACGTCGCACCACTCTTTATCGGTATGCTGGGGTTGGAGCTGGAACGAGTCGTCACAAACTGGAGTGCCGATCGTATCCCCTGGACGAATCTTACTTGTCTGTTGGCTTTGCCGCTATTGGCTATAGGCGTTATCTGGTTGAATGAAGTTCGTGGTGTGATGGACTTACGCGAAAAGCTTGATGCCTTGTCTTAGATCGAATTCGATGGAGAAGCCAGCTCAGGCTTCCTCCGGAAACGACACGCTCCAGGGCAAATCATCTCGATCGGAACGAACGAAGATGCTATCGCCCTGCATCGCGTAGGCGATCGTTTCATGCGACAGTGATTTTTTGTCGAGTCTGGAAATCTCATAGATGCAAACGCAGGTTCTCTCTTGTGGATCGCGCGCCGAAGGATAGAGAATCGACGGCACATCGGGGTGGTCTCTTGCCCAATGCTGCGATGCGGAATAATCCTTGCCGTCCATCAGTCGGCGGACCTCTGGATCCTGGCGAAGATCCGCAGCGTCATGAGCGTCAAAACCCACCGAAAAAATGCGGCGTTCCTCCCAACGAAAACTAAACTCGGCCCTCGAGGCCTTGCGCATCTGCAGATGATGATAGGCGGTCTCAAACACAGAGGTTGGGGGAGACAAGGCGCTATAAAAGGCGTTGCGATGAAAGCCCGATGGCAAAAAGCGAGCGGAATAGTTCGCAGCCACCGGCAAGGGAAAATCAAACGGAGATTTGATCCACATGTCCCAGGTTCCGACGGATCGCGAGGTTTTGCTCCGATTGATCTCGCTTTCCAAAAAATCGAATTCATCGGCGGAAAGGGTATCGGCTGCATACTGTAGGTTTGTGGGGGTATAAACCCGCCAGACGATTTCAGGCACCTTGACCTCGCACAAAGTCGAGATACTGTCGAACCAGGAGGAGCCCATCTATGCCTGACTCGAGCAAAGATTCCGGGCTTTCCCCGCGCAGATGGAGATTGGCTGATTGAAACCAGGCCTTTCGATCGGCAGGATTGGCAAAGATGCTCGCCAAAGAGCGATAAATAGCCAGCAGGTGAATGATCACCTGGTAGTCATTGCCCCGATTGTCGGGATTGAGTTTGCACAGCCCATCTTTATACCAACGACTGACGGTGCTGGCATCGATGTGCAGGCAAGAGGCGAGACGTTTTTGCGTTCCATCGAAGAGCTCATGGCACACCTTGCTGAGGATTTTGAAGAGAGCTCTTTGCTTGTCTTCAACACTGAGATTTTTGTGCAGAGCCTGTTCCATACGATGCCTCCGAAACGAATCTTAAACCGGATCGGTTGAAAATGCAATAATCTTTAGATAATTCTATATATAAATTAATAAGCCTATGTTATTATTGTATAAATGCATCAATTGAATTTTCAAGAAAAGGAGGAGGCAGGGCCCCTCCGCAGGCCTTTAGCTGTAGGCAGGAATGCCGGTAATCTGCTGGCCGACGATCAGGGAATGGATATCGTTGGTGCCTTCGTAGGTGAAGACACTTTCCAAATTACACATGTGCCGCATAGTTTTGTATTCTAGCATAATGCCATTAGCGCCGAGCATGTCGCGACAGATGCGGGCATAGCTAAGAGCCATTTCCACATTCGCCTGCTTGGCCATGCTCACCTGAGCAAAATGCATTTTGCCCTGATCTTTCAATTGTCCCAGACGTAAGGCCAAGAGTTGACCCTGGGTGATCTCGGTGGCGATGGTGGCTAATTTTTTCTGCACCAGCTGAAAACTCGAGAGGGGCTTATTGAACAGAATGCGGTCGCCCGTATAGGTCACCACTTCATCAAAGCAGGATTCTGCGGCGCCCAGAGCTCCCCAAGCAATTCCATAGCGAGCTTGGGTCAGACAGGCAAGGGCTGCCTTCAGTCCATCCGCTTGGGGCAACTGGGCTGATTTTGGTAGTTTTACCCGATCGAAGTAGAGTTCAGAGGTGACCGAAGCGCGGAGGGAAAGCTTGCCCCGCATTTTTTTTACGGTGACCCCGGGCAGGCCGGTCGGTACCAGAAAGCCGCGAATGCCAGCCTCCGTTTTGGCCCAAACCACTGCCAGCTGGGCTAGGTTGCCGTTGGTGATCCACATTTTGGATCCAGACAATAGCCAATGATCGCCTTTGTCCTCGGCTTTGGTTTTCATGGCGGAAGGATCCGATCCGCCATCTGCTTCCGTCAGCCCAAAGCAACCGATGGCCTCGCCTCGACCCAGCTTGGGCAACCATTCCTGCTTCTGCTCTTCGCTGCCGAAAGCATGGATAGGATACATAACCAAGGCTCCCTGCACCGAGGCAAAGCTGCGAAGACCTGAATCACAGCGCTCCAACTCTTTCATCACGAGGCCATAGGCAACGTTGTCCATACCCGGCAGACCATATCCGTCCAGGTTGGCGCCGAGCACGCCCAAAGCTCCTAGCTGGGGAATCAGCGAAGTGGGAAATTCCTCTTTTTCAAAACACGCCGGGATCAGGGGCTCCGCTTCCTTCGCTAAAAAACTGCGAAGAGTCAGGGCAACCAACTTTTGTTCCTCGCTGAGCAGCTCATCAATCGCATAAAAATCGGGAAAGGGACTGCAGTGCGGATAGGCCATGACAAACTCCTTCGTCGGGACTTCAGCCCAAGCGAAGGGCCGAGTGTTAACTGCTTTTCGTTTACCACTGCTGCCCGCTCATTTCACGCAGAAGTCGCTGAGCACTTTTGGCACTTGCGCGCCCTGGGGGGCTGTTGTTGAGCGAATTGGCAACTCTTGTACCAATAGGCTTGCTGCTCATCGTGAAATCGCTCGGGGCTTCTTTCTGTATTCCATATTGTGGGAATTGTGTTTAAATAGCCTCATAATCGCAACAAAGATCGAATCTTTCAGACAATACCAATAGGAAGATGTACATGGATCGGAGAACATTCATGAGTCGGAGCCTTGCGGCTGCTGCCCTGGTTCCCTTGGCCTCGTCCCAGCTCCTGGCGCATGAACAAAGCCCCAGCAACCAGGAAAAATTACTGAGTTTGCAAAGTGAACCGTTGCGGCGTTTCGCCTTTGGTTCGTGCAACGATCAAACCAGAGACCAGAGCTACTGGGATATCATTGGCGAAGCGCAGCCTCAGCTCTGGATCTGGCTCGGTGACAATATCTATGCAGACAGGGCTAATCTAGGTGATCGCCGTCAGTGGTATCAGCTGCAAAAAGCCAATCCATATTATCAACGGTTTTGTGCCCAGGTGCCTATGATCGGTACGTGGGATGATCATGACTACTGGAATGAAAATGCCGATGCCTCCTATCCTGAGAAAGATGGCAGCAAGGCGATCATGCTGGAGTTTTTAGATGTGCCCCAGAATGATCCGGTACACCGGCGTGCTGGTGTTTATCAGAGCTATGAAATCGGACCAGTCGGCCAAAGGACCCAGATTATTCTTCTGGATTTGCGCTATTTTCAAGATCGAAATCGCAGCCAACGTCAGTTGCTCGGCGCCGACCAGTGGAGTTTTCTGGAAGCGGAGATTGCCAAGAGCACAGCTGATTTGCTGGTGATAGGATCCAGTTTGAATGTCTGCTCTCCTATTGCTGCTCTGGGCCTGGAGGGCTGGCAAGCCTTTGGTCAGGAACGGCAGCGACTCTTTCAACTGCTGGCATCCAATGATATCCCGACGATTTTGCTCAGTGGAGATCGCCATTTCGGGGAATTTTACCGGATCATTTTAGACAATGGCAAACCGGTTTATGAAGTCATGTCCAGCGGCTTGACCCATGCAGTCGGAGTGAAACTGCCGAACCGCTGGCGGCAAGGGGAAATGGTGGGGCGTAAGAATTTTGCGACTCTGGAGATCGACTGGACAGGCACTGGACCCGCTGTGCAGATGCAGCTTCGTTCCACGGAAAGAAGCGACATCTATGGCCAGTTGCAAAGCCAATTCTCGATCCTCTGAAAGCTAGGGCTTCGGCTGCAGCTTGTCCTTATACTCGTTCAAACGCTTACGCAGCGCCTCTTGGGTCGCCGCACTGCTGCGTGTGCCTGGAAATATCGCTGTGCTGTGCGGGGTGCGATCCAGCCAGAAAAGTCCGCTGGCCTCTGTCGCTTCCGGAGCTGCCGCCAACCACACGATCGTGTCCGCACCCTGCTCAGGGGTCCTGAGCCAGGGTTTGGTTTTTTCATAAAATTTTGGCAGGGAATGGGACACGGCTGGTGTATCCGCCCAACCGGGATGCATGGCTTGCACAGTGATGCCGTCTTTCTTCCATTGCTCCGCCCAAAGTTCGGTCATATCCACCAGACCGCGTTTGGCCCGAGCGTAGGCTTTGCTGCCATTGTAGTCTTCATGCTCAAATTCCAGATCCTGCAGGTTGATCGCTTGGGTGTACATACCGCCTGAAGCGACGTTGATAACCCGCGAAGAGCCAGCCTTTTGCAGCAGGGGTTTGAGTTTTTCCGTTAAAACGTAGGGGGAAAGGAGCAAGGTGGCAAAGGTTTGTTCGATGCCTTCAGAGGTGACCGTTCTTTGGTTGAACAGGGCGCCGGCATTGTTGATGAGCGCATAGATGGGCTCGCCCTTTTTCAAGAGCCGATCGGCAAGGGCGACAACATCTGCGATGACGCCGAGGTCGGCGATTTCAAGGCGCGGCGCCGCACAGCCTTCACTTACCAAAAATTCAGCAAATTGCTGGGCTTTCTTCTCGTTGCGAGCCACGAGAATAAGTTTCGCCCCCAAGCGGCCCAGCGCACGTGCAGCTGAAGCGCCAATGCCTGATGTTGCCCCGGTGATGACTATGGTGTCATTGGAGAGATCAGCAGTGATGCCAGTCCAACGACTCTTGCCAGCGATATAACCACGCCGGGTGAATCGAAACAGACCGGGCAAGACCAGTCGGTCGCCTAGCTTACTCCAGGCGCTGGCTTTCCAATCGGTCGCGGCTCCTTCCAAAGTCCGCTTCAGTGCATCCATTGCATGCTGAGCGTTGGCTTTGACCAGCGGCGCAAGAAGGGGAGCAAAGCGGGCCATGGGATCCTGATAGTACACCTCGATTTGATAGTGAACGATGCAATGGGTTTCATCGCCTTCAAAACGAATCCTATCCACCAGACTGTAGTTATCCGCCATTCCTTTAAGCTCTAG
>JBGSTF010000033.1:0-13799 GCA_041736645.1 Oligoflexus sp. | reverse complement strand
CCAGGCAATCTTTTTTGCGAAAACTATCGTCGCAAAGTTTCGGTCCTCATTGAACTGAAGCGCAACGACGAAGCCAAAGCTCTGGCCGAAAAAACTATCGCTGATTTTAATGCCTATCTCACCGATGAGTTGATCCCAGATTTTATCAAACCTGAAACCGTTCTTTGTATCAATGAAACAACGGCAATCAAAAATACTCTATAAAAAGAGTCGCTCCGCCAGTCCTCAAGGACTGGTGGTTTTTCAAAATTGCGTCGCTAGACGATATTTTGCACAGTTTCTAACGGACTCTCTTCCCACACCTGACGAATCTGCACGGCAAGGACAGTTATATCATCTTCCAAAGGACCTTGGCTCACATCAAAAGCCTGCTTGACTGCCGAAACAATGCTTTCCGCTTGCGGGTCATGAGCGATCTCTTGCGCGAATGATCTTTGCGATATGAATTTATGATCCTTTGTCAAACACTCCAAGAGTCCGTCAGTATAAAGAGTTAAGGTATCACCCACCTTGACTTCACACTGGCGAACTTCAAATTCTGGATCAGCTCCAGCACCTAAAAGGCTGCCACGGGAAACCAAAAAGCGATGCTTCACCGAAGTATGATAGGGGTGAGGATGCCCCGCATTCAAATAGTACGCTTTCAGATCACGTAAATCCAAGCACACCATGACCATCGACATGAGCCAACCGTCTTTCGATCCAGAATCACAGACCAAACGATTAGCTTTTTGGGCGATTTCCAGCAAAGCCGCCTCGGGGTCAATGACGTTTCGATCGGCCCAACTATAGAGGACCGAACGGATGCAGCCGCTCACAGCCGAGCTGAGTAAAGTGGAGGAAAAGCCATGCCCGGTCACATCGCCAACAAACAGGAAGGCATAGCGTCCGGAGCCTAGCGAGGCAATGTCATACCAGTCGCCACCGATACGCTCAGCCGGCTGAAAATAGCTGGACACTTGCAAACAGGAAATAGGATTGGAGGGACCAAGCAGTGTCTCCTGAAACTTAATTGCTGTTTCAATATTCGCCAGCACTTTGGCCTCTGAAACTTCCGCTTTCATTTTATCTCGCCTGAGTCGAGCCATATGCTGGGCCAGACCCAACGACAGGGTGATGACTTCAAAATCAGCGCCAAGCAGCATCATCCAACGTCCCCCGTAACCGGGCGGTACAAGTCCAACAAAATACAAAATCGACCAGCTATTGCAGAACAGAAAAACCCACCAGGCGCAAAGAATCACGTAGGCTTGCATATGCCGACGAAGCGCTAGCACACTCGATATTGAGAGTATCCAGGATACAGCTGTAAGATTGATGACGATGCCAAGAATGTTTGCGGCCTGAAGGTGAACGCAGGTTATGACAATGTTGAAGCAACACAGGTACTGAATCCAACGTCCATAGGCTTGCATGCGCGGCAGGTTTTTCGGCAGATCGAGAAAAAGCGCTGTGAACTGCACAGCGAAGATCAATGCCAGCATAGCCCAAATGATTGTAGCTTCACCGTTGGCTTGACTGCTCGACCAGATGTACATGTAACACAGACCCTGAATGCAGATTTCAAATCCCAGAAAACAGATGACATAGAAAGCATAGTGCAGGTATGCCCGAAAGCGAACAAACGCGTAAATGATGAAATTGTAGAGGGCCATAACGACCAAGATTCCCAGGGTCAGGCCCAATCCCAGCATCTCGCGTAGGCGATAGGCTTCGAAGGCATGAGGCTGCCAGAGAGCAACTCGGACACCTGGGATATCATCTGTTTCATAACGTATATAGACAACAGATTCTCCAGGCAAAATTTTGAGAGTAAATGCCGGATAGCGATGAGGAAAAGATCCGACAATCGGAGGTCGAAAATCTCCCGCCATGCGATGGTCTAAAACTTGACCGTTCTGCAGCAGATAAATGTCGAGATAATTGGTGGGAGCCCATTGCTCTTCGAGAATAATGGTCTGAGTTAGGCCGGTATCGTTCTGCAGCCGCAGCCGTGCCCAATGGGGCCCCTTTTGAAACGGTAGGATTTGATTCTTGCGCTGTTCCCATTCCAGTGATGGATTGCTGACAATCTCTTCAATGCCATCGTGCTCAGTAGGGGTCGTGAATTGGTCCCACTGCGGGAAGAGGGGGTTGTCGCCCGGCAGTGCACTGAGGATGAGGGTTGCGGGCTTTTCGACCTTGCCGAAGGCCTGAGTCGACGGATAAAAGACCCACGCAGTCAAAAGCATGAGACCTAGGTCCAGCCCAGAGCAAGCAAAAAGGCGTTTGAGATTTTTGGATGTTTTATAAAACAATCGCTTTTTCATCTTTTACATCAGTGACGTCTAACTTGATCATCAAAGCATTTTGCAAGATGCAAAAGCCTGCAAAGCTCTGCAAAGGCTATCGGTCGATTCGTAATCCATTCGCAGCAAAATTTTCGCCTACTCCCCTAGTAAGCCTGGGTCGCCCTGCCTAGGCCATGCGGTTTCAGCTTGGCTTTTTCTGGAGTAAAAAACTTAACTCTTTCAGGATAATGCCGATGCGAGAAAAGCTGATCGAGCCAAATTTGAGAACTTGCATCGACTAAGGACTTGAAGTGAGCGGATTCAAATTTTACTTATCCATCTGCGCAGTGCTCTGGTCGGCTTTGGCCTTGGGCGAGCCGTCCAAGTTCCGTTCCGTTAATCTTTCCAGTCTATCCCCAACTGATCAACTTTCCATTTCGCTGCAGGGCGAATGGCGGATTTATCCGGGACAATTGCTCCAGGAAAAAGATTTGCCGGAGCTCGGTGCATTG
This sequence comes from Oligoflexus sp., assembly GCA_041736645.1. Taxonomy (GTDB): domain Bacteria; phylum Bdellovibrionota_B; class Oligoflexia; order Oligoflexales; family Oligoflexaceae; genus Oligoflexus. The sequence continues at coordinate 11,017 of JBGSTF010000033.1, read as the reverse complement.
CCATCGGCGACTCTAGAGATTCCGACCAACTCATGGATCAGCGTAGCTCCACAGAAGTATGCGACGATTGTGTTGCCACTCACAGACTTGCCTGATAGACCCTTGGTTGTGCTCTTCAGTCAGTTTTTCTATACCCATCGGAGCTTTTTTGCCTGGCAGGATGAGCGCGGCTGGCATCTTGGGCCTTTGGTACAAACCGGACAAGTCGCCGATAACAAATTGGACAATATCATGGAAGGCAAGCGAGTCATGGCTCGACTGCCACGCCAGGTCAAGTCTGGCTATCTGCTGATTCAAATGAGCAATTTCTATGGGTCGGGGCGCATCATCGGGGCTCCTTCGGTCGGACTCTACCCTGAATTCGCTCGCATAGAATTGGTTACCAAACGCTGGGAAGCCTTTTTTGTTTTGGGCTGCTTTTTTCTGCTGTTCATCTCCAACTTTGCTCTGTTCTTGCAAAGGCCAGAGGATCGTCCCTCACTGTCGATGGCCTTGGTGGCTGTTTCCCTGGGTATCCGCTACTGCTCGACCGAAGCCTTGTGGGTCGAGATGTTTCCAGGTCCCAAGCAGCTCATTTGGACTTTGACTTCACTCGGTACCATAATAGGCAATTTAATGCCCGTATATTTTATGCTATCTTTCGCCAGTCGAAGCTTTCCCGACTATTTTCCCCGTAAAATCGTCTTTGGCTTTCGCTTTTTGGCCTTTTTCACAATAGCTTGGACACTCACCTATCTGCCGAACATAACAGCAGGCCCACCCCTTCTCTCCTATCTTATCTTCCTGTTTGTCATTCCTTATAGCCTCGTGCAAACCGCGCGCGCCGCCTGGAATGGCCAAAGAGGAGCTGCCTTATCTACCACCGGCATGGCGGTTATGGCTCTGGCCATGGTCAACGATGGGCTAGTTGCGGTGGCACACGTTTATGATTTTATTTTTGTCGGTCACTATGGAATGCTCGTCTATGTCGTCACCCAATCGATGGTCGTGGGCAAGAATTTCGCACATGCTTTCCGCACTGCCCATACTCTGAGCCGCGAACTCAAACAAGAAGTGGAAAGACAAACCCGTGACGCCAAGGCCATCTTGAATTGCGTTCTTCAAGGCCTCTTGACCTTACAAAGTGATGGCAAGGTGAATGATGACTATGCCTCCTTCGTCAAAGAACTGTTCCAGGTCGCAGAACCGTCAGGACAAAACATTCGACAACTGCTTTTGGAAAAATCCAATCTATCCCAGGAGCAGCAGGACAATGTATTGACTGTCCTATGCACCGCGGTGGGTGAAGATCCTTTGGCTTTTGAATTGAATGTTGACAATCTACCGACCCAAATGATCTATGAAGGCAATAAAATTCTGGAACTCAATTGGCAAGCCATCGTCAATGAAAAAAGCCGGATCGTGACCAAAATTTTACTTTCAATTCGAGATGTTACAACCATCAGAGAATTGGAAAAGAAAAACCTCGAAGTTCAACAAGACATGCAAATGATCGCCCGCCTCTTGGAAGTCAGCTCGGAAAAATTCCTCATCTTCTATCGTTCATCGCAAGACATGATCGAAGAAAGTCTGCGTCTCATCAAACAGGCCCGGGAATTCGATCCCGATACGGTACGTCTGCTGTTTGTGAACATGCACACGATCAAGGGTGCTGCGAGAACCTATGGTTTTATCGATATGACAGCCGAGGCCCATCTTTGCGAACAGTACTATGCCCAAGTGCAAAAAATTGAAAAACCCTGGGATCCCTCCCTCGCTCGCTGGCATGTTGAGGCGGTCAGCAAGGCTTTGAATCAATACTACGCCATCAATCGCTACAAACTTCGCCGCGATGCCGAGGAGCATGTGGCCAAGCTTGATATGAAGCTGGTTCGAGATAATATTTTGGAGTTGCAAAAGATCAGCGGCACCATTCTGAATCCTGAATTGATTCCCTTCGTCAACAAGGCTCGATCAACCTTTTTTGGCATCTATTACACGGATTCCATGGTCGTGCTCGGCGACGTCACGGCCAAACTCCCGGCCTTGGCCAAGGATTTGGGCAAGGAAGCTCCCGAAGTCCTAATGCTTGGTCATGGCTTCGGATTGACCATTGATGCCTGTGAGGTGCTCCGTCGGGCCTTTGTCCACCTTCTGCGAAATGCCATGGATCACGGCATAGAAACCTCTCTGGAACGACTAAGCCAAGGCAAGCCCGCGAAAGGCATTCTCACCATTCAGCAGCGCGAGAGTGCAGACGGCAGTCTGGAGATTTTGCTTCGAGATGATGGCGCAGGACTAAATTTAGCCCGCATTCATCAAAAAGCTGTTGCGCAGGGTCTGCGAAATCCTACCGACCCGCTCAATCCTGACGAACTGTCGCAGCTGATCTTTCGCCCTGGTTTCTCGACCGCCAAGACCGTCTCTGAAATCTCAGGACGTGGCGTCGGTCTGGATGCTGTCAAGCAAAGCCTCGCTGATGCCGGCGGCAGTGTCACGATTGAAATTCTTGAATACTATGAAGGGAGCGACAGCTGTTCCTTTCAATTCCGACTTTGCCTGCCGGCTGATCTATGGGTCCAGGTAGACCAGGCTTCGCCCAAAAGTGCTTAGTTTTACGCCCTAAAACCGTCAGGAATACGGGCCAACCCGCCACCCCCACTTCGCAAAGTTTACCTTGCCAGAACTCGCGAAAGAAGAAATAACGAGGCACAGGCTTTTTCCATTTGGAATCCACAGGAGGACGACCCTTTGCAATGGCACTGGCAAAGCTTTGAGCAACTCTCGAGCCAACAACTTTATTGCATTCTTGCGGCCCGGCAGGAGGTCTTTTTTGTGGAACAAAAGATTCGCTATGTCGATGCCGATGGCAAGGATCAGCATGCATTCCACCTGAGTGGCTGGGAACAGGACCAGTTGGTCGCCTATCTCAGAGTTATCCCTATGCCAGCTTCCGGCAACCTCGCCCTATATAAAATCGGTCGGGTCCTCACTCGTCTGACGAGTCGTGGTCAGGGCCGTGGGATGGCTTTAATGGAAGAGCTGCTGAGAGTGATGCAAGGCAACTACGCACCCTGCCTACTGACGATGTCAGCGCAAGCTTATCTGCAAGAGTTTTACCGGAAGTTTGGCTTTCATACCCAAGGCGACCTGTTCTATGAGGAAGGCATCCCCCATCTCACCATGCAAAGGTCACTACAAAAAAACTAAACAGTCATTGTTCTAAACTTCATCAAAACTTTGTTTGCACTTGATCCCTCTCCTGCAGGCTGGACGCACATTTATCACTGTGCCTGAGAAGGGGATGCTTATGGATCGTCGTCGCTTCCTGTTTCAAGGATCGCTTGGCCTCGCTGGAATCTGTCTGACTCGGTCTTTGTCAGCACAGGACTCTCTGAGTTCTGCTGCTGGCCTACAGTGGAGCCTAAGAGACGAACAGCCTCTGACTCGCTTCACCTTCGGGTCTTGCAACTATTCGGATCGCGATCAAAGCTACTGGCAGCAAATAGCCAAAGATGATTCCCAGCTTTGGATTTGGCTTGGTGACAATATATACGGCGATGGTCTTTCCATGCAGCAGCGCCTGCAACGCTATGCTGAGCTCAAGAACAACCGCTACTACTCGGCCTTTCGAGCCAATTGTCCGATTATCGGCACCTGGGATGATCATGACTTTGCATCCGATAATAAGGACGGACGCTTTCCGGATAAAGTCGAAAGCAAAAAGCAAGTGATCAATTTTCTCGACATCAGCAAAGACACCGGGATACTCGAGCATAGCGGCATCTATCAAAGCTATAGCTTCGGACCCGTTGGTCAGCGCACCAAAGTCGTTCTCTTAGATCTACGCTACAACCAAAATCAAGCAAACACCCAAAAAGTTCTCTTGGGGGAAGCGCAATGGGCTTGGTTTACCAAAGAACTCGCCAGCGATGATTTCGAACTGCTTGTCATCGGCTCGAGTCTCAATGTGACCTCGCCAACGACCGGATTTGGCTTGGAAGGATGGAACGCTTTTGGTGCCGAACGCAAAAGACTCTATCAGCTGCTGAGCACCGTCACCTGTCCGACCTTAATCCTCAGCGGTGACCGCCACCAAGCTGATCTTTCTAAATTTGATCCGGGTCATGGACGCCCCGTCTATGAGTTTATGTCGAGCGGCCTGACTCATTCGGCGGGCTTGTCTCTCCCTAGCCCTTACCGCATTAGCAAAGTCATCGGCGACAAAAATTATGGACGCGTGGACATCGATTGGAATGGAATCGGCCCTACGCTCCGCCTGCAGATCAAATCGCCGACCACGAGCAAAGTCTTGGCCGAACAATGGACGAGTATGGGGGCTTAAAGGCCTTTCCGGACCGAACAGCAACCGAGAGCTCCAAGGCTCCGGTTGCAGTCATGTGCTTTTCACCGGTGACGACAATGTCCAAGTTTCGATATCGTTCGACCTTCAGGGCTTCAGCCAAGAAGCGCTCACCGAGAGTTTGCCTAGATTATTATTCCATTCATATTGATCCATAATGGCGATGTAAAGACGTGTGGCTCCCGCAGGAATCATAAAGGCCTGCATTGTCCCCAGTGAATCTTTGCCATCACCGATAAAGAAAATCTGTCCCACCTGAGGCGACAGGCTTTTGAAATTGCGGCGCCCTTCGCGACCGAAATCCAAGTTAGGCACGAGCAGTGATCTTTGATCGGGGGCCGAGGCATCCAAAAACACTCCTATTAAACTATTAATAGGCGCTTGCACATCAGCAATCCGATTGATCGTCCCCAGACTATGACCAACGATTTGGTTAGCGATCCCATCGGCATTTGAACTCTGATCAGGTAGATCACCAAAGGCGATTTTTCCGTCCACCCGAAAGTACAAGGCACGTCCGGCTTGAAAGCAGCTGCTATCAGTTGGAACCAGTTGAACTGGGGCTTGCGCGGGAGCTTTGTCGACCGATCCAGGATAGGTAATCGTGGCATTGGCCGGCATTCCGGCTAAAAATGGGTTGGATGTCGCAGGAATTTGATAGGTCCCCGTGCAATTCACTAAGGTGGACACTTTCTGAACTTCTTCGGCTGGGGTATAGATCACCTGGTTGATGCTATCGACTGGCAAGTCCGTTGCGATAGCTCGAGCAGAGCTGTCATTGAGAATCCCAACCTCGCTGCGAAAAATGCTGGTGTCTGTCGAGTTTTCTCCATCGCTGCTAGCAGATTCGCCCGGCAGTCCGGGGTTATGCAGACCCTCGCTGCCACAGGACGCCAAGTAAAACAGCACGAACATCGTTACATACCTTAAACTCACTACCGCCGAATTGAAGTTGCTCACGGTGGTCCCCTTCCCCTCTATTTGCTTGCCGGGTGCATCGGTTGAGCTGGCTAAAAGTTTAGCTTTTTTGACCAGACTTCCTAGATTCCCAAAACTTCGATGGCAAAGGTGCAGAATCTCTTTGAGTTTTATTCAAAGGCAATTTCTTACTTTTTCTCAATGGGGGTCTCAAAGGCTTGCCTGAAGGCCAAGCGAAAATGATTTCCGGGTCGAGCGCTGGCCGCCCACCAAGAGTTGGTGATCTTACAATGTAAGACGGATTTCAAGAGAAGAAGTCTTTAGGAAGCTTAAAAGAGCGGCTACTCGCGTTCTTGTTTCAACCTGATCACAAAGCGAGCCCCTGTTGTGTGCTCGCGATCCAAGCGTATCGTTCCACCATGATCGTTGATAATCTCACGAGCAATATAGAGTCCCAATCCCGTGCCTTTGGACTTACCGAAAGTCGCAAAAGGTTGAAACAAGGTAAGGGCCAATTCTGCTGGGATCCCGGGTCCGTTATCGGTGATCACAATCTCCACCCAATCACTGTCGACGGCATAGGATTCAATACTGATCTGTCCATCCGCCTTAAGAATTTCCAAGGCGTTATTGGTCAGGTTGAAGATCACCCGCATGAGCTTGGCCTTATCGACTCGAACCAAACCCTGATAGGTGAAATCAGTTCTCAGATCAATTTTGTGTCGTTCGGTTTCCGCCTGCAACATAAATTCGATTTCACTGAGAACTTCATTCAAAGGCAAGATCTCGAAGCGAAATTTTTTCTCTCCGCGGGCGACGCTCAGAAGTTCTTCGACCATCGTGATACAGCGATTGGCCTGGTTGCGAATAATCGTACAGACCCGCTCCACCTGCTGCTCCGACATTTGATCGCGACTGCCGAGCAGCTCAGCACAGCCAATAATGGCCGAAATAGGATTTTTAAGATCGTGAATGATGGTACTTGCCACCTGCCCAATGGCGGCCAGATTCTCCGAACGCTTTTTTTCTTCAATCAATTGCTTGCGCATGATCAAAGAAAAAATTTGAGCCCCGATGATTTGCATAAAGGCCAGATCTTCATACAAAAAACCACTGGGTTTATTGAAAACTTCAAAAATCCCCTGCGTATCGGTCTTCTGCGCATCGACGGATTGATGGATGGGAATCGCCAGAAGGTTATTCAAGGGCGATTCCACCTGCTCGGCGACTTGATCGAGATAGGAATCACCGCGATGCAGGCTATTGATGATGACTGCCTTGCCTTCGTGAAGCAGGTTTTTCAGATAGACACTGTCAAGTTCTTCCCTTGTCCAGTGGCTGACCTTGCGCCCCTCTTCCACCTGCGCTGCATAGGCATCCCAGGTCTTGTTTTCATTTTGAATCATCAAGCAGCCAACCTGAGCTCCTACCGCTGCCACCGCTCGCCTTATCACAGAACTGATAAACTCATAGAGAGTCGTTGACTCATTAACAGCTTTTTCCAGCTCCCGGATCACTTCCAATTGATCGAGCTTCTGCTTGAGCCGAACTTGAGTATTGGAAAGATCGCGAATGATGCGCGCCTTTTCCTGATAAAGGTAAGCCGATTCGATGGCCACGGCGCCCTGCGATGCAAAGGCGATGCTAAATGTTTCATCAGCCGGTTTGAAATCCCCATCATGCTTATTGAGGATCTGCAGGCAACCGATGGTCTTACCATCCAAGTTGGCCATAGGCACACAGAGGATGTTGCGCGTTCGATATCCTGTGGATCGATCCACATCAGGATTGAAGAGGGGGCTGTTATAGGCATCGGGAATAAGGATCGTTTGGCCTGATTCAATGGTTCGTCCGGCGACGCCGGCTCCCCTGGGAAAGCGAATGATTTGACTTTCGCCCAGCTGAACCTTCGACCAAATTTCATCCCGTTCTTCATCTAAGAGGAAAATACTGCAACGATCAGCATTCAAAGCCTTGCGACCTTGATCAGCGATGTAGATCAGAAGATTGTCGAGATTTTTCTCAAGACCCATGTAACGGCAGACATCGAGCAGCTTGAGAAGCTGGTCGAGACTCGGCATGTGCGAGTCGATAAGATGGGGAACATTGAGAATTTTAGCTTCTGACATGAGGTATGACTCGCTTGCAAAAGACTCGCCCTTATCCCTATTGTCCAAGGAATCATGCACCATAGATAGGGGCAAAAGATTCCTAGTGAGCTCGCACTGGTCTCTATTGAGCGATTTGTCGTCGTTCATTCATCAAGGTTCTAAGGCAATTGATAAAGGCATCGGTGCTAAATGGCTTTTCAAAATACTGGGCGATGTGCAGCCTTTTGGCAAACTGCTGAAAACCCTGCGGATAGGCTCCGGTGATGGCAATGATTGGGATGCTCACGCCTTTTTTGGCGAGAAACTCAATCAGCTGGATTCCGCTGAATTCTTTCACATGGATATCGGTAACTATGGCATCAAAACTCGCGCACCGCAGGAGTCGGAGCGCGTCACTCCCCCGAGTGGTCATGGTCACCCGAAACCCTGCTTCCTGCATCGTCATACTTAGAAGTTCGGCAAACATTTGATCGTCTTCCATAAGAAAGACATGGGGACGATTCAGGCTTCGCTCACGAATGATTTCCAAAAGCTGCGCTGACAGCGAAGCATCGTCATCATCATCACCAACTGCAAAGCGCAGGCCTACATCTTGATAGGGTTCGATATCAGGTTCCATTCCTACCGGCGCAAGACCCACTAAGGGCAAGGCTCGAATATCCAAATGCAACATCAGCTGCTGCAGTATCTGTCTTTCTTCATTGGCTGGCGCATCCAAATCCACAAGCAGGACGTCTGGAGCGTGTCGTCTGACCAATTGAATGGCATCTAGGACGTTGGCTGCTGGCCAAGCTTTTATGTCCTGCAGCTTAAGGCGCAGAGGCAAGCTTTGTCGACGACGGGCATGAGAGCTGAGATAGACAAGTGTAGCCGCCATGGTCATCCCCTGAAAACAGATGCTATTCTTTAAGGATAGAGGATCCCCAAGGAAAAGACAAAGTCAGTGGGAAAAAGCCTCGCAACAGGATGAAGAGTCCTGGTAGGAGCAAGCAAAATCCACCAATCCCGCTGGCTTCTGCTCCCGAGGCGACACCGCAGGTGGTCAGGTACTGAACTTTTTGCGACTCTCCTGGAGCCGGGTAAAGAAAACTCACCCCGGCTTTGTCATCCAGAGCAAGATCAGCCGAATCATCGAGCGAAGAGTAGCTCATAATCGATCTATAGCTGCTATGAGGGTGGCCCAGCCCCAGACAGTGACCCAGCTCATGCACCAAGGTTCTGAGCAATGATTTAGCCGAGACACTGCTGTCGGAAACGCTGATATCACAGTCATGAATGATGTGCGGATTACGTTCAAGATCAGACGGATCTGGATCGTTGCTGATGAAGCTCGGCAGGGCAGCTGCCGCAACGGCTTTCGAGTCCTGAGCTTCCACCACGATGGAAAAGACCTCATCATTCTCGTCAAGATTTGCTGATGCATCCATAGCAACCTTGAGCTTCAGATAAGTGGTCGGCACAGAGCTCCAGGTATTCACCGCTTTAGCCAACAAAGCAGCCATAAGATCACTGTTGCTGGCATCGGCAAAGGTTCCATCCAAGACTTGTTCTTTTTCGCTGAGATCCGGAGCATCTCCATTCCAGTAAAAAGTGATACTGGGATTTTCCGGACTGACATTAAGATGAGGCTTGATTTGGCTAATGTGCACGAAAGCCTCTGCCCTGGCGCTGCCAATCGCAAGAATCAAAGCCAAAGCCTGGCTAGAGCGCATAGCTGACTCCCATGCGAAAGGAATAAGGAAACTGCCAGCCATATCTGCCAACACCGATCACCTGACGATATTCAATCTGGTAGCGAAACTTGCCTAAAAAGGGCTTCGACTCATAGCCATAGGCATGATTCACTCCTAGGCCGAGTCCTGAACTCGTCACTAAAAGTCCTGCACCCAAAGCTGCGTAAAGATTTTCGTAGGTGAACCTCTGACCGAACAGCAGTCCTGGCACCAGACTCACCACCCATTCATGCTGCTCCTCGGTTACATAGGTGAGCTGCCAGTCGACAGGATTGAAAGGTGGAATGGACACAGGATTGGACCCACCCTGCCCCAGACTGGGAGGGCCGATGAGCACATTGAGCTGCTCGGCATGGACCTGCGAATGACCGACCATCCAGAGGCCAACAGCAATCCAAGACCGTTTCATAGACTCACCTCGGCGCCGAGAGTGAACACCGTTTTACGGGCCGTCGTCAGCACAAGAAAGGCAAAGCCAGCCGCAAAAATCTGTGAATTCCATTCAGCGTTGATGGCCCAATCCTGCCCTTGCCAAAGCCGATAACCCAGGCCCAAGCTCAGCCCCAGGTTAAAGTCATGGACCTCTTCAGCCTTGCCTTGCTGGGGCTTGTAGGAGGTATATGCATCCAAAAGAGTGACACCATAGCGAGCGCTCACCTCAGGCCATGGAAAAATCTTCAGGGTTTCATCTCGGCTGATCATGGTGGTCGACTCCAAAAACGAACCGAAGCGACGACCGGAAAAGTCCAGCCGATAGCGGCTGCCATCGGCCAATCCCAGACTCAACTGAACGCCGGGCGCCAAGAGAAAATCACCTTGTTCCAGCATACTCTCACCGGCTTGCAGCCGAATTTGGGCTTCGGCGTCGGGTCCCAAGATGCCGACCAAGGCGATTGCAAGGCCTCCTGCAAACAAAGAGCGAAACATTGTCTGTCTCCCGTCGTGCCGTCAGCGAAGTTATACGATCCAGCATAATTCCTTGATACGAGCTGCGTCAACTGAGCGAGAATATTCGGATTTGCCGAACGACACGATTCATGGTCAAGAAACAGCGCAGCTCCGCCGATGAGGCTTCAAATTTTTACAAGTCAAACCAGGGCGGCCAGCGAAGCTGGGGTTGACATCGGGGTGAGCGCCTTTCCATAATGATAGTCAAACACCCCAAGTCCCATTCTGAAAGGATGCTGCGTATGAGCGGAAAGATCCAGGATTGCCCACGCTGTGGCAACGCCGCGAGGCTCGAGAAACGCCCATTCAGCGATCAAGCCCTAGCTGCTCTGATCATTTGGGGTGATATGGAACAAAGCCTCATCGGCCAGTCCATCTGCGAAGAATGCTACACAGAAATGCGCGACATATTGATAGAACGCGGTGAGGACATTAAAAAAGTCGATCCGAAAAGCATCATTCGCGCCAGCTAAGTCCAGTTTGCCGAATCCGTCCAGCCTCGCACCGCCCTCTTGGGCGGTTTTTGTCTTCTGATATCTGATGACAGCCTTGCCTCTTTCCCCTATACCTTTTCATCAGCTCTTGAACACACGGACCCACGCTGCGAACAACGGAAGGCATGATCATGGATGCATCCACCTTTACCTGTCATTTTGCACCTGTATTCCCCTATCGTCCCGAATTGAAACGCAAAAGACCGCAACTGCCGCAAGGACCTCGAGGCTTTCCTGGCAATGAGGACGGTTGGCTCGTGGAATTCGAAAGTTTCGATAGCGTCGATCGCAAAGTGCAAATCTTCAGTCATCTGTTCCGGCCCGTGAAACCCAAACCTGAGCTCGCGCACCGCGCTCTGATCATCTTGCATGGCCAAGGGGAACACAGTGGTCGCTACATTCATTGGCCTCACTTTCTCAAGGATCAAGTCGGATCGATCTATTTGATCGACCATCGTGGCCATGGCCAAT
>JBGSTF010000027.1:0-11853 GCA_041736645.1 Oligoflexus sp. | reverse complement strand
TTTCAAGGCAACCAGCGCTACTGATGCGCAAGCTGCCTACCCCTGCATTACAACAAATAGCAAGGGCAAATGCAAGCTGTTGCTTGCTTTCGGTGGCAGCGGGAACCACCTGGAACATTACCACCAAGCGCCATTGCGTTTGTCCTCTGCGCCCATCAGCTTCAATTGCTGCTTCAATCTCTCATGGTCCGATGTCTCCAGCCTCGATCTTCTGCGCTTGCTAGGCTTCTGTAAGAACTGCTTCATATCAAACGCACCGAAGAATCCTATCCAAAGCGCCTGCTGGCGTAGTTCATTTCCGATGTTCACCATACCGCCCTCCTACAAGCTCACGAGCTTGGGCGTCACATTTGTCAGACCAGTCTTTTCTGAACATGGACTATGCCTGCACCATATCACAGCAAAGACTTTTATACTCAAATGATCGGGGCATAAATGAAATCTACATCTATCCTATCAACCCGCCCACACAATCTCCTTTCGTTTCATCGGTCTATTCTTTGCGGCTGTGGTCAGAACATCAAACTCGTGACGAGTCCATGACCCTGGTATTCCAGGCTGATCATAGTTTGAGAGCAGAAATTTGCCTTTGATACCATTCAGCTTATCCACCAAGCGCTCAAAATCATGGGCCGAGAACCCGCGGTAATGTCCCTGATCTGCACCAGGATAGGGTGGATCGACATAGAAGAAGGTCTCGGGTGTATCCCATTTCTCGATTATCTGCAGGGAATCCAGGTTGTCCACGTACACGTAGCGCATGCGCTCAACGAATTTCTCCAGTACTTCAATCTTATGACGCATGGTCCTGGCTGTGCTGCTATTAGTGTGAGTCGTGGTACTCCAACCACCACCAAGCTTATTGGAGAAAGAGCAAGTGATCTCAATGAAATAGTGGTAGGCAGCTTCCACTGGATCATCAAAGCGCGGATCTTTGTCAAAATCCTTGGCCTCCATATGGAGCTGACGCGAATAGGGGCAAAATGCCAGTCTCGTATAGAGTCGATATGCTTGCACAGGGTTCTGGAGGACTTTGTAGAAATTCACCAGCCTCTTATCGTGGTCGTTCAGAACTTCAATATATCCAGAACTTGACGGAGGTTTCTTTGCAAAGAAAACAGCAGCGCCACCTGCATATGGTTCCACATAGATGCGGTGATCAGGAATCAGTGGAAGGATTTTTTTGGCCAGCTTTTGTTTGCCGCCATAGTAGGAGATTGGTAGCTTCAAGAATTGCCGCCAATCGCAAAGACGTTTGCAATAACTTTGGGCTTTAGCCGATACTCGCGTTCCATTCTCGCCATAATCTTCTCACAAAATGCGGGTTCGATTTCAACACCGAGCGCCACGCGACCGGTCTCCTGTGCTGCAGCGAAGATCACACCAGATCCGGCAAACGGATCGTAGACCACGTCGCCTTCATCGGTATGGTTCAGGATTGGCCGCGTATAGAGAGATGTAGGCTTTTGGGTGGGATGAATGCGCTCGGAAGGCTTGGGAATGTCCGCTTCCCAGATCGTGTTCTGCTTGCGATCACCCTTCCAGTTGGCTGTCTCTCCGAATCTTACAGCGTAAATGCTCGACTCATGCCGCCAATGATAGGCTGAGCGTGAAAGGGCTGCTCGATTTTTGACCCAAATAATGACCTGCCTTGGCTCATAGTCACCGTCCCGCATGGCCTGCATGCAAACGTCGGTTGCCGTCGCAGCGTGCCAGACGTATGCGACCTTTGCCCCGGAAAGGTAGAAAGCTCTCGACCAGCTCGCACGATGGTCGTTTCTAACTCTGAGATCTTCAAGCGTTGCAGATTGGGCAAGAACAGTCGCTGGCTCCTTGCGATCCCTAACCTTGAAGTTCACGCCATACGGAGGATCAGTGACCATAAGCACAGGAATGTGCTCACCGAAAAGTGCCGCGAGCATGGCCCGCTCGGTGCCGTCGCCGCAGAGAAGAGTGTGCCGTCCAATTTTGATGAGATCGCCGAACTTGATTTTTTCCACGCCAGTCCCCAATGAAAAGTATTCCGGCATCTCGTCAAATTCGCCTAATGTTATTGACATCGTGCAGAATTCGCAGGAGAATTGCCGAGACAGCTTGGGAGAGCTGGATGGAAGGGACCTCGAAAGAGGTCCCTTTTTTATTTAGCAGAGATCGCCTTTTCGATGAGTTTCAAACGTGCTTCGTACTTAACATAAATATTCTTTTTGAGCTGGTAGGCAGGAGTAGCTTTTACTTTTTCCAACTCTTTAAACGCCTGATCTTTTTCACCAGAAATCATCAAAGCTTGGATGTAAAAATAAGGATATGGGTAAGCCCAGTTTGGTGTGGCTATCGCATGCTCCCTCCAACCTTTTACTGCCTTTTGAGCAAAGTATTTAGCCTCACTCATTTTACCCTTCTTTAGCAGTTCAAAGGCATGTTCTGATCCGCCAACACCAATCGAGAAATGACCGCTTGATGGATCATCCGAAAGCCCCTCGCATCCTAGAAGATATTGTTCCAGGAAACGATTTGAATGGTAATAGAACTCATTTCGAAGATCAGAGCGCATTTTGGTTCGAAATTCGCCAAGCCTTTCCATCAAACTGAAAAGTGTACTAACCGACTTTTCCTTGATCTTGGACTCTTCATCAGCAGTCAAAATTTCCGAATAATCTCCCGCCATAACAGCCGAAATGTATTGAGCATGCGCACTCTTTGGATAATCCATCTGGTACTGTGAAGTCATTTTGTACACTTTTTCCAGATCATTCCAATCTAGATCTTTGTTCCTGCCTACCCAATCCGCGTATTCCTTGTCGTCATTGATCATCAGCTTAACTTCAGATGGCTTGGATTCTGTCATGTGCGTGCATCCTAAAATCGAAAGTAAGAAAATCAAAACGGGGTACTTACTCATTGAGACCTCCGATGAGTATATGGTTGAATGCTCAAGAATGGACATTTCTAGTCACGGGAACCAACGTTACCGCCAATATCAGCAAAATGCTTACTGAAGTAACTTTTAACTGCAGCTTCCACCTGCCCGTCGAAGTTCCAAAGCGGTTTGGTCACCTTTCGATCCTTTAGCAAATACAGCACTTTGAAATACCTGCCGCCAGCGATTCGTTGAAAGATTCCGACCAAGGGATATGGCTTATATCCTGGCTTCTTCGTGAAATCGAACTTGAAAATATCACTGCGCCCACGCAACGCTTTAGGGAGCATCCCCTGAGGAATGGGGGAGCTCTTCGTTGGCCTAGCTGCAGATGGAATGGCAACGTGGCCATCAGGTTGCCACGTTTCGCCATCCTGTTGCTTGACCATATATGGATCCACCGAGTAAACCCGCGCGACCGGACTATCCCTCTTCGCGTTATCAACTCGGATCCCCTTTTGTACCCAACTGTTTCGAAGGGTGAACCTTTGAGGCATGTCCTCTTTGATTGCCTGAGCCGCATCCCAAGCGGTTTTGTTCAGAGCAGTGACAACATGCGAAAGCTCCTCTGCCAATAGTTGACTGCCGTCCAATCCGCTATCTTTGACATCAATCGTTAGCATGCCAGGGCCTGTGTCTTTGGAGAGTGAGAGCGCACAAGCGCCATCAAAATATCGGTTTCATCGTTTTCCATGGAAAGTGCATCAATAAAGCAGCTGAGTGCGAAAAGACAGGGTTTCTTACGACCTGATTCCACGTTGCACACATACGAGTGAGAATATCCCAGGATTTTCGAGAGATCCCGAAGGGACAATCCCTTCTGCTCACGTTTATACTTCAGCAAACTTCCCAGATCCACGGGCACCTCAAAATAAAGGTTTTACTTTCGAAATGATTAGAAGGATGAGTCCCAGGGCAGCAGCAAAAGAAATCGCTACAGAGAAAGCACCACCAAAGGATACGACTGACTTTACCGACGGACGGTAAAGCGGTTCACCCTTGGTGCTTTTGATAATGCCCGAGAGAAGATAATTTTGTAGGTCCGTTCGCATATAGTTCCTCATGCAGAAATCGCAATCATCATTATACGTCTATTCCATCCAAAGCCAAATATATTGTACGTTTCAAGGCCATGGTAAAACTCTAGGCGTTCTGCGAGAAAAGACGTCAGCACTCGCGTAACAGGATAACGGTTTATGGAGCTAATCGTCTTCTTTCCAAGAATTCCGTCCACGATCAAATCACTCCCAAGTTTGTTAAGAGATCTTTGCAATAGTTCAATAGCCTTTCCACTGCCATGGTTTACGGCCGCATCGAAAAGGGGAAGGCTAAGCCTCTCTGGAAGCTGCAAGAGTTCGAGCGGCTGCCAGTATTCTTCGCGATAAATGCGGGTGGCGTCAGCCAAAGTTAAATTCTTTATTCCGTCAACACCGAGCTCTGGGTGAGCCCGGAGCGAGATGCCGTACCTTGTAAGTCCTCCTGGATCTTTGGGAAAGGAGACCAGACGGTCTCCCCCTTCAAGCTCCAGGACGATTTTTATGGCGTCCTCAAACTGCATTAGGCTGCGGCCTCCAACTCATCGAGAAGTTCCTCGGTTCCTTGGATGAGGTACCCCGCAATGCCGAGACCCTGCCGCGCCGATAGCGAACGAACTTCTCCAGGAAGATCGGAAATCCCGGCCACGGCCTCTGCAATTTTCACTTGGAACTCAGGCGATGTGATGATCTTAAAGGCATCCGACCACTGCAGGCCGTCGCCCTTCACTTCCTTCGTAACCAGCTTCGCTAGCGTGAGAACCAGACCTAAAACTTCCATGGTTTCCTTCGGTCCTTTTTCTTCAGTCATTCAGTCTCCGTTGGGCCTTCGCCCAGTATGTCATGTTAAATTCACCCTTATGAATCTAACTACTAACCAACCACGTCAATCGCTGTCACATCTTGGACTTCACCTCCTTCTTGCTGAGGGTCCGCAGGCAAGCGTCCGCGAATCTCCCGGTTGATGGATTGGATGTCGCTTCTAATCTTCTTAAGCAGATCGTTAGCGGATCCGTTAAACGATTTTTTGGTGTCAGTCACTTCATCAAGGGCACTCACTCTTTGAGATAAAAATCGGTGTAAATCATCCGTTCGGGCCTCACCAAGCTCATCGATTGTGAGGTTGGAGTAGGCCTTGGAATGGTTTTCTACCTCGTCAAATGTCAGCATCAAATCTCACCCCGCTTCTTTTGGTATTGGTTTTCTAGCCTTTCGATCCTCGATTTCATGTCTTTCACTTCGCTTTGATAAGTCAACTCAAAGACCACCTCGAGCTTTTGTAGCCGGGTCGATACCTCGTCGAACTGCTCCTTGAATTTCTCAAAGCTCTCCTTCAAAGAGCGCATCGAGCTGAGAAGAACAACGGTCAGCGGTACGCCGCCCGATGCTCCTATGGCTAGTGATTGAAGAGTGTCTGTACTTAAATCCATCTTTTATTCTTTCTCAGAAGATTCGACTCTGGCGTCTTCAGGCCAGAGAGTTTCATAAAAGCTATCGACTGACACGCACGCACCTTTCGCTGCATTACTAATAGATTTATCCTGGGAATTTTCATAGAAACTGGCTGCTTTCCGAATCATTCCCCTACCCACTTTGGTAGTATGCTGAGCACACCAGCCTTTCTTCTCTCTCTCTGACATTTCTACTAATGGTTTTTTCTCTATGTGAATTACATCATCTCGCTCACCGAACATGTTCACTCGATGCTCAGTTCTCACAACAACTTCAAAATTTCGCTTTTTGGATGGCTTTCCTTTGATATGCCGCTCGAATGCTTCAGCAGCAGCCTTAAGATCTTCGTTTAACTTTCTCAATTCTTGATTTTCGATTTTGAACTGCGCAATCTGTTCCTCCTTTTCTTTTAGCAACTGCTCTTGGGCGAGATATCGCGGCTTAATCTTGAAATACTCTTCTGCGTCGTCGAACAACTGGTGGTACGCAGCTTTTGCTTCATCTGTGTCAACAACGCGCATTAAATCACGCAATCCTTGACGTGGAATGAAAATCGCCTGGGATGCCTTTGAGTGAATTACTCCATTAGTTTTAAGCAGTTGAAGCATGCTCAGGACTAATAGTCCCGAGCATATGGCGTGCCTATCCAAGTGCTTGCGAACCGTCGATTCGGTAATTTGAAAGAGTTCTGCCGCCTGTCCAGTGGTTAGACCTTCCTCCGGGCCTATGGTTACCAAAGTGATTCTCATCACCTTGCCTTTGTCTTGAATTTCAAGAGGCGAGAGCTTGATGCTTTCGTTTTCGCCTAAAATCAGTTTGTTCTTACCGCCATTGATCACTCGCATTGCGACGCCTCCTTACTTATTTGCACGGATGGAGATAGCATCTGGGCCTGGATCGCTACGCATTCGGTGCGCAGCCAATGGCTGCGCACTGATGGCTTGCTCGCGGACTGGAACTTTTTGCGGCTTTCTGATCACTTTCGCTTCACTCATATTTCCGTTCCCCTGTTCATACTCATGAAATTTTTTGCGTCATAACATGCGGACTATTAGTCCGTGAGTTGCGCTAGAATCCTTGAATGACTGGCGTTAAACTTGACGTCAGCTTTGACCGACAGAGACCGCTCGCAAAGAAGCGCAAAAATCGCCTCCGCCTTCTTCGTTTCAACGATCTTGACCAGGGCCCGAATCCCGTCACGGAAGATGTAGTAGGGCGTGTCCGATTCGATGCTTTTCACTTTCCCAAGCCTTGGGTGGCTTCTTCTGCTGAGCGGAATCGTTCGAAAGGCATTGCGCCGAATGAGACGCCTTATCTCGCTCTCGTCGGTTCCCAGCATCTGGGCGATGAAGGGGATGGGTAGATAATCGTTTGGACGCATTTTCAAGAGCATTTCAAAGTGCTTTCGGCTTTCCATGGTTTCGTTCCTTAGTCCGTGTGTTATTCAAACAGCTGAAGTCAAGCAGCGCGAAACTCTGATCTCAATCCATCCAGGCTGGCCTTTGGGCGCGAATTTTTTCACGCAATGGCCGTCGACAATTCTTGAATCGTTCACCCACAAAATTCCCTCGAGCGCATCGCCAATCAATTTTTCAATGTTGTCATAGTCTGGCTTAGTGTCCGCATAGACCTCTTTGGGCTTCGATTTTGGCCTTGTCTTATAGGCTAAGATTACAAGCCTCAGCGGACCATCAAGGGGCTGGCCTGCGTATTGCTCCTTGACGGATTGAGCAATCAGCTCCATCACCCGCCTTGTATCTGGGTGCTTATAAACACCGAACCGGGTTCGTCTCGCCTCCTTTTTCCCTTCGGGCTCTATTGGTATGATAAAATGATATTCGGGCATTCTTACTCACAAGGAAGTTCAGCCGCGCCTGCACAGTTGGGCGCGAGCTATTTTCAAAACGGAATCGACTCTGCCAAGGACCGATCTCCAAACTCCGCGTTGCCGTGATCTTTCATAGGCCTTCCTATTGGTTTTCCCATCGCTCGCCTGGGATCCTCCTGCGGCTGGCCTTGGGGACTGGATAGAAACTTCAGCTGTTCGGCCACAATTTCTGTCATGTACTGCTTTTGAGCTTTCGAATCCTCCCAAGAGCGAGTCTCAAGGCGACCCTGGATATAAACTAAAGATCCTTTGGACAGGAATTTGGCAGCTTGCTCCGCTAGCTTTTTCCAGGTCATAACCCGGTGCCATTCGGTTTTTTCCTGCTTGGCGCCACTCTGATCGGTCCAGCTTTCACTCGTGGCAATGCTCAGCTGGCAAAAAGCAGTGCCGCTTTGCGTGAGCTTGAGCTCGGGAGCTTTTCCAAGGCGACCCACGATGATGGCTTGATTTACGCTGCTCATACAGGTTCCCCCTTTGCTGAGATTTCGCTCATGATTGCTTTAAGTTTCAGAAGTAACTCGCCTTTGGGGTAGCCGTTGAGAGAATCGATCACATTGCTCCACTCCGTCTCTGGGATATTGGCCTCCTTCAGTTTCCCGCGAATCCAATCTGCTACTTTAGGATCGCTCGTTGTGACGATATCTTTGGCTAGGGTCCGCTGCGATGATTGACTGAGTTGCTCCGCGCCTTCGATTTCATCGCGGGTATAAAAGCTTGAGAGCTCCTCTGGAAAGGCTTTCCTTAGGGCTTTGGCTTCGGCACATTTTTCCAGCATGGTGGCCGGCATAGAGTCCCAAAGGGATTTTCGGCCATCTCGACTTAAACGAATATGTTCGTTTAATAGAGCTGTACCGCTGAAATTGCAGAGCTGGCCTTGAACGAACTTTTGAACCGTGACGGTTGCTGACTGCAGATCGCCTTTTGCATCATAGGTATACTCAACCGGCGAGGTTCCGGCATAGGCGCCTGTTCTTTGAGCTATGAGCCGATAGGCGTTGATCGACAGAACAATCGAGGCGCGGCCCGATACCTTCATAAAATAGATCTGATTGGCTTCGGGTGAGAGCCCCCTTGTTCGGCAGACCGAAGCGAAATGCTCGAATTCCTCGGGAGTGGATTCCCGCGCATAGTGACGTCTGAGAAATTCACGCTTTTCCGCCGGGAATACTTGGGACTCGGTAACTTCAACTAAGGACATGGCTGAATTCCTCCTCTAGCGTTTCGACTAAATTCTCATCAGCTGCCTCTTCAATTCCTTGGGCTTGCGCCCATTTTGGAAGCCCTAGCGGCAAGATTTCCTCGGGTAATCCTGGCCAGATGCCTGTGTCCTCGCAGTAGCGCAGGAGAGAGAGGTTACGGCGAACGAAGGCGCGACCAAGCGCAATCTCCTCCGCCGTAGCCTCATAGGCGGCAACAAGGTGGGGAGCTGCAGTGCCGATGGTGAGAAAAATATAGCGCTCAGGCTGGATGCCGATTGTTTTGAAAACTCCTTCCATTGTCAACGCCGCTGAAACGAAATAATGCAAATCGTATGCCGCACGTTGAAACCTAGGGTGACTCACATCCCGAGCTGTCTTGAAATCAACGATGGTTTTTTGATCGGCGGTAATAAAATCAGGCCGGCATTTGCAGAGAAGATTGGAGAAATCGTCGATCCAAAAGTAAGAAACCTCAAATCGTCCTGGCTGGGAAAGTAGTCGCTGTGCTGGCGAATGCGCATCCACGGCTGCTTTCATCGCCATGATCTCTGCCGCTTCTTCGGGCTTTAAGATCTCTTTGCCAGGATATTTTTCCTGAAATTCACGCCAAGCCCTAGAGTTTCGGGAAGCGTCGGGACCGACAGCGTAAAAATCTGCGAACGTTCCCTCCATAGCAGAGTGAAAGGCTTTTCCGATCCTTAGTGATTTCGTTTCCGAATCATCGCGGTTTTTCCTGGAATGCTGATATACGGCCGGCGCCTCGTTGAGCAGGCATAGGCCGGTTTTCGATATGCCTTCACTGGAATGGTACCTATCTATATGAAGGTCAGGATAAATTCCGGGACGCATCCTAGCTCACCTTCTGGCAGCGAAAAAAGCGCCCAGGGGTGACGTGAAAGATAGTTTTTAGGCCAACTTCATCGTGAACGATGATTTCAAGCGAGTCGAATTCCGCCAGATCTCTTTTGTCCAGATCGTGCAGCCTTAGGTAAACTGCCCTTCTAGGAGTCGAGGCTTCAATGAATGACTGGTCAGAAAATTCAGGAATGATTACTTCGAAAGTTTGCATAGCTCCGCCTTGGTCCGAGGGACGGCACCTAGTCAGGGAAACAGGTTCCGTGCTACGTGAGTCCTTAGACAATAGGGCACCTATCGGCCTGTGGCCGCAGATGCGTAAAGTTGAAAAGGCACCACCACTGGGGGTTTGAAAACAGGCCGACAGAAGATGCTATCCGTCGGCAGAACTGGACTTATCCCGGGAATCGTAACTTACAGAACCCAAACAGCTGATGGTAATGCCCTAAGGCAAGGATGAATATAATCGAGGAAATTTGAAAATGCACGACACCTAGTTGTCGCAAAATTTTCAGTCTGATGAAAAAAGTTTGGGAGGGGAGGACGAAATGTTCCCGTGACACCTGGAGCAACCTGGAAAATATGATCAGGCTATGATATTTATGATCTTGCGGAATTTCGGGTAGTTGACTGTTGGGAGAGGACTTCTCATGAGTGATAAGCTCTGGTTCAAAGCTAAAAAGTTTGGCTGGGGATGGACGCCATGCTCTTGGGAAGGCTGGACGGTTACGGGGTTATATACTGGGATTGAGAATGGGTCGCGCAGCCGGACAGAATTCACCATAAATGGCGGATACAATCCTGTGAAAGAGCCGTCGCCGGGCCCAATGGCCTTGGGTCGCATTTAGCCTTCATCCGCTTGCGTTTGGATCGGGAAACCCAGAGATTTTTGGAGGGCTTGTGAAAGATATCTGCGTTCAGGTCGACGGCTTCACGGTAAATATTCGCGTCGCTGCCATCTTGAGAAACGATGACACCATCATGGTCAACCAATTGAAAAGCAACGACTTCTGGTTTCTGCCGGGTGGCCGGGTGGCCGCAGGTGAGACCTTCCAAGAGTCTCTGGCCAGAGAACTAGGCGAAGAATTGCTCTGCAACTTCGAAATCGGCGCCCTCGCCTTTATCTGCGAGAATTTCTTTACCTATGGAGAAAGAAAATTCCACGAGATCTGCGCTTTTTTCGAAGTCGATTGCACGCCCTCGTTTGACCAAAATCTTGAGCGGCTCGAAGACGCCGAGACCCGCTTCCATTGGTTGCCCGTAGCTGAGCTCAGAACCACTGACCTTCGGCCCCACTTCCTGAAAAACGCCCTGCTCGATCCAACTTATGAGCAAAAGCACGTGATCATCCGGAATCCATGAGGTGAGGCTATGCAAGGCGACAAAGTAGATCCTAACGATGATCTCTTCCGGAGCATGACTTGGAAGAAGCATGTTCTTCCAAGTTAAGGGATGGCTCCAGCAGCCGGACAGTTGCCCTAGGACCATGCAGCCTAACGCGGCTGTTTCAAGGGTCGGTTAGAGTGATATTGGGTGTTTTCTGTCCGGCTGCGCGACCCATGCCTGGGATTGTGGTTGGTGGCACCTCTTTCGCCAAGGAAAATACTGGAATCTATTTGGGAATCGTTGCTTGTTCGACGTTGGTTCTTTTAATGATTTGCTGGAATAAGGGTGAAAAGCCCTCTTGGCCTTGGGGGAAATAGGCGAGTCATTCTAAAATGACTCCTGACCATGATAATGCCTTGCCGCCTATGGAACCCAAAACTTCCAGATCAAAAAGCAAATACCTATAAAAATCAGCAGCCTCTTCCAGGAAACGTTGTCTTTCTTAAGCGCTTCGCGAGGGACTTCGATTGCCTTGCCGGTTGCGACCATGTAACCAAATGAACCAAACCCCAAAATCGCGCTCACCCACCTTGCTGCCTTAACCACGCTATTAGAGTAAGGTAGTAAGTCTGGACGCATCATGCAAACAATGTGAAACATCACTGCCGCAATTGTGACACCGGCTAGGTAGTTATTCTGCTGAATCGTATATGTCTTCTGGCAATTCAAGCACAGGAAGCCGCCCTGATTCCCATATGCGAAATTCTTAATTTTCGCAGATTTACAATATGGACACGCGTATCCCGTTACCAAGGTCTGTCTCCAGAAAGTCGTGACGTGGAGTGGCGGCTAGGTGCCCAATGGTTTTCTAATAGGCTATTTTATCACAGATCGCTTAGTTACTGCCACGCTGCCTAAACCTTCGGTTTCGGTGCCCCACTTTAACACTCAGGAAGGCCAAATCTACCGACATGAGGAGAGCTGAATTCTGAGGAGTGACGGAGTGACAAAACTCAAAACCATTTGTCACTCCATTTGTCACTCCTTAAACCCATGGCGCTCATGGCTTTCAGCCTAGGAGTGACGGAGTGACAGAAATTTTCCCAAAGTGAGTCTATGAAAGATTTAAAGTAGCCACTCTTCCTGCATCTGTGGTTATTCAATAGCAATCTGAGGGAGACT
>JBGSTF010000338.1:0-2272 GCA_041736645.1 Oligoflexus sp. | reverse complement strand
TGTCTCGAGCTTTAGTGTCTATGACAATCCAAGTCATTTCGATCGACATGTTGCTGAAGATGATCCATTGGTGGATCCTACGGGCTACTTCCTGGGCTACACGGAATCGAAGTGGGTAGCGGAAAAGCTGGTGCAAATAGCCGCCAGTCGTGGGCTGAAGACGTCCGTATATCGTCCAGGTGAGATCTCTGGTGCGAGCGACACTGGAATATGGAAAATGAGTGATGCGGTTATCCGTTCGATGATAGCTAGCATTCAAGTGAAGGCCATGCCGGATGTTTCGATGCGCTTTCACTTGACTCCGGTGGACTACGTGAGCAAGGCCCTGGTTACCCTTTCTTTGCAAGCAGAATCGATTGGCCATGCATTTAACTTGATCAATAAGAATGTCAAAACCCATCCGGAACTTTCTGTTTTGATGAACGAACTTGGTTGGAATGTAGATTTGGTCAGCTTTGAAGAATGGCGTCGTCGAGTCTTTGATGCAGATGAAGACAATGCGCTTAAACCCCTCGAAACTTTGCTATTGGAAAAGCGTCAAGGCGCGGAAGCTATGGAGCAACGCTATGGGATGCATGAAGCTGAGTTTGCTGTTGATAATACCTTAAAGGGACTTGAAGGCACCGGCGTCAGTTGCGCGCCAGTGGATCAAAAGCTGCTAGCGACCTATTTTGATTATTTCCGCGCGCAAGGCTATGTGGCTCGACATTCTTCATAAGTTTATTGCTTGGGTGGTGGTGGGGGGCAAGACGAGATCCGAAGCTAAGGTGTTCGGTAAAATCGACGGGAACATTTTCGGGACCCAATATATTACTGATATTATTGGTAGGTCTGGGATTTTTGTTTACCCGTTCGTGTCCCCTTCAGCCTGAAATTATTCTATACGAAGGAAATTCCATTTCGCCTAGAGCAAAACAGTTATGCCTCTTTGATATTTTCGAATAGCTTTGTTTCTGCATTTCGAAATTATCCTGCAAGGCCTCACGCAATTCCCCCGGCCTGCATCGAGTGATTTTTATGATGGCTTCAACGTGCTTTCTGGATGGAATGCTTTTGCTGTTCATCCAATCGAACAAAGCCTGTCTGCTCACTCCTGAGTAAGATCCAGCCAGTAGCGTTCCACCACCTCTTCAGCCTGGATGATATCCTCTAATTTGGCCCTGGAAGACCCTCTCTTTTAGTCAGTTTTACCGTGTCGCAATGGGTTGTCACTCCCTAAGCCCGATGAAATTCAAACTTTACAAGGTTACTATGGGCAGGAATTATTCGCTTTGAAGAGACAGCTCGGGCTCGCCGGCCCGCTTGGCTCGGGATCTGTATCGACAATCGTGTGGGTCCCTTTGCAAATGGCCATTGCCTTCGATTGGTAGAGAACACGGTAAGGTCGGAGACTTTGTCTGATTAAACTGGAAAAAGCTAGCGAATAGAAAATTCAATCGCTATGGCAGCATTCGGAACACTTCACCGTCCTTCTGCCTGGAGCCACCAAAGGGCTCCCCTTGATAACTCTCGATTCTTTTGAGGATAGAATGAATAGAGAACTTACCACACGTTCACTTTGTTACGGGGTACTCATACCAATAGCAGTCGTGGCGGGTTGTGGAAAATCAGAGCGAGAGTCTGTCGAAACAAACAAATCCAAGCTCGATCTCACATCGCTCGACTATTCCGCTTGCGCCGACATTGGTTCGCATAGCATATCGGCAAGCTCCTACGGCAACGACGGGCCGAAAACGTTCATAATCAAATCACGCATCACCGACAAACTGAGCACCGAATCTGGAGGTTCATCTTGTATAATCAGTGGCGAGGCGACCGTACCTGCTCATCACGTTTTCAACATCACACCTCGCTACTCAAATCGTATCAACGGGCGAGTGGCACTTGAAAATGAACAGGAGTTTTTTTTCATTCGCTGGACTGCACGGACTGAAAGCAGTTCGATGGGTATTACTTCCTATCAGGTCCACGGACCGATAGAAGACAAGGAAATTGAGTTGCCGGCTATGTTTGATTTCTCAAGCGACACATCGCTGTATGAAAGAGATGCTTGTAAAATCGCAGGCGAGACTCGACGGGTAAAATTTAGTGTCAAGATCGAAACATCCACGGCCCATCTTGCCAGCAGCAAGTTTAGCGAAAAAGGCTATCTGATGGGGGATTTGCCCGACATGTTGATTGCCGTCCTTCAGTGCAATTGAAAACATAAAACGGACTGTTCTAGATTCAAATTGTGTTTCTCATGGAGGCAGCTCACATGAAATCGAGTCTG
>JBGSTF010000141.1:0-83706 GCA_041736645.1 Oligoflexus sp. | reverse complement strand
CTTGAAACTGGATAAAGGGGAGATCGAAAAACAGCCTTTGAGGAAGCGCTTCCTTCAATAGCGATTCCTGAGGTTCTGGCAACCGACATCATGCATGCGATAATTAAGCGTCATAAGGAAACAACTGAAGACCAAAAGCGTCAAAATGATCTGTTAAAGAAAGCAATGTTAGAGCTGGAAAAGAGGGAAGACGCTGCGTATGAAAACTTTGAGAGCGGCACGATAGACCTGCCACTTTATAGACGTCAATGTGAGAAGATTAAATCCGAGAGGGAGAAAATTTCAGCGACGCTAAGTACGATTGAAAAAATTTCTGATGGAGTCACATTCGAAGGCGTCAAAAAAACACTCGAACTCTGTAAGAATTTAAAATCATTATGGAAAACGCTTGAAGATGAAAATCGGGTGAAGCTGCTAAAATCGTTGTACTCGAACCCGAAATTGAAGGATGGAACTCTAGAATATAATTTACGAAAACCATTTCTGATGATCAGCAAAATCAAGTCAGAAGAAACGAAGTACCGGTGGCCAGACTCGAACTGGCACAAGCTTGCGCTCGGTGGATTTTGAATCCACTGCGTCTACCATTCCGCCACACCGGCAAACTATCTTCAGGGCATATCCCCTAAGAGGACCCGATTATGCGGAGAAGCGTTGAGGCTGTAAAGAGAAAAAATCAAAAAAGTTTGTACGCCTTGTCAGGCATGCTTTAGAGCGGAGTCCCTGGCACAACAGGCGGTCGCAAAGGCGCCTGAAGCCTGGCTCAATTAAGTCAGCCTGGCCTTTTTTAAAGAATTTCTCAGGTCCGTCGATAAAGGAAGGTGATGAGCCGTTTCAGGAGGGGTCATGCAGCCTGCTAAAAAAGCTATAAAGCGTGGGGAATATAGGGTTCAGGTCTTACCCATTGAAATTAAAGGGATTTTGTCTAGCGAGGAGGCGGCTCCAGAGCGCCAGATTCCTTTTTTGGTCTGGGATGTCTCGGCCAATGGCGTTGGCATTTTGATCTCGGATCGCTTGCAATCGGGAGAGGTCCTGCGACTGACCTTTGGCAATCCATTCACCCTGTCCGTGCTCTGCAGTGTCGTCTGGTGTGATTTGCAGGAAGCGGACTACGATTTTCAAGAGCCGAGTTTTCGCGTCGGATTGATCACTGTTGGCAACAACAAGATTCTTCAACCTATCGTCGATCGAGTCGATGCTGCCTTGAAGCCTCAAAAATAATGGAATGATTTTGAATGAATCGGCAAGACTCTCGCCGGTTTTTCCCACTCTCTTGACTCCAGAGATCTTAAGAAAACACCGGCGTTGGCGGAATTTACGCGGATTCTTTGAGACTCTTCAATTGATCCCGCAACTCCGAAACAAGTAGTTTCAATTGTCCGTGTTGACCGAGACCTTCCAAAGTATTGAGCGATAAATGCACACATTCACAGTGTTTGCAGAACAGAAAGCTGATGTCGTCCCGCACCTTTTCATCCATCCCGTGACCGCATTTGGAACATTTGTGATAATGCTGGGTACGCTCGAGGATCTCCTGCTTTTGCTTCTCCGTCGCCTTCATCTTTTCAATCAGTTCCCGGTCTTTTTTGTAGAAATATTCATCTTCAAGGCGACTTGGGTCACTTAGGCCATCTCTGTACATATCCGCTCCCGGTTTCATTGAATGTCTTGATATCGTCCACTTGAAGACAGATCGGCCAACCCGTTCGTATGCTGAGCGATGGTATTTCTCTCGGTCGATCCAGGGACTTGCAGAGAATAATACCGCCGGTACAGACTGCGGTTCGTCGCAACTTGCGCAGCTCTGTACCGGGCGGCCTGGCTGGGTCCGACCCCGATGTAATAAACTCTGTGTCTCTTGCGGGAATCTTTGGTAATTTTTAGAGGAGCTGCTAAGATCATAAGCTTTCACACAGTTGACGGGCTTTGTCCCTTGGATTCATGAGCCGAGTTTTTCCCGGGTCTCACGGGGTGCTCGATGAAAAGGAAATATTCGATGAAACCCTTATCTCTTCGAGGGCAGGAGCTACAGCAAGCGCTCCGCGAACGCATACTCATTCTCGATGGCGCCATGGGCACGATGATTCAGCGCTACAAGCTGGACGAAGCCGCCTTTCGGGGGGATCGTTTTCCTAACCCCAAAATCGATCTCAAAGGCAACAATGACCTGCTCTGTCTTACCCGTCCGGATGTGATCAAAGCCATTCATTTGGCTTATCTCGAGGGTGGGGCCGATATCATTGAAACCAATACCTTCAGTGCCACCAGCATTGCCCAGGCCGACTATCATTTAGAGTCGATCGTCTATGAGCTCAACAAAAGGGCTGCAGAAATAGCTAAAGAAGCTGTTGCTGAATTTAAGTTGAAGCATCCCGAACGGGACTGTTACGTCGCTGGAGCGTTAGGGCCAACGAACCGTACTGCATCGCTTTCACCTGATGTGAATAATCCAGCTTATCGGGCGGTGAGCTATCAGCAGTTGGTGGATGCTTACTCTGAGCAAATCCAAGGTTTGGTTGATGGTGGCGTCGATATACTTCTGCCAGAAACAACCTTCGATACTCTCAATCTGAAAGCCGCGATCTTCGCCTTGGAAAAATTCTTTGACGCGCATCCCTATCGATTGCCCGTCATGCTTTCGGTTACGATTACCGATGCCTCGGGACGGACTCTATCGGGACAGACTATCGAAGCCTTCTGGTATTCGGTTCGCCAGGCCAAGCCCCTCAGTGTCGGTATCAACTGTGCTCTCGGCGCCAAAGAAATGCGTCCTTATATCGAGATGCTGTCGCGTATCGCCGATTGTGCGATCAGCTGCTATCCGAACGCAGGTTTGCCGAATCCTCTCAGTGATACCGGCTATGATGAAACACCGGACATGACCTCGGCCCTCTTGGATGAATTTGCCAAGAGCGGACTGATCAATATCGTGGGCGGATGCTGTGGGACCACGCCCGATCACATTGCCGCCATAGCTCGACGCATGCAAATGCACCCTCCGCGTAAGGCTCCGGTCCTCGAACTATCGACCCGTCTCAGTGGACTCGAGCCGCTGATTATAAAACCGAAAGGCGGCCTGTTCTATATGGTCGGCGAGCGAACCAACGTCACGGGTTCGCCGAAATTTGCCAAGCTCATCAAAGAAGGCAATTTCGATGCAGCTCTGGCAGTCGCGCGGCAGCAGGTTGAAAACGGCGCCAACATCATCGATATCAATTTTGATGAAGGTATGTTGGATTCTGAAGCCTGTATGGAACGCTTTCTTAATCTAATCGCTGCCGAGCCTGATATCTCCCGCGTGCCGGTGATGATCGACAGTTCGAAGTGGTCGGTATTGGAACGCGGTCTGCGCTGTGTGCAGGGAAAATGTATTGTCAACTCCATCAGCCTTAAAGAAGGCGAGACCAAGTTCATCGAACAGGCTCGCCTGGTGCAACGCTATGGAGCCGCCGTCGTTGTCATGGCCTTTGATGAGCAAGGACAAGCAGCTAGCAAAGATGAGAAAGTTCGCATTTGTAAACGAGCCTATCAGATCTTGACTGAAGTGGTTGGCTTCGATCCCAGTGACATCATTTTCGATCCGAACGTTCTGACGGTCGCCACCGGTATGGATGAACACAACGAGTATGCGCTGCATTTCATCGAAGCGGTGGCAGAGATCAAGAAGAGCTGTCCTGGTGCGCTGACCAGTGGTGGTATATCCAATGTATCTTTCAGTTTCCGCGGCAACAATCCGGTGCGGGAAGCGATGCATGCCTGCTTCCTCTATCATGCCATCCGTAATGGATTGGACATGGGCATTGTCAATGCTGGAATGCTCGAAGTCTATGAAGAGATCGAACCAACCTTGCGTGAAATGGTGGAAGACGTTCTGCTGAATCGTCGTTCCGACTCCACCGAGCGATTGATCGAATACGCAGAGAAATTTAAAGACCAAGCCCGTTCGGTGAAAGAATCGGATAAAAATGCCTGGCGCCTCCTGCCGGTTCGGGAGCGCTTGGCTCATGCCTTGGTGAAAGGTCTGGACGAATTCATCGACATCGATACCGAGGAAGTTCGTAAGACAGTCGCAAGACCGCTGGATGTGATCGAAGGTCCGCTGATGGACGGCATGAAAATTGTCGGCGGCCTGTTCGGCGAAGGTAAGATGTTCCTGCCCCAGGTGGTGAAAAGCGCCCGTGTCATGAAAAAAGCTGTGGCTTATCTGCAGCCCTATATGGAACTCGAAAAACAAAAAGCATCAGATAGAAAAAGCCAAGGCCGCTTTTTGATCGCCACGGTGAAAGGTGACGTTCACGATATCGGTAAGAACATCGTTGGAGTTGTGCTTGCCTGCAACAACTACGAAGTGATCGATATGGGTGTAATGATTTCCTGCGAAGATATCCTGCGCAAGGCCAAGGAATGGAATGCTGACATGATCGGCCTCAGTGGTCTGATCACGCCTTCCCTGGATGAAATGATTTACAATGCAGGCGAAATGCAGCGGCAGGGCTTTACGGTTCCGCTCCTCATCGGCGGGGCTACGACCAGTAAGGCACACACAGCGATTAAAATTGCGCATCACTATGCAGGCCCAGTCTGCCATGTGGCCGATGCGTCTTTGGTGGTAGAGGTTTGCAACGATTTGATGAGTGACGAGCGTCGCCCGGTTTACATTGAGAAAATGAAAGCCGATCAGGAGATTCTCCGTCAGCGTCATGCCGCAACAGTCAGAGATAGCAGCTTCCTGAGTCTGGCCGATGCTCGGAGCCAAGGCTTTCAGTCGGATTGGAAAAATCAGCGTATCGATGTGCCCAGCCGACTTGGTGTTTGGGAGCATGAGCAGCTGAAATTGGACGAAATCGCGGCTTATATCGACTGGTCGCCGTTCTTTTGGACTTGGGATATCAAAGCCCTTTATCCAAAAGTTTTGACCCACAAAACCTGGGGACCACAAGCACAGGAATTGTTCGCCGACGCGCAAAAGCTCTTAGAAGATATCATCAAGAATCAAAGGTTCAATGCGAGGGCAGTGACCGGAATTTGGGCTGCCAATCGAGTGGGTGATGATGTTGAAGTGTATGGCGATCCGAAACGTCGCACGGTGCTTGATACCTTGCATTTTCTTCGCCAGCAGAAGGAACGAAGCGAAGGCAAACCCGCTTTGTGTCTAGCTGATTTCATAGCGCCGAAGGACTCCAACCGATTGGACTACATCGGTGGCTTTGCTGTCACTGCGGGGCCTGAGGTGGATGAATGGGCCCATTCCTTTGAAAAGAAACATGATGACTACAACGCGATCATGGTGAAGGCCTTGGGTGATCGGATGGCCGAAGCGATGGCCGAGATGATTCACAAGAAAATGCGTCAGGTTTGGGTTTATGGCTTGGAAGAAAAAACCGGGCCCGAGGATCTGATCCGCGAGCAATACCGTGGACTAAGGCCGGCTCCTGGATATCCAGCGTGTCCGGATCACACGGAAAAAGGCACTCTCTGGAAACTTCTGGGTGTTGAGGAAAAAATAGGCATCAAGCTGACCGAAAGTTACGCGATGTACCCGGGCTCGTCGGTCTCTGGTTACTACTTTGCTCATCCTGAGTCGGAGTACTTTCGCGTCGGCATGATCGATCGTGATCAGATTGAAGACTACGCGAAACGCAAAGGCATGGATCTGGCATTAGTGGAACGCTGGCTGCAGCCCAACAAAGGCTATTGAAAGCAGTCAAGAGGCCTTCTGCTCGTGAAGTTTGGGCAATGATATGGAAAAGCAGGTGGCGCCGGGGCTGCTGATGAAACTGATGCGACCCTGGTGTTCCTCGATCATTCCCTTGGCGGTGCTCAAGCCAACGCCAACACTGCGCGCTTGTTCTTTGGTCGTAAAAAACGGTTCAAAAATCTTCCCTCGCAATGATTCCGGTATGCCGGGGCCGTTGTCCATGACCTCAATGCTGGCTCGTTCGCCATGATCCAGGACCTGAATGCTGACCTTTGGTTCTTTAGCTTGCAAAGCAGCCTCACAGGCATTCGACAGCACATTGAAAAGCGACTGGATCAATTGCAGACGTCGGCCTTGGAGGTGGACATCCGTGGCCAGAGGGCGCCATTCCAATTGGACACCCATGGCGTGAAAGGTTTGCTCGCTGAGCTGCAAAGCGACTGCCACGATGCTGTTGATGGAGCAATTCTCAAAGGGATCATGCGATCCGTCGCGGGCAAAGTGTTTCAGGCTTTCAATGATCATATGACAGCGATTGCTGGCTTCCATTATTTTATTGGTCGAAAAGATCAGTCGTTCGTCGGCTAAATGACCTTCTTTGGCCAATTGATTCAATTGCTCGGCATAGCCGCTGATGATAGCGAGTGGATTATTGATTTCATGAGCAAGTCCGCTGGCTATGCCCGCCAGTGAGTTCAAGCGCTGTGAGGCGAGGAGTTTATGTCTCTCATCGTCGAGATACTGCTCCATCTGCAAATGTTTGGTCATATCGTTGGTTAGACCTAGGACACCCTGAATGGAACCTTTATGTTCTATGGGTTTGAGGAGTGTCTCGTAACTGGAACCCTGGACCGATAGGGTTATGCTGAAGCTGTGGCCGCTCAATGCCTTACGGAAGTGACTACGCTTGATTGGGAGTGAAGCCGTTCCGAAAGCTGGTTCACCCAGCATGGTTTCAGGTTTAAGACCAAGCTGGACGGCGAGTCCACCTGCCATAGAGACGAGATTCTCGTCCCTGTCGACAACAAAGCAGAGAATAGGGGCGTGAAAGAGCAGTTCTTCTAGTTTCCAAGAATTCATGAGTCGCCTGCCGCCGGTTACTGCCTTTTTGATCTGGTTAACTCTTCTATATTTTTGCATACTGGAGTCAGTGGAATAGAGGGAACCTTTTGCCGAGTGGAGGCGCCGTGCTGCAAGTGACAGTCGAGCAGCAGGATTCTGTGACCAGATTGATCCTTTCAGGGCCCATCGATGAGCAGGCGGGTCCTACCCTCGGGGCCTTGCTGCCGCAAGTGAAAAAGAAAGTTCTCATCAACTTTGCCGGGGTCGAGTATTTTAACTCCTTGGGGATTCGCACTTGGGTGAATTTTCTTCGGATTCTTATAGACGGACGCAAAGTCTCCTATGAAGAGTGCCCCATGGACTTCGTCCAACAGATCGATATGATGCCGGCCCTGTCCCAGGGCGTCGAAATTGTATCTTTTATGGCTGATTTTGCCTGCAAAAACTGCGGTCTTGAGAAGCGGGTGGGGTTTACTTGCAAGGGGGGCAAGGAAGCCGTCATGGAGCAGGTCTCGAAGCAAATCTGCGAGCGCTGTCAGCTCACTCTGATACTTCAAGATGATGCTGAATCTCTTTTGTTATTTCTGAAGGATTAGGCACTTGCTCTTTTGGCTTTTTGATAAATTTCGACAAGGCAAGACAGATAGCTCAAGTCTCTGTCGAAGCAACCGATCCTCTCCCTGTCGGGATTATTTCGCCCGAATCGATCAGGATGGGGCATGAAGCACTGCGTGATCAAGTGGTTGGCACAAGATGAGGTCTCGATCTCCGGGATCGTAGACGAGTACGCGGACTTTTCCGAGTTCGCTCGCTGTGCTCAAAAAACTCTGACTGTTGATTTTGCTGAAGTGACACGCATGAACAGTTCCGGTATACGGAGTTGGATCCAGACGATCATGAAGCACAAAATCAAGTTAGTGCTTCGTAACTGCTCGTCGGTCGTAGTGGAACAGTTTTCTATGATTCCCGAGTTTGTTGGTAAAAATGGCTATGTGGAATCGTTTTTTGTGCATTATCACTGTGTTTCCTGTGATTATGAATTGAAGAAGCTCTTCATACCCGGTCGAGATATCCTGATTTCCGAAGCACCCCAGGCTGAGTCGCGCTTGCCTAACCCCTGCCCGAAGTGCGGTGACGTTGTGGAGCTTGATCATAATCCTGATATCTATTTTGCATTCCTCCGCTTTATGAAACCTCGAAACGCCTCCTGATATATTAGTCCATGAACGATAGAGCAGATTCTCCCGTCATCAAGGTCTTAGTTCATCTCAGCGTCTGAGATCATCGCAGAGATCTTTTTTGATCTTAGTGATCTTCGTGAATCTCAGATGGCTCCTTCGTCGAAGAACTATAACTAAGTGTGCGTACGTCAACAAAATGCACTTCCAACCATTTAAAATCATTAAGAAATGTAGAATTAAAAAAAATGAGTGCGCACGGTGTGAATCGCCCATGCCTGGCACGAGCTCTGCAATGTAGAGCTCGTGTTGGAAATTGCTCCTCGACTCAATTTTTCTTGGAAAGGTACTGTATGAGCATGGTAGGAAATTTTGCTAAAGTCCTCGCACCCGCAGCTCTTCTGTTGGCTTCGAACTCTTTCGCACAAGCTCTAGTTCCCTCTGGCCCAGTCGTCATCAAAAGAATATCGGCCAACGGAACTGGTTGCCCGGCCGGCACTGTTTCTACAAACATCTCTGACGACAAACAAGCTTTCACACTGACTTTCTCTGAGTTCGTAGCAGAAGCTGGCCCTGGCTTGGCTTCCTCAGTTGGCCGTAAAAACTGTATTTTGACCGCGACATTGGGCGTTCCAGTGGGCTGGCAGTATTCGGTCGGTAGCTTCTTCTACCGCGGTTTCATGGGTCTTGACCTGGGTATTCGCGCAACTCACTCGACATCGTACTTCTTCGCTGGCGTTGGCCGCCAGGGTACTTTCCAGTCGACCAAAGACGGCGCTTACTCGTCTGACTACGTGTTTTCTGACAAAGTCGGTCTCGCTTCTGTCAACTGGTCTGACTGTAATGCTGAACGCGACCTCAACATCAACACTTCGATTCGCGTTTCGAACACTAACCCCGCGCTCTATCCAAACGCACAAGGCCTGATCACCAACGACTCGATCGATGGCGAAATCAAGCAAGTCTTCGGTTTGACCTGGAGAAGATGTCCAGGCGTTCCTGCACCAGCTGCTGATTCTGCAGTTATGCGCACTTTGTAATTCTCAGAATTACTTGTGATACCGGAGCCCCTGCCTAAAAAGGCGGGGGCTTTCTGCATCGTGGGCCAAGAGAGAATGGTAGGCAAGGTCGATTGGTGTGGTTCGAACTCTTAAATTTCTTGCCGCTCTTCCCCGATATGGCAGCTGCTGGACCAGTCCGCAAAGGGGAAGATTTTTTGATCGCTATTGTAGGTCAAAAATAGCCAAAGATTCCGCGAATAGTTGGATAAATCGATACTGAAAGCGTAGAGATTTTCCAGTCGTTTTTGAAAGAACAGCTGAGCAATGAACTGCACGAGCATAATGGCAATCAGAATCGGCTGGACTAAGGAATAGAAAGCCAAAAATAGCACGATCATTGGCACGGCTCTTCGCCAGGTTTCAGCATTTTTCAAGTTCTCTTTGATGACTTCTGGATTCATGGGCTGGCCCTCCCTACATCGTCTTTAAAATTAAAATAAAATGTCACAACTCCGTCCAAGTTCTTGGCAATCGGAAATTGCATTTTGCCTAATGTGTAATACAAGCATTCCACCACTTTTTTGCTGTTCAAGCTGCCACTTTGATATTTTATATGGCCCATAGCCCCATCGCTGCGCGTGATTTGAAAGCGAAAACTGATCTGGCCTTGAAGCGAACCATCGCGTTCCAGCTGATCCATATAGCAGGTTCTCAGATCCAAGTCTTGCGAGGCCAAAGTGCTGACAATACTTTTTGAATAGCGCTGCTCAGCTCCTAGATCGACCTTATACATCATAGAGATCTGGCGTTGAAGGGTGAAGGCGGCGCGCGCTTCGTCGCCTGTGCTGAAATCATCCTCTGCCTTGGCGAAGAGTTCGGCTCCGCCCAACTTTTTTTGCACCTTCTGAGTGTATCCATCCATCACGGCAGCAAAGACATCATGTTGGAAGGTATTGACGAATTGGTTTGGCATGGGCTTAAACAGGGCTAAGAGTGTCTTGCCGGAACCAGGAGCCAGAATGAGGTTGCCTAGATTCGATAGGATAAGGTGACGGATAAAGATCTGAGGCTTTCCCTTGCTGATCCATGTTCTGGTCAGCCCTGAATTGTCGTTCAGGGTGAGTTTTTGAACCAGATAGTTACCGCTCGGAATCTTCCAAACTTTCTGTTGGCCGGTCGTCTCCGTTCCGAGCGATTGACTGACAATGTATTTTTTGCCCTGGTTAACTTCGTGAATATGGAGAAAAACATTGCTGGTGATGAATTGGCCTCGTGAGTTTTTCCTGAAACCCTGCAGACGTATTTTTACGTAGAAGCCTCCCTGATCCTTGGACAGTAGCTCGCCATTCCATGGCTCCAAAGGAGCATAGAGATCATCAGCCCATAGCTTCTGCCAGGGGATGAGGCTGGTCGAAAGCATGAGCCACAAAAGAAGCAGGAGTTTCAATCCGGGACTCCCGAAAAAAGGAAACAAAGCTTGCTGCTTTAAGGCTAGCATTCGTAATATGGGCAATTGTTGCTTCGAAGCGACCTTCATATTCCAGACAAGGAGCGTCCCCTTGGTGATTTCCGAACTGTATCGTTACCCTTTGAAAGGTGGATCTGCAGAGGCTTTGAGTTCCTGCCCTGTGTTAGGGACAGGTTTTCCCCAGGATCGTCGCTGGTTGCTGGTGGATGGTGAGGGCCGCTTTGTGAGTCAACGAAGCCACCCAAATCTGGCTCTGGTCAAGACACTTCTAGGCGAAGACTTACACTTTCAAGCCAATGGACAATCGCTGCACCTTCCCCTAAAGAAGGCCTATGGCCAAAGGCGCGTGACAGTTTGGGATGATACGGTCGATGCCTGGGATCTGGGTGATGAAGCCGCAGAGTTCTTTTCAAAAATCCTCGGCCAGTCCATGCGGCTTTGCGAGGCCAAACCAGGCAGTGAGAGGCAGGTCGATTCCAAGTACACCCTATCTCGATCGGTGCAGCATCTCTTTGCTGACGGTTTCCCTTATTTGATTATCAGTCAGGAATCATTGGATCTTCTGAATCAGAAACTGGCGGAGCGTGGCCAGGCTTCGATTGGCATGGATCGGTTCCGCCCCAATATTGTCATCAAGGGCTGGCAGGCTCATGCCGAAGATCGAGTGCAAACGATTCGCATTGGAAGCGAAATCATCATGCGATTGGCCAAACCGTGCACCCGCTGCAGTGTGCCGCAGATCGATCAATCTACCGGATTATCTGGTAAAGAACCTCTCGCTACGATGGTTTCTTATCGAAAATTAGGCGGAACCAAAATCTATTTTGGAATGAATGCTTGGTTGGTCGAGGGGACCGGCAAGACCATTCGTCCCGGAGATCCGGTAGAAGTCCTTGCCGAAGAGTGAAAGCTTACTCAGGAGAGCGAACTCTCTTAGAGCCCAAGACCATCGCTGGGAACAAGCAAGAAAGATTTATTGAATTCAACGATAAGCTGGTCAGCCTTTCGCATCATGAAGGCTCCGTTTGGTAGAACCAGGGGAGCAACATCTTCCACAGAAAGGCGAGCTCTTGTTCGCCTATAGGTATTGCCATCCACCAGCACTCGAGGCAGATTTTGGTCCTCATCCGTCGACTGTCGAGGGCCTGTACTGCCACCGAAAGTTGATGCCGGCAATTCGCTGATCATCGCGCTTGCGAGGAAGATTGCAGGAGCCAGGGATTTCATGTGAAGTCTTTGCATGAGTAACTCGCTGTTAAGAAGATGGAGCTTTCGGATTCAAAACAGTACTGACCAACACGGTTGCTACGCTTTGTGTGCCCCGGCAATTTTTATCATCCAAAATTGTTTGGACAGATTTTTCGGCCAAGGTCATCACTTCTTGAAGTCGTTCAATTCCTTTGTCATTGAGTCCTTCAATGCGCAAGGAGGTAAAGTTCCCAACCTGGTCGGAACGCTCCCGATCGAAAAGATCCAGAACATAGCCCATCCACCGTAAAACACGTTCGGGGTTAGGATCAAAGAAATAATCCGATGCAAGCTTGAGTCTGGCTTCCTGTCGGCAAAGTATTTCTGCATCGATTAAAGATTGCACGCAGCGTGCGGCTCTGGAGCCAATGATGGCTTCCAATTCATGCGCATCGACCCCTGCATCCGGACAACTCAGGGCAACTGCGAGTAGCGACTCTTTATTGGTAATGGGATCGATTTTTTCATTTGGAAAGAAGCGAAAGGGCCGCTCCAATCCCAGGCGGGCCTCTGGAAAAAAATCTTGAACGGCCTGCCTTGTCTCTTCAGGACTCATGATAACCGAAGCGAGCTGCAGAAGACTTTGGAGATTGGCCTCACCGTCACCTGATGCAAGTCGACGCACAGTGCTGTAACCCAAGCGGCTTCGCTCTGCCAAATGCAGCAGGGTATGGCGTCGGCTCGCCTCCGTCCAGGCGGTGATCTTTTCCCGCAAAAATGACCTAAGATCCACCGTGTCTTCCCCCCGCGTGGCCTTGCTTTTGAGCGCGATGTTCTGTCAAGGACGCTAATCGACCGAACGCCGCTTGTCAAGCCAAGGCGAGTCATAGAGTCGTTTCAGCTAGCCATAGGCAGACCAACAAGGCCATGGCTTCCAGCCTATTGCAAATTGTTAAACCAATTGCATGACGAGTCTGCACCATTGTGTGTCTGTTCTGCGAACGCAGCCTGAGCACATGCATCTGCTTATGAAGAGCACATTGCATCCACAAGAAACATTCTTAGTGTCAAGATTGCGCCATTGATGATAACTCAGTGAGGCGAGCCATTCGAAACAGGTATCCGAATACTTCGATTTCAAGTAATTTTTGCAAGATCACCAGAGTCGAAGAAGAACGGCAACAGCTTCGCTTCTGATAGTACTACCATGAACTTCGGCTTTTGGTATTTTGCGAGCTTAGTCTTCATTTTAAAGGGAAGAGCCATGAATGTGCATTTGCGGCAGAAATTTCTGGGTCCTGGCATTCAGATCTTCGGCCTCATATGGCTGTTGATCGGCTGCATGACAATGGGCGTGACCAAGCCAAATCCTGCTACAGGTGAACGAGGTGGGGGGACGACCAGCGAAGTCGATGGTGTGATCTTAGGATCCCAAGCGTTGTATCGGAACTTAATTTCACTGCATATTAAAGTGGATATAGGACAGGCAAAGAACTGCCAAAGGCCAACGCCACTCAAGAATCTCTCGATCGTACTTATGAAAATGGGCGGCGCGAGCGGATCTATGGTTCATCAATACCCGGTAGAGAAATCATCTTTTGTAATGCCTCTCACAATTGCTGAAGGTCGCTATATTGCCGAACTCCGCGACGAGCGACTGGGTCGCACGCTGGAACGAAAAGAGCTCGATGTCAGTGCTCATTCCGGACCGTGGTTGTTTGCTGATCCATGTTAGGTTTAAGTCCGTCTCAACTTCTTCTTTGATCATACTCTCGCTATTCCCGGCATTAGGTCCAGAAGCCAAACTTCAGCCGAGGTCCGATCAAACCTCGACAATTGGTTCGAAGCCACCAAATATCATGCGCTTGCCATCAAATGGCATTTCAAATTTGCTGAGCCGTGAATCCGCCATGAACTTTTTCATACCTTCCTCTCGCGCCTGCTTCGAAGGCCACTCAATCCAAGAGAAGACAACCGTTTCGTCTGGCTCGCACTTGACCGCCATAGGAAATGAAGTGAGCTTACCCTGTGGCACATTTTCGCCCCAACATTCGACGACTCGCAAAGCCCCGAATTCCTTGAAGATCGCTGCAGACAATTGAGAGAGTGAGACATAGGCTTCCCGTTTCGAACTTGGGACAGCTAAGACAAAGGCATCGATATAATTCACTGCATGAACTCCTTTCAAAAGTTTTTTTATAGAAAATAGCGGCCTTTAGCCGCGGAACGCTTTTTCAAGATCAGCGATCACGATTTTTCGCATTTTCAGCATCGCTTGCATGGCCCGGTCAGCTTTTGTTCGATCGGGATCGCCGATCAAACGCCCGAGTGCATCAGGCACGACTTGCCACGATAGTCCGTACTTGTCTTTGCACCATGCGCACATGCTTTCGGAGCCACCGTTTGCGGTAAGCTTGCCCCAGTAGTTGTCGACTTCCGCTTGATCCTTACAAGAGATCACGAAAGACACAGCCTCATTGAATTTGAACATGTCCCCGCCGTTCAGCAGCTGCAGGCGCTGGCCTTCGATTACGATCGTGCCGGTCATGGGGTTGAGGTCGGTCGCTTCTATGTTGGGGAAAATCGACTTGTAATACGCAACCGCCTCTTGCGGCTCAACGTTGATCCAGAGGCAAGGTGTGATCTTCGACATGGTCGGTTCTCCTCGTTTCTTTACTGTTAACAGCAATCCATCAAGTAGAAAGAATAGCAAATGAATTGCATCGTCTGCTATCCGCTTTCTGCTTTTATAGACGAATGACTTCCGCGAAATTCGACAGGCGACCTGAAATTCTATTATTCCAATTATTTCAGAATATTATCAAGTTCTCCTCATCAAAACCTTCAACGCCCCATCTGCTGATTTCATTATCTTGCTGGACAGCTCCTTCTTCCACAAATTGACATTGTGAATTCCTTCGGACACTATGGGACTTGGAAAATTCATCGCCATCTGCAGGTTAAGGATGTCCTATGGAATTCTCGAAAATCACAATAGAAGCACATGTATCAGCCCCAGTGCAAAAGGTTTGGAGCTTTTTTACGGAGCCAAAGCATATCACTCAATGGAATTTTGCTGACCCTTCATGGCAATGTCCATGGGCGACGAATGAGCTGAAAGTTGGAGGTCAATACACGGCGCGAATGGAAGCAAAGGACGGGAGTTTCGGTTTTGAATTAGTAGGTATCTATGAAAACATAATTCTAGAGAAAAAAATCTCATACAAAATGGCCGATGGCCGCAAAGTAACCACTGAGTTCCAAAATCTGGGCGATCGCACAAAAGTCGTCACGATTTTCGATGCCGAAAAGGAAAATTCTGAAGATTTGCAGAAGCATGGTTGGCAGGCTATCCTGGATAATTTCAAAAACTACGTGGAAAAGAATTAGTCCTCCGAGGCAAGGGCTGTTTGATAAGATTTGAGTTTACATAGGAGATGCCGAATGTCTAACTTGATTTTAACCACCTTCAATTGTGGCTATTCCAATTCTTTCTCAAGCTCCGCTTGTTTTGTTCGCCCACCAGATACCGAGATAGTCGCCGTCACGGAAAGTGAAGAAAAGTGATCGATGCTCCCGCCCACAACATTTCCTTCAGCCTTTTTTTGCAGAACCCAGTGTGATTTAGGATAGACCTTTGCCAAAATAGTTTCGAGTGTAGTAGAGTCAATATCAGTCTCTCTCAGACCATCGATAAACAAACTTTGACTCGAATTGAAATCCAAGGTGGCTTCTAACTTTGTACCTTCATTAAGAGTGCTACCACCTGATTCTTTATAGAAGTAGAGGGAAAATGGCGACGATCCATCGGCCTCCGATGCGCTATCTCCGAAGGGATGCTGTGAGTCTTTCCACTGATTACTCATGGGACCGTGAGAGTGATCCGCATAGAGATTAAAATCTTTGCTCAGCTTTGCTCCAAATGCCAATTTGTTGAAATTCAAATCGAAGCGCTCCGAATTGCCCTCACAAAGAGCTTCATCATCCACGAGCCATTTATTGACGCGAGGCAAAGTTGGACGAGAGCTTACCAATTGATTGTTAGCGGTATTGAGCCACTTGTAATCGGCTGCTAGACACGGTTCTGAAGCGCTATCTTTGACGCAAAAAAGATAGTCGCCTCTATGAAAGATCATGCCTTTTAGCTCTTTGACATCATCGAAGCGACTTTGTTCCAGCGTGGTTTCAGAAACATTGCAAGAAGCCCATACATCCCAGGCCGCAAGAGGTTGCTGAAAAGCAGCTATGAACATCGTTACATATTTCCCGCCCACATAAAATTTGGCTTTTTCGTAGACATTTGATACCGACACATAGTTCCAGGTACTTTTGTAAGGGTAATTGAAGAAGAGTTCATTGTACGCAACAAACTCAGTTGATTCGCTCAACGAATACTCTTTGCCACTGATGATGACCCCGTTTTCTGACTCGCCCGCGTTGCCGATTGAGGCCAAGCGAGCGCTTCCCTTGTCTGGATCCGACTGACTACTTTGCATTACCTCGACATAGAATCCTTTTCCCACGAGATCGAGAGGAGTGAGACAGGTTCCTTCCCCTTGATAAATGTCCATCGACACAGAGCAATTCTGCAAGTCATTCGTATCAGCGAGATTCAGATTAGCTTTTTTAATACTGGTAGATTCGAGGGTAAGGCGGCCATATCCTAGGTCGTCGGAACCGGTCGAAGCACTGGTTGAAGGGGGGCCTGCTTTGTCACCTTTGTCATCGCAAGAAGAAAGGAAGGGAATTATAGCTAATAAAATGGCGAATTGGATGTTCATACTGAAGCCTCACTCGGTTTATTCTTTTTTTACTTCGACCCATCCGAGCAGAAATTTAGCTTAGATTGCCTATTAGCGACTTACACACCAGGAAATGCTTCCATTTCAAATCCGTAACTTCCATAAATATTGGATGTTTCTGGCTAATGTAGCTAAACAACAGAACTCACTATCGTGAGCGGCAAATAGACGAGTCATAGGCGAAGCTCAGGCGCTGCCAGTTTGGACAAAACCATCTT
The DNA here is from genome assembly GCA_041736645.1 of Oligoflexus sp. Classification (GTDB taxonomy): domain Bacteria; phylum Bdellovibrionota_B; class Oligoflexia; order Oligoflexales; family Oligoflexaceae; genus Oligoflexus. The sequence continues at coordinate 67,091 of JBGSTF010000141.1, read as the reverse complement.
TGTTACAGCAAAGGACAGAGGATACATCGCTGTGGGTCGGAGGTATGCTTGAGGCTAAAAAAATTCCATTCTTGGGCACCGAATCTCTGTGCAAATTTTCTGCTAAGAACCGGTCCTCCTTGCCCGCGAGATTACCGGTTATGTTGACTAAGAATATGATTGAATTTTATCGAAATGTTTAGGTTTTGCACGGCAATATCAATGGCTGCGATCGGGCCCAAATTTATTCGAAAACTGGTCGACCACTTTCCCAAAATCACAGGCTCGGCAAAATACCCCATCTTCTTTTGGTGATAAGCTATCATCGGTCATGGGTGTGGCCTCACCCGCCAAATTTCAAGAAATTCCCAAGCTATTTTTGGGATTAAAAAGGGAGACTATTTGTCATGAAAAAAAACTTCACCCTCCACCATGTGGTTCCTCTAGCTCTTGATCAAGTGCGTGCAACTCTCACGGATATGAGGATTTTCGGGCAGTACCATCCTGTTATGGAAAAAGTAGTCAAACACAAGGACGAAAACTACACTGTTCATGAGTTTTCTCCTTTGCCCTTGGGGTTTAAAATTAGGTTTCAATATCCAGCAAAAATATTGCTCGGCCCCCTACCTAATCGTATCTGCTATAAAGCGATTGCCCAAGGGATGGATATCTCGCTCGATTTTCAAATCGAATATGATACCCGCCAAAAGCAAACTGTAGTGACTGAGTTAGTGGAACTGGGAGGTTTCTTTTTATTTCTATGGCCCTTAGCACGAACTATTGAAAAATGTCATCGACAACTCTTTGACAACCTTGGAAAGAGTCATCAGAAAAATTGATTAAACCATTCAGTAAGCGGATGACCAGCCAATCACAGCAGCTCTCGTTGAAAGTTGGCGCTGTGAGTATCGCTGAGCTTTTTGCCTGACAGGATGCCAGCCAAAACCGATTGAAGTGACTCGGCATCATACTCGCGAGTCAGAAAATCGATTCTAAAGCGCTCAACTCCCAAGTCCATCAGGTGCTTTCTGTGTTCAGAAAGCGCGAAGGCTTGCTTGCCGTAGACTATGGATTTACAGCTCTCGTGAGCCACAAAGAAGCGTTCCCCTTCATCGTTCTCGATTTCCAGAGTGCGGTATCCACACACGGAAGCGCTTGGACAGCCGTGATGAAGAGCCGTTAGAGAGCAGGCTTCAGCAATGAACAGCGGCGTGTCTTTGTAAAGAATGACCACAGGCTTGGCCTGTTTTGGCCAAGCGCTTAACTTGGATCGCAGGCTCGGCAGATCATCTTCCACTGACAGGGCAACTTGCTCGATATGATGTTCGGTAAGAGTGACAACCGCTTCGGTATTGAGTGCGTACAGGGTAAAATCCGAACTAAGGTCCGTTTCGGAAAGCTGGCATCCGGCTTCCTCCAGCAACTCCAATGCACCTAGATTGCCGACCTCAAAAACCGGTTGGCCACCTTCTATAAAGGATCTTAGCCAAGGTCTTAGCTGAGGTTCATCCCAAGCGCGAATGACGGTTGGCAGCGCCAAACGAATTTTGCAGTGATGCTGCTGACCGAAAGCTCGTATCTGGTGGAAGGCCGTGTCAGCCAAGATTTTTCCAAGAAAAGCCCGCTTGGGCTCAAAGATAAGTTCGTCCAACTGAAATGTGGGATGCTTGCTGCAAAACTCAGCGAGCATGGGCAAATACTCAAGTCGATCAATCTTGACCTGATAACGCGCCTTGAGCGCAGCAGGGAGGACGATCCGATCGATACTCAGGCTCTGAACGGCTTCCTCGGCGGCTTGAGCTGTTCGCGCGTCGATCGCTTCCGCCAGTTGCTCGGAAATTTTCTTCTTGAACTGTTTCAGCTGACTACGTGGAATAAACCAGCTGAAGTCACCTGCAAATTCCATTTCTCTAGCCTGCACTTCACACTCACCAAAGATACTGAAGAGATCTTGCAAATCTTTTTGCAAACGTGCTTCCTGATGGGGCTTTTGGGCCAAGACCGGCAACACGAAATCTTTCAAGGGGCGTTTGGCTAGAAAAGTCTCAACCCGAAGCAGGAGAGCATCCCCTTGCACGGAACAAGTCATTTTAAAATCGACCTGGCGTAAGGGGCGAAGTCTGGCATCGTCGGGTGCTTGGCTGAGGGATTCGGTATGGCGCTTCAGTTCGTTGGACCTTGTTTTAAAGATCGCATCGCCCTTTTGGGGCAAACGCAGTTCGACGGGAATTTCCAGACAGATGCGATCCCCTGCCGAGGCTTCGGTTCTTCGCTGCGCTCCCACCGAGAAATCTCGAAGTGAGAATTGACATTCATCATTGGCATATTTTCTTCGTGCCGTCCGGATATTGGTTTTAACCTCGTCACCATGCTGGGGCTTGGCATGGAAGGCATTCTCCGCTGCATCAATTCGCAGACCATCAAATCGCTCAAGGGGCTCCAGACTGACAAATTCAACTTTGCGACCGTCAATGCGGGCGACTGTGCCGATGAAAAGACCTTTGTGGGTCGGATTGCCTAGATCAATGACGTTTTCATGGTAGCGTCCTTTGACAAAGAAGCTGGTCATGTCGCGATGAAAACTGAAGGCCATATCTCTTTGCCAATCACGCACTTCATGCTGCAAAGGTCTAGGCGAAGTATCTCGACCGAACAATTGATTGAGTTTGTCGCGATAAAGTCCGACGCTTGTGGCGACGTATTGAGCATCTTTCTTACGGCCTTCGATCTTCAGCGTGTCGATGCCCGCTGTCACCAGCTTGTCAAGATCCTGGCTGGTGTTTAGATCCTTCATGCTGAAAAGAAAACCGTGACCAGGCTCGCTGAGGATTTTGTAAGGCTTTCGGCAGGTATAGGCACACTCGCCACGATTACCACTACGCGCGTCTTCGGCACCCGAAAAAAAGCAGAGGCCGCTGTAGCTGTAGCAAAGACTGCCGTGACAAAACGCTTCTATTTCAACGAGGTCTTTGGGAAGTTCTCGGCGAATTTTACGAAGCTCCTGGGCCGTCAGCTCGCGTGCCATCACAACTCGCCGAAAGCCCAGCTTGGCTGCAGCAACAACTCCAGCAAGATTATGCACCGCCATCTGAGTTGAAGCATGCAAACGAATGCTGGGAAATTGGCGGCGAATCAGGCGAGCTACGCCGATATCTTGAACGATCACCGCTTCCACGCCGATCCATTGCAATTCTTTGAGATCCTCGATGAGCCGGGGAAGTTCAGCGTCTTTTAGGATGATATTCAGCGTCACGAGGACCTTCATGCCTCGACCCTTAGCCAAGGGAACGAGGCTACGGAGATCGTCCATCGTAAAGTTTTCGGCTCTGCCACGAGCATTGAACTCTTTGAGGCCCAAGTAGACGGCATCGGCTCCAGCATTCAAAGCAGCGAAGAATTGAGCTCGCCCACCCGCAGGTGCCAGGATTTCGGGTATGGCGAAATCGCTGAAATGTCCCTGGGATACAGGGGAAGATAGACTCTCTTGGCTGTGACTGATCTCTCGTGACATGGGAACCCTCGGTAGCGAGCTAGGATGGCTATCGGATAGCAGGATTTCCATAGCAAAGCTAGCGAATTACCGGGAATGTCCGATGCCCCATCGATTGGCTCTAAATTCCTGAAAACATGGAACTATTGCAAGGAGGCCGAGAGCCTCCTTCGTGCCAAGCTGCAAAGCAGCGGGTGCTCGTGCCTTTGCCCCTGCCTGCCCCCTTCCCGATCAGGCATCAGTCATCGACATGATTGGTAGCGGAATCTCAGCAAAGTTTCGACGCGATTTGTTTCGTCGTCCACGGTGAGTGTGTTGTATCCATTGACTCGGCCCGATAGACGAAGACGGGTATTGACCGATAGCAATTGATCGCCGCCGCATCGCGTCCAGGTTCCGCCCAAAGCGTTATTGATAACGGTATAGGATGCAACCGTACCTGGATTGATAGGATAGGTTCGGAACACGTCAAAGCCACCTGCTCCTGGGAGATAGTAGCGAGCCCAGAATTGCCCTGACGCTCCACCGGATGTATCGGCAAAGCCCCTATGCTCTGATGCATACCAAGACAAAGCAATTCCTGGAGGGAGATGCAGTTGCAGGGCAAGGGTACAGGCCCTGGTCGGTGGGTTGCTGACAAATGTTCCAGCGGGAGCGAGCTCAGCAATGAAAGAGCTGAACAGAATCTGTAAGGTGGATTTATCCGGAGTCAGCAGATAAGAATAGCTGCCTGTTGGGCAACCATCGCCATTAGCAGTGAATTTACTGATATAGACGTCGTTAGGATTCTGCGCAAAGGCTGACTGCATGCTGCTCCACTGTAGGGTGGCGAACAAAAAGAGCAGACTGATTTTCCGTCGTTTCATAAAAATCTCCGAGTTTAAAAGAGCTGTGAAAGTTCATGAAAATGTGAATGTATATTTTCCCGATCGATGCTCTTGATCCTAGACCTTCCAAATGGAATAAAAAGAATGATCGAAGAAAATTTGCAAAATATCATCTTTGGTATTGGCTTTTGTGTAGGGATATGGGGAATAATTCTGGTCCTTATTCATCAAATCAATCAGCTTTTCTATGATGAGTCTTTCGCAGATAGAATCGACCGGGCCCTTGATGAAGATCCAAGAAAGTCGCAAAAGACCCCACATTTCAAGCACTCATGGCGAGCTGTCCTAAACCATGAATCATCTAAAACCAAAGGAATGCATCATTGCATCCGATAGATCTAGAGCAAGATCTTTAGCGACATGATTCTCAATTTGGGGCCAAGCGTGAGCCGTATTTCCCTCACTCGAAAACTGATGCTTATGAATGCACTCTGCGTGGTGCCAACAGTTGTGCTGCTCTATCAGGTGTATTCAACTAAGAATGAAGCCATTGAATTTGCCCAGGCTGAAATAAAGGGTAACCAGTTTCAAAGGCCGCTGGAAAAAATCCTGGCCGCATTGATGGACCATCGAGCCATGACCCAAAGGGCGATTTTGGATCGCGGGCGAATAGGCACTGAAGCTCAGACTGCGATTGTCGAAATTGAGCAAGGAATACAGGAACTTAATATAGCTGAGGCGGCTGTTGGAGTTGATCTTCAGTTCACCGAGGAAGGGCTTGCCAAACGGAAGCGGCAAGGGCTGACAGCAAAAAATATTTCCGCAAAGTGGGGTAATTTAGCCGACTCCTTGCAAAAAGACCCAAGCTCGAATGCTAATGAGCTCTATGCGGGTTTGATTGCCGACCTTCGCGGCATGATAGCCCATGCCGGCGATACTTCAAATCTCATCCTGGATCCGGATTTAGACAGCTATTACCTTATGGATGTCACTCTTTTGGCTTTACCCCAAACTCAAGATCACATCCAAGAGTTGACCGCAATTGTTGATCCCTTGCTGACGGCTGGGACGTGGCTGCCTAAAGATCGCATGCAATTGGGTGTATATGCCGATCGATTGAAGATTGCCGACCTGGACCGAATCAATGGCAGTGCCCAAACTGCGTTCAATGAAGATAGTAATTTCTATGGAACCAGCCAAACTCTGCAGGAAAAACTGCTGCCCCTTTTGGCGATCAACTCTGAGGCCATGGGCAAATTGATTCAAGCCCTGCAGCATGCTGCTGAAAGTGATAAGAATGTGGCTGCAATTCCTGGCTTTCGGGATTTAGTTGATAGGGCACGCGATTCAAACTATATCCTTTGGAAAGCCTCGGTCGATGAGTTGGATGTGCTTTTGCAAAAGCGTGTGGAATTTATTGCCAACAATCGCAATAGCTCTCTTTGGATTGGTATCAGTGTTCTTTTGGTGACGATCCTCGTATCTATCTTTCTCGGCGTGAGAATGAGTCGCGAGCTGAGCGCGTTGACTCGCGAATTGAAAAACTCAGGATTCGAGCTATCTCAAATTGGAGCAGAAGTATTCAAAGCCAGTGATTCCCTGTCTTCGAGCACGCAAACGGTGGCAGCCTGTCTGGAAGAAACCTCGGCATCGGTTGAGCAACTTTCTTCAATCGAAAAGAGCAATGCAACTCATGCTGCAAAGGCGGCTAGTCTGTCCAAAGCTTGCCACGAGTCCGCCGAACAAAGTGAATTGGAAATGAATCGACTGATGCAATCGATGAATGAGATTTCACAAAGTTCCAAGCAGGTCGAAGAAGTGATCAAAGTGATCGAGGACATTGCTTTTCAAACCAACCTCTTAGCTTTGAATGCTGCGGTTGAAGCGGCTCGTGCTGGCGAACAAGGCAAGGGCTTCGCTGTTGTTGCTGAAGCCGTGCGAGGACTGGCGCAGCGCAGCTCATCCTCGGCGAAAGATATCAAGCGAATGATCAAGGACAGCACCAGCCGGGTGCAGCTGGGAGCAGGGATGGCTCAATCAAGTTGCAGCATCCTACAAAAAGTGGTGCAGTCTGTGGAAGAAATTGCGAAATTGAATCGAGTTATCAGCCAAGCTTGCGATGACCAGGCAAGTCGCTTGAATATGATAAACACGGCAGTGAATGAAATTGATCGCTCGACGCAAGGCAATGCAGCGTCTGCAGCGCAGTCAGCAGAGGGAGCTGAGGGAGTCGCTCGGCAGGTGCAAAACCTCAATCGCTTGGTGGTTAAGCTGGACCTGTTTGTTGAGGGGCAGGAGCTGGAGACGGCTACCCAAGCTCCCGTCAATGACCTGAAGCGACCCGGACCTGCTAAAGGCCCGCCGAAACTTCGAAGGGTCGCCTAATCATTCGGCTGCAACCGAGCCACCGTGCCTTGAATCGCTGCCGCCTGACCACTCTTGCCTCGATTGGTCGTAAAGAACCGCTTGAACGTCACCAAAGGCGAAGCTCCTATCACCAAAGGTGTGACCCATCGCTTCCATGATTTTTCTAGTATCTGGATTCAATCCGTAAGGTTCAAAAACAGTGCGGTCTGGCTGCCATTGATGATGCAGTTTCGGTGCATCAATCGCTGCTTGAATATTCATTCCAAAATCGAGAACGTTGAGAGTGACTTGAAAGACCGAATTTATAATCGTCGGTCCTCCTGGAGAGCCGAGAGCCAAGATGGGCTTATTATTCTCTAAAATAATCGTTGGGGTCATAGACGAAAGAGGGCGTTTCAGGGGTGCTATGGAATTGCGACTATTTTGAATAAGTCCATACATATTGGCTGTTCCAGACTTGCTTGAGAAATCGTCCATCTCATTGTTCAGCAGAATACCAGTTCCATCGGCCGTTGCTCCCGATCCGTAGCTGCCGTTGAGGGTATAGGTGGTGCTTATGATGGTGCCTTCCGCATCGACAACTGTGTAGTGAGTGGTTTCCATGCTTTCTTTTACAGCAAAATTTCCTGGTTTGACTTCAATGCTGGGTGTGGCCTTATCGAGTTGAATCGATTTTCTTCGCTCCGCTAGATAGGCAGGAGCCAAGAGTTGATCCAGAGGATTTTTAACGAAGTCAGGATCGCCGAACCATTCGGAACGATCCGCAAAGGCGCGTTTCATTGTCTCGACCAGCATATGATTGTAGGCGGCTGAACCAAATCCAAGTTTCTTCAAATCATCTTTTTCCAGCATACCAAGCATAGTGAGCAGCAAGGCGCCGCCAGATGACGGAGGTGGTGCTGTGAGAATTTGATAGGACTTGTATCGTCCTTCCAAAGGTGCTCGTTCTTTGGTTTTGTAATTGGCGAGATCGGCCAGAGTCATCACGCCGCCACCCTTGCGAATCGCTTCGATCAAACGCTTGGCAATATCCCCCTGATAGAAGGCGCTTGGTCCCTGCTTTTGAATCTGGGCGATCGACCAACCCAATTCGGGTTGAATCAGTTTATCCCCTGCTTTATAGCCCTTGCCATCTTTGAGAAAGATATGTTTGCTGCTAGGAAATTTTTCCAAATCGCTTCGATTGCCTTCGAGGGATGAGGCCAGTGATTCGTCAACAATAAATCCTTCAATGGCCAGACGACGAGCTGGCTCGAGAACCTTTTTCCAAGGCAATTTCCCATATTTTTGGTGCATAAGGGCTAGTCCTGAAACAGTTCCAGGGGTGCCGACTGCCCTATAGCCCAGTGTAGAAGCGTCTGGGATCACGTTGCCCTTGGCATCCAGATAGAAATCTTTATCGCAGGCCGCGGGTGCTGTCTCGCGGTAGTCTATAAAATTGCTTTTGCCATCGGCTGATCGGACTAAGGAAAAACCGCCCCCGCCAAGGTTGCCGGCTGAAGGCCAGGTAACAGCCAAAGCAAAACCCACAGCAACAGCAGCATCGGCGGCGTTGCCTCCTTGCCTCAGGATGCTAGCACCGGCTTCGGATGCCAAAGGGCTAACACTTGCGACCAAGCCGCGTTTGCCATAGACGGGCGATCGGGTGGCTGCGGCGATATCCAATGCGCCGGCCAGGAGCCAGCCCAAACAAAGGATCAGCAGCAGGAGTCTTTGTTGAAAGCTTGTCCGAACGCTTTGAGTAGGAAAGTAAGCTGTCATGGAAGGTGTTCACTCCTGATAAGAGAGCCATCAAACAACGGTGTCCCCGCACATTAACCAAAAAAGCCCATAAATCGCAAGTGTTCCCCTTGCTCGGAATGACGAGCAGGTGCATATTCCTATATACATCGACAAAGCAGGGAGGGTGACTTGTGCTGGACCTTTGGAAAGTATCGCTGCGCAATGTCGGAAGGAATAAGCGTCGATCCTTGATCACCATCATCACGGTGTTCATTGGCGTTGTCGTGGTCACCGGGACGCGAGGATTGCTCAATGGCCTACAGGGCGAGTTTCGAAGTGCATTGACGGGTAAAGTGCATGGCGATCTGCAGATTCATCGGCGCGGCTATCAAGACTCTTTGGAAAGCAATCCCTACAATATTCTTATCAACTTCGATAAAGCTTTGCATGAAAAATTGAAGGCCAATCCGGCCATTGCTGCCTATAGCCCAAGGCTGCGTGTCATGGGGCTTTTGAATCATCAAAAAAGTCAAAGATCGACCCCGGTATTCATCACCGGCATCGACTCCGAGCAAGAACTCAAGGTGTGTCCCAGGTTGGTCGGTGCGGTGCAGGCAGGGACGATGCTGGATGCAAGTCTGGAGCAGGCCAGTATCGCGGCTGATGACGAGGATTTGCAGGAAGCCAAGGGACTCGATGACCCGAGTGCTTTGGCGGCCAAGGACAGCCAGCCGAAGGCCACGGGCCTCCACCAAATTATGATTTCACCGGCTTTGCAACGAGGCCTGCAGGCTTCGATTGGCGATGAAATTGTTCTGCTCTTGCAGGATCGCAATAACATGCAGCAGGCAATCATTACCAAACTCGTGGCTGTTGTCGACTATGGTCTGCCGAATATGAATGCAAGGATGGCCTGGATGGATTTCAAGACCCTCCAAAGCAGTCTGCACCTGGATGAAGAGACCTCGGAAATTGCCATGCGCCTGCAAGACCAATCCAAAGTTGATTCGGTCAAATCCGCTCTGACGCGATCACTCGATCAGGAATATTTTGTCGAGACTTGGTTGGATCTAAGTCCTTTTTTTCGGGATATCATGGGACTGCAAGATATCGTATTCGGTGCAATTTTAATCATCATCTTTGTAATCGTGATCGCTGCCATCGTCAACACTTCGCTGATGACGGTGATGGAGCGTACACGGGAGATCGGAACACTCATGGCGCTCGGCTACCGGCGGCATCACATACTTACGCTATTTTTAGGCGAGGCATCGGTGATAGGACTGGGCGGGGGCATCAGCGGGCTATGTTTTGTGGTCATTGTCTTGCGCATTCTGCATGCCGTTGGGATTGTTCTGAAACTGCCGGGCCAACAGGTCGCCACCGTGCTCTATCCGGACATCTCTTTAAATTTTGTACTACTCGTGCTGGCTTTGGCCGTTGCCTCGGCCTTAATCGCTGGACTCATTCCTGCCTGGAGAGCCAGTCGGATGAAGCCAGTTGAGGCCTTAAGCAGCCCTTGAACTTACCGGCAAAAGGAGCCTTTCCATGCAAAGAACTCTGCTTTCATTTTTATTCCTGATTTCGAGTTGCACGCTGCAGGCGGCTGAAAAGCCAGTCGATGTTCGAGCCGTTGTTGCCAAAATTGAAGGAAATTTAGCTCCAAAAGGCTACCAAGCCATCAATAGTTTTGTGAATACTCGAATCGATGGAACGATCGTCAGCTATGAGGTGCGCTTTCAATCCAAAGACGTCGATCACAATCACGGCCTTTTTTTAAAACCAGAACGGGAAAAAGGTCGTGAAATTTTACGCCTCGGCGATAACATGTGGACCTGGATGCCTTCAGTTGGTCGAGTAGTTCGGGTTGCTGATCGAGATAGCTTTGCCGGTGGTGACTTTTCTAATGCTGATATTCTACGAATCGATTGGTTGAATCGATATGAACCCGAGCTGGCCAAGGAAACCCCCAAACAATGGATCATCGATCTAAAGGCAAAAACGCCAGATGCGCCCTATGCGAAGATGAGGCTTTGGGTGGATCGTGAGTCTGGACAACCCGTGCAGCAGCAATACTATGATTCGAACGGGACCCTCTTGAAGCGATGTCTTTACGGTAGCGTCCAGAAATTTGGGCTGATTACAAGACCGGCTCATCTGGTTATGGAGAATGTCATCACAAAGCAAAAGTCTGAACTCAAAATTTTGGAAATGCGCTTTGACCAAGCGATTCCAGAAAGTCGTTTTGTGGTCGACAATCTGGGGAAATAAAAGATGCACTTCATGCTGTTTTGTCTTCTCCTCTGCTGGAGCTCGCGATTGTTTGCTCAGGACGATGATCTGAATGAAGCTCAAGGGCTGCCGGATGAAAAGCCAAAAGTGGAAACCAAGGACGGATGGAGATTACCTGATGGTGTGACGGAAAGAGCCTATCTATGGATGAATGCTACGAGCGAAAAAAGAGCGCGTGGCGGCTGGGAGCGAGTGACGGGACCAGACGCTGAGGCCTCGCTCAGTCTTGCCTACAAGAGTCCTTCGAATTGGCAAAGCTTTATCGATGGACGCATTCTCCATTCTGCCGATCCCGTAGACAATCAAGGCGTGTTGGAGCAAGGTGGCTTTCGCGCTACCTTTCGCGATACTTTACAATTGATGATAGGCAAAGAACGAAGCAGAAAAGCGCCAGGCCTTATCCTGGCGCCGAGCGACTTTTTATATGCTCAAGAGAATTTACCAGGTCAGCGGGAACAAAGAACAGGCCTGTGGCAGGCCCGAATCTCCTGGCTGGAATCAGGGCGAAGTTTGGAGGCCATCGTTCTTCCCTTTGACACAATGCAAGACTCGGGATTACCAGACAGGGAAGCCCGATGGAAAGGCTGGGCAGTTCGAGGATTCTATCAATTGAGCAACTTTGATCTGCAGGCTTCAGCGGGTCACCTGAATGATGGATGGCATGAAGGGCTCAGCACCCAAGGCATACTCGGTGCCTGGAAAATATATGCCGAAGCAGGATGGAGTGAAGAAGCTCGGAGCATCGTTCGGCCGCAAACTGAAAAAGGTCGCTCCACTCTTTTCGGTACAGAATACCAGGGATGGGATAAATGGTCCCTGCGTGGAGAAGTTTTCTATCAAACGCCTGCAGCTGATCGTCAAGAGTTGAATCAGCTATGGACCGTGGTTCAACGTGCCCCTCCAGGCACTTTGCATCCCCAGGCCTGGAAGCCATTTTTCAGGCATAGCTATGGAATCGTCAGCTGCAGTGCACTCGGACTGGATGATAGGATCAATCTTTTTATGACCGTGATTCGAAGTCTTGAAGATCGAGCCTTTCTTTTCAATCAACGCGGCGAATGGCTTTTGGATGATCACCAGGTCATAGGGCTGGCTTGGGTGGGTCTCAGCGAGGGCGACCGTCAGCAGTATGCTTTAAGACCTTTTGATCGCCAGGTAAGCGTCGATTGGAAATTTACTTTTTGAAAACGGGGAGACCCCATGCTTGAGTTGCGCCATGTAAGCAAAGTCTACAGCATTGGTAAAGATACAGTGACGGCCTTACAGTCTGTTAATTTTTCGCTGGGGCGAGGCGATTTTGTGATCATTCGCGGTCCTTCAGGTTCGGGTAAGTCTACCCTGCTTAATATTTTGGGTTTGCTCGATTCTCCCAGCACCGGCACAGTCTTACTCAATGGTCAGACAATTACTTACGAGGATTACGATAAGTTAGCCATCATTCGTTCCCGCAGCATTTCCTTTATTTTTCAGGCTTTCAACCTGAATCCTGTGCTGACGCTTGAAGAAAATGTCATGGTGCCGCTCATGATCCGGGACGATATCAGCAAGCAAGAAAAGAAAAGTCGAGTTGCGGAATGGGTTGAGAACACTGGTTTGACAGCTTTTCGTCGGCATCGGCCCGATGAGCTATCCGGAGGTCAAAGGCAGCGGGTGGCCATAGCGCGAGCCATGGTCACCAATCCCGAACTGGTGATTGCCGATGAGCCTACAGCAAACTTAGATTCGCAAACGTCTAAAAAGATTCTGGAACTGATGCGAAAACTCAACGAAGAGAAATCAACAGCTTTCATCTTTGCCACTCACGATCCACTCTTGGATTCTTTTGCCCGAAGCGTCTACCACATGCAGGATGGGGCGCTGCACAAAGCTGAGGACAAACCCAATAGCATTGCCTGAGTCCTTAAGTTTTTTCCTCAGGAGGGGCTTTGTCAGCTGAGGCTTCTTTTTTTGCATCAGGCTTGTCCGTTGGGACAGCAGCTGCCGCAGGAGCTGCGACGGGAGTTTCTGCTGCGGCATTTGGCTCCGCTGGTTTCAAAGGAAAGAGCTCGTGCAAGGGCTTGTCCATGGAGGGGTCCCAGGCAAGAAAGGTGTCATCGGGCTTTACATACTTGCCGTCCACATAATGGCCCTCATGGTATTCATGCACAGGGTCAGTACTTGAGGCGACAGCGTGATCGGCGCCTGGCAATGGATAGCCGTTTTCATCAAACCCTGGCAGAGGGTGGCCATCCGCATCGAGGCCAGGTCCATGTAAGGGAGCCGCCACCGGGTCAGCGAGCGCGGCATCAATAATCTGCGTGGGTGACGTTGCTTGCAATTTGCGTTGCAGCTCGCGGATTCTTTCCAGCTCGAAGTCGCGCTCGGCTTCGTGAATGACTTCATTGAAGCTGTTCTTGACATCATTCGCCTGGCGACGAACCTGGACAAAAATCTTGCCGAATTTGCGCATAAGATCGGGCAATTTCTCAGGACCGATAAAGACCATGGCGACAATAGCAATCACGATGAGTTCCATGGGACCGATGCCGAACATAGAGAAATCCTTTCTCGTCATATCAGGGCAGCCGGGGGACCAGCTGATAAGGTGCGCCCCTATTCTAACCTCTAGCGTGCTCTTTGTATAGGACAGGCTGGACGGACCTTTTGCCGTAAAAGAAGCCCAAAAGCTGAAGGGGTCTCGGACCTTGGAGCCAACTCTACTCGGCTATCTTTACGCATGTAAGGCAGGATCTCGTTTATGGAATTTTGTCGCAAAACTTTTCGATCCTTTTCGGTGTCAAATAGGATGTGGCGCATTCCTTCATAGCGCTTGGCGAGCACTATGGCAGGACCATGGATATCGCATTCTTTCGTACCGCCTTCAGGATAGCAATCCGTGATGGTATCGAGCGCGACTCCTATGCCTCAAGTTATTGGACTTCGACAATAATTCTTATGAAGCTTTGAGACAGGTGATAACAGTCCAAAAAGGAATGTACGTTTTGCCACGAATGTCGCTTAAGAGATTTATTTGTGGATCCCGTGGTTCAAGATGAACTTCAGCGGAAGCAGCCTCGAGCAACAATCGAATGGCGTCCATACCTATTCCTCGGCCAGCAAGATCGGTTACTTTATCAGCAGTGGTCAAAGCTGGAATGAAAATCAACTCAACCAAATTTTTGAATGGTACGGCTTCTCCCGCTTGAATCAAGTTTACTTCTTGAGCCTTAGCTAAAATTCGCGCAACATCCAATCCTTGCCCATCGTCAAAGTACCTGATATCGTGTAGGTTCCTGTCGCCATGAAGGGCGAGACAGATTTGGCCTCGTTCAGGTTTACCAGATTTGATACGCAGATCAGCTGTTTCTATGCCATGCACCAGCGAATTGCGAATCAGGTGACCGAGAGCATCCAGTAGGGCATCCCTGAATTCTGCTGAACAGCGACACTCGCCTAGCTCTGTTATGATGAGTTCAGGCGGCTTTTTTCCTAGAGTTGTGGCAAGTTTTGCTTGTTCATTGCACAGCTCTGCAATCCATTCCTTCAAATCGGCACCAATTTTTGTCTTGAGAATTTTCTTAACGTGCGGATCCAAGTCTGGAGTGAGGTCCAGCCATCGCTCGATACTTGCAATTTCTTCAGGGTTAAAACTCGCAAGTGTACCTTGATGACTCTGCTCGCCAAAGAAGTGACTAAAGACCCTCTGGTAATGTTTCACCTGTTCCCAAAGGATTCTGACTTCGGTTGCAACCATTTCAGCCGGAACATTTGAATTCAACAGGAGTGCATGGCGCAGTGGGTGCTCAGACGCGTGGCAGAGCTGCGAAAGCGTAACCAGATGAAGCTGCCGGGCATTGCCTTTCATGGTGTGCAGATGGGTCAAAACTGTCTTCAGTATTCGTGCTGTTATTCCTGATTGCAGTTCTTCCAGCATCTGACCAAGCAATCGATTTTGTTTCAAAAGAAATGATCGCATCAAATCCTTGGGAGCTTGAATAAATTCACGTAGCAGTTGGAAGTCTTCTTCTTGAGTTTTTGTTTCTGCTTCGAGCTGTTTGACTTTGGTGATATCACGAATAATGCCAAGTAGTTGAGCCACCTGTCCATGCCTTTCGATAGGATGCCACTGGAGGCAATAGACTTGGCTCGCTGCTTGCAGGTTGCGCTCCGAAAAGTGATCGATATTGAAATCCCAATTCACCCGATCTTCACCAAGCACAGATTCTAAAACCGATTCCAAGATGGATCGATCTTCGCCAACCCAAGTGAAATGCTTCCCAAGAAGTTCAACGACGGGAGTATGGTTCAGATTTTCCTCCGGGAAGATCGATTCCATAAAGCGAGAGTATGGCGGGATGATGTTCTTGTCCTTGTCGATCACAAATAGGCCTTCGGGTATGTGATCCATGACATGCCTGATCTGACTCGTTTGTAGTTCGACTTCCGCCTGCAGAGATTGACTGAGATGATTGACTCGATTGTAAGCTATTGCAACGCGCCTTGCTAAGAATTGGCTAAGCATAAAGACAAAGACTATACCAGCAAAGTAGCCGATTCTCAGGTTGCCACCGCTTCGGACATGAATAATTTCAAAACTAAATAAAGCAATTGGCATGAGCGAAGCAACCAACATGTATATGGCACCCTGCTCCCCTCTGCGTATGGCTTGGATGAGGATATAGAATACGAAGGCCAAACACAGGAGAGTGGGAAATTGGATCAATCCAGCTGTGGATCGCAAAGCTTCCAAGCTAACAAAGGCGCAGGATACCAGATAAAAAGAGCTATAGCCACAGATGGCCCAGAACAGTTTTCGAGAGTGTTTTACTTGGGGAAAGCTGCTGGTAATGAAAGGTAGAAGCGATAGATTTATCATGGCAATCGACATGTACTCGACCCGGCGGGAGATGATATAGGGCCACGAGCTCTGCACAGGATCAAGGATTTCGCTGAATATACCTTCGACACCCAAAATCCTCATCATCAGGCCTAAGCAAATAACAGCAATGAATAGGCTTGGCTTGTCCTCGTGCCGGCGAAAGAACATCATGAGCATATAGAGCAGCATAATGCTTAGGGATCCCAAGCAAGTAAAAATTAAATAGAGACGGAGATGCTTTTCTTTTTCGAGTTCGGTTCCTGACGCAACTCGGGGATTTGACCAGAAACCTCCGGAATTGCGCCCTTGAAAAGAAAAATTTACCAACAGAAACCAACGTTCTTCGGAACTTTCCACGTTAAACGTGACGACTCGCTTCAAAAAATGCTTTTGTTCAGTTTCCTCGGTTTTTCCAGGTATACCAACAGAAAAATGCAGCGCCGATGCGAGTCGGGACGAGGACCATAGTATTGCCGAATAGGCATGATTATTGAAGTCAAGACTCATTTGCTGTTGGCCCGGATCAAGTGGCGGCAGTTGGTACCAATAGGAGCCAATTCTCGAGGGTTCATGATCTGCAAACGAAAGCATAGTGGTATAAACCCAAGGATCCTGCATTTTTTTCGCGCCGAGTGGGGGCACGAAAGATTGAGCTTCCTCCCAGCTCATCCATCGATCCATGACCAAATAGCCGGATGTTAAGACCTGAGCAGCGTGGACCGCCGTGCTTGGCAATAGCATCGCGAGCATCATATTTATGAGCAGTTTTAACTGCATCAGGACAGATTCCTAGTCACGGTGTTCCTCGAAAGACTTTGACTCGGAGGTCTATCGGTAAGACCTGGATGAGAGAATACGGCAATTTTTGCCTAACGGTAGAGAACAGCGCTTTTTGAACAATTCTGTCAAATTTTACCCATTTGCAGGCTCTAGCTTCGACCGCTCTCGGCAATTATGCACCGCTGACTTCCCTCAGCTAGCGCCGATGAAGGCATTGGAACGCTCTCTTTGGTTCCCTCATAGGAAGGGGACTTGATTGCATGAGTTGATTGATAAGGCCGCCGTATGCGAATACAGTACATTCTCACACTAATCCTGGCGGTCTACTGCCCCCTCATCTTTGCTCAGAAAAGTGAAAGCTTGGCCGAGCGGCTGGCCCACCAGACTCTCTCAGCGGAAGACTGGACCTCTATCTTTGTGCTTGCGGAGGACAACCCCAAATCATTTCTCAATGAATTGGCTCGTCTTTGGCAGGTGAATTCATCATCTGAGCAAAGTCTTCTTAAAGTTCGAACAGCTTGGATGATTGGTCGATTCGCTAACTATGAAGATATTGACGATCCTTCAGTCAAAGTAGTCGACATTCTGCGCGAGGCGATAGGTTTAGCCCAAAAGCATAAACTGAATGTTTCAGTCGATGAATTAACCTACTTCCTGGCTTATATTGACGACGATCGGGTGGCGATGGAGGATCAAGGTTCGGCTTTGCTCCTTAATCTCGCGGCTCGCATTAAAGATCCGCCGACGAGAGCTTTTGCCCTTAACCAGCTGCTATTTGACTTTGTCAACCAAGGGAAGAATGCGCAGGAAATTCCCCGGCTCTTACAGGAAGTGACCCATATAGTTCCCATGAATCAGTCGCCAACTTCCCCTGTGTTCGTTGACTCTTTGAATACATTGGCAGTCGTTTTCGGCAAAATTGGCCAAAAGAATCAGGTGGAAAAAATTGATCGCATCCTCAATGAGGTTTGTCAAAAAAATGAGTTACGTGGGTTCTGTGCGGTCCGAGCCTATAATCAGGGAATACTGTCTTTGAATGACAAAGATTCAATAGATTCAGGCAAAGCAAAAGAGCTCTTTCAGCGTGCTCACGACTTGGCTCAACAGGTCACCGATAAAACTATGGAGGCGAAGAGTCTTTATGGACTGGGCCGCGTCTATAGGAAGGAAGAAAACTTTCCCAAGGCGGCGGAATTCAGCCGAAGAGCTACAGAGTACTTTCTTCAGTATGAGACAATGGATTGGGCTGCTTCTGCCTTTATAGACCTCTCCAAAGCCTATTTGGGAATGGGCGAAAAGCAGCGATCTCTCGCTGCAGCCCTTAAAGCTCAAAGTATTTGTCCACCCCTTATTGATGCGATTATGGTCGAAATCTACCAGCAACTTTCGCTCGTCCATGATTCGTTGGGCAACAGCGATCAGGCTCTTCAAGATCTCCGAAAGTACGTCGAGATTGAAAAAAAGATCCGAACCGACGATACCCAGAAAAAATATATGCTCCTCCGAGATGAAAGCCTCACTCGACAAAATGATCTGCAGGCAGCCCAAATCCTGCTGCTTAAAAAATTCCGAATCGTTTCGATATTGGCAGTCTGTCTGGCTTTGATACTTCTGGTGGCATTATTTGTATCTGTAAGGCAGTTTTCTATCATTCGTGCCAGTCGAAAGCAGATGAAAGTCATCATGGATCATATTGAAGAGGGGATTGTCTTAATTGACCGGCAGCTAAAGATTCAAAAGGGCTACTCGCAGCACTTTGATAAGCTTTTTAGCCGTCAATCGAATGAGCTGGTCGATGTCGACTTTTTGAATTTATTTAGCGACCAAGACAAAGCTTGGAGACAGGATATTGTCGTAGCTCGGGAGGCCTTACGTGCCTGCATGGGGGAATCGGAATTGTGTTGGGACTTCAATAAAGACAAGCTCCCACAACAGGCCTACTATCATGGAAAAATTCTAGCTTTTCATTGGCAACCGCTCTTCAATGCACATGATCTGGTGACACAATATCTGGTGTCTATTCGCGATGTAACCGCGTTTAAGCAGTTGGAACGGGAGATGCAGCATCAGACCCAGAAAGTCGATTCGCTTCAGGGAAAGCTAATGGAAGTCCTAGGCGGAAATATCGCGTCTTTGCGCAATTTTGTGGCTGCTATTAAGCGCGAAGTTCCAGACATTAGCGAAGCGATCCTGCGGAGTCCAGTGCAGCAGGAAACGCTCCGTACGGTTCACACCTGGAAAGGTGTGGCTAGGAGTTTGGGGGTTAAACAACTGGCGCTATCGATTCATGAACTCGAATCCAGCCTAATGGCCTTGGAAGGTTCTGAGAGTATTGATTCTAAGTGGCAGGATTGCTCACTTTGTATCCAAGACTATGACGCTGTCCTGCAGCTACTGGTTGTATCGAATGGGGCCGATGATGCGAGGGCAACGGGACTCTACCACTACACTGAGATCTATGCGCAGGAAATAAAGAATCGCTTGGAAAGTGCAGGATGCCTTGTAGAAGGACTCATAGTGCAAGACAATGTGCTCGATTGGACGTCTTTCAATTTGAGCAAGATCAATCAAATTCTGCTGCATGTGATGACCAACGCTCTCGATCATGGCTTTATCCGTCCTTCACAGAAACAACAGAAAGTGAATGCGGCCCTTGTCAAGGTGGAAGCTCGCAAAGTGTCTCAGCACATTGAAATTTTGGTTTCCGACAATGGGGTTGGTATTGATTGGCAAGCAGTTTCCGAACGCGCCAAACTCAAGGGAATGGCGATGGCAGAAGGCCATGAGCCATCAGATTTCTTATTTATCGATGGTTTAAGTACAGCCGACCAGGTGAGCGAAACCAGTGGCCGGGGAGTTGGATTAAGTGCCGTTCGGAGCCTTTGTCGAGAACTTTCGGGTGACGTAACCATCCACGACAATCCAAGTGGAGGGACTCTGGTCAAGATAGAGCTTCCATCTTTTGGGTCAGATCACTAGGCCTCGTATTCTTATGTCTTCAAACTCGACATGAATGGATAGAGTCAGTCTGGATTTTCTTACGCCGCGAAAGGAAGAGTCTAAGTTCCGTCGTTTTGATTTGCTAAGCCCCAGAAAGATCAAATAAAAAAGTTCAATGTAATTGTGTCTTGCGGTAAGCAAGGGCCGGATCAAAGCTTGCATCGTGCTCTCGCTCAGATGCCAATCAAATGCGATCATTCTGAGGGAGAACTTTCATGAAATACTACTTTTTTAGTTTTGGTTTGTTGTTCGCCGCGACGACTGTTTCTGCCAAAAATATTGCAAAGAAAAATCCTGATATGCACAAAGCAGTCGACAGCGAGCAATTGAGTGAAAGCCCCAGCGAGGAATCGGAATCTAAAATTGCAAAGCCTAAGACTCGCAATGGCAAGAAAATAGTACGACTTAAAAGTGATGAAGTCTTGGAAGACAGCAGCGAAGCCAACCGAGAAGGCAAGACTCTATCCTTGACCTTCGAGCCGATCGGCTTTGCTCCCTTGCCGGTGCATGGCGGCGCTTTAGGCTATTACCTGTCTCCGAACAACTTACTGGAACTCAGCTATGCTGCAGGGGAGATTGATTTTCTGATTGCTAAAATAGATAACAGGATGACCTCTTTGCATCTGAAGACCTTCTGGGGAAACAGCTTTTATACCAATCTTGGATTGGGTTCGAGAATGCTCGGCTATCGATTCCTGTTTTCGGAAGTCGACAGCAATGGCAATTACACCGGTCGGGACTCCGAAACCACCATGCAAAATACTTCCATGGGCCTTGACTTTTCTATAGGCAATCGCTGGCAGTGGGATACCTTTACCATCGGTTGTGATTGGGTTGGATTTTTCAGTCCTTTGTCAACCACCGGGGAAAATACGATTACTGGCAAGAATCTGTCGGCCAGTGACATCAGCGATGCAAACGAGGCTATGGACCGTTTCAGCAAACAGGGGTCAGCACAATTTCTTCGATTCTATCTTGGCGTTTCTATCTGATCGATACTTTTTTGGTTTGCAGTGGATTCGACAAGAAATGATCAGGTATGACCCAGCTATAAGAGTCTGGAATGATAGCTGTCAGCTGCCTAGCATCGCTGTGCCCAGACTTCAGCCATGATCCGCATAAAAACCTAAAAGTATCCTGCTTTCGAGGGGTTAAATCCTGAAATTTTTGGAGCTTTTTTTGCATGGACCTAGGATCGCAAAAGAAAGGGAATACCGCATGCGCGCAAGCTCTACCCTGACGGTCCTAAGTTTTCTGCTTATGACCTGGGCCTGTCACCCCAAAGAATCCAAGGAAAAGACTGCAGAGATCGAGCCCGCCGTCAAGGAAGTCGTGGAGAGCGCTGATGACACAACCGAGCTACCTGCTCCTAAGATAAAAAAAGCCAGCCTGGATCTCTATCCACCGATCTATACGGTCTATCCGCTGTCGCGACCCGAGCCCAGTCATGCCTTTTTCTTTGGTTATGCCGCCGATGCGGAGCGTCCCTTTCAAACGGTTTTGGCTTACGTGGTTGCTGTGGAGCCCGACTTTCAATACGGTGAAACAGCGCCTCCTGTGCTGCTGGATTCCCAGGCCTATGACTCTTTCATGATCGATTGGGCTCTGCAGTTTCAAAAGAGACCGGAGCTGGTGCAAAAGCTCAAGGACTTGGCTGCCAACTTTTCCTGGCAGATCGACAGCCAGTATATCGATGACAAGGCGGAATTGATCCCCGACCGCGTGCTCGATGATCAACCCCGGTATGCGCGAATCACGCAGATCACTCTTGCCCGTCGCTTAACTTTCAAGATGGCCGGAAGCACCGAAGTCAAAGGCGATACGCCCTCAGGCATCATCAGTATTCCGATGAACATCAAAGCCTATAGCAAGGCGCAGATTGATCTTGGCAAAGCCCGCTATGAAAAAGTCGGCGCTGCCTGCATCAGCTGTCACGCAGGTCCCGAAGCCGTCCGCAGTGCTTTCCTGAAGCATTCGTCGGATTTCATGGCTTATTTCACAGATTCTCAAATCGTTGGTTTTATGAAAAATTCCAGCAATCCTGATGGCTCAGATTTCCTTGAAGGACTGCATGTGAATGCCTTTGTCGATGTCGCTGAGGAGGAAGGCATGGTTGCATTTCTTCGAAATATGCTGCCCTGGTATGACAAGGCCCTTCAGCCGGCTTTTTAATCTCATGGGACCAGTGGCGCCAGTTGATTATGAGCCGGTCTTGAGCAAAACTTCTGGAGCACAGGGCCAGGTGCAACAAAAAGCAAAAGACCAGCGGCCACGGGTTCCGTGGCCCAGGTTTTCCACCAATTGAATGGCAATACTACCGTTTATGCTTCTCGCTTGCCGTCTGACAGCGTCGAGCCCAACGCCTCGCCCAGAGATTTCAGTCACATTGTCTTTGGTCGAAAAACCCGAAGCAAAAATGAGTTCGGCCACTTCTTCGTTCTTTAAGGGAGTGGAAGCTGCTATGAGCCCTTTTTCAACGGCCTTCTCGTAGATTCGATCCAGGTCCAAGCCCTGGCCATCGTCCTGGTACTCGAGTATATAGTTTTCATCAGTTTTCTTAACTGTAAGAGTGATGAGACCCTGCGCCAATTTTTTAACTGCACGGCGCTCGTTTGGACCTTCGATGCCGTGATCCACTGAGTTGCGGAGTAAATGATTCAAAAGACCTTCGAGCGTCTGCTCTAGCTCGGCATTCAACGGAATAGATTCATTGATATTCAGTTTTACTTGAGGTACCGGTTTGCCCAGCTGAGTCGCAAGGGATATTCGCTCAGAGAGAACATCGACCACTAGACTTTCAAAGTTATGAGCCTTGTGATGGGACAATCCTCCCTTTAAATCCAGACCAAGACTCGATATGGTTTGTCGATATTCATTGATGATGGCAGCAATGTGGTCGAGCAGAGAATGAATCTTTTCGATCGACATAGCTTCGCTGCCTCGTTTCACTCCCTGGAGATAATGTTCCCCCTGATGAACCGCATCGGATAGATAAGTCAACTTTAGTCTTCGAGAGCAAGCTTTATCCGTGTGCAGATCGGCGAAGAGTTGAGCGATATAGTTGGATCTATCGACTTCGCTCCAAATGAGGACATCTGCATGTTTGATAAGGCGGGCATCCTCGGCTAGAGTGAGGAGATGCTCTTCCAGCTTGGTTATTTGCGCTCGATCCGAGCTTAAGTATTGGCTCAGGATTTCCATACGGCGCTTCTGCGCTTCGCCCTCTTTTTTCAGCTGATTGAATTCAGTCACATCCTTCATGCACACTAAGAGCTTTTCCACGATCCCTTCGTCGTTTTGAATGGGCGACCAGTCGACTTCGATCTCCCTCAAGTGCTGATCTTTCTTCTTCCGAATTTGGCGAATCAAGAGGTGCGCATTGCCATCAAAGCCTATATCATCGATTTCGGTGGAAGCGCCGATCGCAGCTTCAACTTGATTTCTGACGTCGGCACCGAGCTCGGCATCTTCAAATAGAATATTCGACAAGAGTTTGGATTCTATACTCGGCGAACTGACCATTGTGCTCAGATACTGCGAATGCTGCTGGCTCACGACGAGGTTGTGGTTGACCGTAAAGATCCCTAGTTTAAGATTGTCGAGCATGCTCTGAATATCGCGAGTCTTTTCCTTGACAGTCGCTTCCAAGGATCGATTCATGGCCAGGATAGCCCCCTTATGCTCCAGTTCGGCCTTTTCTTTGGCTTGTCTCATTGAATTGAATTTATCGGCAAGCGCCATCGACAGGAGCAAGACCTCGGCACAGGCAGCGATGCACATGAGGTAATTAACATTGGGCAGGAGATGGGCATTTTTCGTCATATTCAAGCTAATCACAACGAACATACCCAGCAACAAGGGAAGCCAAGCGATAAAATAGTAGCGAGCGTATCCTAAACCTCGGCTGAAGAGAAGGCCAGAGTAAACTATAAAAGATATGAGTGTCACTAAGACAAAAATATTGCTAGGTACATTCACCTTTGCAATAGGAAAGAAGAAGCCAACGATTAAAAAAATGCCGCTAAGAATTATATTCAGTTTCAAAAAAAGATCATATTTGGGTGATTGAGCGGTATGCAAGAACACACGTGTAAATTGGATAAGGCTGGCAAGGCCAAGGCACTTAGCAACCCACATTTCAGTCGAAGGCAGCAGGGGACTCTTAACCCCAAAATATTCACCATTAGTTACCAGCTGTCCGATGACGCCTATGTGGACTGCAAGGACTGTGAGAACATACCAAAGATAAGCTGAATCCCGAGTGGAAGTGTAAATGAACAAATTGAAGAGGATCATAATCAGCATGATGCCGATATAGAAACCAGCAAAGTAATGAGAGACTCGCTGATTTTGGTAGAAGCCCTCTTCCGAGTTTATCGTTAGTTTGACACTGTAAACGAAGTGGTTTTTGATCGACATGTAGTAGTGAATCTTTTGCGAAGGCTTGAGCGAAACGACAAACCGAGGCATCATGTTGGGAAAAGATTCGGTGCCGCCGGTATAGATGCGCCCAGCTTTCAGTTCGACTGTCTTTTGCTGATTGTCGCTAAAGTACAATTTAGCATCGAGAACATTGGCATTTAGTAGGAGTTCGTGCTGGACTTCTCTATCTTCAGTATTTTCCACTACAAAATGTAGCCAGGCGGTACCGCTGAAGTTTCCAAACGATGGAAAGAGGACACTATTGCGCTTGAATCCCTTAAACGAAGGGGTGCTGACGTCGGCAATTGTTAACTGGTTCGTCTCATCCAGATAGATGTCGAGAACATTGCTTATTTCCAAAGACGGCACGTCACCGCGATTGACAACCGGAGTTTGAGCGGCAAGCCGCGAACTTATCAACCCGCTGAAGCTGATAAGATAAATACTGAAGCGTAAGATTTTTTCCATGCTTTTTCCCTCGCTTCTAAGACTATCGGCTGCAATAGATTCTTCGATACTCGAAAAAGGCGAGAAGAAAAAGATTAAATGGTAAAGGTTGAGAGGTTTATATGGGTAATTTTAGGGGATTAGTCCGTACCAGAGGTCTGGGGAAGAGAAAGATGAGAGAGGGAGGCGGACTCCCTCCCCAAGCTCAGGTGCTATTTGGATGAGATAAGTTCAAGCAAAGCTTTTTGGGGATCTGCGAACTTTTTCAAGCCATCGGCCATCAAGAAGTCTTCAAGTTTTTGGAAATCAACATGCCGATCGATGGCATCGAGAATGTTTTGAGGCGGCAGGTCCTGAATGTGTGAGGTGAAGCTGCGACCACTGGCAGCGACCGCTTCATTGGTTTCAGGAGGATTGGTCTCAATATCACTGCCGGCAAAAGCTTCGACATACTTCCATTTGGGATCGTTAGGCTTTTTGGTACCAGTGCTGGCGAAGATCATCTCTTGCTTGAGCGGTAGCTTCTTGTCGGCCCAAAATTCCTGGTTCTTCTGCCAAATTCTCTTGGCATTGACGATGCCGACCCAACCCTGGGCTTCGGCGCCCAAACTGGGAACTTGATCTTCGGTGTAAACGTCGAGTCTTGAAACGAAGATACTATAGACACTCTTAAAGTGCTGACGATTTTTCAATCGCTGAGCGCCTTTCCAGACAGCTTCGCGGGCTTTGATGTACTGGGCTTCACTGAAGATCAAAGTAACATTCAAATTCACGCCAGCGGCAGCGAGTTCTTCCAAAGCGTCGATTCCAGCCGGAGTTGCTGGGACTTTGATCAAACGATTCGGATGACCTTTGGCCCAGAATTGTCCCAGCTCGATATACCTTGCGACGCGTTCTTTATGAGCAGGGCCCAGTTTCAAGTCTTCGAGCAGTGGATCAACTTCGAAGCTGACAAAGCCATCATCGCCTTGGGTCGACTGGTAAATGGGCAGGAAAACTTTTTCTGCTTCGCTGACCAAGTGATTGGTCACAGTCCATGCGACATCTTCAGGAGATTTTCCTGCAGCGCGCAGCTCACGAATCATTCCATCCATCAAACCAGATTTGATGATGTTGGCAACGATAATGGGATTTGAGGTGGCGCCGGTTGCGCCTTGGCTTTTGCTCAGAGTGACAAGTTTTGGATCAATCGAGTCCAGCCACAGCTTGGTGCCTGTAGCGACCAAAGATTGCAGAGGTGCAGTCATGGTGAAATCCTTTCGCTGGGTCACGGTTCGGGGCGGATGCTAACACAGGCCACGGCCCCCGACAACGACCTAAACTAAGTCAGAAGGTTGGGGCTTCCCCTCGGCCTGCTCATCAATTTGGGCTATGATTGAGCCGAAAGACGGCTTGTTATATATAATAAAAACAATGAGTTACAGGCACTCCTAAGGCTAGGGCCAAGCTCGCCGAATGTATCTTCATAAGTCGGAGTTATACACCTCTTTGGAGTCTGATATGCGCAGTAGTTTCATGAAGTACGGATTACTCCTCGGTCTCAGTTTGCTCAGCCAATACGCTCTTGCTGGTCAAGCCTGGGAGATGGTGAGCGATAAGGACGGTATCAAGGTTTATCGCAAAGAAATTCCTGGGAGCGATTTGATTGCCTTTAAAGGCGTGAAGGTGATGCCGGCCCCAATTGCAAAAGTGGCCCAAGTGCTGCTGGATCCCGATGAAGGGAAAAAAAAGCAGTGGGTCGACATGATCAAAGAATTTAAGATTCTGCAAGCTGGTGAGATGGAAAATGTCAGCTATTCAGCCTACGATCTTCCTTGGCCTTTGGCTGACCGTGACTATGTTATAAAGAGCAAGATGACCATCGACAACGAAGGCAATCAGATCCTGATCGATCTACGCTCCGTCGAGCATCCCAAGGCTCCCGAAACAATTGGTGTGCGTGCGCTTCTGGCCCACAGCCTCTATCGTTTAGTTCCCAAGCCTAATCAAACCACAGAAGTGACTGTGGAGATCCAAACCGATCCAAAAGGTGAATTGCCCAAGTGGTTGGTGAACATTATACAAAGAGGCTGGCCTTCCAAAACTCTTTCTAAAATGGAAGTTCAGGCGCTTTTGCCCGACACCAAAGAGAATAAGCTCATCAAAGCACAATTCAAGGGTGCTCAAGAATTTGCTAAAAAATAGGATAAATCCTCAAGGCGACTCCTATCTGTGGAGTCGCCTTTTTATTTTGCCAAAGAAGCTCACGGATTCCTCAATCCCTAAGATAATCGTCAAACCCAGGTAAACCATCCCGAAGACCCCTAAAGCAATTCCACCGCTGATCCAGCCTGGAAATTGCAGAGGCTCGATAAAGTGAAAGAGCAAGGCGCCGAGTAAGCTACCGACGGCACTGCTGAAGGCCAGTTTGCCAAGATAGGCATAAGAGAGTGATTCAAGACTCAGCTCGGCAGTAAGGTAACGTCGAAGCAGGTAAAATTCCAGGAGGGCTGCCAGGCTTGATGCCAAGGGAATGCCAGCCGTAGCCCAGCCCGACTCTAGCGGCAAATGAATCCAGCGTGGCAGTGCCAGAGCCAAAAACGAGGCTCCGATCAAGCTCACCACCACTCTGACTATCGAACACTTTAAAGGCGTTTTTGAGTCCTTTAAGGCATAAAAGGCTGTCGCCAACAGGCGGCCTTGGGTCGATGCCATAAGACCAATGGCCGATGCTGCCAGCAACATCCAAAGTTTCCTCACGTCCTCTTGTTGAAATTTTCCGGTGAGAAAAAGCACCGTCGTCAGAACGTGGCCTAGACAAAGAAACGAAAAAGCGGAAGGCATGATAAAGAAGGCGAGGTGCCTCATTCCCTGGTGGACCTTGCGGGCGACTTCATGTTTTTGCTCGGCAACGGACATTTCAATGAGCGAGCTGGCGGCAATCGAACTGCCGAACAGGCTCGTGGGAAGAGTGTAAAGCAATTGGGCGTAACCAATGGATGCCAGGGCCCCTGCCGGCAAATAGCTGGCAATCAAGGATTCGAAAAAGGTACTGATCTGAACCACGCCACGCGACATCAAAGTAGGAAAAAACCGAGTGATGACAGTGATGACAGGCGGAATCTTCCAATCAAGACTGGGTCGCATGCCCTGCAGGTAGGGCCATATCGATGGTATCTGCACGAAGAGCTGGAGGAGACTGCCAACGACAGCTCCCCAAGCGAGATTCTCCGCGAAGCGATAGGCATCTGCATTTTGCCAGAACACCATGGCTGCAATCATAGCGCCGCTCCACAGGACAGGAGCGGCATAGGGAATAAAGAATTTCTTATGACTGTTCAGAACGCCGAGGCAGAAGGCTGACAAAACCAAAAATCCTACACCGGGAAAGAGGATACGAACCATGTTGATGGAGGCTTCACGCTTTTCGCCGGTAAATCCTGCAGCAATCACCCCGATGAGTTGTGGCGTGAACAGCGTTCCCAGTAATACCAGGATCGAGGTGACAAGAGACAGTAGAGTAAAAATAATTCCCGCGACTCGAGCCGCTTCTTTAGGATTTTTTTCGCAGAGTCCCGCATACACAGGAATAAAGGATGCAGACAGGGCCCCTTCACCAAATAGATTTTGCAGAAAGTTGGGAATGCGCAGCGCCACGCGAAAGACGTCGGCGGCATCCGTGTTGCCGAAATAATGGGCGAAGCATCTTTCCCGCACAAGGCCGATGAGTCGAGAGATGAGAATCCCGGCGCCCACTAAAAAGGCCCCGCCTCGGGTGGACTTGCGGGGAGGAACGGTGTTTGTCATGTGAAGCTCTTATCCCATCCAAGGGGCTTTTTTGAAGCCGTAAGCCCTCAGTCTAGCACTGCTGCTTTTGAAAAACAGCCAGCCAGGATTGGGTGCGGGACTCTGGATCTTGAGCTTTGAGGATATCCGTTATGACGGAAAGACCCGAAGCACCGTAGGCGAGCAGAGTCTCGGCATGCTCGAGTCCCAGACCTCCAATGGCGACAAGGGGAATTCCCTGGCAAAGATGTTGCCACTCTTTCACCCGTTCCATGCCCTGTGGACCGAAAGCCATCGATTTGCAGCTTGTTGCAAAGATGGGACCCAGAGCGATGTAGGAAGGCCGTAGCGCTACCGCCCTCGAAGCCTCTTCGTAGGAATGTGTGCTGATGCCCAGGCGTAGACCGCTGCTGCGAAGTCGCTGCCTGTGATCTTCGGTCAAGAGATCCAAATCCTCTTGGCCTAGATGGACGCCATAGGCACCAGCCTCAGCGGCATCTTCCCAAAAATCATTGATGAAGAGGCGAACCGGATAGGACCTGCAAAAGCTCACGGCCTCAAGTATCGCAGGGCGGCGAGCATCCGGAGTGAGGTCTTTGATTCGAAGTTGAATGCTGGGGACCCCAAATCCAACCAGTTTCTTTAGCCAGAAAAGGTCGGGAACTATAGGATAAAATCCAATAGTGCCACCTTCAATAGCCGGAAAACTCCCTGCTGGTATTTCATTCGCATAGTTCAGTCCAGGCAGAGCAAAAGGCTGATCCCGATAGCGAAGATAAGGAGCCTTGGCTGCCGCGCTGCGCTGTAAGGTTGCTTGGAGAAAGGCGTGGCCCGTTACCAGGGCTTCGCGTAAGGACAGGCCCTTGCATAGCTGAGATGCAATAGCGGAGGCGAGACTGCAGCCCGTGCCGCGATAGTTCTGAGCCACTTTCTTGCCATGTAACCAGAACGGTCTTTGCCCGTCATCGAAATAATCCAGAGCCATGTGCGGATCCTGGCTATGCCCGCCTTTGATCAGCACAGCAGAAATGCCCCATGATCTCAGCTCTGCCGCGGCCCTGACAATCGATGAGGGATGGTCCAGAGGGTAGCCGAGCAGTCGTTCGGCCTCCGGAATATTTGGAGTCAAGAGACTCACTCGAGGGGCGAGCAATTCTCGCCAAGAGTCCATCATATCGTCGTCAACAAAACAATGTCCCGAGCTGGAGGCCATCACGGGATCGGCAATCACCGGAACATCGGGCCATGCTCCGAGTTTATCGCGTAGAAATTGCAGCTGCTCGCGATCGTGCAGAAGGCCTAATTTTATAGCCGCGGGCTGTTCTTGGGCACTCAGCGTTGTCCATTGGGCAGAAAGCCACTCGGCTGGAACAGCTTCACTCAGACTCACCTTTTGGTCGGATTGCGCGGTGAAGGTGGCAATCAATGTTCGGCACTTGATATCCAGAGCATGCGCGACCAGGAGATCGGCTTCAATGCCAGCAGCCGCATTGGGATCGTGACCACCGATGCTCCATAGAGTTTTCAATGCGCTCCCTCCTGATGCCAAAAGGGAATTCCTACTGTCGGAGACGATGCATGCGCTCGCGAAGAGGCTTGCATGATGCCCGCTTCATAACCCAGTCGGCCCGCGGCAACAGCTGAACCAAATCCTTGCGCCATGCGAATCGGATCATGAGCCAACGCCACCGCTGTGTTGACGAGCACTGCATCAAAACCCAGTTCCAGAGCCTCGGTTGCATGGGATGGACGACCGATGCCCGCATCGACCACAAGTGTGATATCGGGCAAACGTAGGCGAAGCGTTTTGAGAGCTTCGATATTCCGCAGCCCTTGGCCGCTGCCGATCGGCGAACCCCAAGGCATGATGATGCGACAACCCACAGAGACTAATTTTTCCGCAACCACCAGATCGTCGGTGGTATAGGGAAAGACTTCGAAACCTTCAGCACAAAGGATGCGGGCGGCTTCCACGGTTCCGAAAGGATCAGGTTGCAGCGTATCATCGTTGCCGATGACTTCCAGTTTGATCCAATTGGTTTGAAACAGCTCGCGAGACATCTGGGCGGTGAGAACGGCTTCGCGCACGGAAAGACAACCAGCGGTGTTGGGCAGAATGTGAACCCCTGTTTGCCGGAGATAGTCCCAAAAGCGATTGCCATTGTTTTGCTGCGCTGATTCACGCCGTAGTGAAACGGTTACAACTTCTGTCCCTGAAGCACGGATAGCATGCTGCAGGACTTCTGGACTGGGGTAACGAGCAGAGCCTAAAAAGAGTCGACTTTTCAGCGGTTTATCGGCCAAGGTCCACATAGTCATCCTCCTGCCATGGGGGCCAGAATTTCGATGTCGTCCTGGTCCTCTACGTTTTGTTCGAGAAATTTTTGTTTCGGGATACAACTTTGATTGATGGCCACGGCTACGAAATGATTGCGATAGCCGAGTTGTTCTAAGAGTCCAGCGATCGTTGTCGGACCGCTGAGTTCACAAGATTGTCCGTTGATGCGAACCTGCATAAGCATCCCCTCTCAATGAAAACTCAACAGAGTGTCAGCATAAGGAACGGGTTTGTCTTCCAGATAGAGCCTGAGGCAGCGGGCCATGCTCGGCGCTACCAAAAATCCATGGCGGAACAAGCCGTTGATGATGATTTTGCCTTGTTGGCAGAAAATACGTGGCTCGTTGTGTGGCAAGGCTGGACGGAGTCCGCTGTAACTTTGAAGGATGGTCGCTTCGCCAAAGCCACGATGCACAGAAAATGCAGCCGATAGAAGTTCCAGAGCCGATCGCACGGTCATCGGTGCGTCGCTGCAGGATTCGATCATTGTGGCCCCGATATAGTAACGGTGATGAGCTCGAGGGACTATGTAGATACCATAGCGAGGATGCATCAGCCGAAGCGGTCGTTCAAAGTTCACAGCTGGGGCTTCCACCACAAATGCTTCGCCTCGAACACCACGCAATTCAGGCAAAGCTTTCTGCGCGCCGATGCCGCGACAATCTATGACCAGATCATAGATGGTGCTCCCCTTGCTCGTTTCCACAATATGCGGCATCAACTGCTCAACGTGCTCGCCAAACAGGATGCGGCAATCGGATCGCAAAAGGGTGCGAAGCAAAGCCGGCATCAGTTCCGTATTGTCGAGATGCGCCTCGTACGGGAGGTGAAGACCTGTTTCAAAAGTCTCCGCCAATTCCGGTTCGACATCGGCGATCCGCGTCCACCGATAGGTTTCCTTGGGAATCTTACTGGTGATCCGTTGGGTCAGCTGATCGAACAGAGGTTTATCCCTGGCATGGGACAGAATCAAACTGCCGTTTTGCTTAAAATGCACAGGTTCCGGTATGGAGGCAATGATCTGAGGCCAAAGCTCCAGAGCTTCCAGGCCCATAGCGTGGGTCATGGGGTCTGAGGATTCCAATTCCGTGAAAGGGACCAGCATGCCGGCGGCGGCAAAACTGGTTGAACGAAGATAGGCGTCCTCGCTTCGCTTCTCAAAGATGTGCACCTTCCAGCCGAGTGCGAGCAATTCGCGCGCGGCCAAGAGTCCCATAATACCTGCTCCAGCTATGGCTGCCTGTTTACTCATCAGTCTTCTGCGCCTCCTGCTGTTTGCTTGTCAATATCCTGGCTGATGCGCATGGAACAGAAAGAAGGTCCGCACATCGAGCAGAAATGAGCTGACTTATAACGATCTTTCGGCAGAGTTTCATCGTGATATTTCCGCGCGGTTTCCGGATCGAGGGAAAGATTGAACTGATCCTCCCAGCGGAAACCAAAGCGAGCGCGCGACAGGGCGTCATCACGCAGCCTTGCAGCCGGATGCCCCTTGGCTAGGTCCGCGGCATGAGCTGCAATTTTGTAGGCGATAAGACCTTGTTTGACGTCTTCACGATTGGGCAAGCCTAGATGTTCTTTAGGCGTGACATAGCAAAGCATGGCCGTTCCAAACCAACCGATCATGGCAGCACCGATCCCGCTGGTGATGTGATCATAGCCGGGAGCGATATCTGTCGTCAGCGGTCCGAGGGTATAGAAAGGAGCCTCGTGACATATTTCAAGCTGCTTATCCATATTTTCTTTGATGAGGTGCATCGGCACATGTCCAGGTCCCTCAATCATCACTTGGACATCATGTTCCCAGGCCAACAATGTCAATTCACCCAAAGTCTTGAGCTCACCGAATTGAGCGGCATCGTTGGCGTCGGCAATGGAGCCTGGGCGCAGTCCGTCTCCCAATGAAAAGGCGATATCATAGGCTTTCATGATTTCGCATATTTCATTGAAATGGGTATAGAGGAAATTTTCTTTCTTATGATAGGTGCACCACTGAGCCATGATGGAACCGCCACGCGATACAATTCCTGTGACTCGATTTTTGGTAAAAGGAATATATTCCCTTAAGACACCGGCGTGGATAGTGAAATAGTCGACGCCTTGTTCCGCTTGCTCAATGAGAGTTTGTTTGTAAACTTCCCAGCCGAAATCTTCAATACGTCCGTTCACTTTTTCGAAGGCTTGATAGAGAGGCACCGTTCCGATGGGAACGGGTGAATTGCGCAGAATCCATTCGCGTGTTTCATGGATACTCTTACCAGTCGACAGATCCATCACAGTATCGGCGCCCCAACGGGTCGACCAAACAAGTTTTTCGACTTCTTCGTCGATGCCTGAACT
The DNA here is from genome assembly GCA_041736645.1 of Oligoflexus sp. GTDB lineage: Bacteria > Bdellovibrionota_B > Oligoflexia > Oligoflexales > Oligoflexaceae > Oligoflexus. The sequence goes on along the minus strand of JBGSTF010000141.1, from coordinate 34,464 downwards.
GAGGGCGGAATTGCCGATATTGGCATTCACTTTCACCAAGAAATTACGGCCGATAATCATCGGCTCGAGTTCTGGGTGATTGATGTTGCAAGGAATGATCGCCCGGCCCGCAGCAATCTCACTGCGAACAAATTCGGGAGTGATTGTTTCAGGCATAAGAGCGCCGAAACTGTTGCCGCGCAAACGCAATTCACGTTCACGGGTCACTTCATCCATATCTTCCAGTTTTTTATATTCCAGCGCTTTCTGCTGGTTTTCGCGGATGGCAACATATTCCATTTCGGGTGTAATGATGCCGCGGCGGGCATAGTACATCTGGGTCACGTTCTGTCCTAGACGAGCTTGCCTTGCCGGATGCTCAGCCAGAGGGAGTTCGCTTTTTTTCTGCAGCTTGATCAAACTGTTGTGGGCATTGATCGGACTGAATTCGGTATCGCCACGGGCTTCAATCCAAGATTGTCTCAGTCGCGGCAAACCAACTTTAACGTCGATTTGAGCGCCAGCATCCGTATACGGACCCGAACTATCGTAGATATGAATGGCAACTTTGGAACCGTTTTCACCTTTTTCCTGAAGCTGAATACGCTTCATAGGAACTCGAATGTGCGGATGAAGGTTCCCGGGGACGTAAATCTTCTCAAATACAGTAGGTTCTGAGCCAGCCATTCCATGTCTCCTTGAGGCAAGCAGTTGCGTCGAATTCCCAACAACTTCCAGGCGTGCAAAGGAAAAAGGATAGGCCGGTGGCCGAATCGCTCTTCCTACGCTGGTTTTACCCAGATCAGGTTCTAGAGTTGGAAGATATCTTCTGTTCTTCCTCTCAGCCTTTCGGCACCCCTGGCGAATACCCCTAGGACTACCACAATTTTCAGGAAAAAACACGGAAAGACCTGCTTCCCGCCTCTTCGACAGGTATGTGGATTTTATGACACCTAGCTGCTTTTGCTGGGTTCTTGCTTTACCCAACTGAGGAATTCGCATAGATTTGCGGACCGATGTTGGAGAATATCAATCAAAGCCCTTGGCGCGAGGTAGTCATGTTGATCTCTTGGACTTTCAGACTTATGTTGCCGGTCTTTCTCTTGCAGGCTTGCGTCACCAAAAGTCACCCGGAAGTCGATGTTGGTCGCGGAACGGAGACTCATCAATCCCTGCCAGACTTGGCTTTGGAGCCTTTGCCGCCGGCTATTTCTCTCACCCATGACTACTTTAGAAAGTCCTATCCTCATCTCAGCGCGCAGCAGTTCGACAGCAAATGGGCGAATGCTCAAGCGAGCGGTCTTTTATTTATAAGATCCTTCGTCAATACTTGGTATGACGAGCTTGATAAGATCAGTAAGCTTGGGCCAATCGGACCCTGTTTTGGTGACCCTCATCCAGAAAATTTTGGCTTTTTGGCTTTTGGTACGGACGGCTTTAAATACGTTTACGACGATGGGGATGATTCCGGGGCCTGTCCTGTCGCTTTTGATGCGCTGCGGTATTTTACTGCTCTCAAGCTCTATCTCGCCGATCCCATCATGGAACAAAAACTTCGTCGATCTTATATTCATTTTCTCAATGGTGAGAAACTCGCAGACTTACCCTCCAAAGCTTTCGCTCCTGAGCTTAAGGAAGCATGGGCCAAGTCTCTTAAGAAGACTGTCGTCAAAGGCAAGATTAAGCTGGACAGGGCCACACTCGGTGTTTCGCCCGCGATAGCCCAAAGCTTGTTTGATTCGATGAGAGCGTCATTGCCGGATTGTAAAGACTGCAAGTTGCTGGATGCAGCCCAAATTGTGGTGTCCTCTGGAGGCAGTGCAGGACTCATGCGCTACTGGCTATTGGTGCAAACGAGCGAGCTATCGCCGATGCTGATCGAGTTTAAGGAACTGATCGAACCTGCCAGTCAAAGGGGAGGCTGGGCTCAAAGCATGCGCATCAATCGCACTCAAGTGCTAAGCGATGCGTGGCAGAGCAAGATTCCTAGCTATTTTGGATTTACAACCTGGCAGAATAAAAATTATTTGATCCGCTCGCGAGTCAAAACCGATATTGAGCTCGGAACTTTGGCCGTCGATCAAAGGCAAGCCGTTCTAACCGAACAGGTTTACCTCCTGGCGCAATTGCATCGTAAAGTCTTGGTTGGCAATGGATTGCTTGAAGAATGGTTGGGTCAGCAAAGTGATCTTATGGCTCGGCGTTATGGGGAAGCATTGCTGGCTGCTAAAGGTGGTTAAGGCCCTAGAAAAAGGGATGGGTTGGATCGTTTGTTGAACTGGAGAATGTGTGAAAGACGCCCCGCTCGATCTTCTGACTTCGCCTGATGCTAAAGGTATCATAATCCCTGAAAACGAAACGCTGGCGGCTTATTTTGCTGCCACGGCCAACAGATATCCAGATCGTATTGCGCTTGAATACGGCGAAGAGATTCTCACCTACCGGGAGTTGAGGACAAGGGCGGGTCGAGTCGCGCACTACCTGAGAGGACGTGGCGTCAAGCGTGGGGACACTGTAGGACTTTTCATGCCGCGAGGCATCGATATGTTCGTTGGAATGCTCGGTATTCTGAAGGCCGGTGCTGCTTATGTCCCCATGGATCCGTCCTTCCCTTTGGATCGTGTGGCTTTTATCTCGAGTGATTCGGATGCCAAATTTCTTTTGACCCATCGTCAGCTCATGGAGCAGCCGATATCGCCTATCGTCCTGTACTTCGATGAACTCATGGCGGAAATTGCTGGTGAACCGGCGGATCCTTTTCTATTGGGGAAGATCGATGTCTCTCCCCAGGATTTAGCCTATATCATTTATACATCCGGAACGACAGGACGTCCCAAAGGTGTGATGATACGACACGAAAGTGTTTGTCACTTTATACGATCGGAAAGTTCTGTTTTGCAGCTGCATCCTGATGATCATGTTTTTCAGGGTTTTTCCCTGTCGTTTGATATGTCGATCGAAGAGATTTGGACCGCATTTTATGCTGGCGCGCGGCTTTATGTAGCCAGCACGGAACTCGTTAACAGTGGTCCCGAACTGTCTAAAGTCCTAGGCAGAATCGGTATCACCGTCTGGCACTGCGTGCCCACGATGCTGGCGATGCAGGGTCAAGAGATTCCATCTTTGCGTTTGATTAATTTGGGAGGAGAAGCCTGTCCAGCTGATCTAGTGCAACGCTGGTCTGTCAAGGGCCGACGTCTCCTCAACACCTACGGACCGACTGAAACGACGGTTACAGCGAGCTATGCGGAACTGCAGCCTGGCAAGCCTGTCACGATCGGCAAAGCTCTCCCTGGCTATGATTTGCATGTCTTGGATGAAAACCTGTTTCCTGTTCCATCAGGACAAGAGGGTGAGCTGTGTATCTCCGGAATCGGTTTAGCTGTCGGCTATGTGAAACAGCCTGAACTGACCCGAGAAAAATTTACTGAACTTCGCTTGCCTCAAGGCGGACCCGATCTCAGAGTGTATCGATCGGGAGATCTCGTGCGCCTTAATGCGGACGGAGACCTGCTGTTTTTGGGGCGAATCGATAGCCAGGTTAAAATTCGTGGATTTCGCGTTGAATTGGGAGAAATCGAAACGATTCTCAGACAAAATTCTGCGGTGCAAACAGCATCGGTGGCCCTATTGAAAGACAATCACGGGATGGACGCCCTGGTTGGCTTTGTCGTGTTGAAAGCTGATTCGGAATGGGAAGAGACTAAAGTCTGGCAATCTTTGCGTCAGGCTTTACCTAGCTACATGGTGCCTTCTTTGATAGAGCCATTGACCGAAATACCTCTTCTTCCCAGCGGCAAGGTTGATCGCAAAAAACTAAAATTTCCTGCCAAAGCTCAGATTGCTCAGCGCTTCATCATCGAACCATCAACTCTTTTGGAAATGCAACTGCATCGAGTATGGACGGACCTTTTTGATCCATTGCCGGTGTCGATTGATGATGATTTCTTTCAAGACTTAGGTGGGCATTCCTTACGGGCCGCTTTGATGGTTTCACAGCTGCGTAAAGATATGAGTTTAACCATGATATCGATGCAGGATATCTACCAGCACTCCACCATTCGAGCCTTGGCGGCGAGTTTGGAACAACGAGTGGAACAGGAAAAGCATGCATCGCCACCCAAACCTTTTCATGTCGTTCCCAGCTGGCGATATGCTCTCTGCACTTTGGGCCAAGGGTTGGGATTGCTGTTTATTTTCGGAATTTTTGCTTTGCAATGGCTTCTGCCCTATTTGAGCTATTCGATCGCCATTCATCAGGAAGTAGCAAGATTTTTGGCTCTGTTTATGGCCTTTGGCGTCTATGCCTTAACCTTTCCTTTGACGATACTGATTGCGATTGCCGCGAAATGGTTGGTCATCGGTCGTTACCAAGAAGGTGATTACCCTCTTTGGGGCAGCTACTACCTGCGCTGGTGGTTTGTCCGCCGTATTCAGGCTCTTGTGCCAGAATACTTGATGCGTGGTTCGCCCCTCATAAGGCTCTACTTTCGCTGTTTGGGAGCTGATATTGGTCGCAATGTATATCTTGGCAATGCAAAAATTGATGCAGCTGATCTAGTATCCGTGGGTGAAGGAACTTCGATTGGCGATGGCTCCATGCTGAGTTCCTGTTCCATCGAACGAGGACAACTCAAGATTCGATCGGTAAAAATCGGCAAGCATTGTGTGCTAGGACATGTGGCCTCGGTGGGATTGGGCGCGCAAATGGAAGATTTTGCCGAACTGGGTGATTTGTCGATGCTGCCGATCGATCAAGTTATTCCCAAAGGTGAAGTCTGGGCCGGTTCACCCGCCATTCGGCAAAGTGCATCTCAAGATGCTAGCCGGGGGCTTCCACCAAAGGGCAATATTTGGGGTCGAAATGCTGTGCTTTTGAGTCTTCTACCGCTCGTCTTGCCCCTGTTTGCATTAGCACCGATCATGCCTGGTTTGGCTCTGTTTGCAGAATTTGACAAGATCAGTGATGAGTATCACTTTCTCTTGCTTTCGCCAGTCGTTGCATTTCTATTCGTGCTGGTCATGTGTCTGGAAATAATTGTTCTAAAATGGCTCATCGTAGGCCGAATGAAACCAGGGAAATTGCGGCTAGCGAGCCTGAATTATACTCGCTATTGGTTTGTCAGTCGCATGATGGATATCAGTTTGGATTTGGTCAAACCACTCTACGCGACGCTCTATCTCGCGCCTTGGTATAGAGCCTTGGGAGTAAAAGTGGGGCCCAGAGCTGAAATTTCCACGGCATCAGCGGTGATTTGGGATTTGCTGCAGTTGGGCGAAGAATGTTTCGTGGCTGATGGCGTTTCCCTGGGAGCGCCGCGCGTGGCTCAAGGCGAGGTCGATATCCAAGGGACGTCGATCGGTCGTCGAACCTTTCTTGGCAATAGTGCGCTGGTGCCAGCAGGGGCTCATCTAGGGGATCAAGTTCTGGTTGGATGCCTGTCAGTGCCACCTAGCGATTCAAAAAAACAGGCAGAAGCTTCCAGCTCCTGGTTTGGATCACCAGCACTTTTTCTGCCTCAAAGGCAGGTTTTTGTGCAATTTGATGAAGGTAGCACCTTTCGACCGCGGCGGCGGCTCTACATCTTGCGTCTGGTGATTGAGTTCATTCGTGTGCTATTGCCTTTGACCTGTGTGATTGGAATCAGCTCGGTGGTGGTGTCGGCACTGGTTCAATTGCGTTTGGTTGGATTCAATTTTTTCGAGCTATTCTTGGTTTTGCCACTGATTGCTTTGGTAGCCGGTCTTGTTGCCACGATTTTTACCATCCTAGTTAAACGGCAGGTGATTGGTACCTATAAACCCACAGTTCGTCCGTTATGGAATACCTTTGTGTGGGGCAGTGAATTGGTCACCTGTCTTTATGAAAATCTGGCTGTCACCATGTTTCTTGATCAGCTCCGGGGAACACCCTTTATCAATCTCTTTCTGCGGGCTCTTGGTTGCCAAATGGGTGCCCGTGTCTATACAGATACGACTGATATCACCGAGTTTGATGTTGTAAAAGTTGGTGATGATGTAGCGCTGAATGATGACTGTGGGCTTCAGACACACCTGTTTGAAGATCGGGTGATGAAGATTTCTCGTGTGGATGTCGGGGATCGTTGCACTATCGGATCAGGAGCCATTGTTCTCTATGATTCAGTGATGGAACCTGATGCTCAGCTGGGTGATCTTTCAATGCTCATGAAAGCGGAAACATTGCCAAGGAATACCGAGTGGGAAGGGTCGCCGGCTCAGAGAATTTCTGTATAGTTTGATAGACGAAACCTTAAATTATGAAATGTTCTTTCCCCCTTGTTGGAACGGATCGCTTGACGTTTTTTAACAACAGTTTCGGAATTGCAGGAGTACCCATGCGCTTTGTTTGTTTTTGGTTTTCCTCATGGCTGGTTTTTTGGGTCTCGATCCAAGCCTACAGCGCTTCTCCAGTCAAGAGTCAGGAGCTCAAACCTCCCCTGTTGAGGCTGGATGGCACAGTCCGTCCGCTGAAATTCGCTGCTCGACTCGCCGTTAATCCAAGCGAAACCACCTTTCATGGCGTGATCGATATGGATTTGAAGCTGCAGCAAAAGACCGATCATGTATGGGTTCATGGTACCGAGCTCGATGTGATCAAAGCCTCATTTACAGTGGATGGAACCCCAGTCCGGGCGCACGTATTGAAAGGAAATGAAGATTTTTTGGGTTTTAAAACCGACCATGATCTGCCTGCCGGCGCCGTCCAACTGCATGTCGAATATCGCGGCAAAATCTCTCGACTGGACGATCGTGGCCTCTTCTCTCAAAAAGAAGGTAAGAATTGGTATGCGATCACCCAAATGGAAGCTATTTTCGCCCGAAGAGTTTTTCCCTGCTTTGATGAACCCGGCATCAAGGTGCCATGGCAGTTGACTCTGGAAGTCCCTGAAAATCTGCAGGCGATATCCAACACCCCTGTTCAAGCGGAAACCCGAGAACGCCCTGGATTCAAAGTCGTCACTTTCGCCGAAACCAAGCCTTTGCCTACATACCTCGTGGCTTTTGCCGTCGGTCCCTATGAATGGGTTGATGGTGGTTTTGCCGGAAAAAACAAGGTGCCGATTCGGATAGCGGCACCTGCCGGGCAGGGAGTGCATGGGAAGTATGCGGCTTTGATCTCGGGACAAGTACTGGATCGTTTAGAAGATTATTTTGCTATGCCGTTTCCCTATGAAAAATTAGACAACGTTGCGATTCCCATCACTTCAACCTTTGGCGCCATGGAAAATCCTGGAATGGTGACTTTCGCCCAGGATATTATGCTGGCAAAGCCCAGCAATGCAGGACTCCGTTTTGAACGGGGATATACCATGACCGCCACCCACGAATATGCGCATCAGTGGTTTGGTGATCTGGTTACGCCGGTCTTTTGGGATGATATTTGGCTCAATGAATCGTTTGCCAGCTGGATGGAAGGTAAAATACTTGATACGTGGAAGCCGGAGTGGACGCATGGAGCATCATTTGTTGAGGCGAGAGCGCGGGCTTTGGGTTCTGACACTCTGGTTTCGGCGCGCAAGATTCGACAGCCGATCGAATCAAAAGATGACATATTCAATGCGTTTGACAGTATTACCTATCAAAAAGGTGAAGCTGTCCTGGCCATGTTCGAAGCCTATGTAGGAGCGGATAAATTCCGGAAAGGTATTCAAGCTTATCTGCAAGCTCATGCCCATAGCAACGCCACAGCCAATGATTTTATCGCCTCCATCAGTCAAGCTGCTGGCTTCGATATCGCCCCCGCATTTCAGTCGTTTTTGGAACAGGCAGGTGCTCCTGTCTTGGATATATCTCTCCAGTGTGTGGCGGATCAACCGGCAACACTGACTCTATCTCAACGCCGATTTATTCCCTTGGGGAGTCGTGGATCGGAAGCCCAGACTTGGAAACTGCCTGTCTGTGTTCGGTGGTCTCAACAGGGCCAGACGGGACGAGCTTGCAAACTCATCACAGCTCAGCAGGAAACTTTAACACTGGGCAAGCAGCCTGGCTGTCCGCAGTGGCTTTTGGCCAACGATCAGGAGTTGGGTTACTATCGAACGATTTATCCGACCGACCTCTTGCAGAAGCTCCTAGGTGCTGAAGGTCGAAAATTGCTTGATTTGCCGGAGATGGTGGGTGTCCTGGACAATCTGAATGCTCTGGCCAGCGCTGGACACTTATCATTGGAAGAGCTATTGAGCTTGAGTCCTGCCTTGGCAGATGATCAGCGGCGTCATGTCATACTTGAAGTTGTCAGCATGGTCAGTGGTTTGCAGGATCACGTCGTCGACCCCGCGCAGAGACAAGTCTATGCCGACTTTATACAAAAGCTTTATGGTGCAAAAGCACGTTCCCTGGGTTGGAATCCTCAAGCGAGCGACGATGAAGACACCCGTTTGATCCGCCCGGTCCTGCTGTCTCTGGTAGCTGATGAAGGGGCAGACAAGGCGTTGCAAGTAGAGGCTCAAGAATTGGCTGTCAAATGGCTCAGCAACCGCGAGGCCATCAGTCCGGACGTGACGAGTGCCGTAATTTCCATTGCAGCGTCCAGCGGGGACCAAAAGCTGTTTCAAAAATTTTTGCTCGAAGCCCATCGCACTGAGGATCGTAATGATCGGCGCCGGCTTCTGGTAGCGCTCGGCGCCTTTCGAGACGTGAAGAGTGCGAGAGCGGCTCTGGCAATCGTGAAAAAGGGCGAGTTCGATGCGCGCGAAGCGATTGACATTCTTTGGAGTATGAGCGGTCGCGTTGAAACGAGGCAGCTTGCATGGGATTTTATGAAAAGCAACTTTGATCTTTTGCTTAAGCGTTTGACGGACGAGCAAATGGCCTCAATGCCTTTCATGGCTGTGAGTTTTTGTGATGAACCTCACCAAACAGATATGGAAAAATTCTTTAAGCTTCGTTCCCCGAAGATGCCTGGCGGTCCCAGGCTCCATGCTCAAGCAAATGAAGCAATAGATCTGTGTCGAGCCTATTTGAGCAAGCAAAGGCCCAGTATGAGATCGTTTCTGGCAAAGCAGATAGGAAGGATAGACTCGAAGTGAGGTTTGTCTTTGGCGCTTTAGGTGCCAGAGATTAAATAAGTGTCGCCGCTTCGTCCTGACGGCAATTAATGCCCATTCGGAATTCGATTTCTAGTCCGAAACATAAACGGGGCTGTGTCGCATCAAGCGACTGGTTGTCGAGCATAGAACCTTTAGCGACGAATGATCCCTATTTTGAAACGGCTGGCCAATCTCATACTGATTGTATGCTGCTGGGACTTAAAGTCCTTGATCGCTCAGTCATGGTCAGATTCCTTGGCCAAGACTGACTCCCATCAAGCTATCATAGACTTGAGTGGATGGAATTTTCATGCCGATGGCGTAGCTGAGCTTAAGGGCGATTGGCAACTCTATTGGGGAGAATTGTTGGAACCAAAGGACTTTGAAGGCAAAAAGATCCTAGCTCCGCCCATCCTTTATCCTGTCCCTAGCACCTGGAGCAGCGCCAAAAATCCTCGTATGCCTGAGTCCCCCAATCACTACGCAAGCTACCACGTAAAAGTTAGAATTCCCAAGTCTTACGCAGAGCAATTCATCCCTCTCACTCTCGGAGTCAAAGAGACTCCTGGAGCCTTCAGACTTTGGGTCAATGGAGTGGAGGCTATTCGCGGCGGCCAAGTTGGTCAAAGTGCCGAGTCCGAACTTGCCCATATCGGTAAAGAGTACTATTCCTTCACTCCAAAAACCGACACTCTCGATTTGCTTATGCAAGTGTCGAACTATCACTACAAAGATGGAGGCATGTGGTGGCCACTCGTCCTCGGTGAAGTAGACAGCATGACGAGGCAAATCGCTTTCGCCTATGGCCTCGACTGTTTTGTCCTGAGTGGACTCCTGCTCATGAGCTTTTATCACTTTGGATTGTTTTGGATGCGACGAGACTCTTCGTCCTCTTTGCTGTTTGCTCTCTTCTGTATAGGCATAGCCATCCGTTCCCTGACAGCAGGATTTTCTAATATCTACCTAGTCATTATTCCAAACATGAGTTTTGACTGGAAAATGACATTAGAATACAGCAGTTTCTATGCTTCGATTCCTATCTATTTTTCATTCATGAGGACTCTCTATCCGTTGGAATTTTCAATGAAAGTGGAAAAAATTATTGTCGGAATCGGCTTTGTCTTTGTGGTGCACGCATTTACCACTTCGGCCCGGCATTTTAGCAATTATCTTGAAATATATCAGATATTTACAGTAATATGCTCGACGTATTGCTTGATGGCTCTAGTCCGTGCTCTTTTGAACAAAAGACATGATATTGTTCTTTTCTTGTCTGGAACCATTGTCGTCATAAGCTCGACGGTAAATGACATACTCCAGGCGCACAGAATTTCCCCCCTCGGGATTAATGTAACCCCCTTTGGTGTCCTACTCCTCGTCCTCCTGCAGTCTTTGGTCTTGGCTCGAAGATTCTCCTGGGCCTTTTCCCAGGTTAAATCAAAGTCTGAGGAAATTAAAAGCCTCTATCATTCCAGAGGCGTCATGGCCGGTAAAGCCTCGCATCATTTAAATAATCCTCTCATGGCTATCGTTGGATCAACAAGCCAGATCCAGAAGGTCGCCCGAGGTCTTCAAGAGACCATTGAGCGCGTTCTGCCGCCTGAAAAAGACAGAGACCTCGATACGGAGACATTTGCGAAAATCGTCTCTCAAAGCTTCCACACCATCAGCAGTGACGTAGAATGCATTGAAACAGCTATAAAAAGAGCAGATCGTGCAGCCAGTAATTTGCGCCATCTGAGCGGCGTGCATGGTAACGACTTGACCCTCTATAGCGTCCTTAAATTTTGGAAAGAACTGCAGATAAAGCTCGATGATATTATGAGCTCCAGCAATTATCGCCCAACTTGGCAAGAGTTAACAGGAAGTCCTACGAATCAACACATTGTCCTGCACTCGGCCCTCTATTTTTATGCTCTTGCCGATCTTATCCACGATCTTATCCGCGAATTAGAGCAGTCGCCCACGCTCTCTTTGACCATCGCCACCGAAGTCGACCATGGTGTCTCGCTCATGATTCGCTTCAAGGTACAAAATCCAATCTCTCTAAAGAAAAATAAGTTCGAAGAATTGGATTACGCAAAAGTAGTTGCCTCCACGTTCAGCGGACTGGTGACCTTGATTCATTCTGATAAGGACGGTCAGTACGAGGGTCTCAAACTTGACTTCGTCGATGACGTCGAACTTATCGATCCCGACCGGAACTTTCTTAGTCGGGCGAGTTGATGTTAGGTAAATTGACAAAAGTGCCCACATTGTCCTTTCGAGTCAGCACCGAGTTTCAATGAGAAGAATGAAAACTCAAGGATTCTCGACAAATTCCGTTTAAGCGATGAGTGAATTCAAAGTCATTTTTGATCTCAGGGCTGAAGGCAAGCAAGGATATGATGAGCTATTGTCTGCGAGATTTGAAGCCCTCACGGCTGAACCTAGGAGCTTTCTTCGGAATCCTGCTCTGTCTTTCGGCTGTGCCTGAGGTTCAGGCTGAGACTCTCGATCATTTGCTGCAACAATCTTCGGTGCAGATTCACTCGAAGCACGAGATTACTCGTCTGTCGGGAGATTGGATCTTCTGCGAAAGACAGTTTTTCTCAGGCAACCCTCAGTCAACAGACATTGATCCAAAACTCTGTCAGACTGTCAAAGTTCCTGGAATTTGGGGGCAGGAGCTCAAGCCTCGCTTTGGCTTTATCGCTAAAAAGGTCCAAGGATTATCCGAGCAAATCGACTATGAGCTGGCGATCTCGGCTATCATTGTACCTTATGAATTGCAAATTTTCGAAGCTGGACAAGATCGACCTCTGCTGCGAAGTGTCACTGGACAGCCAAGCAAGATCTCTACAGAAGAAGTGTGGCGGCAGCGTGATCGAGTTTTTAAGTTTCCTGCTCAGAAGGATCGCGATATCTATGTCGTCCTCAATATTTCGGCTGTTCAGTGGGATAGCATCTTCATCAGACCACCGGGGATTCGCCTAAGTCCGGCTCCATTTTTGAGCCGAGCACAAGACAGAAAAGTCATAGAAGATAGCGTATTCTATGGATTCTTTCTGCTGGCGGCTCTATTCAACATTCTGATTTACCTGCAGAGGCCGCAGGAAAAGTCCAGCCTTTTCATAGCTCTTTTTTCTGTCGTCAATAGTTTGCGCTGGGCTTCCAATTCCTTCATTCACAATATCTATTTTCCTGAGTTGAGTCAGCTGGAGGCACGGCTTGTCATCGATATTGCCTTGTGCTCTATGTTTTTTCTACCACTCTTAAATTATGCAATCTTTGGCTCTATGTTCCAGCAGGTCAAATCGCGTTTCATTCAATGGCTCGCCTATGGTGCCACTCTCTTCACTCTCTATCCCATCTTTAGCCAAGGAATCATTCCCGATGTCTTGCTTGGCCTTGTCACCATGATGTATCTCACCATCCTCCTCGTCTATTGCGTGAGTAGTTTCCGTCAGGGGGCTTGGCGGGAACCCATTAAAATTATGGCTGTCCTTGGCTTGGTCGTTCAATGTATGACGCTGGCCAGTGATGTGGTTGTGTTGGCAGCTGACTTGGATTTTCCCTATATCGCTCATTGGGGAGTGGTCCTCTTCATTATTCTCCAAAGTCAGATCGTAGGCACTCGATACGTTCAGGCCTTTCGTGAGAACCAAAACCTACTGGCGAAAATCACTGAGCAGGAACGCGCCAGAACCATATTTTTCCAGAATGCGTCCCATGAGTTGCGGACACCTCTGAATGGCATTTTGGGTCTGCTAGGTTTGCTGCTCAAAGGTCGCTATGGTGACCTCGGCGCAGACATCGCCAAAAGGCTTGAAAAGATTCAGGAGCTGGCCAATTCCCTCAAAGATCTGGTCAATACTATTCTCGATCTAGCGAAATCCAAGCGCGGTGAGATACTCTTGCAAAACAAACGAGCTTCGATCAAAACTTTGTTGCGGGAAGTGGAAGCGCTCAGTGAAGGATTGCAGACTCGTTACCAAAACTCTAGCTTTAAACTCGTATTGCCTCCGGCCCCCTTTTCCGAACAGTCGGAATGGGTCTTCGATTGGGAAAAATTGGCCACAATCGTCCGCAATCTTTTGTCCAACGCCTTTAAATTTTCCAATCTCCAGCGTCCGAACCATATTCAACTAAGATTACACATAGCAGCTGGGGATGAATTGCAACTGGAGGTGAGTGATACCGGCATCGGCATTCCAGAACAGCAGAAGTCCAAAATATTTGATGAGTTTCACCAAGTTTCAGGGGATGAGCGAAGGGCCTATGAAGGCACAGGCTTGGGTTTAACAATGGTGCGCGACTTAGTGCAGCTCATGGGGGGAAGTATACAGCTCGAAACCAAGTTGGACCAGGGATCGCGCTTCACCATTCGAATCCCCAAGCAACTGGAAAGCCACCTCCAGCAGACGAGGCAGCAGGGAGCCTCGGCTGATATCATTCACTCGGCAGCTGCGGCGCAAGATGCGATCCAACCAGCTCGTGTGCAAGGATCGACCCGAATACTGGTTGTGGACGACAACGAGTTGAACTGTGAAGTCCTGCAGGAACTACTCGACGGTCAAGGCTATCTTACCTCGACAGCCCTCAGTGGTCAGGAAGCTCTCAATGCCATCCAAAGGGATCCTCCCAGTCTGATTTTACTGGATATGATGATGCCAGGCATGTCAGGTGAAGACGTGATCAAAGCTATGCGACAGAATCCAGACATGGAGTCGATCGCCGTAGTCCTAGTTACAGCTCGGGCCAGTGACGATGATCGCATCTTCGGTCTCAGCCTTGGAGCTGATGACTATATTGCCAAACCTTTTCGTGCAGAAGAAGTTCTGTTTCGGGTCAAAAATATCCTCCATCGCCAGGAGCTTAACGAAAAAATTGCCAGTTCGGAGGCACGCGAACGTATGGCGCAACTTGGGTCGATTATTCGAGAAATAAGTCATGAAATGCGCAATAGCATGCACGCCGACCCTATGAAGGCAGAGGACATTAAAAGGACATCGGAAACCATTTTAAATCATCTGCCGATAGACGAAGAAGTCTGGCCTCGGGTTGCCTCCAAGATTGCGGCTGATGAAACTCTGCCGCTGAGCCACGAACTGGCAGCCGATCTGAAGTTCAAAACCGAGGATCAGAGACGCGATTATCAGCTCCGCTACCTTCGGATGGCCCTGGGCGAGACACCAGTGACCAGCGAGGAAAAGCAAGCACTGTGGGGCCGCATTCTGCAACTGACACAGGCCGAGAAAATCGAATGTGCCAATACCATTCGACTGATCAAAGATCAGTTCGTATTGCTCGAGCAGAATCGCTATACATCAGATCTGATTCTCAGTATATTGGACTACAGTCAGACCAGCGGCCTGGAGTCAAGTTGCGATCTTGATGCCGTGCTCTCCCGGGTTCTTCGCCTTGTCAAAGCTCGCCTAAAAATACTCGATATTCGAGTGCAGCAAAACACGGAGCCTTTGCAGCTCTTGATCAATCCAGGACAGCTCATGCAGGTGGTGCTTAACCTCATCAACAACGCCTGTGACGCGTGTGGGACATTGGCAAGCCAGGAGCGTTGGATACACATTTCAACGGAAGTTCATTCGGGCTATGCTGTCATAGCTTTCGAAAATGGTGGCCCCCCTCTCTCCGCAGAGCAAGCTCAGCAAATGTTTGTTGAAGGATCGAGCAGCAAGGGTTCGAAGGGTCATGGGCTTGGTCTTGCCATTAGCCAAAAACTCTTGCTGCGCTGGCAGGGTCGCTTGGATATTGCTACCCAGAAAGCTCATCCTTGTTTTCATGTCCAGATTCCCACCCAATCTATCGCCAAGCTTTCTGCTACAGCTTAACTTTTAACCAGCCGAGTCTTTGGTGAGTTCAAACACTTGCCTTGCTCTGAGCGGATGACAGAATCTTTGGCCAGAGCGATTCGTCTCAACTGATGGTCACCCAGGTGATCACTTCAGCTTCCGTCTCATCGATGGGAGTGGGATGGCTCACGCTTTCCAGAAAAGCTTGTTCGCCCGATACAAATGCATCAGGCTCATAGACTTGGACCTGATTTTTAACGGGTATTGCATAGGCATCACTGATCAAGCTGCTGCCGTCTTTGAAAGTGACCCAATACTGGACAACCGGACCAAGAATACTCGGCATAAATTTCCCGTCTTGGGCATGTAACAAGAATGTGCTTTGAAAATGTCGGTCGTAGCGAGTCAGCTGATGATCTTGGACGTCGACCCAGTAGGTCTTGTCCGAGCTGAGTCCCCAATTTTGTTCTTTGACGGAGACTCCGCTGTGGACCATCACAGAAGCGACTTCTTTGCCGAAAGCTTCGGCACTGTAATGAGCTTGGATCAAATAGACTTTCCGTCCATGCCAGCTCGTTGCGTATCCGAAATTGCTCATACCCAGGAGAGTCAGTGCAAGAAGCCAGGATTTCAAGTGCATGGTAATTCCTCCTTGTTAGGGTCATCTGAATGGGATGTATGCTTATTGCTAAATTTTCGCAAGTTCCCTGATCAATTCTGCCGATATTTTCACCTTGGCGAAGAAAAAAAAGCAGCGGAAGCTCGGGCCTTCCGCTGCGTAGGATTTTAACAATAGAAACGGCTCAGACGGAGTCCTGCTCCTCGGTCTGCCGCAGACGTTCCAGCACGCCAAAGTCCTCGAGTGTCGACATATCGCCGGCGGAATTTCGCCCGGCTGCGATATCCCTCAGGAAGCGGCGCATGATCTTCCCCGAACGAGTTTTTGGCAAAGATTCGGTAAAGCGGATCTCATCTGGGCGGGCCAGCGCACCAATTTGTTTCACCACATGTCCGATCAATTCCGCCTTGAGCGCTGCGCTCGGGAGAGTCTTGTTTTCAAGCGTGACAAAGCAGCAAATCCCCTCACCTTTAATGGCATCAGGGCGTCCGACAACGGCAGCTTCGGCGACAGCCTCATGACTGACCAATGCACTTTCGATTTCCATAGTAGACAGGCGATGGCCGGAAACGTTCAAGACGTCGTCGATACGGCCCATGATCCAAAAATTGCCATGCTCATCGCGGCGAGCGCCATCCCCGGTAAAGTACATCCCGGGAACCTGTGACCAATATTGCTGACGATAGCGTTCGTCATCACCAAATATCGTGCGGAGCATGCTCGGCCATGGTTTCTTGATCACCAAGAATCCGCCGGTATTGTCCGGCACGGGATGACCATCGTGATCAACCACATCAACTTCAATGCCAAAGAAAGGCCTTGTAGCGGTGCCAGGAATTGTCGGTATCGCACCGGGAAGGGGTGCAATCATGATACTGCCGGTTTCGGTTTGCCACCAGGTATCGACGATAGGACAGCGTCCGCCACCTACCAGGTCCCTGTACCACATCCAAGCCTCAGGGTTGATGGGTTCGCCGACTGTTCCCAGCAGACGAAGCGAAGATAAATCATGCTTCTGAACATGCTCGTCACCCCATTTGATAAAGGAACGTATAGCTGTGGGTGCAGTATAGAAAATGCTGACCTTATGCTGCTCGATAATCTTCCAGAAGCGCGAAGGATCCGGATGATTCGGAGCGCCTTCGTACATAAGGATAGTGGCAGCGTTAGCCAGGGGGCCATAGACAACATAGGAGTGTCCTGTGATCCAACCAATATCTGCTGTGCACCAAAATACATCGTCTTCCCTGTGATCAAACACATAGGAAAAGCTCATAGACGCACCGAGCAAGTAACCACCGGTGGTATGCAAGATGCCTTTGGGTTTACCTGTGCTACCCGAAGTATAAAGGATGAACAGCGGATGCTCGCTGTCCATGGCTTCTGGAACACATTCTGGGCTCTGCTTGGCGAGCAAGTCATGCCAATCATATTCGTGGCCTGATTTCCATTGCCGATGATGTGAGTGCCCAGTGCGTTTGACGATCAGAACATTCTTCACTGTAGGTGAGTGAATCAAAGCAGCGTCGACATTATCTTTAAGCGGAACAATGGCTCCTTTGCGGAAACTTCCATCAGCTGTGATAACGAGTTTTGCTTGGGCATCGTTGTTACGGCTGGCCAAGGCCTCGGCACTGAAACCTCCGAACACCACACTGTGAGTCGCGCCGATCCGAGCACAGGCGAGAATGGCCACAGCAGCCTCGGGTATCATCGGCATATAGATGGTGACTCGATCACCTTTTTGTATTCCAAGTTGCTTCAGAGCATTGGCGCAGCGACAGACCTCTTGCAGAAGTTCTGCATAGCTGACTTTGCGTTGCTCGCCAGGTTCACCCTCCCAGATCAGGGCCGTCTTTTGGCCTTTACCCGCGAGGACATGACGATCCAGACAGTTGTAAGAAGCATTCAAGGTTCCACCAACAAACCACCGAGCATAGGGTATTTCCCATTCCAAGACTTTGGTGAAATCTTTTTCCCAGCTCAATAAGGCGCGAGCTTTTTCCCCCCAGAAACTTTCCGGGTGATCTCTTGCCTCTTTGCGAATTTTTTCGTATTCGATCAGCGACGAAACTTTAGCCTGTGCTTGAAATTCCTTGCTTGGCAAAAAGCTGCGCTCTTCGTGGAGCACACTGGTAATAGAGTCATGGCTGTCGGCTGACATGAGATCCCCCTGAGATTTTTAGTGATCGTCTGCCGGCACTTTATCGAAGTCATTGGAGTTTGTCGATTTCCTCTGTGGAGGAGTCAACTTGTCGTGTGACGAGACCGGAAGTTTCTGCTATGACCGGCAAGTGAATCCTTTCAACCTTCGATCCTGCCAGGAAAAGATCATGCATCGATGGACCCTTTTGCTGTTATTTTTTGTATTTGCCTGCCAGTCATCCTACAGCAGCCGTTTTCAAAATGAGGAGGGCGGATACCCGGAACCATCCAGACTACTCACAAATTCCCAGGGTGAAAATAAGCAGTTCGCTGCCGTCGGTCGCTTGCACGGTGCGATGAGCTGTACCGCTGTACTCTGGAGTCCTTCAGCCCAATCATCCGGATTGGCTATGGTGCTGACCAACGGGCACTGTGTCCAATCTTTTGCGGATCGGGCGACGAGCTACGAGACTTGGCTTCTTAGGCCTGCTCCCGCCGATTGGACAGTAACTTTTAACATATTCGCGGATACCCAGACTGCGCAAAAAAGCTATCGGATAAAGAGCATTCTTTACTCGACGATGAATGCCTTGGATCTGGCCATTCTGCAATTGGACGTTTCGCTGACACAGCTGAAGGAGCAGGGTCTGCAGCCCATCCCTCATGCTGCCAAAAGTCCCATCGCCGGGTCTGATATCCGAGTCCTTGGACTTCCCGAGCAAGGTTTCGCGCCTCGGGAGCAGTTTTTGCGCGAAGCGCGCTGCGCGGAAGAAACACGAGTATCGGTTGTCGAATGGTATTGGCACTGGTTTGATCTGCATAGAAACAGCTGTGCCGACATTGGTGAAGGAAGCAGTGGCTCGGCGGTTTTAAATGCAGAAGGGCAAATCTATGCTCTTCTGAATACGACTAGTCAGGGCGGGATCAGCGAATCCTGCAATCGAGGCAGTCCTTGTGAACTGCATACGTCAGGCGCATTCACGCTTGCTAATAAAAATTATGCGGCAAATGTGGTCGATCTACCAGCCTGCTTTGATGAGAATGGGTCCTTTCAGTTCAAAGCTGATTGTCCTCTGCCTAGTCCCGTTTGTCACCGGGCAAGCGATGATTCATGTTCGAAAATACCGCGCCCTGAATAGATCGACCAAAATTATGGATTGCTTTTGATGTGTCGATGCAATCGCCCGCTTAAAAACAAGAACAGCATCACATAGTCGGCCAGCAGCGAATAGAACGGATAACGAAAGGTTGCTGGCCGATTTTTTTCAATCAGGAAATGGCCAATCCAAGCCGGTCCATAGCCGACCGGCAGGACCAGCCAAGCAATGGAGCCTTGGCCTGATTGCCAAGCAAAAGCCAGGACAGCCAGAACCGCTAGACTACCCCCATAGTGGAGAGCTCGGCATCGCCGATCGGTATGCTGACTCATATAAAAAGGCCAAAAATCAGCAAACTTCGTTATTCGTTTTTCTTCCACAGAACCTCCGTGGTAAAACAGTCCTATGCTTCAGGATCATAGTTTGGAGGACCTTTCATGCAGACAAGGCTAGCTTCTTGCGTAATCTTAGCCCTTTTCGGGGGCTTTGCTGTTTTGTCCTGCAAGCACCTTGGGGACGAATCATCGTCCGAGAAAGTGGTGAAAGGCCAACTCGTCGACCCGAGTGATCCCGTTGCCTCCTACACAGTGTCGATCATGGATCCCGATCCTGCAATTGGCCAATATTGCACAGGCTTGGTGCTAGCCAAGGATGTGATTCTGACCGCTGCCCACTGCTTTAATGACAAAGGACGGCGGGCCTATATACTGTTTAGCACGGCCTACAATCCCAAGCTGAGCAACAAGCAGCAGCCATTGATCAAGGTCCGAAGAATCGCAGTGCATGCCCAGTACAGTCAGGATAAAGGCGATGTCTATGACCAGCGAATTCTAAATGCGGATCGCGTTGAACAATTGGTCAGTCCGGGCAAGCCTCTCTATGATTTGGCCTTGGCCTACCTGGATGAAAAAATCCCCGATTCCTATGAACCGGCGCCACTGGCAGGCGGGAGCATTGATCTCACCGATGGGCCTATTACGACCGCAGGATTTGGCTGTACGACGACATTGTGCAAAGGCCGTAGCAATATCTTACGCAAAATCCCGATGAAGTATGCGAAGACCTACAGCGATGCGAGTATGGTTGTGCTGTACTCAACGTCCAAACGTGGCTCCTGCACGGGCGACAGTGGTGGGCCGGATTTCATCAATCAAGGCGGAATTTTGCGGGTATTTGCCCTGGTATCAACCGGCCCCGAATCCTGTGAAGCAGGGCTTTCGGTCGACACCTTAATCGAACCCTACCGAGGATGGATCGATCAGGCCTTGAGCGGAGTGCGATCGGGTCGCAAAGCTTCGATTTATACGCTTTCGGAATTCTGAGACGATCGACTGGCGAAGAGTTTGTTGTTGAACAAGACGATAGCTATCCCGATAAGACTGATATTCACGGCGATACTGAAGTTCCAGAGAATCCAGTTTTGCACACCTAGCTTTTCGATATCTAAGAATGGATAGGGATACCAAGCTCTGAGCATGCCTTGGATCATAATGCCTACGGCATAGACCAGGGGAAAGATAAGCCACACCAGAAAGTTTCGCTTACAGAGACGCGATTGCGGCCGATCCCATACGGTATCGATCAGCAGAAAGATCATACAGCCGGAATGCTGAAAAATATTGGCGACAATAACCGCTGGATCTGTGAAATGGATGAGTTTATGCAAGAACAGCCAGTAAATGCTGGTGGTCATTGTCATATAGAGGGTCAAGGCCCCACGAGTGCGGTCAAAAATGTAGCGATTCATAGGCTTAACTTGCCAGCGCTTCATAGCCTCGAATACGTAAAAAAAGGCTACAAGCAGATTGCTTTGATTGGTGAAATAGCTAAAAAAGTTGAGATAGGAAAAGTCCGGTCGGGATTGCGACAGGCTTATTATGATTGTCCCAATGGCGAGGAAGACCAAAAAGCTCAGAACTAGGCGGAGCGTATACAAAAGTCGCAACCAACACCTCTTGTCAAAGTATTCCTCTGAGTCTAGCTGGTGATGGTCACATAGCACCAGATCAAAACGCAAAAAAGCACGGTTCGGAAGCCTTGATGTCAGTCTAAATGTCAGTTAGGATTGAGCAAATGCAGTTTTCTTCAGCCGCACAAGGAGTCTTTATGAATCGTCGAGAACTCTTGATCCAAAGCGCAAGTTCAATCAGTTCACTGGCTGTTGGTGTCAGCATTGCTGGAACTGCAGCCGCAGCTCCGTCAAGTCCCGCCAAAGCAGCTTCACCCAATTATGAAAAACTGATTGAAACAACGTCCAAGTGCATCACGACAGGACAAGCCTGCTTGAGTCACTGTCAGAAGGAACTTGCTCAAGGCAATAAAGTGATGGCCGAGTGTCTCCAGAGTGTTTTGGAGCTGGTTGCGACCTGCGAATCCCTGCAAAAACTCGCCAGCTATGGCTCCGTATATACCAAAGAACAAGCTCAGTTGAGCGCTAAAGTCTGTGGAGACTGTGCGAAGATTTGCGAAAAGCACGCTCATCATATGGCGCCTTGCAAAGCGTGCATGGATGCCTGCAAAGACTGTGAAAAAGCCTGCCAAGCAGTCTAGTCTTGGCATAAAAATCGAGAGAATAGGGCGCCTATTTTCTCAATGATCGTGACTCCGAATTGCATTCGATGGTCCGATCACCGAGTCTAAGATACAATGGAAAGGCATCTTTCTAGATGAGGTTCGGGACGAATGAAGTCATGGCTTTTGGTCATCGGTCTCTTGTTGAATGCTCATTGTAAAGTTTCGGCAGCTGATATTTCACCTATTCCCGAGGTTAACCTCAATGACTGGTGTGAAGGGCCAGCCAAGTGCTCGATTGCTGAATTGAAAGGCAATTGGGGGTTTCAAAAGTCCGTATTGTTGGAACCTCTTGACATTTTGTCCTCTCCGCCTGCATCCACGCTGAAGGTTCCAGGGACGTGGAGTCCTGTTCCTCTCAATCCTTGGAGTCCTGTTTGGGCCGAAGCCAAAGACGTCGGCACCTATTGGCTCTTGCTGCGAAATGTATCGCCTATGGCAGGATTGAGCCTTGCTCTCAATGGAGTGCACAGCAGCTACCGTTTGTATTGGCAAGCTTTGAATGAACCGAGACCAAGCTCGCCTGTATTCGAGTTAGGCTGGAATGAGCAAAATCCTCTGGCCTCTGAGGCTAGTCTGCGCGAGGACATCATTGCTTTGCCGCTCAAGGGCGATCAGGCGGACTATCTTTTGGTCATCCAGGTGGCGAATTCACAGGTTGCTAAAGGCGGACTACGGATGAGTCCGCGATTGGGTTTAGGCAAGGATTTTCAGGCCCAAGCCCGCTCTCACTTCTTGCTCTATGGCTTCATCGTCGGCGCCATGGGTATTGTTGCCGTCTATCACTTGCTCATTTTTTTTCAACGCAGAGCCGATCGTTCAGCTTTGTGGCTGGCAGTGGAATGCCTGTCCATAGCTGCTCATACGGTCGCCATGCAAGGTATTATGTATTCGCTCTTTCCAGAACCTTCTAACTCTTTAGTTTTGCTGCGTACATGGATGATGTATATCCCCCACATCCTAGCCCCGATCTCTTTCTATGCTTTTCTAGTGGCGTCCTTTCCTCGGGCTCATCATAGGTATGCATCCTGGTTTTTTTATCTACCGACGGGGCTTTTGAGTATCCTACTTTTCACTCCGCTTTCTTTTATGTCAAGACTCTACATCGTGATTTTTCTACCCGTTATGGTGGCCTTTCTTTGCTTTATCTTTTGGCGAAGCCTTGTCGTCCTAAAAGGCGATCGAGAGTTTCGCTTGATTATGGCAACCATTTCGGTCTTGGCTTTGGCAAGTTTGCACGACGCTTTTTACGAAGCGAATCGTAAATCCTCAGATAGTCTGCTGCCGTTCGCTGAACTCTTGCTTATTATGGTGCAAGGTGGATTGCTCAGCAAGCGTTTCGCAAGAGCCTATGAAACGGCTTCCAAATTGAGTCGGGATCTGGAAAAGGAAGTAGCGAGGCAGACCCGAGAAATTCGCTCCATCCTGGCCACGATTCAGCAGGGTATTATTACGATTCAGGGGCCTCAGCTGGCTTTTGGGGCAGAGCGATCGAAGTACATGGATGACTTTTTTTCTTCAGCAATGAACTCCAATCGATTCGAGGACTTTCTCAATTGCGCTGAAAATATAACGAGCGATCAAAGGGATCAGGTGAACCAATCTCTTCATCTCTGCGTCGGTGAGTCACTGCTGTCCTTCGAATTGAACAGTGGTCAATTTCCTCAGGAGTTAAGCTTTCGAATCCAACATCAAGAAAAATTATTCGAGGTGGATTGGAGGCCTATGCTGGACGAGCAGGGTGTTATTGAAAAGATGCTGGTTTGTTTGCGCGATGTCTCGGAGATTCGTCAGCTTCGCGATCAGTCCCGTCAGCACGAGGAAGAACTGCGCATCATTGATGAATTGCTCAATATTCCTGAGGATCGCTTTAAGACCTTTGTCAATAAGGTCAGTCAATATTTGAAAGAAAGTCGAGTCCTGATAGGAAGTCTAGAGAGCGAGAGGGCCGTCGATCGCAATGAAGTGATCCGGCAGATTTTCATGAATATTCACACCATCAAAGGTACGTCTCGCACACTCCATTTCAAAGCACTTGCAGCCGCAAGTCATGATCTTGAAACCGAGATTTCTCTATTAAAAAGTGCAACAGAAACTGGCAATTTGCCAGACTTGAATCATAAACTCGATCAGTTGCGTCTTGTGCTCGATCATTACCAGCGAGTCAGTCATCAGAAGTTGGGCTGGGATCTGCAGGAAGAAAACGTAAAGCTGCCACGACGCATTGTCCTCGACTGTGCCAAGCTTCTGTCTACACTGCAGAATGCTTCCCTCGATAAAGACCAACGTAAGGATGTTCAAGCTCTAGAAATATCTCTTCAAACCTATTGCCCCACGGACTTGGCTCATGCCCTACGCGAAACAACCCGCGGTCTGGATTCAATCGCTCGGGATTTAAATAAAGCCCCACCCCATATTGAGGTCGTGGCCGCAGGGTTTATGCTGACTGACCTTGGAAGTCAGTTGATTCAAGGTCTATTCACTCATATCTTGCGAAATGCCATGGATCATGGTTTGGAAGAAGAAGCAGACCGTTTGAGCAAGGCCAAACCGATTCAAGGGACAATTCATATCGAAGCTCATCTTTTAGATCGGGATCTGGTGATTACCTGTCAGGATGATGGCCGAGGGTTGGATTTGAAAAAAATTAGGGCGCGAGCCGAGCAGCAAGGACTCATCGATGCCAAGGCAAGCTATACCCGGGAAGCTATTGCAGACCTGATTTTTAGAACGGGGTTGAGCACCAAGGATGCGGTGACGGAAATCTCTGGCCGTGGTGTGGGAATGGACGCCGTGCGGAATTTCATGGAAAGTGTGGGTGGCAAAGCAGAGGTTCAAATTCTCAGTGCTTCGATGGATGACGCTTATATTCCCTTCAAAATTGTTCTGAGCCTGCCGCAAGAGTTTTGGTGGCTCAGTCGAACGACGGATCGCGTGCTGCTCTCCAATCAATCGGCCTAAGCCGTGGCCATCCCGGAAGGCCCTAGCTTTTCTGGGTCCAGCGTTTTTGGATCAAGCCAGACTTTCGAAAGCCACTCTAAAGATCCATTGAATGACAGCCAGGACTAAGGCTCCGACAATAGCAGGCATCCAACCATTGATGGTAAAGCCGGGAATGACTGCAGCGGAGAGTTTAAGCATGGCGCCATAGAGCACAAACCAAAATATGCCCAAGGTCACGACCGTCAGCGGAAGCGTTAGAATCGTCAGGACCGGCAGAAGAAAATGATTAGCGACGGCAAGCACAAGTGCGGCGAGCAAGGCAGCTGTAAAGCCTTGAACATGCATACCCTTGATGACGTTGGAAGTCACCATTATGGCGGCAGCGTTCAAGAGCCAGATGATCAAGCTATGGATGAGTGTTGTTTCTGACGCGGTTCGCATAAGGTATCTCCTGTCATGTCGAAACTCCCTTTGGAGATGCCTGTTTTGCTGGTCTTTTGCAAAGATTCTTTTGACCCATGCTCTAGATCAGATATTTTGGCAGCTTAAGAGTTTCCCATAGGCAGGATCAGACATAAAAAAGCTAGTTTATTTCAGCGCTTCAGCCATTGCTGTCGCAGCAAGCACTTCGTTTTCGACGCCATCATCAGTCTTCACATCCACTGGATAGGTCGCGATAGTGGGATGAGGAGCCTTCGCTTTCCCAGCGATCACCTGAGCAGCTGTCTTGCCTTTGACTCTAATATCGTTGGTTGGAAGAGCCATATGGCATCCTAGGCAGGCGCTGGCATAAAGAGTTCTGGCATTGGCCAACTCAGTAGCGTTGGCGATCACGCGCGCCGGTGCTTTGACTCCAGCGGGTGGAGGCGGAGTGGCCGTATTTGGTTTGGGAGTCCCTGCCGGAGCCGGAACTGTGGCCTTGTTGTCAGCAGTAGATTTGCTTCCGTCAGCCGTTGCTCCGGGAGTGTTGGTGGCGCTCTTCGTTCCCGATGCTGGTGCTTGAGTCCCTGTCGAGCTACGATTGGTTTTATAGTCATTAGGATCCGGTCGAGCCGTTCCACAAGCATTCGCTATACTCACGAGTCCTAGCAATACGATCAGCTTCGCTTTCATCACTACTCCCAGGTTGCCGGTCAGGCTTCATTGTACTTGCATGAAGGCGCTCTATTCACTTTGTGTGCCATAGAAAGAGAGCTGATTTTTTGGGGGGGAGGGCCTCCCTCGCTGAGCGACAGCTGGGAGACAATCGATTGAATATACTGCAGAACTCTAAGCTTGGACTTTAGGAAGAAAACGGCAACTCAGCCTATTTGCATGAATGCTCGTGCAGTTTTTCTTGGCAGTGTTGAGAAAAATGACAGAAGGTCAGGATTGTTATTTTCTTTCGACCTTAATGTTGCTACCGACATTGACGCCGACAGCGCTGATCGAACCGTCTGTTTGGGAGCCAACATTCACGGCGACTTTGCTGTCAGCTAGTCGACCGGATTGGGCGAGGCGAACTGTAAGATCGGTTCCTACGTTCACTGTAACAACGATACAGTACCAACCATTCGGATTTGTTAATTCCCAGATGGGAGTTCCGCCGACATTCACTCCAGCGTAGAGCAAAGTAAGGGATGGGCCCGAGGTCTGGGCTTTATCTTCTAAGGTAACGCCGCTACTCCCCACGCTGACGGAAGCATGGATTTTTCGGACCACTTCGAAAGACACGGGTGGGGCGATCCCCCAAGCTTTCGAGCAATTGCCTATCGATTCTTTTTCTTTTTCTGTCGGTGGCTCAAGGACCACCGTACCACCTTTAACTGAATCGGGTCCCACGACATTGGGATCCAACGCATCACCCGATTGACCAATCAAGGTTGGTTTGGAACCGGATTTGTCGGAGCCAGTAAGACCCATGAATCCAGCTTTGCCGCAGCCATTCAAAGCCACAGCCAAGAGGCTTGTCGTGCCGATGAGCCTGATGTGTGAACCCAATACAAAACGCATAATCAGATCTCCAGATTCATGTGTGGTGAGCTTTTGTATGCAATTTTCAGGCCTTAAGGATGGATCAAAGCAGCGGAATGTTCGGCAGAAAAGCCTCAAATTTTTAACAATTTACAATTCTTATGAAGTTGTTCCAGCTCCCATTGAGAAAAATGTTTAAAGCTTAGACGGTCGATTGTTAAAAATTTTGACGGATTTCGCGAGGAAAATGGCGGGAGGACATGGTCGTGAGGAAGAAGGAGGTGGACCCCGAAGGTCCACCTCTGATTAGGGATTACAGGGCTTCGTAGGCACGGAGACGAGCTATGCGATCATCGAGGGAAGGATGACTCGCGAAGTATCGAAGCAAGCCGCTTCCACGGCCTCCTTCAATTTGCATGGTTTGAACGGCAGCGGGAGCGGGTTGTGTCGGTAACATAACGTTTCGCTTCAAGGCTTCAAGAGCCGCGATCATATTTTCACGACCTCCGAGTCGCGCAGCACCAGCATCGGCTCGATATTCACGCCAGCGTGAAAACCTCGCGACCAGCATGGAACCGAAAATCATAAATATGATTTCAAGCACGAACTGAACGACAAAGTACATACCAAAGGAAGGTGATTCATCTTCATCACTCCGGAAGAACTGACTTGCAGCATAGGCTATCACCCGTGCCAGGAACATGACAAAGGCATTGACCACGCCTTGTAAAAGCGTCATCGTCACCATATCGCCATTGGCGATGTGCGAGACTTCATGAGCCAAGACCCCTCGAACTTCTCGGGCGTTCATACGTTGCAGTAGTCCAGTGGAAACAGCGACCAAAGAATTCGCTTTGGTGGGCCCAGTTGCGAAGGCATTGATATCCTCTGAGGTATAAATACCAACCTCGGGCATGGTTGTAAGGCCTGCTTGTTTTGCAAGATTGTGAACTGTCATTTTCAATTCGATCAATCTCTGGTCGTGGGTATTGTCTGGAATGATTTGAACACCCATCATCCATTTAGCCATGACTTTCGACAGAGCCAGGGATATAAAAGCTCCCCCCATACCCCAAACGAGACAAAAGAGTGCAAGAGATTGTAGATTGAGACCTTTGGCTGTAAGAAAGCGATCCAGGCCCAAGACACTGGCTAGAACGGAAAGACTGATCATGATGATCGCATTTAATAATAGGAAAAGACCGATTCTCTTAAACCATTGCATACGCATCTCCCTTTCCAACGGTTGCGCTTCGTCCCTTGTGCGCCTTCGAAAGGCACATACAACTATCTTTACGGAACAAGCATGACTTTATATAAATGGATAAATGCAACAATAAACATTGCTAAAAACGATGATCTAGTCTGTCGAAATATGTTTATAATATCATATATATAGGCATCTTTTTGAGCCTATTGTAAGGAGTTTGAGTGAACAGGGAGCACGACCAGCACAGTCTTTCTCAGGAGTTTCGAGAAATCGCCGCTCTTTGTGGACATGGAGAGATCAGTCTGAAGCGTATCCTGGAGCACATTCGAGGTCGGGGCCAAGCCTTGCTGACTCTCTTTCTCGCCGGTCCTTTTCTGCTGCCGATTCCTTTGCCAGGTCTTTCGATTCCATTTGGTGTTTTGATCGCTATTTTTGGGATTAGCCTCTGCACCGGTTGGCAGCCTTGGTTGCCGAGCTCTTGGATGACGAGGCCGATTCCAGACGATCTCATTCTGCGATTGTGTCAGACGGCTATCCGCTTTTTGGGTAAGTTGGAAAGGTTTATTCGTCCACGTTTCGACTGGATTCATAGAAATCGGATTTTTAAAGGATCTGCTGGCATTATGATCGTGGTTTGTGGGCTGCTTTTAGCTTTGCCCTTGCCTCCGGGGACGAATGCTCCTCCTGCCTTGGCTGTGGTCTGTTTATCGATCGCTTTGCTGGAAGGGGATGGCCTCCTTCTGCTCGTCGGTTATTGCCTATTTGCCCTCAATCTCGCATTCTTCACTCTCATTTCGATCCTCGGATATGAAGCCATTATGAAGATTCTGGGCTTTTCGTTGTAGGATTGGAGTCGAACTGGAATCAGCCCTTGGCTTCTGCTACAATCGAGGCAA
Organism: Oligoflexus sp.; assembly: GCA_041736645.1. GTDB lineage: Bacteria > Bdellovibrionota_B > Oligoflexia > Oligoflexales > Oligoflexaceae > Oligoflexus. The sequence continues at coordinate 6,209 of JBGSTF010000141.1, read as the reverse complement.
ACGTCTAAGTTTGGAGGGAGAAGTCTTGCGACTCATAGCTAGTCTTTTTGCACTTGCGTGTCTCTTTATTCATGGGTCTGTGATGGCAGCCGATGGCAGCAGCGGCTGCGGTCCTGGTTGGTATATTCTCAAAGAAAATTCTATGCTGTCGTCGTTCGGGCGAGGCGTTACCAACGCCTTTTTAACTCCTGTCGTTACCTTTGGTATGACTTCGGGAACTTCCAACTGTGGAAAACACTCGCTGGTCGACGATCAGAAGCGTAGTTTGCATTTCGCCACTCGCAGCTATGATCTTCTTCGGCAGGATGTAGCACGCGGATCGGGTCGGCACCTGGACGCCTATCTTGCAACTTTTGGCTGCAATGCCCTGGCTCGTCAAAATTTGGCAGGACAACTGCAGGAAGCCTTCGGTCGCGAGTTGATGCTGACTGATAAACCGGAAGCCATGGTCGAGACGACAGCGCTGCTGATTGATGCCTCTCCTGCTCTTCAAGCCTACTGTTCGTAATATGAAGGCAGCCAGACTCTTGTTTTTCGCTGTTTGTGTCAGCTGGAGCCTCTATCCATTTGGACTTTTTGCCCAGCAAAAGCAAGCTTGGGAATCAACAGCCTGGCTTCGGCTCCTTCATTATCAACCGTCTTGGTTTGGATTCTGGAAAAGCAGTCTTAATTCCTCCCAATTTTTTCTGAGCAAGCAAGGCCAAGCGGACCCTAGCGCTGAATGGAATGCTCTCGCCGTGACTGTTGCTTCAAACGATCGTGAGCTTCAGCAGAACTTGGCCTGTCAGTTTCCAGCACGTATTCGGCTTTATGAAGAATGGACTCATAGCCGTTGGCCCGAGCCGCCCTGTGCTGACTTTTTGCAGTGGAAAAAGCGACTCTCATTTCACTCGCTCAGCATGGTGTATTCGACTGCCTATGCCGGCAATCCAGCCTCGGTGTTTGGGCATAATTTGCTAAAGATCAATATGCAGGATCCTTTGACTGCTGATGATCCAGAATCCGGTTTAGCCTTGCTTGACTATGGAGTGGCCTTCCAGGCCCAAACGAATCCGGATGATGGGCCGGTTGGCTATGTCTTGAATGGGCTGTTCGGAGGCTATCCTGGATTCTTCTTTCTGCAGCCTTACTATGAGCTCGTCAACGCCTATGCCTACGCTGAAAATCGCGATCTGTGGGAGTTTGAGTTCACGCTCGATCCACGGGAAAAAGATCTGTTTTTGGAGCATCTCTGGGAGCTGATTCACCAGGCATCGGCCTCGTACTACTTCACCCATGTGAATTGCTCGACGATGCTCCTCGAAGTGTTGGATGCTATCAGACCGGATTGGAATCTTCGGCAGCAAAATCCTGGAATGGTACTGCCGCACCATGTGATGCAGGAAGTGGCGAGTCGCACGGAAGGACGTCGTCAAAACTTTTGGCCATCTCAAAGACGAATCTTTGAGCGGCGCTGGGAAGGCTTGAGTGCCCAGCAACGTGAGATATTTATACAACAGATCGCCGCTGAACCAGCGATGGCGAGTCTGGACGATCCCCTGGTGATGGATGCTCTGATCGATCACATCAATATCGTCAAATCCCAAAAAGACGCGCAGCAGCAAGAGCAGCTTCGAGCTGAAGAAACTCACATTCTCCTGGCTCGGGCGCATTTTCCGGCGGGACCTTCGCTGGCTATTCGACCCCGAGAAGCCCATAATAATCCGCTCCTGGCCCATGGTATTCATAAGTTTAGCGTTTGGGCAGGAGAGGATGCAAACGGCCAGGAAATGGGCCTGAGACTGCGCTACGGACTTCATGATTTGCTTGATCGGCCCGATGGTTTCAATCCCTATTACCACATCAATTTTCTCGATGCTTCCTTGAAGAAGGTGCAGAATTCCCGTCAACCCATCTATCACCTGGGGGTGATGGACGTCATGTCCCTCAACCCACTTCGATCGGTGGATCCTCTTCCCAGTTGGGCGGCGTCAGTCGCTTGGGGAAATGTTGAGACTTCACCCCAGCAAAACTTTGTCCAGGCCCGTGGATCTTTTGGAATGTCCTGGGAATTGAGTCGGGAACGTTCCCTCGTGCTGCTCATGCCAGATGCGGAGCTCTATGGACGTCCACAGGGGTTGCCGCAGGAGCTGCAACGTTTCGGCCTTCGACTCGGTTGGTACCAGAGTTGGCATTCCAATTGGCGACAGCTCATCGAGATCCATCCCAATCGTGCTCTTGCCCAGTCATCCCCCGTGCGGTGGGACTGGAGTCTAGAGCAGCGCTTGAACTTGAGCGCATCACGACAGTTGGAATGGCGGCTAGCTCGTCGAGCAGAGCTTGAGGCGCACTTCGGGGCAGCGCAATTTTTTTAGAAAACAGAGGCGAAAATTCGCCCCTGATCTTCTGAATTTATAGGCCTTGCAGGCGATAGAGGGCGTCCGCTTGCAGAGGGCCTTCAATCTTTTGTTTGCGACCTCCGGGCCATTGAATTTCTACCGATGACACTTCATCACTGCTGCCGAGGCCGAAGAAGACTTCCGGTGCGTCGATACTTTGATAGCCACCACCGGCCTTGATCTCCCTGATTTGAGCCGGCCCCTGTTTGGGATAGACAATGACTCGAGCATTGAGATTGGCAGTATTGCCCGCCGTGCTTTCCAATCGGAATGCTATGCTGTGCTGCTGGCCTGTGATTTGATTTTCGTAGATCTGCGGAGGGCCTTCGGAGCCGTTGCCAATGATATCGAGATCACCATCGTGGTCATAGTCAATCAAGACAAACGAGAAGAGATTGAAGTCATTGTTCAGACCAGCACTGAATTGTTTCTGCACAAATTTTCCTTGCTCGTTGTGCATGTAGACATTCCAGCCAAATTCGCCTCGGCGAACAGCCCCTTCAGCATTAAAAATATCCAACCAGCCGTCATTGTCGAGGTCCACAAAGCGTGAAGACCAGGTCCAGCCTCCTGGGTGGTCAAATTGCTCCTTGGGCGCGCGACCGAGTCCGCCATCGGCTTGTCCCAGATAGAGTGCTGCTCGGTCCATCTGCGGCGCTTCTTGGGCAAATTCTTCGGCTTTGTGATTAGGACCGGCTGCACGCATCAGCAGGCAGACTTTTAGGATCTTGGGATCGAAAGCATAGCGTTTCTGACAATCGACCTGGTCATCATTGTTCGTCACAATCATCCACATCATCGTCAAGAGGCAAGAGTCCTGCTGCTCGCGATCGGTGATCTGCTGGCAGTCTCGAACGTTCAAATTCTTGAGGCGATGGAAGGGAATGATATGCTCATTCTGGCGATTGCGAATGCAGTTCGCTTGATAGGTTTTGTCTTGGATTTTTTCGCAAAAAGCTGCTGTGTCTTTGGCTTTCTTATATTCGCTGGCCTGCACACCATCTATAGCTTCAGCGCCCAGATCCTGCTTAGCAGCGATTGTACCGGTAATAAGGAGGTCCATGCGAAGGTCATTGTTGATATCACCGGTATCGACGGACATGGAGAAGTAGGGCGTAGCAAACTGGCCAATTCCTGGTGCTTTAAGCCGATTGAGCTTGCCACCTTGAGCGCCGAAATAAAGATAGTCAGGCACTACGAAGTCATTGTTTTCGTAAAGATCTAAGAAGCCATCCCCATTGATATCGCTGATGAGGGAGGCCATGGTTTCTCCATCGGCTTCATCCTGCAAAGGCTCAAAGACGAAACCTTCGGGTCGATTCCAGGTGATTCCATTCTGTCGGCCTTTGCCGTAAGAGCGAAATCCGGTGGCTATCCCCAGCACCATATTACCGTTGAAAATATCGATGCGACCGTCACCATTCAAGTCTGCAAAGGCAGGACTCACAGTGAGGACGCCATCACCATTAGGAACGGGCGTGGCTGCTCCTGCAAAGCGTCCCGATTCGTTACGAATCCAAAAGTTACCGCGATCAAAGCTGGTAAAGAACAGGTCGAGCCAGCCATCGCTGTCAAGGTCGACCAAGGCCACAGCAAATGTCCGCAGATCCGCGAGCATCGGAATATTCAAAGGAACTGGCACGAATTTGCCGCCGACATTGTGGTAAAGCAAGGGGCCGTGGTCGCTGCCTAGAACAAGATCTACCCAACCGTCTTGATCGTAGTCGCCTGCAGCTGTCCCTCGACCAACCCAAAAAGGATCTGGATAGTCTCTGATGGTATACATAAAACCTTGATTGATGCCTAGATCTGGTCCCTCATGCTGCACAAAGCGACCTGAATTGCCTTGTTTTGCAAGGAACGGATAGCGAGTGATCGAGATCGTGCCCTGCTTCGTCACGGCATCATGGGGTAAAGGAGGAGCTGTTTCGGTCGTTTTAGCGGCAAGGCTGGTCGTAGCTGAGTCCGTATCTCTCTTGCCTGTTTCCTGAGTCAATTGACGATAGGCCTCAATATTCGGGCTCATGTAGAAGGTTTCATGAAGCCATGGAGCCAGAAAGCCAATCGGCAGGATCACTAGCCAAAGACCGCCAGCAATCATGAAAGCCCAGCGGCGGGAAGCACTTTGCCAGGTGATCATGAAGGAATAGAAACTATAAACGCCAAGGCTGAGCAGCAGAACCATCGCGACATTCTGGGGTAAGCCCGCAGAAAACAGGGCATTGGTCAGGACTACATCAAAGGCCATCGGCACGGGTAGAATGAGGCCCACAGTCGCCGCCAGGATCACCGATCCTAGACCGCCCGAACCTCGCAATGCATCCAATGGAACCAAGTGGCTCAGGGCTGCACCTAAAAATCCGGCGACGAACATAAGGGGCGCTGTGCGAATGAAGATATGGCCTAATTGTCGGCCAAAATCTTTGAATAAGCCGACGAAGGCACTTACAAAAGATTCTTGTATAGGTACCGCGCAAGCTTCGGTTGCCAGCCTCTGTTCCAAAACCTGTAAATCCTTAACGGGAGCATCAGCCAGCCAACGAGCCAGCAGAGGAACGCCCAGGAGGATAACAGCCAAGTTAAAGGCGAGTTTGGTAAAAGCCATATAGAGTGGCAATAGAGAGAAAGCCATCGTCAGCACAACGACATTCAAGGTTGGTGATGCAAACATAAGTGCCAGCGCCATCTCTATGCGCCTTGAGCGCAAAACACCCTTGAAAACAGGGGCAGCACAGTTGACGCAAACGCCTAAGGGCGAGCCCAGAATCATCCCATAGAAGGCACTTCGCCAACGCCCACCTGGATTGAACTGCCAATAGCTCAACCAAATGGAGAGCAGGGCTGCTAGGGCAATGCCGAAGCTCATACCCTTCTTATTATCATTGGTCCAATTCACAGTTGTATAAGCAATTTTTTTCCACATGGGATCATTGGCCGTCACTTTCAGGATGGGCCACATGGAAATGGTGTCACCGACGCTGTGGTTTTCCGCAACCATCGCTTTGCGATTGAGATCCGGGTAGCGTGAATAGTAGCTGAAGGAGACCACCAGGGTTATGATAGCCAGCGTAGCCAGGATAAATCGCGTTCGGTGAGTCAGCACAATGTGCCTCCCTTTTGGATATTCTGTGCCTCCATTGTATCAAAACAAGCAAGGATCCGCTTCTTTCTGGGGAAGAAAGAATTCGCGAATCCTTCTAGGCAAAGTTGGTATCAGTTTGGAAGACTAAATCTTGTGGAAGGGAATCGCATTGCTCATGTCTCGAGCGCGGTTTTTCTCACTATCACCCACAACTTTGGAGCAAGCTTGATTCAGGACTTGGGATTGGGAACAAGTTTCGGCAAAATACAATTGATTATCTTGCATATATACCACCAGATACTGGAGCACGTCCTGGCTGGCGACCTTTTGGGTTGTATTCATTTCAATTGTGTCATCTTTAAGTTTTCGTCCCAGCTTGAATTGAAAGGCCGAGATGGTCGGAAACCAAAGAGCATCATAAGTCGCGTTTTCAGTCGCATTCAAAGGCGGCGAACCCACTGCGGCGCGATCGGCATTCACCTGTAATTTAATAGCGTCCACATCGGGCTTGGTGAAGCGCCGAGTACAATCTGGTCCGGCATAGGAAAGGGTTTTGGCCGAGGCGCTACCGTCAGCGAGGAATTCGTATTGCAGATAGACGGCTGCTTGCAGCTGTCCAGGCTGATTGATACATTCACTGATCCACTTACCTACTAAAAAATCGGCTGAAGCACCTGGGACTTCGGGGCCTTTGGCCGGGGTTTCTGCCGGTTCGGCTGTTGCGGGTGCTTGGTCTGCAGTTGCCGCAT
>JBGSTF010000294.1:0-36331 GCA_041736645.1 Oligoflexus sp. | reverse complement strand
TATTGAGACCAGGAAAGCTCGAATACCCGAAGCACTGCGTTGTGCTTCAGGGTGAAGAGGGACCAGAAACCCAGCTGTTCGGGTTTCGGTAGCCAAGAAAATCCAGTCATGGATAGATTTGGCTAAGTTGGTTGGAACGGCAATCAGCGAGACAGCAGATGCTGCAGGTAGTCGGCTTGCAAGGAACGACGAAGAATATCAGACTCTTCGATTTCCGTATAATAGTAGTCTCGAAAACGAGGAGCCATCAGACCACTGGATGTATCAATGATCTCATGGCAATTGACATCTTTGAGTTCGCAGCTATGAGAAAAACCAGCCGCGTGTAGCAGTTCGTGAGCCATCGCCAAACGCCTGAGCACCGGGCGCATCTGCAGATCTTCGGATAACACTATGCTGCAGGTTCCAAGCACGCAATGGGTTTGGCCCAAAGTATGGGCATTTTCATCCAATTCCTGCTGCGCTTGAAAGCTGATGGCGACATCGGTGATGGGCTTATAGGCTACAAAAGCATTGAGCAGAGCACTTTTGATCCGGGCGCGGATATCATCCGTCTCCTGCTCAATAACCCGAAGAGAGCCTTCATCGCTGGCGATAATCCTCGTAAGTTCTGGATCCTGATCATTGCCTGCATGTGTTCCGCAGGCGAGCAGAAAAAAGCTCGAAAGGAAGATTCTAAAAAACGAATGCCTTAGGAGGCAGACGCAAGACTGGATGAACATGGCTTAACAACTCCGCAAGGGTCCCAACAACAGCAGCCACAGCCAACTAAGCAAGTCTGATGTCATGATGTAAACAAATGAATTTTTTAACTTAAATAACAATCCGCCTGACCAGATTGTAGACAGATGCCGCTCCTTGGGCAGATTTCCCGCGTGACAGAGAAACCTCCAAGTCTAGGCCCTGGTCTTCTGCGGAGGAGCATCTTTCTTTTGAAAATAAGCCGACCAACGCTCATTGGCGAGATCCCCAAATAGCAAGTGGGAGGCCTTTTTCAGGCCAGCACTTTGCTCCAAAACCTGGTGAGATACGACCAGACTCAAACGCGTACGACGCCTGAGAAAATCTTCGAGATCAACTATCATCTCATGTTCGGCCATATGCGCAGCTTCTGCCATAAGGACCGGAGCTTCGTTAACAATGGGCTGAGCCAGATCAGGTTGAGCTTTGATTTTCTGAGCAATGGCGAGCGCATCTTGCCCATAAAGACGCCAGAGTCTATCGCTTGATCGACCCTCTCCCGGCCAGTGCTTATCGTCCCACTTCAAAGTTTTGGCCAATGCCTCATATTGCGTCTTGATCGATTCCTGGCCTTCACCATACCAATTCTCAGCTTTTTGAGCTGGCAATCCAAGTTCCTTAACGGCGGTGACTAATTCACGACCGATGTTTAGACAGTCCGTGAGCTTGCCGCCAAAAATACTAATGTGAGCCGTTTCCTGATCACACTCCAAAACATGCTTACGAGAGAGGTTGACCCATTCCTCCTGATCAAAATCCCCGGCGTTGCCTTTGATCACCAAAGGCCTGACACCACATCGCTCCGCGATCACATCTTGCATGGTCAAGGGTTTGGACAACTTGAGACGCTTATTGATATTATCCAAGATAAAATGACGATCTTCGTCGGTAACCACAGCCGGTAACTCTGTGACGCGAGTATCGGTTGTTCCGATACAGGAGCATGATCCCATCGGAATAACAAAAAACAGCCGGCCATCATCCGCAAAGAAAGTCAGGACGCGCTGACCACGGCCCAGACGCGGCACGATCAGATGCACGCCTTTGGAAAAAATATGCTGATGCTGGGTTGTCACCGCACAGGCTTTGTTGAAGCGATCGGCAAAGGGACCGCCTGCATTGATCAAAACCTTGGCTTTGATGGGGACTCCGTCTCGGGATTTTTGATCGACAGCATAGATGGACCACAGACCGGCTTCATCCCGATGAGCGCTCTTGGCTTCGATATAGTTGAGAACCGTCGCCCCTGAGCGAACGCTACGCCGAATGAAATGAAAAACAAATCGCGCATCATTGTCTTTCAGAAAACAATCGGAATATTCCAATCCACCCTGACTATGAGCGGTATCGACCAAGGGCTCATCCCGTTCGATCGCAGCCTTGGACAGCAAACGAGGCATGCGGGTCTTGAAACGCCCCATCATCCAATAGAGCAGACTGCCTAGAAAAACCAACAGGCGCGGTTTGCGAAATCCCCGCTCCAGATTGGTAAAGAAGCGAAGTTCCTGAACTTCATTGGGATAACAGCGCATCAGCTCATTGCGTGAGCGACACAGATCCCAAACCAAGCCGAACTCGTAGCTTTCCAGGTATTTGATACCGCCCCAAACCAGGTTCGAAGACTCCTGGGACGTGCTGGACGCAAAGTCTCTTTGTTCGATCAAGGCCACCTTCAATCGACTCGCGCTCAAGGCGGCTGCTGCGACGGCACCATTGATTCCACCACCGATAATAACAACATCGAAGGTCTGTGATGCCAGATCATCTCTTCGTACTTTTCTTTGAGGGTCACCCATCATCGGTAAGTCCAACCTCCAGCAACTGTCGACTTATGTGGATTGGTAAAGTCGCAAGCAAAGTAACGCTTTCCTGGACACTTGCCTAGCGCATTCGCCCGCCTTGGGGGCCTTAACACCTCGCTTTATGCACAGAGCGGTCGTCCTTCTGCTCTTAGTTTAACGTATGTGAGCTGGTCTCGTCAGGACAGTCCTGGAATTGACGGCCTCGGCAAAGTGCGTCACAATTTTAGTAGACCTTGGGCAAACGGATGTGCAAATGAGTGAAAAACTAAATCGAAACTATTTTCGCTTGGAGTATCCCCAAGGGGCTAGGCCACAGATTGAACTTGGTGAAGGCAACTATCCGGTGATCAACCTCAGCGAAAAGGGCGTGAAGTTCTCCTTCAGCACCAAGCGTCATGGGCAGTCTTTCCCTCTGGAAACCGATGTCAATGCCACAATCGTGTTTCAGGACCATAGCCGGACGACGGTGATTGGCAAGATCCTCCGGGTCGATTCCGATGCTGTTGTGCTGGAACTTTCCGAAGGTGTCCCTTTGCAGCGAATCATGACCGAACAACGCATTCTACTCAATAAGTTCGGCAATCTCAAACGTCCCTTCGAACGATAACTCGCCCAGTCTCGGACTCTCCCTAAACCTCGCCCGGAGGAACTATCTTGGCTGTTCCTAACCGTTATTCAAGGCTTTCACAGTTCTGGTTGCCGACTCTGCTCTTTGGCTTAAGTGTCGTATCGATTCTCTTCACACTGCGTAATGACGATATTCCCGTGATTGGCCCCAAAGAGCGCACAGTCCTGGACAGCTCGGACCTCGAAGCTCATCGCTATACCATCAACCAAGCCTTGCAAGGCGCTGGAAGCTGGAAGGCTTGGTGTGAAAACAGTACCGAAACGGCCAAAACCATTGCCATGGCTCAATTTGATACTTTGGGCGAGGATGAACGCTGGTCTCAGTATCGTCGGTATTTGCCGCAAGCTGAACAGGATGCCTTGCTCCGCTGCCATAATCCAAGAGCTCAGGGCGATCGGCCTATCAAATCCTGCATTTTTTTTGTGCCCAAATCCTCTGCTCAGGCATCCGCAGAGCCAGGCCTCTTTCTTTTGGAATTGACGACGGAATTGCGCGGGGTGGGTCGAAAGAATCTGATATCGTGTGCGGAGGCTTTGGCTGATGGCAGTCAAGCGATCGAGCTGGACTTTTTTTATAGCTACTACTGGACTCTTCACGCCCAGAAGAAGTCGATGCAGTTTGAGCGCCTGACGGGAGGAGTGCGAATCTTCCCCCCGCTGGCGCTCAGTGCACCTCAATCAAGCTCGAGCAGTCGAGCTCAATGAAATTTACTCAAAGGTGGTAGGAGTGGTGGCTGCCAGGAATGGCTTGAACCAGCATGTAGGGCGGTAGCCGTAGCTCAGACCTTCGGACTGATTACAGGTATACTTGATAGCATCAAGTTCACCTTCTTTAGCATTGCGCTTGCTGCCCAGATCTTTGCCGGGAATAACTTTGACATCCCAAGCTTTGTTACAGATTGCACCCGCAGTGTAGGTGTCCAAGCGACACTGACCAGCAGGGTGGGCATTGTTGGTGGTTTTTACGACTGTATTGTCAGGAGTGGAGTACGAAGCCTTGGTTCCACCTAGAGCCGACAGGAGATCTGCCAAAGACTTTCCACCAGCTGTCATACGATAGCAGAGATTCTGGTCCGCTTCCTTCGACCAAGCCTTGTTGCAAAGGGCCGCAGGAATGGCTTCGATGGCGTCGCGATAGGTGGCATTCAATTCTGGTTCATCCGACCAGAGCAGACGGCCGCACGCCAGGGTCGCGAAGTAGTCAGAAGCGCCTTCATTGGCTGCCCAGCTCGAGCTGTAGGGATAGCCACTCAGGTGGTGACCGATTTCATGACAGAGAACCAAAGCGAAGCCGTCCTTGGTGATTTCAGGACGACGAGCCAAGCCACCGTACATATTCACCACCCAGCTGGAGCCCGTTTGCTGCGCACTCGCATTCACCGTAGTGTCGCTCCAGAGACGATTCACCTTCAGCTTGCCGCCGAATTGAGCCATGACGGGAGTGTAGAAAGCTTCAGCCGCAGCGATAACTTCGTTGAATTCCACTTGAGTAATGCCACCCGCGCGGAGCAGCCCATCTTCCTTCCAAAGATCGTTTGGTGGCAGGAAATCTGCCTTCGCCACAGAGGCAGCCAGGACAAGACCGACAAAAGCCGTTGAAGTGATTTGTGCAAGCATCTTCTTTTCCCTTTGTTTCTTTAGGGGTTCTTCATTGCTTATAAGAATATTTGGTCGGCTGGCCAATACAATTTCGGAAAACTAAAGTTTTTGACTTACGAAATTTGACGGAATTGTTTTGGGAGAGTGAGGGGTTGGAGCAGCCAGCATTCGCAGGGTAAGCTACAAAAAAAGACTGGCTTTCTCTTGAACATTTCTTATGTCCGGGTGGACTTTTTTGTTTTGGAGGGAGCAGCTTGCGCCGCCTTAGTTACAGGCTTGGTTGAGGCCTTTAGAAACAGCTGCTGAATAGCTTCCGCTTTTTCTTTCCCCAGAAGAGTCTGACCCGAAGAATCTTCAATAGGGATACCCATCTGTAAACAGCTACAGGCAAAGGCCATCCAATCGAGATCTTTCTCAGCTCTTGCTCTTGGCTCAAAATAGACTACACGCTGGATATCACCCCCACGCAGAAGGCCTAAGGCGCCGGCAAGTTCCTCACGCTGGCATTGATCGGCGTGCAAGAAGTCGGGTGTCCATCGAATCTTTTCTGCAGAAAGGCCTTGAGCCTTTTGCCAGGTGCGGAGCTGAGTCCACAGCGCAGGATCCTGGATTTTCTCGCTGGGGATATAGCAAAGTGTTTGGGCCATCCATTGTTCTCCTCAAACAAACATCGGGGCGTCGCTGACTTCAGCTTTAGCATAGCTTCGGAGCTTCGCAAAGTTTCTTACGGCTGGTATGACTGATCACAGGAACACTCTACCCAATTTGGCTTATATAGTCTTACCAAATCTTACCGCTTTGGTTTTACTGATTGGTTCCATCGACTTTTGACCCAGGGATATAAACTTTTTCTGGAAAGAACGACGAAAGATTTCAAAAGAGGCAGTTACACTTTGAAATGATTGTTCTTCTCATAAACTTTCAGGTTTTGACTCAACCCAACCGATAAAGTTGTAGGACTCCATATCGAGGTTACATATGCAAGCGACCACACGTCTGTTGGGAATCTGCTTTGTTTCGTTTGTTTGGAGCGGTTGTCATGGTGTTTCCAAGTTTGACAGTCCAAAAAAGCCTGCAAATGCTCAAGACCTAAAGCCGGATTCTCAGGACGACGACAGTGATAACAGCCAGGATGCGGACGCCCAGCAACAGGCCTTGGAGCCCGTGGCTATTGGTGGTGCCTATCTCAACTGTCGCTTCGCCGCTGAAGTCAGCAAGGACGAAGTCTGGTGTCGCCTTGAAGAAGATAATCAGCCTGTTTTTGTTGAGAACGCTTCCACCAAGAAATGGGTCTTCACTCATAACAGTATCACGAGCGATGCCATCAGTTCCGATCTGGATCGCGCGACTGGCTGGCAATGGGCCATTAAAATTCCTGAAGGCAATGCAATCAATATCTCCTTGGATATCTTTATCAATGGCATGAGCTATCACTTCGATACCATGATCAATGCTCAAGCAGAAACCGACAGCTCGTCAACCCCAGCGACACCAGTCAATTTAACAAATAAATATGCTTACGGCGGCGCAGCCAGCTTTGTTGTGGATAACAATCCGGATTCATTACCGCCACCGCAGAGTTGCTTCACTGCGGGCGCAACGACTACTCCTGATCCGACCTTGCCGAATCTCAGAAACTTCGTGAAGGCGCAGAGTTTCTCGTTCCCCTTTGCAGTCAAAGAAGAAAATAGTCTTGTGACCATAGGTATGGATGAAGTGTGTGGTCAGACCAGACCCATTCATTATGCAGAGCTCTTTGGCCCTGGCGTCCAAATTAAAGTCCAGATTCCTGTGGGAGCTCGCAAAGTGATGGTCATCAAAAACATGGCTTTGCCGATCGGGTTCTACCAGGTTTACGTTCACTTTATTCCTAGGGATTTGACTGATATACAGACCCCAGAAAGGTTTGCTTTTGGCAAACTCATTCTGGAGTCAGACAAACAGCTGACACCTGGCTTTGCTTTTGGCAGCAAATAGGATCAGTCCTTAGCGTTAGCCACTTTAGCTTCCGGCTTGCCTTCGTCGACCGCTTTGGCTTTACGGCCTTTCGCGGCTTCGGCTTTGTTCAGATCCTGGTCTTTTTTAGGCTCTGCAACGTTAGGGAAGTTCAGCTTCTTCTTGGTTTCGTACTCAATCGTTACCAGAAGCTCAGGGTTGGCTTCCAGGAACTCTTTGGCCTTCTCGCGACCCTGTCCCAGACGTTGGTCCTTATAAGAGAACCAGGCGCCGGTCTTGGTGATAATCTCATGAGTTGATGCCAGATCGATGAGATCGCCCGTGCGGGAAATACCCGATCCGAACAAAACATCAAATTCCGCTTCCCGGAAAGGGGCAGCAACCTTATTCTTCACAACCTTCACTCGCACACGGTTGCCAATCGCTTCTTCGCCCTGCTTGATAGCAGCCAGACGACGAATGTCGAGACGAACCGAGGAATAAAACTTCAAGGCATTACCACCCGTCGTCGTCTCCGGGCTGCCAAACATCACACCGATTTTCATCCGAATCTGGTTGATAAAAATCACCGTACAGTTGGACCGCGACACCGAACCGGTAAGTTTGCGCAGAGCCTGGGACATCAAGCGATCCTGCAGACCCACATGCATATCACCCATCTCGCCTTCGATCTCGGCCTTCGGTGTCAATGCTGCGACGGAGTCGATGATCACAAGATCAACACCTTCACTGCGCACCAGCATGTCGACGATTTCCAGAGCCTGCTCGCCTGTATCAGGCTGAGACACCAGCAGTTCTTCCAGATTCACCCCGATTTTCTTCGCATAGGCAGTATCGAGCGCATGCTCGGCATCCACAAAAGCTGCGACGCCTCCAGCTTTCTGCACTTCAGCTGCCACATGCAAGGTCAATGTCGTCTTACCGCTCGACTCGGGACCATAGATTTCGATCACCCGACCTTTCGGCAAACCACCGATTCCAAGGGCCGCATCCAAAGATAGAGAACCCGTCGAAATCGCTTCGACGCGATTGGCATCCTGCTCAGCCTGGCCAAGACGCATGATGGCACCTTTACCAAACTGTTTCTCAATCGAACTCAGTGCTGCCTCAATGGCCTTCGAGCGTTCGGCGGCATTTTCAAGAACCATGACCTCTCCTCTCAATAGTGTCGATCCGCTCCAGACTCAGTAGAGTTCCCCCTACGATCGCCATGGGCATCAAAATAAACTGTGCAAAGGGTATGACCAACCACAGGCCCATTCCTAAAATGGCTCCGTAATCCTGTCTGGCCCCCATCAAACGTTGTCTCAAAGTCCAGCCACGTCGAGTCATGGGATAGTCATAGGAGTCCCACGCCACAAGACTACCCGCCACAAAGATTCCCACAAGATTCAGACCTGGCACCATAAAAAACAGAATCGAAATCAGAAGAATCAACAGAACCTTCTTCAACTCTTCCGGAATTTGCTGCAAAGATCGCCAGAAAGAAATCTCCACAACCCGACCGTAACGCTCCCGCTCGACAGCACAGGAAATCCACTCGTAAATCGGTGCGGCGATTATATTGGCACTCAAAAGACCAACCAGCAGCGACAGTCCCAGTGCAGCCACGAACAGAAAAGCTTTACAGGCATAATAAACAAGAACCCAGATCCAACCATCTCCTGGTTGAAAGAGCAAGCTTCGCATAATTTCAGCTTGGTATTCCCAAAAAAGCAGCAGGGAACCCACCATCAAAGCGAAACCCAACACAGTTGGGATAAACAAAACCAGGAACCAAATAGGGTGCTGACGCAGCCACTTAACCCCTAACCAATACGTACGACTGCCACGAGCCAACTCGCGGATAGGATTGATCATGCGGAAAATACTCTCCTGCCGCGGTCGGCGGCGTCTTCAGCAACGGAAACCGAAAGCCGATACACAGTCTAAGCATTCTCACGGGAAAACAGAAGAGACATCCCATGCGAGCTTCCGAAGCCGAAGAACCATCCCTCCAACCATACAATGATATGGCCTTACACCCTTTTAAACGCATTCTCGCCCGATCTCCAAGCAAAATTTTCAAAGTTCTTTCAAAGTCTGGCTGGACATGCCTCTTGCTGCTTTTCTTCGGCTCCCCGAGGCTGCTCCAGGCTGCGGATGAGAACCCAGCTTGGCAATCTGTAGCGCTTATGCCGTGGCAGTTGATTGGGCTTGATGCCGAATTCACACTCCGCCACAGAGAGCAGCTCAAGCAGATGGAGGACACCCTCCGCGAGCTGTGGATTCAAAAAAGCCAGCCTCTCGACGAGGCAGCCAAAGCGCGAGGCGTGAATTTATCCCTCAACGAACAGCGCTTGAGCCACAAAATTCAAGTTGGACAGTCTCGTTCCACACTGCTGAGTCCTCATCAGCTGCAACCGATTATTTGTCCGGTCGGTGAGCACCTCCTGATCGCCGTCGAGCTCATCCACACAGCCACGGATCACCTGATCGCTGCCGAACAGATCCGAGTGCCACGCAAGGCCTGGGAGCAGTGGAAGGCAGCCAAGCCACCCAAACCATCAGTGCCAGCCGATGCCTGGCAGGAAGCTATGAAAAATCTGCTGGATGATGCAAAAAATGCGGTTGTCAAAGTCCGCGACAATCCCTTCAAACTACGATTGGGACTGCTCCGCGGCAGTCACGACGGTCGCAAAGGGTCGCACCTTTGTCTCAATCTCCTCATCGCCCATGCTCTCACGCCGCAATTCCTTGTTCTGCCGATGGTGGGTGAACTCGAAACATTCCATCTGCGCAAAGTCTGGGATCTGCAGGAACCAGTCCTAAGAGCCACACGCGAATTGGTTTTGGATTGGGGCATGAACCCAATAGGTCCGCAATTTCAGGCCGAAGCTCGATGGAGTGAGGCCGTGCTCGGATCATCCATCGACTCTCGCCTGCCCGTGACAACAAGGATAGATATTTCACAAGAAAAGCTGCCACTGCCCAATGAACTGATCCAAATCCTGCAAAAAGAAGCCGATAGTATGAAAGCGAATGAAAGGCCTCAGGTGGCAAAGATATACGGAGCCTGGGCCTATCTCGATCGAGGCCGCGCCTGGGGCCTCGACATGAATGATCGCCTCTATCTGGACGATGGCCAAAGATTGATCAAAGGCCATGTCGTCGGCTTCTATGGCAATGGTCTAGGATTAAAGTCGCCTCGGGGCTTCCCGATTCATGAGGGAGCCATCCTTTTCATTCGTACAGGGCAGAAAAAAGTCCAGATTGGCGACAGTTTCAATTTCGATCCAACTCGCTATCCGACTCCTTGGCCTCCAGTTCGTCAACCTTCTCAGGCCAGTCAGCCTTAAGCTTTTTGTTGGCCCGACTCAGTCACCTGTCGATAGCAACGATCCAGGTGAGCCAGATGCTGACGCAAACAATCCACACGATCGGTGAGCGACAGATGAGCCGGCGCGGGCTGTACCTTCACCCCTAAATGAACGCCTCCAGCAGGTAAAATTTGCAGAGCTTTGACAATCGCTTCCTCGGTCAAAAGTGAGGTTTTTGCCTGCCAGGGTTCGGCACTGTTGGTCTGCATCACTGCATGATTGTCCAGCCAGGAACCGTAGATGGGGTCCTGCACAGCAACTCCAGAAAAAAACAAGCTCCGCAAGACGCCGGCCTTGTTCGCCAATTCAATGTGCTGCAAAACGCTCTCTACGCTTCGCCCTTCCAGAACCGATCGCCCCCAGTTGAGCTGCAGACCCAGCTGAAATTCCTGCACCACTAGAATCTCACGCTCGATATTCAAAAAACCTTTGACCGGCGGATGATCCTGGCGAAAACTATCGCAGTGCTCCACCCATAACTCAGCACGTGACCAATCCCATCGACGCAAACGTTCAAGGGATGAACGCAGAGCATCTGCTCCCTCATCACTGGGAAGAGTGCTTAAGGTCGGAGCACTATGCAGCTGCACGGCCTGCACGCAGGCTCGACCGCAATGATCTTCCAACCGCGAAACCAAACTCTGAACTTTTTCCAAATGACTCAAAGCGGCTTCTCGACCATCTTCATGCAAAGACGCCAAACCGAAATGAGACGAGCCTTCCAAGCTTTGCATCACCGCAGGCAGTGGAGTCAGAATGTAATTCAAATCCTGAGGCAGTAAAGTGAGATGGCGCCAGGGATCATCATGCTTTGGCAGGACGTGAACAGGCAATTCTATACCAGCAAGAAAGGGCAAATCTACAAGTTCAGCATAGAAAGCTTTCGCCATCGATTCCGAAAAAGCGCTTATACTCGCGGTTGCTGCATAAGCCCCTAAATACCATTGTTTGTTATCTACAGTCACCGCCCCTGCCCCTGAATCGCTTGGCAACTCACAGTTTTATCGTCCAGATTCATACCGTGGGCGCAGGCATAGGCTCGAACTTTTTGCATAGTTTCACACTTATTGTTGCCACGGAATTTCTCATTGCCAAACACGCAGCTATGAGGATTCATTTCCTTCGTGCAATACGTGCGCTGCGAGCATTCCTTCCGAACACCAGCTGCCGCTACTGGCTTATCCGCACTTTTGCCAACGCACTGGACAGAATCGGCATTGAAGGCGAGTTTTTGTTCACAAGCAAATCGCTTGGCAAGTTTTTTCGCCTCACAGGCATTGCTGGCCAAAAAGCTTTGGCCATTGAATTGGCATATGGCTGGCCTATAGTCCCGCGTACAGAAAACCTGATCGGCACACTCTTCGGCAGCTGCTGGCGGGGCGTCGACCACTGGGACAGCCCCAGCTTCCGCTTTGACAGCATCAGGAACGGCCTTTGTCGCAGTGGCGCAGGACATGCTCAAAACCAAGAGAATCAGATTCTGCAAAAGACAGCGCATAGAAATGACTCCTCACATCGGACGATCTATGGCGAATGGTAGCATAGCAAGCAGAAGCTGCGAAGTGGTATAAAGATGCGCAGCGGAGAGGCGGGACCAGACAAGCTCATGGGGAGGGAAAAGGGAGGATTGATGGGATTATCTCTGGGATGGAAAATCGCGATCTGCTTTTGGATGTTAAGAACATTATTGAAACTTCGCTTACGGTGAGTCAGGAGTTTTCTAGCACCTGCTGATCATTTATTCACCGATCAATAAGCTCATAAAACTTAATGCCTAAACATATTCGTATTCATCGCCTTACCCTTTAGCGTGATCGTGATTGTCTCCGAAGAGACCTTGCCATAAGACTTCTGACGAAGACTGGTGGCTAAGATAACGATCACGCCAAAGGGCTTACCTTAGACTTAGGGCTCTGCCATTGGCAGAACCCTGGCATCAAAGAAAATTAAGCATTCTAAATATGAAAATTCAAGCGAGTGAAGAGCGTTGGTCCTATAGCGGGGTAAAATGGACCGCCAATACCGCCACCTATCGCATCGCTGTTATCACGTGGAAATCCTTGATTAAAGATATTGGCTCCACCCAATTCAAAGTCGAAGGACTGATTCAAGGTATACGCGTAATTGAGATCCCAGTTTGTATAGGAACCCACAAAACCAAAAGCTTTGTTCGATTTTTGATAGCGACCATTCGAATTGCTGATCAGACTCACTTGGCTACTTCCGATTCCATAGCCAAAAGTGTTGGTCCATCGCCAACGGGGCAAGCCGCTTTCTTCCAAATACTGCTCATATTTGCCACCTGGAAGTTTCTGTTTGGAATAGGACAGGTAGTAAGAGTAATCGCCCTTGTAAGACAATGTCCCAAATCCAAACTGATACGTCGTATAAGCTCCCACACTCAAACCAGAGGTTTTGACTGTCGAAAGGTTACTTGTCGGACTGACAATCTCTGTTACATCTCCTGTCGTTTCATCGCGAATGACCGCCGTTCCCTTAGGCAAGGCACGTCCATCTGCCTCCAATTGCAAAAGCTCATCAGAGCTCACACTCGAAATCTGGTCTTTGATCTGCTGATTAAAATATTCGAAAGATAAACCTGTACCAATCACAGGTTCGAATCCGATATGAACGTTGATACTGGTGGACTTTTGCGGATCGAGATCAGAGTTACCCCCACTGCGAATCTCAGCATTTTGCGAACCTTCGCAGTACCGAGTAGCATCCTCATCATTACCAGAAGCAATGGCTTCATTACATTTCTTATAGTCAGTAAAACTCGTATAATAACGAGCTTCCTGATCATGCAGGTCTCGCAATGTGGGAGCCTTAAATCCAGTTCCGAAATTTGCGCGCGCAAACAAAACTTTCGACCACCGATATTGCAGACCGACCATTGGGTTCAGGGTTGAGCCAAAATCAGAATAGTCATCAAATCGAGCAGCAACACTTGCCTCAAGACTCGACACGATGGGAACATTGATTTCGCCATATATGGCATTGGCTTTTCTATCACCCTCACCGCCTCCGCCGCCCAGATCCTTGACTTGAGCATTCAACTTATTAAGAGG
The DNA here is from genome assembly GCA_041736645.1 of Oligoflexus sp. Lineage (GTDB taxonomy): Bacteria > Bdellovibrionota_B > Oligoflexia > Oligoflexales > Oligoflexaceae > Oligoflexus. Next base: position 23,176 of record JBGSTF010000294.1, on the reverse strand, counting down.
TGCATGGTTCAAATAGGCTTCGGCGATGTGCGAAACCCCCGTAGAATAGCCGATTGACTTACCGGCTAAATTGAACGAGCCAGTGATATTGGCTTCCGCCGACTTAGCCGACGAACTATCAGTATCAGGTACGTCCAGGAGGTATTTCTGAATATCACCCTTAGGGGCACTTCCCAGAACATCATATTCACCGGTAAAAACAGCTTTTCTGAACTTCACGTCATCGAGAAAGTTTGTCCAAATATTAGATCTATAGATTCGGCTATCGGATACATTGACTTCCAATTCAGTGTCCGAACCAAAACTATGGGTTAAGCCAAAACCAGTCGAAAATGTGGTCTGATCGGTCGCAGTACCGGGCACAGCATCTTTCAACCGGCCTTGAACAAGAACTCCATTCTCATTGTTATTGTTGTCATCAGGCTTATAGGCAGGGGCCGCTGCACCTCCTGCAATTTCTGGGTGATTGGCATTGATCGCAGCTTCAGACACTGTGTAGGCATCACCGGCGGGATCGATAGCACTCGCACGACTGCGCGTTCTCGCAGTTTTTTTGGCTACGAACATTCTAAAATTAAGCTTGGTATCGTCAGTCATTCGATAAGAGAAATCGTCAATCATCGACAGCTTTTGCCAACCGCCTTGAAGCTGTTCACGATCCCAATAATCATAAGCGCAGAAGGTGCCAGTCCCGTTGGATTTCTCTTGATCACAGCTTGCGGATGGCACAAATTCTCCACTCGCAGACTCGTAGGACATCGGAGAACCGTAAATTGACCGGTAATCTTTGTCATACCATGGGCGATTCTTTGCAAGTATTGCTTGGCTTTCATCCCATTGCATCGTGATAATGTTGCTGGTCTTCTCACCATGTGACCCAGCTAATACGTAAAACTGGTCGCGGTCACCGGTTTTGAAACGGGCCTTGGTCTTCGAATAGCCGAAGGACATGCCGTCATAATCTTTTTTAGTAATAATATTAATAACACCAGCCAAAGCGTCGGTTCCATAGATGGCTGAAGCTGTTCCTGTTAGAATCTCAACTCGTTCCACCGCAGCAGTTGGAATCACCGACAGATCGACGAATTCAAAACTAGGGTCACGCACAAGTCTTCGTCCATTCAGGAGCACAAGGGTATTACCTTCTCCAAGGCCATGCAAGTCAACCGCTTGCGTGCCTTCAGGCACTCCATACCCAGATCCGTAGTCATATGTACCAAACGAAGCCACAGTAAGCTTATTTAAGGCTTCGCTAAGCGTCACAGCACCGCTTTTTTCCAGATCCTTACTGTCAACAACAATTATGGGTTTGGGACCTTCGAGGTCAATTCGTCGAATGCGACTTCCTGTGACTTCAATCCTTTCCTCTTTTTTGTCACTTTTCTTTTCGCTTTTGACATCGGAAACTGCATCTTTTTTAGACTCTTCAGCATTTTTATCTTTAGACTCAGGGGTCGACTGGTCTTGCGCCTGCAGAGGCACCAATGACGACAATAGCAATAGACTAACTAAACCGCGGCTTCTTAGAAGCATTTTGCACTCCAACGACTTGTAATTCCTTCGAGCGCCTCGATACTAGCAGCTTGCAAATAAAAGCTTCAATGAAATTATCAAAGTGAAAAGATCTTGAAAGGAGCAGCGAGCCGAGCTTTGGTGGGCAAGATTGATCAAAGTTGTCTAGCTATTAACCATGAGTCAAAAACACAGCATTTGCAAAAAGAGCAGATGCGGTTCGTCAGACTTATGACACAGTTTGGCTACGAAAAAAAGTACAAGTGGATCAGCTCAAGCCTGCCATGCCTGATAAAAAAGGCCCCCGCAACGTTCAGTTGCGCCGCATCAAACCGATAAGGAAGGGTGTATGGCCGGAGCCAAACGATGAACTCTTTGCTTTTACATTTTATAGCCTTACTGATCGCAAGCTGCAGCTTTGTTCCAAATTCCAGTTTGGCTGCGACGGCGCAAGCCATTCCCTTCGAAATTTACTTCTTACAAAACGATCAGAAACGCCTTGTTTCCTTGCCTCATATTTGGAATCAGGAACCTACAGCCAAAGGACAAACCAAAGGCGTCTATGAATTCGTGATCCAACCGCACGCCTCTGGCGACAAAACTTGGGCCATTTCACTCAATCCAAAGTTCACCCAAAATACCATGCCGTTTAGAGTCCTCATGAAAGGGCTCGAGATCTATCGCTACGGCAATCCCGATCAGCCTGACGATCTGACTCAACTCGTGATCCCCGCTCAACCGCTGTTCGTTTCTGTCGGTTCCGAGCCATTGATTCTCACTGTTGAAACCTTTGCCAGCATTCACAGCCTTTGGCCGGGCCTGCTTAAGGTTTCTATTGAAGAGAAAAGCCAATACTCACACCGTGCCTTTATTCAATCCATCTTTGCGGCTGCTGTCATGGGTGCGATCCTGATCGTAGCGCTCTATCACGCCATGATCTGGTATCTCAATCGAAAAGATACCGCTCAAATTGTATTTGTAGCCTTTTGCATAGCCGTTTTTATTTTCTCGGCGCTGCATCTTTCTCGTTTCATCTTTCAGCTTTTTGATGTCAATGGCTTGGTCTTTTGGCTGCTGCAAAGCTTCGCTTGGTATGGAACCATGGCGGCGTTCGAGATCTTTACCTGGCTTCTCTATCCGGATAGCTACCCCAAGCGCAAGGTGCAAATCACCTGCATAATTGCTCTGGGATGCTGGATTGCTGGATTCTTTTCCCTCTACGCCATGCTCCTTTTCCAAGTCTACAGCTGGTACTACTTGGCCCACTTGGCTCTGTTTACCTACCGCCTCCCCAAAAAAGAGCGTAAAGAAAATTTACTCTTTGCTCTGATTTACGGTCTTTTGCTGGTTGGCGCTATCTTCGATTTGGCCTCCGGAATCGACCTCATCGATGGGGCAGCTGCGCTTCCTCTGTGCTTTTTTGGAATTGTTTGTATTGAATCCTATCTGCTGTCCTATCTGAATCAGCAGACAAAATTCAAGCTATTTGAAGAGCAGCTTCACCGCCAGGAAATCGAGGAATCCCTGCAGGCTGTCTATGGAATTCGCGATCGAATCGACCATTCACGACAAAGCATCCCTGGACTCAGCATTCGTTCGGTCTATCAACCCGCAGAAAAATTCGGCGGTGATTGGTTGTCGCTCACCTACCTTTCACAGTCTAAGCAGACCATCGTGCTCATCGGCGACGTGACGGGCCATGGTATTGGCTCTGGGCTCATGGCCGTTTCCATCGGGGCCAGCATCCATGGAGCTCTGAGTGTTCTGAATAATCTCCAGAATCAACTCTCTATCGAAGAAAAGCTGGACTATATTGCCCGCGCCATCCATTTTGCGATCTGTGACATCAGCAAGCGTCTGAACAAAGGAATGACCTTTGCACTTATTGGACTAGACAGCGACAATCGCCAATGCGTGGTGCGAAATCATGGACACCCATTCCCCTTTCTCGTTCGCAATGGCAAAGTCAGTGGGCTCATCGCGCGCGGAGCCTTGCTCGGCCAGGAAAATTTCCCAGAACCTCAGATCCTTCGCTTTGATATTCAAAGTGGTGACAAGCTTTTTGTATATACGGATGGCTTGTTGGAAAACTTCAATGCCAAGGGAATTCGCCTGTCCCGACGGTCGATGGAATCGATTTTACGCGCCCCCACTGCCATTGCCGAAGGAGTGGATGCCCTGGCAGACTATACCTACGCCGAAGGCCAAGACGCGAAAGATGCTGACGATCTGGCCTTCATGTTAGTCGAATGGCAAGACCTTGCTGCTTGAGCTGCTTCTTGGACATTCCCATCTTCACTTTGCCAATCGTCTCTTGAGTTGATCCTCATAAAGAGACTGGGGCTGCAGACGACTGCCCATTCCAATATGTTCACTCCAGTCAGCAGGCAGGTTGTCCTGACTCAGACGCTCGGTTGCTTTAATCTTCGGATCAACAAGGGTATAGACTTTAGTATCCAAGTCGCTGCCGACCACATACCCTTGCCCGACATTATAGGAATAGACCGATCCTGGTCCTCGCGTCGCCCACATGACATTCAGAGTGCCTGTCTGCCCAGCTGAATTCGATGCTTCCCGGCGATTGCCGACCTGCAAGGCATCAGCAATGAAGAGATTGTCAAAAAGATTGGCAATGGCTAAAGGCTCATGGGTATCGACCGGTCCAATCGAACATTGGTCTGACTTTTGGGCTTCCAGAGAGCTACAGGTTCGACCTTTCGTTGAGGCCAAGCGAAGAATCACATTGCCGGAGTTAGAGACCGCTCCCAGAAAGGTCAAGCCATGCCGCCCTTGCTCCGCCCGACAATCACGAACCAGGACTTCGTTGGAATTGCTCAGAATAAAGAGGTAACCATTGCCACCAACGCCTAGATTCTGAGCCTTCTGCATGAAGATACGATCCAGAGTGATTTGATAGCTTCGATCGATTTGAATGCCATGACTGAGCAAATGCTCCTCTTTGCCAAGCATAGCAAAACTTTTGACATCACGGACCCAGGAATCCTTGGCCCATTGCACCTTAATGGCGGCCGTTCCAAATGTTCCAGGAAAAGCCTGCCAGGCAGCATCGATACTATCCAAGGCGCTGCTGACTGCGAACCCTTCCAGGCCCGACTCTGTGGTCAAACCTGATATTCGGCGCACACTGAGTGAGTCGCGCGTTTTGAGTTCAAATCGAATCGGAGCATCGAAAGAGATACGATTGCCTTTTTTACCCAGAATCGTTCGCCGAAAATTCTCCACTGTCTTTGCTACTCTGCCGCCCGCCTGCCAAAATTCGGCGGAATGGTTTTCGACAGCGAATTCCTCGGTCAAAATCCAAGTCAGAGATATATCCTGCCCGACTTCCAGCCCACTCGCATCTTTGAGTTCCACAAACCTATCGCCGATCATCGGATCGCGAGTCACCTGCCAATTGCTTTGATTTTCCAATTTGGGTTTTTCCGAACCCAAAACAATGGATACGCTGGGAGTGGAAAGATAGAAACGGGTCAGATCTGCTCCCGCACCGCGCAGAACAAGACTCTTGCCCTGGACACGAATGGAATGATCCAATCGATAGAGACCCGGCGGCACCTCTATAATTGTCGGCTGACCGCTTGCTGCAGCTTGATCAATAAAGCTTTGCAGATCCAAGGCAACATCAAGAGATCCATCGCCTATGCCCGCAAAGGTCAATACCGTGAATCCTTCACCGTTCGGTAAGTTTTGTTCACCTTGCCTATAGCCAGCATAGGAAAAATCTTGCAACCCCAGTGGCCCTGCATCGGTCTGAACGCTGTACCCTGGCTTCCAGTCGTCAGGGTAGAGTTGGCTGCGAATGGGCTCGCTACTCTCAATGAGATCTCCAGACAAAGCGCCTCGACCTGGCCCCAGACAACCGGTCAGGCTGAAAAGAACAAGCAGCATCGAAAACCAGACTCCGTCTCTTCTGAAATACAGCTCCATATCTGCTCCTGGACTTGTGACTCGTTCCGCCTCGAGATTCCATGTCTTTGAATCATTTTAAAAGAGATTTTATCCAATTTGAGTCTTTTTGGCCTGCAAAATCGATTCAACTCAATTAAAAAAGCGACCCCAGGTGGGAGTCGCTCTTCAGTTTCTACTCTATCTTCGGTATCAATTGGTCGGTAGGACCGGCACATCCATAGTGCAGACCAGCTCTTCAGGCTGTAGGGTGAGGCTATTCAAACAGGCGTATTTTTTTACCGCTTTGTGGGCTTCGCAGAGGTTTGTGCCTTTGATCTCCAGACCATTGAAGGAACAGGTCGTGGGTCTGTATTCACGGGTACAGAAGCTTAGCTCGTCGCATTCTGAGCCATCGTTCAAAAAGCTATTCAGAGGTTTCAAGGAACCGAAGCTTTCCACATTGCGAATCAAAATCGACTCCGCAAACGCCCCTTCGCCACGGACCGTGATGGCTACATCGGCAAATATAGGTTGATAGATCATCGGACAAATCAGGTCATTGCGCACCCGGCCTTTGACGTAAGCAACGATATGCTTTTGATCAAGGCCCTCATTTTTTAGCTTCAAGCTCGCTTGCAGACCTTGAGCTTGGCAAGAATTTCCACCGAGCTCGACCCGTGCTTTGACAATATACGCCGAAAACGAGGGATTGAATCCACCGTTGCTTGGTTCCACTGTAACGTCTTGCATAATGGCTTCGCCATTGATCACGCGGTAAGCAGGAGCGGCCAAAGCCGAGATCGAACAGCAAAGACCGATTGCGAGAGCGAGTGTGCGTAGCATGAGAAGTTCCTCCTTTGACTCTGTATAGTCAAACTCTTAACTCTTTGCCCTGTAAAAGTGAAGACGATTCGAGCTTTTTATGTTCAAGACAGTGCATTTTTTATCAAGTCTTCATCCACCGTGATCAACTGGACGGTCAGCCAGAAGCATTGGAGGACAAGGCCTACCAGTTTCTATGCATGGATCTTGGTCGGCTGGACAGTTTTCATGCTCCGCAACATGATAACCCCCATGACGAGGAAGACAGCAACCCCAACTCTTTAAGAATTCGACTTTCTAACTTGTACTTCGGAAGACTCAAAAACCGCTTTTATGTATAAAAAACAATACTTTAGATGCAATTTAAAAGGTTCAAAATTGCCGAAAAACATCCAAGCATCAAGATCCTGGTAAGGTCCAGCCACCTTTCACCGATAAGAGCGGAAGAATACAGCGAAAGCAAAGAGTATGAATCGTCCCAAGAAAATTTCGATATTTCTCAGCGGGCTTTCGTGGCCAATTTTTCACGGGCTTGCGAGTCTCTTTCTCATCCTCGTCCTTGCTGTGCAGGCGTCGTCGCTTGGCTCTTACATCGATACTCGCATCACAGCTCCGATTCTCTTCAATGTCAGAGAGTATCTGGGCCAAACCCCTCCGATTCATCCAACATTAAAAGTTCTTGCACTAGATGATAGCACGTTTTCCTATTTGGGCGGTCGCCGCTTAAACTTTGCCGAGTTGGCCACTTTGCTCGAAAGCATAGGCCGCCAAAAACCAAAGGCCATTCTCATCGATAGTCTGTTATCAGAACAGCCGACGGCCTTTATGGAAAGCCTTCCCGAATCGACCAGCTCGCTGCCGGTCTATGCGGGGAGCTTTCCTAGCAAAGTTCCATTGCGTTATCGCGAAGCCACCGATCTCAAGAAAAAGCCTTACCTGATCGAAAGCTATCTCCAGTCAGGGCTGGAACCCAAGGATTTAGACTATAGTTTGGACACGCGAATCGGCTGGATTCCCTATGGCAATGCCCCAGTGTTCGGCGAACTGGTTCGAGCCACTGGACACATTACCTACAATCGCGATGGCACTATTTCACCGTTCTATCAAATCGATGAATCAACAGTTCTTCCACACATCAGTCTCTACGCCGCCGACTCCGTGGTCCTGGAGAAACAACGACTGACGATCAACGGCTTCACCGCGCCACTCACCAAACGAGGCAGCCTTGTTATCAACCATCGACCACCGCAGTATCTCTATGATCGATCCATATCCCTCCGTCCGGTGCTCCAAAGGATAGCGAATGGACAAGCGGAAACTCGCATCGAACCAGGCGATATTGTGCTGGTGCTGCTGGCCTTTACTACCGGCAATACCGACTTTCACGAAGGCAGCCCATTTGGTGAAATTCCCGGTGGTCTGATAATCGCTTCGATGATCTCTGACGTGATGGACGGCAAATGGATTAGCCGCTGGGAATGGGACTTGCCTATGATTCTGGCTTTTGGCGTGGCAGGGATCATTCTCGGCATCAACGCCCGGGTTCGCAACTACTGGCTCTATCTTGGAGGCACTTGGATTGCCCTGAGCTTATTGGCTATCCTATGCTTCACTTATGCTCATATCTGGCTGCCATGGATTATGCCATTGCTGGCCTTTACGGGCACCGGCCTCATTCACTTTGCCCATGTTCGTATTCAAGATGAAATGAAGCTCATGTTGATCGAGAAGAACTACTTCGCCGAAAAAGCCTTGCGCCTAGAAGAGATGCATAAGAAGGCCGAACTGGAAAGCAATCTGGCCCTAGGTCGCGCTGTGCAAAAGCTGCTCCTACCGAGATCCCTGCAAGGATCGTTCTATGACTTTCAATACGCGATGCAGTATAAACCGGTTGCTGGCATGTCCGGCGATTGGCTCTATATCTGGGACTATACACTCGGTGAACGACGCATCTTTATCGGTGACGTCATGGGCACAGGACCATCAGCAGCTATTCCTGTCGCGGCTCTTATCGGTGTACTCAAAGATTGTGAAGAACAAAAATTAGGAGTGGAAGAAAGTTTCGCCCGATTGAATCGACGCCTGATCGATATGTTCGATCAGCATGTCGTTTGCAGTATGAGCGCGGTTGTCATGCATAGCGACGGTCGCTTGGAGTTATTCAATGCGGGCGGACCGGGCTGTTTCATCTTTGGACATAAACAGGCCGATTATTTCATCATGCGAAGCAGTCCCATTGGTCTGAACCCACAAATTGAAGTGGCCCGTTGTGATATTCAACTGCAGGCTTACCAAACTCTCTTTACCTTCACTGATGGTTTCATGCATGAAGCACGAGATCTCAAGCGCTTGGTCAGGCATCTCAGGCAGGAAAAACTTGATCGACCGGACCTCGGTCAGATAGAAAACATGCTGCATAGCAACTTACAGAGTCCATCCCGCCCCGATGACCAAAGTCTATTGAGCATTCAAAGGGGCAAGAAAGCCAAAAATCCGCGGGTGGCCTAAGCGCAAGGTCTGTAGAGCCGTCGCCAAGGTGTGGGGTCTCACCTAGAAAGATCGGATAAATAGCTCCGAATCTCACATTCCGCGAGACAAGACCAAGAATTCTCAAATTATTTAATCTGTGTCGAAAATCGCCTTAATAAATGCTTGACCTCAGTGCCGCCGATTGATGGCTTATTTGGCCGTTCTCTGGCAAGCTTGAGCCATCCAACCAGGCCGCTCCTCTTCATATCACTTTCATCTTTTCTTTCTCTTTTCTTTGCATACATTTGCTAACAAATTGCACAAACATTTGTCATTGAATTTTCTGTCAGTCACAGTTTTTGTTCAGTGAATTCAGCGCAAACCTTGAAGTACGGCTTTCCATCCATACGAGGAATTTCTTCATGAACCAAGAAAAAGCTGAAATGTCCAGACGCAGCACACTCAAGCTACTCGCGGGAGTTCCGCTTTTACCCATCGCCAGTATGTCTCTTGCCGGTGAAAAAATGACCGGCACGGTGGGAAAATGTGCTTCAGGTCTTCTGCGAAATCGTCAGGCATCGCCCTTGCGTTCTGTTAGTTTTGCTCCGATGGCTGCTCCCGGTTTGGACGATGTTGCAGCCATGGCAACGACCACAGTCCGTTCGTCATTGGTCGCAACCTATAGTGATGGGTCTCAACAAAAATTCGCATTGGCCTACGAAGCCTTTTTTGTGACGGGTGATTTGGTGCCAGACGGCAAAGGCGGACAGACACTGGCCGGAGCGTACTACGACATCGACAACAAGCCGATTCTCGATATGAGCTCTCCCGATCAACGCCCCTTTTATTCCGATTGCCCAGATGGAATGTCTCTCATTCACTTAAAAAACTCTAAAGTCCCTGGTGTGAAGGGTTCGACTGTCTTTGCAGTCGTACAGTTTGAATATGCGACTCGCGATTTTTCAGGTCAGTCTCGTTACGGCCAGTTGCCCTCGCCCATCGCCGTGCTGACCTTAGACCAAGACCTTACGACAGGTCGACTCAGTCTGGTCAAATATTTTAACATTGATACACGTTGTGTCGACGGCCTCTGGATCACCTGTGGAGCAAGTTTGTCGCCTTGGAATACGCATTTGTCTAGCGAAGAATATGAGCCAGATGCGACGACGATCGAATCCAACGCTCAATTTAAAGATTTCAGTAAGTATACTTTTGGCGATGAATCACGAGCCAATCCTTATCACTATGGTCACCTCCCGGAGGTGACTGTCCATCCGGATGGAACGGGTTCAATTCAAAAGCATTACTGTTTGGGGCGAATTTCTCATGAGCTGGTTCAGGTCATGCCGGATGAGCGAACCGTTCTGATGGGAGATGATGCGACCAACGGCGGTGCCTTTATGTTCGTGGCAGACCGTGCCCGTGATCTGAGCAGTGGTACCCTCTATGTGGCGAAGTGGCTGCAAAAAACGGCGACCAAGGGTGGATCGGCAGACCTCAAATGGATTCGTTTGGGTCATGCCTCGAGCGCGGAAATCAAAGCCTTGGCTGACTCGCTCAAAGCTGTCGATATTATGGATGTCAAGACAATCGATCCGATGAATCCGGCCTATACGAAAATTCGCTTCTCGGGCAAGGACAACTGGATTCAATTGCGCGCTGGTCAGGAACAGGCCGCGGCCTTCCTTGAAACCCACCGCTATGCTGCCTACAAAGGTGGGAGTTTAGGTTTCACCAAGTACGAGGGCACCACGGTCAATGCTAAAGACAAAGTAGCCTATGCTGCCATGAGCTACATCCAGTCTTCAATGATAGATGGGACCACAGACATTAACGTGCAAGGTCCCAAAGCAGGTGCGATCTATGCCATGAATTTGCGCGGAGGTCAGATCGATGACAATGGATCCCGTATTGAAAGTGATTGGGTGCCTGTTGATATGATGGCGGTTCCTGAACTTGTCGGTGAGGACCTTAGCACTCCGGACTCGCTGGGTAACCTGGCCAATGCCGAGCGAATTGCCAATCCAGACAATATCAAATATTCGGAATCACTGAGAACTCTGTTTATTGGGGAAGATAGCGCTTTGCATGTGAACAATTTTCTTTGGGCCTATAATGTCGACACTAAAACTTTGACCCGCCTCCTATCCTGTCCCGCCGGCGCCGAGTCTACCGGTCTGCAGGCCGCGGATGATGTCAACGGTTTCACATACATTATGAGCAACTTTCAGCATCCGGGTGATTGGGATGTGGTCCGCGATTCAACGGGAACCATCACCGGTGGTTTGCACGCCAAAGTCTTCGAAGAGCTCGATCCGCTGATTCGAGCGAACTACAAAAATCGATTTGGAGCAGCGGTGGGTTACCTCACAGGTATACCAGCTCTGGTTTCCTACCTTCCTTCCTAAATCTCATTCTGAGCGGTGATGGGGAACTCCTCGGGGAGTTCTCCTGACAGATATCATACTCAATTTTTGAGAATGCCCTATCGCTTGAGTCCGAAATTAGTCACTAGGTACTTGCAAGAGAAATAGCAGCATTGAAAGAACTAGCCGTGGCGCCTTCGATAGAGTTTGTCCCGATGTCCGTATCATCAAGGAAGAATCTGCTTTAGGCGACATCAATTCCGCGATAGAAAACCTTGCTCGGTTAAACCCGGAAAATCAGCCGGTCGAGGTCCCTTTGGCCAAGTGAACTTTCGTTCGGTCTCGGATATTTCCAAGTCATTGATACTAGCTTCCCTACGCTTCATCAAACCATTAGCATCAAATTCCCAGAGTTCGTTTCCGTAGGCTCGATAGACCGAGCCCTCTTGAATGCGGTATTCGTACTGGAACTTGACGGCAATTTTATGATCCGTGTAGGACCAAAGCTCTTTGATGAGGCGATAGTCGATTTCCTTGGTCCATTTACGCTTAAGGAACGCAATGATTTCATCTCTCCCCTGAATAAAGTCGGATCGATTCCTCCAACGAGAGTCTAAGGTATAGGCAAGTGAAATTTGCTCAGGAACCTGGCTGTTCCAAGCATCTTCAGCTTTTCTAACTTTGAGCAAAGCAGATTGATAGTCAAAAGGAGGAAAGGGCGGTCTCTGCTCATTCGTTGCAAGTGATCCCTTTGAGCAGCAAAACTTTAGGAGATTTCACATGACAGTTCGCATAGCCCCCCAAACCCTTGAAAAAGCCCCTGAATCAGTCCAAAAATTGTTTCATGGACTAAAAACTGCTTTTGGTCGAGTTCCCGCACTCTTCGCTACCATAGGTCAATCAGGTCCGGCCTTGGAAGGCTACCTAGCCTTCTCGACGAGCCTCGGCAAGTCCACGCTCAGCGCACGAGAAAAGGAACAGATCAACCTCCTCGTCTCGGACTTGAACGGCTGTGGCTATTGCCTGTCGGCGCATACCGCTCTGGCAGAAATGGCTCATATGAGTTCTGAGTCTATACTCGACGCTCGTCATGCTGTGGGTGGTACGAAGAGGGAACAGGCTATCCTTGATCTGGTGCGTAAGCTTGTCCGTACGGGCGGCGCGGGTTCGCAAGCTGAAGTGGCTCGCGTGAAAGAGGCTGGTGTTTCTGATGCCGAGATTATCGACATCATCGGCTTCATCGCAAGTAAGCAGTTTACGAATGCAGTAGCAATCGTTGCGGGGACTGAGATCGATTTCCCGAAAGCACCCTTTTTACCTGAATCCTGAAGGCAAAGATTCAGCTTCCCGGGGGGGACTAAGTCCGGCTAGAATTTGTGTCACCTTTCAGTGTTCAAGGAGTGTCCGATGACTCAGTCCCTCAAAAGCCGTTTCGAACCTGGATTTTTTGGTTGGATATCCAAAGTAGTCGAAGAAAAACGTAGTTTGTTAGTTGCCATTGCTCGGCAAGAAGGTCTCGAGGCTCCCGATGCCTTGGACATTGTGCAGGATGCATTGGTGACTCTCCTTGAATTGCCTCAGGGCCGGAGTTTGGCTGAAGACAGTGATGAGCTCAGCAAGTTTCTCGTCGTACTCGTTCGCAATGCCGCGCGTAATCGTCGACGTCGGCACTATTTAAAGAAAGAACACGATACGAGTCCCGAAACGCTATCGCAGTTGATAGATGACAAAGAAAGTGTCGAAGATCTCGTTCGACACGCTGAGGAACATGTGTCTCTCTTGGGTTGCATGAGTAAACTCAAGGAAGTTCAGTTCAATGTCGTTCGCTTGCGTCTTCTCGAAGAAAAGCCGGGCGAAGAGGTCGCAAGTATGTTGGATTTATCCACTGAAAATGTATCCGTTTTACTGCATCGGGCTAAGAAAGCCCTCAAAGAATGCCTTTTCCAGTAGCGAGTTTGACTTGGCTCTTATCATTAAGGATTTTTGCAAGTCGTAAGCGAGTGCAGTTCCTTTGCAGTCCAGATCAGAAGTGACCGGCAAAGTCTTATCGCGTAGAGTCGATAGACCTTTGAGCTTCCAATGTAAGGGACCGCTCACAACCAGTCTGAACTTTTCAAATGCTTATCGCGCTTTTCATTGCCGGTATCGATACTTTCTGTCTCGACTGTAGCTTGCACGGAGAGACCTTCTCCTTTGGCGGCCAGCGGCTTATTCTCGTCAAATTCAAAATTCCCAGAGAATCGACGAAACCGTCCTTCGACCGAGCTCATGACTAAATGAGGAACTTCGAATCCAATACTGGTATGTTCTATGTCGATGGTATAGGCTGTCGCCGGAATACTTTCTGCTGGTAAGACAGAGGTCAAGGCTAGCCCCGTGGCATAAGAGGATGGACGAGACATGACCCGTAGCGAAGTAGCTGCTTTGGATAAAGGAGCCAAGTGGGCAATCCTTTTACTCGCGGCCCAAGCAGGCGACGAAGCGTCCTATCGGATCCTGCTCAAAGAGCTCGGGGTCTACCTGAAAGCCTTCCTTCAAAAAAGGCTGGGATCACACCCCTCTATCGATGATATTATTCAGGAAACCCTTATCAGCGTGCACCGAGCCCGCCATACCTACGACGGCACGAGACCTCTTTTACCTTGGCTTCACGCCATCGTCCGGTATAAATCCATCGACTGCTTGCGGCAAAAGAAGCGTATTCAAGGCTTCGAAATCCTTGATGAAGCTGCCTTCGATCATTATTCTGAAACTTTTTCGTCAGAAGTCCCGAATCAGGAAGTGGATGAAGATATTCTTCGGGCTTTGGCGGCTTTGCCACCTAAGCAAAGAAAAGCGGTGGAACTGATGAAACTGGAGGGATTAAGTGCCAAGGAGGCGGCGGCTCGCATGGGCATGAGTGAGGCAGCGGTCAAGGTATCCGCTCACCGCGCTTATGAAAGTTTGCGACGTCGTTTTTTGGGAGACAAAAAATGAAGAACGAGTCCCTCATCGAACAGCTCTCGTCAAACCTCGTCCCAACCAAGGCTTTAAAGAGTCGCACCTGGGCGCTATTGTCCATTCTTGGTATCAGCATCCTTAGTGGAATAGCACTCCTTGGAATCTGTGGCCATCGGTCCAATCTTGATAGCGTCGCCAGAGAAAGTCGGTTTTACGCCGAGCTCTTGCTTCTTTTCTTGGCAACTGTTGGTAGTTTTCGTTGGGCCACCTTAAGCTCAATTCCTGGTGTCTTGCAGAAGCCTCATCTCAAGCTGGGGTTGCTCATCGGAATTGGGATTTTGATGGTCACTCTCATTGCGCAACATTCCGGACTTTTTCCCAAGGGTGATGAGTGGCAATTCTTTGTCAAAAGCGGCAGTCATTGCTCGATCCTCATCAGTACCTGCGCATTTATGCCCATGGTCTGGGGCTATCGCGAGATGAAGCAAGGTGCCTGCACATGGCCTCGATTGAGTTTGGCTTTGATAGGCGTCGGATCGTTCAGTGCTGCAATTTTAGTGCAGCATATGATATGTCCTAGCGACGATCTGTGGCATCTTCTGGTTTGGCATTTAGGAATGTTACCGATCGCCGTGATCATCGCTCTCGCACTCGGTCGCAAAGTACTGAAGCTCTAAACATGAGAGCCTGCTGGCTAGATAAATTTTAGGGATTGAGTCGTTCCATCTTTTGTCCCTTAGCCGGCGCCCCAACTAACCACAGCTGTGCTGGGATCCGGCGATGATTTCAATCGCCACAACTGGCAGTTTAACTTTGATTGGAATCAGGTTTTTATAGACCCTTTTTGACAATTGCGTATTCGACTTGCGGAACATTCGAACTTGGTTCATCTGGGTTCGAAAATTCTCGTGTTAATACGAGGCCTGCCTTGCGCATTACCGCTTGCGAACCCAGGTTGGTCTTCATAGTTTCAGCGAAAATTTCTTCCACTCCAAGCTCAGAAAAGCCTTTAGCGATGAGGGCTTTCGAAACTTCAGTGGCATAGCCTTTCCCCCAGAATACCCGCATCAATCGGTAGCCAAGTTCAATTCGTTTTATGTTATCGGGGTCTTTCCAGCTCGGGCGAAAAAGAAACCAGCCCATAAATTGCCCTGAGTTCTTTTCAATTGCAGCCCACGCACCGAAGCGACCCTGGTGTTTTTCTCGCAGGGACATGCACCGTTGGATAGCAGACTTAACTTCGCTTCTAGAGCTTGGTGCGCCATGAGTTAGGTAGCGCATGACCTCGGAATCGCCATCGAGTGCATAGAAATTGTCCTCGTCTTGTTCATCGATGTCTCGAAGCAGGACTCTCTTGGTTTGCAGATACATTCTCCTCCACTCCTAGGGCAATGGCTGCCAGCTGGGCCGAATTTAGCAGAAAACTTGCGACAAGGGCAACCCAGTGACCAGCAGAGGATAACCTTTTTTTCTTTTAAACTTGGCCTCGAACATTCGCAGCTATAGACAGCCAGATTGAAGAATTGGATTCAATCTGGCTGTCTATAGTTCTTTGTGCAAGCGGGTATTCGCAACTTTTGGGAAATGGCGAATGTTCATGGGTTTGTGGTTATAGTGTCCGGACACGGCGCACAGCAATAAGCAAATCTTTATTTTTTATACCAGATCGCCATAGAGCTAAGACACGCCTCAGCATCTAGGCATCAGATTTGATCGAATACCGTGGCGGATCGGTCCGCCATCACGAAGCGAGCTCAAGGTTGTCGTTGTCGAGTGGAATACAGTAGGAGCCGGGGATTTCGAACTCAAAGTGAAAGGGAACGTGCTCGATGTCTTCAACCGCTGCCAGCACGATTTTGATCTTCCCCCCAACTTCTTCAACATATCGCCTAACAGCGTCAAGACCCACGCCTCGTCCTGAAATATCACTCACTGAACTCTTGGTTGACAATCCGGCTTCAAAGATCAAGTTGGCTATGAGTTGAGCCTCGAACTTCGCATCGGGCTTTATGAGCCCCTTTGCTATCGCCTTTTCGCGAATAGCATCTAAGTTTAAGCCCGAACCATCGTCACTATAGGACAGGTGTAGAAACTTATCACCAAGCTGACCACTCAAGTAGATTTTACCTTCAGCCTCTTTGCCTAGTGTAGCCCGTAGACTCGGCTTTTCTATCCCATGGTCCATGGAATTGCGCAACAGATGCACGAGGATCGCATGCATAAGATTGACTCCCTGGTCCTTTAGGACAACCAAGGGTAGGTCACCTTCTATCCGAGGCACCAGCTTTTCGAGGTCCCTGGCAATGGAATCCAGGCCTCGACTCGCTTCATCAATAACGTCCTGCATGCGAACAAACCCGGCATTATAGAGCAGATTTCGTGCCGACTTAATGAGAGACTTTTGAAAAGGATTGAGGTACTCGAGAGCAACCTTATTGAGGCTCGACACAACCGTTTCCAAAGTCGTGCTTGGAATCTTCACGAGTCGCTCGGATAACTGCCAGCCTAGTTTTTCAGTCCCAACATTATGATATTTCTCGACGAGACTTTCAATTCGCGTTAGATCCTCTAGCAATATCTTTTGATTCCATCTATTTTGCCCCTTGGCCAATTTCTGATAGGAGTCTTCGACTTCATGCGTCGCGTTCGAGATCGCTCGTAACAGATAGGTCCGGGCCGTGCCCTTAATCGTGTGCATATTGACAAATAGCTGCTTCAAAACCTCAGGCCGACTCTCTTCAAACTGCAAGACTAGATCACGGTTTTGTTTCAGGTACTCGCGAGTTTTGTTCAAGAAGCGATGAAAGCGATCTTCAGGGATATGGATCAACTCGATCAAAATTTTCAGATCCTCTTCCTGTTGACTGGCAATCTCCTTCAACTTTCGGACTTCAGTTACATCACGCAGGTTGATCAGAACCTTTTCGATGATCGATTTATGATCGAGCATTGGAATCCAATCTACTTCAAGAACTTTATGCTTGCCATCGAGCGAATGGTAGCTGAGCTCGTGAACCAAATTCCCTGAATTGAGCTCAAAACCTAGCATGCTCTCACCAAGACTAGCGTCTAAGCACGAAGTGATCTGATCGCGTTGATCCGCATCCAAATCTGTGCGTTCCAAAAGCAGACTCTGGATGTTTCGCGTCGCCAAATCCTTGGCACCCGTAATGTCGACAAGATGGGCGGAAAACTGGGAATCGATGGGCTCTTTCGAGCTATGAATACTAAAGATCCCTTGCTTGATAGAATCGAGAATCGATTTGATATCTCGCGTTTGGCGATCCACTTCCACCTTAAGTTCTTTCGAAAGATACTCTGCTTTGCGGAAAGCCTGCGCAAAACGGTGGGCAATAACCTGCGACTGGCACACAAGAAAGATGGCCATCGACACGCCTGAGGTATTGTTGAAGCTAAAAAACGTATAGCCGAAAGTATAAAAAATATCGACGATTCCACCTGATACCATGGCCACAAGACCAATAATCAACCACAGCGCACCCTCCTCCTTTTGACGATAGGCCCTCAAGATGATGAAGCCTGTAAAGATGCCGACTAAAGGGTTAAGCAGCGAATAGAACGGCTTGATAAAGTCATAGTGCTGCATAACCGGAGTGGCAAGAGCAAATAAGTACGGTCCACCTGCCACCAGGAGAAAGGCAGGGATAAGCCACTTGGGAGTCTGACGAGGAAAACAGGCTCGAAAGAAACCAAGGGCAAAGACCGTCGATGGCAGCCAGAAGAACCATTGCAGCTTATAGTTAAACTCGTAGCTTAACTTCAAATCGTGGAGCCAATCCGTTCCATTATTGGCGAACCAATAGGTGCGCAAACTTCTCTCAATGGCATAGGCGAATAGCCAGAGACTTGCGACATCCTCCCGTCGCCGGAGGTAAAGTCCGAGGGAATAGATCGCTACAAAGCTCGTAACGCCAATAAGCCAAAAGTTGGCTGTTCGATTTTGATTGAGCTCGCTTTGAGCCGTTTCATAGCGAGCGATGCTCGGGGGAATCCAGACCCCACCCCAAGTATGATGAAAGTTTGCGACTTGGATGAGAAGGTAGTGGGTTTGAGTGCCAAAGGGCCGAAGTACGGGTAAACTTTGTCTGGCCATCTGTGGCAGATTCTCACTGGGAATTTCCGAAAAGTGGCCCAATTCATCGAGGGGATGATCCGCGCCGCTGCCGTCGGCGGCAAAAAAATAGATCCGAGCACTGGTGAAGGCACTCCACCCCCAAATCGCCAGCAAAGTATCAGGAAGATTGTTCAGACGCATAAGGTAGCTTGCATATCCTTGGCCGCTCTTCATGATGGGCTTGTCACCGTCGGTGAAGCCACTGCCTATGACAATGGTCGGTGCGGAAGCGATAAGGTCCTGCGAATGAGCCAAGAAATCTTTGGGCTTCACGATTTGGCCAGGAAAGTAAAGCCAATTGCCACCGAGCTGAGCAATATCGGTAGGCTTGGTAACGCTCATATCGAAATTGGCAAATTCTATATTCAATCGCTGCAAGGCGGCTTTCGCAGGTAGGGGGATCATACAAAGGGAAACCAGCATAAGGCCAACGGATAGTAGCGCGTTCTTCATAGGAACTCCTCCCAAGATCGTAAAATTCTCGCGGCCCTGGTATCGACAATTGACCTAATCATGTTCTCCTATTCAAGCTTGTAATTCAACCGTAAAGCCCTAAACAGCGACCTCCTGTTACCCGTGCCTACCGATTTCGCGCAAAGCTTAACAAGCCCGACAAGCTGCAGCAGGCTTTGGCGAGCTTGGTTAATAAAACGCTTCAGTAGGACTGATAAGCCGTCAGTTCTATATAGCTGTAGTCAGCCCTAATCAGGACGTTTTTACCCGAGATACATTTTTCTTTCACAAATCGCAAATACATGGGGATCATGCGTTCAAAGCCTAGCCCATCTATTTTAAAATCGTAGGTAAACTCGCTTTGCAGCTCGCCCCGGTATTTGAGATCACTATCTTAGTAAATATCGGCCCCAATCTTCTCATTGTAGGCGGCTTCGACATCGATCGGATTTAGCTTTCGACTCTAGAATGCTAAGCCAAGATTCGCCCGAAAGATCCACTCCTGACTGACGCCGCGTTTGGTGACGACTTGACTGTTGGAAGCTCCATCCCCGGCTGCATCAATCGCCTCTTTCGTTAAAGGGTCGGCGGCACTGAGAGAGTTTGGATTGAGCAGACTTGACTTCTTGCGCTGCCTCGGGTTGATCATACCAACGACTTGACTTTGAACGGATAGCATAAGCGCGGGGATTGGCTGCAAATCATAATTAAAGCGAACTCGATACTGCACCATTCCTTCACCTCTCGGAATTTGGGCATTGGGAACATCTTCAAAGCTGCCGAACGGTAAACGGAAGCCAAGACCAAGCTTGACCACTTGCTTGGATTTATCCACGAGCAACTAGGAAACTCCTATATCAAGATCACCAATTCCTGTAGTTCCGGGACTTGGAGTTGCCGCGTTGGTAATGAGGACAGCGAACTGACTCGTGATTTGGGAAGCGGTTGCTGCCGGTAGAGCAATCAAATTCTCGCCAGAGCTTGAAAAGACAATGCGCCGGCTTAAGAGACCAGCAGGTAACGGTTGGCGTTTGGATGCGACGTATATAAATCAATATCGACAAAAGCTAAACCAACACCGCTGGCATCGCGCTTGGCTCGCGATGCAGCGAGTCGAAAAAACATTACAGGACTTCTCGAGGAGCTGGATCGAAAGAATCACCACCTCGGACAGAGTGCTTTCAATGAACAGCTGTTCGACATCAGTTCGGGCTTTGAAGCTTTGAAATCCAAGCAGGCCAAGCTTTGTGGCAAAGGCGTTTCGCCGTCTTCTATTTCGCTTCCAGAGCGGCCAGAACCTCAGTCAGCGGAGCTCGCTTTTTATAGTCGGCATCGGCAAAAGCATAGCGAATGGCTCCATTTTTGCCGACCACAAACGTGGCTGACAACGGCAATTCCCAGTTATTATTATGCTGGTTTTTAACTAAATCGATGCCGAAATTTTTATAGAGCTTTTGCAGATCGTCAGGCAGTTTATAAACTAAGCCTAAACTACGTCCATAATCATTATTAGTGTCAGTCAGCACTGTGAATTTGAGCCCATTTTTTTCCTGAGTCGTCAAAGTTTCATCGGGAGCTTCTGGAGAAATCGCGATCAATTTCGCTCCTCGACTCTCTATTTCGGGCAGAACCTCTTGAAACGCGTGTAACTGGATACTGCAGTAAGGGCACCACCCGCCTCGATAAAAAGTCACAATGATATCATTCTTTAATAGAAGGTCAGCGGAACTTATCGTCTCGCCTTTGAAATTTTTGAGAGCAAAGGGCAGAAATTTGTCGCCTTTTTTTGGGACGCGCCCCAGCATACCAGAAGCTTTGAGCTGATCAATAGCTTGGCTCATAATCGTTTTGGTCTTGTCATCCATTTTTTGACTAGCTTGTTTGGCTTTGTCTTCGAGGTCATTGTTTAGTTTTTCGCTTACGGTCTCGACTTTAGTTTGAGCTGGTTTCAAGGTTTTTGTCTCCGAAAATGCTGGGTGAGCGCCCATCAAAAAGGTGATAAGGCAGAGTTGTATTTTCATCAGATTCTCCTCGCTATAGGCTTGTAAATGGCCAAACCAACAGTTGATGGCCAACTATTTCTGCAGTCTATAGTGGTATAGGATCAGCCTCCCATGCAAGCACTAATCCCGGGATCTGGCGGCAGTGGTCTTCCCAAAAGATTTCCACTGCCGTCAGATGGAGAGATGGAGAGATCGATAGATCATTTTGCCCACTTTCTGTGAAATTTATCGATCTGCTGTCTACGAAGTATGGGCCGATCCTCGCCAGTAAAATAGGGGTGGCAGAGACTGCAAACTTCTGTCTGAATATCGTTTTTCGTCGAAATGATAGGAAAGACCTGCCCGCAGGCGCAATGAACCCTTGTCTTATACGAAACGGGATGGATGCCTTTTTTCATAATCACTCCTGATTTGAAATAGCTGCTTGCAAGCTTTATTTGCTTTGATGGGCGGCACTATGACCGGCGTGCTCCAACACTTGGAGCAATCCTTGCTTGAGTTTGAGGTAAGGGACGGCTCCACTCGCGCGACTGATTTCCTGTCCGTTGCTCAACACGACGAGAGTGGGGATAGACCTCACGCCAAAGCTAGAAGCCAGCAAAGGGGCTGCATCGACGTCTGCCTTGGTAAAGGTCATTTTGCCGGAAAACTCTTGGGCAGCTTGTTCATACGTCGGCGCAAAGTTCAGACAGGGACCACACCACGATGCGTGAAAATCAATGACCACGAGACCCTCACCCAGAGACTCTAAACTTTTGATTTCTTTGACAAATGACATATTAACCAGCCTTTCTCTTGGCCGAAGGGGCCATTTTTTTCTGCTTCCATGGGTATAGGTGTTGAGCCTGTCTTCCCTTACAAACCTCCGTAAAAAAACTTGTAAGGTTTCATCGGTCCGACACCTTTGATTTCTCGGTTGGATTTCGAAAGCAATCGAAGAGAAGCTAGGCTTATTAGATGGTGTCAAATCCTAGCGATTGAATATTAACCAAATGATCATGTGAAGTGCCCACCCGAGAGCTCCGCCGAGACTGATTACGCGAAGCAAATGGGGAGGTTGCCAACCTGATACAATGTTGTGAGCTTTCCTGAGTAGACTATTATGACCAACAAAAATGGGAACTAGAAAATACCAAACCCAAAAATTGCCTAACCCCATGTCTAACCAATCAATTCCCTGCTCTTTGATATCTAAGAGTATCTGAAATATCTCGTATCCGCCGACAAATGAGCCCATCAAAATGAGCCCGTATTCTGGGCTTATAAGCGTCTTCTTCAGAGGTTTTTCTAGTGCTTCTCTCAACATTTTCTCCGATCAAATGTGTCCAAAAGGGTTATTGTATGACAAGGAAACGATGATTTTAGGTATGCACCCTCAGTACGCGCTGGAGCGTAATAGCGAAATTTTCGCATGATCGCTCCCAGTGATCATAATGGGATCAATATCTAGGCTCCAACACTGGCTATTGACTCATAATTACCTGAAAGGTTTAGAAAATTCTGGAGTCGCAAGCGTTTTCTCGATGAGATCCTGAACAGCTGGTCCTCATGCTTGAGCCGTTTGGTTGCAGGCAGTGATCGCATCAAAGCCGTTTTGAAATCATCTTGACTAGCGACAGACATGGATCCGCTATTGCTTGATTTGAGTTTCAACTCGACGTTCCATCAGCCGCTGGTGAGACCGGAGCTTGACGAGAGAGCGATTTTGCTCAGCTCACCGTCGGGATGGATTCCAGAGTCGCCATAAACGTCGGCAAATTTAAGTTCATCATTGAAAGCTTTTTGAATATATTGGGGTATCATCATTCCATCCGAAGCTTGGATGGGTCGGATCATGCGACAGGCGGCATCAAAATTGGCAGTGGTATCGAGGGTTGCCACATTGATCTTGCTACCAGTATGTTTTTTCAGGCTCAGCTTATTGCCCATAGACACCGAATAGCGTGCGGGAGTCATAATTGAGCAAGCAGTTTAACACTCCGCCTCCCGCTCCATCTAACCAAGAATAGCGACAACGTGGGTATTCCTGTTTGAATACCCACCGAGTTCATGAGGTTGAGGCATTCACTGACTGTGAGTGAACGCCCTTTGCTGGTAACCTAGGGGTTTTCCATTCAAGCCTAATGAAAATTTATTTGCATCCCCAGGCGCGAGCGACAGCTTGGGCGTGGGCGCTGCCGGATCCGATCACAACAGCGCTGGCTGATGCAATGGCTTTACAGCCTTCCACTTTTGCTGTTGCCGTTGCTGAGCCATTGCCCTTCACCGACACGTTCACCGAAGTGTATGAGCCTTTCGAATGCTTATCGTCGTCAATCACACAATGTACTTTGCGCTGTGAACCGCGGTACTCTATGCAACTGGTCGGAGCTGCAGGCTCACCACGCGGGGGAGTTGAGAGTTGCACTTCAGGCACATAGTCTGGTGTCTTCAAGATTGTTCCCGCAGGGATTTCATAGAGTTTACGCTGGTCATAGCTGATTACTACAGTTTCTGGAAAACTGAAATAGCCGTTATAACCGAAGGATACTTGGGTGCCGGCGCTGAAAGAGTTAGAGGACGAGACT
>JBGSTF010000237.1:0-1814 GCA_041736645.1 Oligoflexus sp. | reverse complement strand
GAATTCAAAGGCAGCATACCGTTCGTTATTTCATCTGTTATTGGTCCCCTTACCGAGTCAAAAGAAAGGAAGTGAGCGCATGAAAACTTTGGTTGTTTTCGCATCGAGCATATATGCAGCTTCCGCGTTTGCAGGATGGGGAACAGGCGGCGGCACTCCACCGGCACGCGAACACCTCATTGAACAGCTGATGGTCGCTGAACAAGGTCAGGGCGCTTTGTTTGATACTGGCCTTGGCGATATCGGACTTTTGACCAATCGAGAGCTCCAGCCGCAAATGACTTTAACCAGTAGTCAGCTGCTGAAAGCCGATATCAAGGTTCCTGAAACTGACTTTGAGATGCTCCGTGATCGTAAGCTTCCACTTGATTCGGTCGGGACGCTTGGCGAGAACAAATCCTACATGATAACGGCAGGCGATGAGATCAATAGCGTCACGCTGATCGACCGCAGAGCTACGGCAAGAGCAGCAGTAGCTCAGTAAATTTATTTTAAATTCAATCAAAAGCGCGGGTTTTACGGCTCGCGCTTTCTTCTTGCCAATTTCTCGTCAAGTCCCAGTCCACATCAAACCGCGTTCATGTCGACGAATATCGAAGCGGAAAATCTTGCGGGAAAAACAAAATCCTATCAGGTCGGTGGTTGCTTCGAAGCAGGATCTGTTATTTTGCACGATCGTCGCCTTCTCGCAAGAGATTCGGTGAAGATATGGTGGCACGGCTTCGGCTTATAAAAACAGAGTGGTCGACTACTATGGGCGTCTCATTTTCAATGGTACGCTCCCTTGAATGGTTGCTGTCTAAGGCGACTTCCTGGTAAAAAATGATTAATATCGTGCAATAGTGCGCACTCTTTCAAATAGCACGGAGGATTTGTCAAATTTCACGCATTGGGACTTGGGCAGATGGAATTAGGTAAATTCCTGTTTTTGTTTACTTTAACTGCAAGCTCAGGAAAATCCTTGCTAAAAAGACGTTGCAATAAAAAAACCGGAACTTCAAAGTCCCGGTTTTGCTAATCCTTTTTAGCAAGAGAGCGCATGCTCTAAGCGTCTGCTTCTGTGAAAACCCATTCCGGAAAGGGATCAGCCCCCCGATAAATGTCTTGGGTGTTGTCGAGACAAGCATCAAGCTTTTGTTCAATACATTCCTGGTCCAGGTCTGCTCCTATCAGGACGAGTTCCTGACCAGGAGCTGTGTCATCGTCACTCCATTCGCCACCGGGTTCCAATATGCATGAGCGACTGGCGAGCGAGAGTATACCAGCCTGAGTAGGGCGTGAAACCAGCCAAACGAATCCTTTGGCCCGTAGAATGCCAAGATCCCACGTTTCCTCTAAAAACGCATAAAGACGGTCGGGATGGAAGGGTAAAGGCCTTCGATACACAAAACTGGAGAGTCGATAGACGTCGGATTCGGGTTTATGTTCGCCCCGCAATTCGCGCATCCATCCGGGGGACATGGCGGCTTCTTCAAAATTAAAGCGACCTGTGTTCAAAATTTTTGCGAGGGGAGCAACGCCCTGGCGAATGCGGATGATTTCAGCTTTTGGATTCAGTTGCTGGAGCAGAGCATCCAGGAATTCGAGATCCTCCTCGGTGACCAGATCCACCTTATTGATCAGGATCACGTTGGCGAACTCCACCTGCTCGATGAGGAGGTCGACAATATTGCGTTCGTCATCTTCACCTAGAGAGAGTCCGCGTTCGGTCAGCGAGTCGGCGTCCTTATAGTCGAGGAGAAAGTTATGGGCATCCACCACGGTCACCATCGTATCCAGTCGAGCGATTTCATTTAAAGACTGTCCATTTTCAT
>JBGSTF010000203.1:0-47187 GCA_041736645.1 Oligoflexus sp. | reverse complement strand
GGTAGGCCGACTCACCACGATATAGGCTTCAACCCGGACAATCTTCGGACTGAATTCTATTGTATCAACCCGCACTGCGAGTTGGTATGGCAGTTCCGCCCCCAAATGGCGAAACGCTTGCTCACGGATGAATTCAGCCACCACAAATTTTTGCGGACGATCAGTCAGGTCATCGGCGGGATAGAGCCACGGGCTTTCCGGCAAACCTTCGACCACTGCGTTGATAAGATCCGACAGGCTGTCCTTGCGCTTGGCGCTGATCAACCATGGGCTTCGATCATCTAAACGGGCTGCAACATCTTCCGGCAAGTCATCCCGCATCTGATGCAGATGACCGATCAATTGCCTCTCGGCCTCGGCCAACTCAAACTTCTTCAGCTTGTCGCATTTATTCAAACACACCAAGACAGAGCCTCGCGACTCCTTAAGAACATTGCGAAGGAAATTTAAATCCTCTGCATTTCCAACGTCCTGCACATCGATCACGTACAGCACGGTATCGGCATCACCGAGGACAGCCCATGCTTCCCGGTTCATCATCGAATTCAAAGTCAATTTTTTATGACTCCGGTGAATCCCCGGAGTGTCGAGGAAGAGGAGCTGTGACTCACCTTCCATGCGGATACCCAGAATTCGATTGCGGGTGGTATTAGGTTTGGCACTGACGCCGACTATTTTTTGCCCAACCAGAGTGTTGAGCAGGGAACTTTTCCCGGCATTCGGACGACCCATGATTGCGCAATAACCGCAACGCTCTGACATAGAAAAACCTCAATGCTACCAAATTTACATATTCAAGGCGACCCACTGGGCAGGGAGCATGCCCTGACAAAGGCTAATTGGCAAGGCCAATTGCTGCAAAAAAGCCTCTCAAAACCCTTGTCTTCACGTTGACATGATAGCGACTGAACCCAAATTGCGTGGAAGCGGAGATTTCGCTTGAATCTGGCGCAAGCTCGCACCATAAAACCGGTTCGTACGGCCTAACACGCCTATGTTCCCTAGAGAAAAGACCTTGTCGACGTGATGAGAGATGACTATGCTCCCGGACTCTTACGTTTGCAATTTTCCCATCCAGCGCCCTCGATTGGGCCTCATATGCCGAAGAGGACAAGAATGTCTCGACCTCAACATACCTGGAATTATTTTCGCGCTGGCGGCGTCGTGCAAGTCGACCTTAAAACGACCGAAGATCTGCTCAATCTAGGCAAGCTGGATCAAAAACTCTGGATGGCGCTGGCCATGCCAACCCGCGGTCTCAGCAGCGATAGCCGAACTCTGGATTACATCGACAGCGACTTGGATGGACGCATCCGCCCTCCGGAACTGATTGCAGCCATCCAGTGGCTGGAGACGATGTTAAGGGATCCCGGCATTCTGCTTCAGGAGGGCGATAGCATCGCTCTTGATCAATTCAAGGACGATACACTCAGAGCGGGCGCACAAAGAGCCCTGCTCCAATTGGGTCTCAAAGAAAAATCCACCCTCAGCATCGACGAGTTGGATCTGGCCGTTCAAAAATTCAGCGCCGAAGTTTTCAATGGCGACGGCATCATTGTTGCCGATGCCAGCCAGGACGAAGCTTCGCGGCAGTTGATAGGCGATATCATCCAAAACTACGCTTCGGTGATCGATCGCAGCGGACAATCCGGTATCGATGAGGACATCATCACCAAGTTTTTTGCCGATTTGGAAGCCAGATCAGCATGGTTTGCCGAACTGGACAAAGATACCAGCCTCCTGCCCCTGGGTTTGGAAAAAACGGCTCTGGCTTTTCAAGCTACAGCAGCCGTGGCCGATAAAATTGAAGATTACTTTACTCGATGCCGTTGGGTCGCTTTCGATCCAAGGTCGTTGGATGCAGCCAATCGACTGGAAGCTGATTTTTCAGCCATAGCAGGCGCGCAATTGACTGCACATTCGGCAAGTCTTGCGACCTTTCCCCTGGCGGCCATCGGCAAAGAATCTGGTCTGCAATTGGGCGGGCCATTGAATCCGGCTTGGCAAAAGCCAATGCAATTTTTTATCGAAACCGCCGTGCAGGCGATCCTCGGTCAGGTACCTGAAAAATTGCAGGAAGAGCAATGGCGAGTCATTCAAGCAGCACTCATGCCCTACAGTGCCTGGCGTGGTCGTGAGCCCCAGAGTAAAATTGCGGTGTGGGATATCCATCGGGTCCATAGCATTCTGCTCAGTGAATTGCGGCAATCCTTGGCACGACTCATCAGCTTGGATCTTGCTTTGGCTCCGGAATTTGCCAGCCTAGCGCTGGTGCAGAAGGCTTTGCTTTACCGACGGGATCTCGGCAAAATTCTGCGCAATTTTATCAATTTTTCTGACTTCTATCGACGCCAAGGCGCTATTTTTCAAACTGGGTGTCTGTTCATCGACGGACGAGCTACAGAGCTGTGCATCGAAGTCACCCACCCTGCACGACACGCGACCATGGCAGGACTCTCGGGAGCTTATCTTGTCTACTGTGATCTAGCACGCGCTGGAAAAAGTCCGCGCAGCATTGTTGCTTTGATGACTGATGGTGACAGCGATAATCTCATGATCGGTCGTAACGGAGTCTTCTATGATCGCGAAGGCCTTGACTGGGATGCTACGATTAGCAAAATCATCGCCAATCCTATCAGTCTCCGTGAAGCCTTCTGGTTGCCTTATAGGAAACTCGCCCGATTCATCGAAGAGCAGGTCGCCAAACGTGCTGCCTCTGCCGAAACTTCCTCCACAGCCGACCTCACCAAAACCGCCGAGACCGTTGCCAACGTCGACAAGAGCATGGCCCACCAAGTCCCGGCATCGAAGAAAATCGATGTGGGAACTGTAGCTGCAATGGGCGTTGCTTTGGGCAGCATCAGTACCTTCTTTGCTCTCATGTTCAGTAAGTTTATTGATCTTGGTGTTCTTATGCCCTTTGGAATTGTGGCCCTTATTTTGCTCATATCAGGACCCTCCATGGTTCTGGCCTTTTTGAAATTGAAGAATCGGAACCTTGGGCCCATCTTGGATGCCAATGGCTGGGCTATCAATACCGTTGCCCGCATCAACGTACCTTTCGCAGCGTCAATGACCGCCCTGCGTACCGTTCCCCTAAGGGCTGAAGCCTTTCTCAGCGACCCTTACGCCGAACGGCAAAGACCTTGGAAACTTTATCTGTTGGTGATGGCCATAGGCATGCTTGCCTTGGCCTGGGCCTTGGGTAAAGGAGATCGAGTGCTTCCTGAAAAATTACGCAGCAGCTCGGTGTTTGGTGCCGCCCTCAAGTTACCAGATAGCAAAATACCCTCACCTTGAGCATCCTATGCAGCGAGCCATCTGGCTCGCGCACGCCGCTTCAAACATGAACTCCAAATAAACCCAAGATTTTTGCATAGCCAAGGTAAAACAGCAGAGTGGCCAAAGCCGCAAGGGCGAAGGCCGACCAGAATGAGCAGTTTTTCTGGATGAGGACAGCAAAGACAGGAAAGAACAGAAGGGAGGGCGGAACCAACCAAAAGACCCCCCAGGAGATTTCGATCAGCTTCTCAGGATCGCCACCCTCCCAATGTATCCAGAACAGTGCCAAGATTGAGGTTAACGGTAAAGCCAAGGTTACGACGGCGAGCGAGATCGATTTTTTCGACAGCTCTGAGGCCAAGGCAATCACCACAGCGCTCAATACGACCTTGCCAATTGCCAGAAGACTCATACCCATCCTCTCGAACACTTCGATTTTTCAGCTCCCGACTTCCCAGCCAAAATATCGGTTTCAACCGAGTGCCTTCTTATGTTCGCCTAAGAACCCGGGTTCTTTAGCAAAATCCTAGCATGGGTCCATACATCTGTCTATTTTCCCGCTCTTCGCTAATCCCTGTGCAAGTTATTTTCGAGGAATGTTTGATGGCTTTCCAAATGACTCCAACGGACCGGGTGATGTCTTCTCTATCAAAGGTAGCCGAATTTCGGCTCGAAGCCAGAGCGGATTTGTTTCGCATTCAGCTGGTTAGGAAATTCGCTCCAATGTGATCCAAGCCCAGAAAGTCGCTCAGGAAACTTTCATCATCAGCCCTATCGGTTCAGTGATTGAGCGGAAATTTCAGGATGTGTTTCCAGGACGCCCTGATGGCGCTACAGATTTGAACTATAAAAGAAGTTAAAAAAACTTCAAGGTCTTTAGAACCGCTTGAGCTTCATCCTGTCTTTTGAGACTCATCCTTTGTAAGGTATGGTCGTTCGCCGTTAAATCTAGAGAGAAGGGCGACCCATAGAGAGCAGGGAGATTTTGATGAGCCATAGCAAGGAAAAATATTTGATCGTCTTCGGCGAACACGCGCCCCAGCAGCTCAAGAACAACCTTGATCACGTCCAGTCCTATAAAGAAGCCAGCTGGTTATATGACGGTATCCTCTATGGTGATGCCGATCAAATAAAAGCCAGTGCTCATCTTCTTTTTAGGGATCCAAGGTTGGCGCCGAGTGCCATCATTGATAACAACAAGTGGCTCTGTCCGGCACAATTCGCCAACAATCAGAAAATCTGGCAAGCTGCTGTCACTCAATGCTTCACGATGGCGACACCGGGTCAAATCCATTGCTTTTCTTATACTGATTGATTCACCTTTCACTGTTCTTGAATCTCTTTGAACCCAATTGCGGCAGCACTCGGAGATTTACGTAGGAAACATCCATAACATGAGTCAATATTACTTATTACACAGCCAGCTAAGCCTAATTTTAGGAGCTTTGGCTGCATAGTCAGCAGTTTTATGTTGCTTTCTAACCATTACTTGCTAAATTGCGCTTCCCTGAAAGTAGATTAGTCATAACGACTCAACAACTTTTTCTCGAAAGCGCACGCACTATGAAGCATGGCCTCAAATTGCTACTTGCATTGTTCCTGATGAATGCCTGTGGTCAGCCCCATGAAACCAGCGTTACCCAGGAAGCATGGAACCAACGCAATGATCCGCAGATCATGGGTATCGATGTTCTCACCGATAAGTATCAGTATGAAACGAATTTCAAATTGCTGTCGATCGGCGCCGATCTACCGAAAACCCCCTGGAGCGACTACTACTGGCCCACATATCAAGGTGGACTGAGTTATCGCTGGGCTCAGGATAGTTCTGATTTGGATCGCTATGCTTATCAAAGCAAGCCCTTTACTGATTTGACTTCAGGCGAAATTGCTGTGCTGTCGCCGTCCGAGAAATATGACCTTTACATGGGTTTTGAAGACTATCGCACAACAGTTGCTGAGCGCGAGCGGACGGGCGTATTGAAGCGCATTCCCGGCCAGCCAAGCTACAATCCGGACCTCCGCCCCATTCCGACTTGGGAAGGTCTTTGTCATGCCTGGGCTCCTGCGACTCTGGCCTTTGAAGAGCCGCGATCCGTCATCGTCAAAAACAAAGCAGGCGTGGAAATCCCCTTCAGTTCGTCTGATATCAACGGACTTTTGACCATGTTTCTGCATCATGTGCCCTCGACTCATACCAGCTTTCTGGGCGCCCGTTGCGAAGAAGATTTGACTGCCATCCAAGAAAAGATCGAAGATGTTCGCTATCCTAGCGAGGGCAGCCCCTATCTCAATCTCACCGAGGCTGAGCGAAAAGCTGAGATCAAAAGACTCAAGAAAGAACTATCCAGCAAAAGCGAGCGCAGCGAATGCCGCGATACCAATGCCGGCGCGTTTCACTTGGTATTGACCAACCAGATTGCGCGGATGCAAGAAGGCTTCGTTGTCGATGTCACTCGTGATGACGAAGTCTGGAATCAGGCGGTCTATGGTTTCAAGGTTCGCATCGGCAAGACCAAAGAAGGCAAATCCGCTGGAGCCGCCAAGAATACAGTCAAAGAAATCACAGTCACCACAACGATGAAATATATTGTTGAAGTAGGCTATCATCAGGAACGAGGCGACTATAATACGAATGATGCCGAAGCAACTGTCGACTATAAGTATGTTCTAGAACTGGACGAGAAAGATAACGTCATCGGCGGCAGATGGCTCAGCTATGATCGGCCTGACTTCCTCTGGAAACAGACCACACCAAGTTTTGAAGGCGTCTTCCGTGGCGTCGGACAAATTTACAAGGCCTCCACGGCTCCATTAACACCCTAAATTATGAATCATCAAGCTCTCCAGTCTTCCTGGAGAGCTTACCATCTTTACCACTTCCTCCTACCAATCCTGATAGCTTCCTTACATCCTTTTTCGTATATCGATGTTTCCTCTTCGCCATTGCGGACGCATAGGGTGAAATTTATCTCGCTAAAGATAAGGTGACAAAAGCCGGGCCAAGCCATCTCGCACTTTGACCGGCAAAGGTCGCGATTGCAATTCTTCTAGGCTTAGGCGTCGAGCCCTTACCATGCGTTCTTCAATGAGTGCGTCAATTTTACCAGTGAATTCTTCATCATAGGATTCGCAGTTGAATTCAAAATTCAAACGCAGAGACCTTGGGTCCCAATTGGTGGACCCAATCAGACACCAATTGCCATCAACGGTCATGAGCTTGGCATGATCGAAAGGTGGCGGCGTCATCCAAATCCGACAGCCAAAGCTGACGACTTGCCAAAGCTGGGCCACGGCTGCCCACTGCACCAAGGGGAGGTTACCCTTGCCAGGAATAATGATATCCACTTCAATGCCACGGGTTGCAGCCACACCGAGCGAAGTACAAAGAGCCATATCAGGTAAAAAATAGGGTGTTACGATGCGAATACGCTTCTTGGCTGAAGAGATTGCAGCCTGCAAAGCCCAAGCTAAGGCGTGATTGGTTTCATCGGGACCATCAGCGATGCCTCGGCAGATAATATCACCTCGGGGCTGAAGGTTTTTGAACCACAGCTCGCCCTGCAAACTTTCCCCGGTCGTGAACAGCCAATCTTCCCTGAACACTTCCTGCAATTGACCGACGATTGGTCCTTCCAAGCGAAAATGAACATCGGCCGTGGGCAGTTTTGTTCCCGCATTCACCAGCTGATTCAAGCGAATATTCATGCCACCGGTAAAACCAATCTCACCATCGATGACACAGATTTTTCGATGCGTACGCAGATTAAAGAGACTGATGTTGTGAATGGGAATAAACAGGGCAGCCGTAACCCCCCTTTGTTTGAGCATGCGATAGACTGAAGGCCAATGGTACCGCACGCCGATGGCATCGATCAAAATGCGCACGGATACCCCGCGCTGCTGCGCTAGCGCCAGCTCTTCGACAAAAGTTTTGCCCAGACTGTCGTAAGAAAAAATATAGGTGACCAAGGAGATCGAATGTTTGGCTTGCCTGATCGCCTCTAAAATGGCTGGAAAGGCTTCTTCGCCGTTCTTAAGAATCTCGATGCCATTGCCACTCAAAAGGGGCTTAGCCACCACATGACTCACCGCCTTGGCGATTTGTATGAGGGCCACACCAGACGAAGGAAAGCGCTGTCCCAAGAGCTCGGGATCGACGGCAAACGGCGACAATCCCCTCGGTGAACGCTCCTTTGGATTTCGCAGTGCCATGGCTTTGCGACGAACGCGGTTGATGCCAAAAAGAAAATAAAGTATGGCGCCAACTCCAGGCGAGAGCATGATCAGACCTGACCATCCCAAGGCAGATCGGACATCACGTTTCCAAAGAATGGCATGAATCACCGCCCAAATGGATGCCACCGTGGTGACGGCGGTAATCACATAGGGCCAATAGATGAGTATCCACTCGAATAGTTGGTCCTCTTGCATCGGGAGCCCCTAGGTTTTATCCAAGCGCGTCAGATTCAATTCACGACGCATCAGAGTTTCCAGCACCACATAAGTATAAGTCGATTGAATATCCGGAATCCTCTGAATCTTTTCCGTCAGGATATGGTAGAGCTCCGAGGTCTGCCGCACCACAAGTTTCACAATGAGCGAGAATTCTCCTGTAGTGAAATAACTTTCAAGCACCTCCGGAATCGCCGCCAGACGCTTTTGGACGGCCTCCATCTTGGAAGCCTCTTTGAGCGAGATACCGATAAAGGCAAAGAGTTGGTAACCCAATTTGTCGACGTGGATTTCTGCCTTAGCATCGCCGAGCACACCCAATTGGGTCAAGCGCTTGATTCGATTGTGGACGGTGCCGGTCGAAATACTCAAACGTTCGGCAATGTCCTGGTAAGGGGTCCGAACATCATGCTGCAGCGCCATCAGTATCTGCCGATCCGTGCTGTCGAGTTCGTCTCGAAGTGTCACAGGAAGCACTCCTATTCATTTTTTCAGCTTAATATTACATTCATATTCAGTTTTTTGTCTATCTCTTGTTGCCATTTATAATAATAAAGACCTTAGCTTGATCCTCATTGTAGAATTTTCCGTCCTTGCTTACAACCAAGGGCACACCCCATCTCTCCAGGGGTGGAAAGTCGTCAGCAGAGGAACTAAGTTTATGTGTGGAATTTTCGCTTTTTTCGGTCATAGTCGTTCGCCTGAGCAACTCGCTCGCGCTTTTGCCACTCTCCAGCATCGAGGTCCCGACCGCTCCAGCTTTGAGTGCATAAGGCCTGGCGTATGGTTTGGCTTTCATCGCTTGGCCATTATGGATTTGACGGATGCCGGGCAACAACCCTTTCATAACCCCGAGAACGGCGATGCTCTGATCTGCAATGGCGAAATCTATAATTCCGACCAACTGCGCCCCGCCCTGGAGAGACTCTTTCCCTTTCAATCGCATTCGGACTGTGAAGTGCTCTTGCCTTTGATCGAACATGAAGGCTTTGCCACTGCAGTCAGGCAGCTCGATGCTGAATTTGCCTTAGTGTACTATGACAGCCAAAGGGAAACCCTATGGGCAGCGCGCGATCCACTCGGCATTCGCCCCTTGTTTTATGGAACCACCGAAGTTGCTGGAGAGATTGCTTTTGCCTCGGAAATGAAAGCACTTCACAGCTTCTGCACCGAAGTGAAAGCCGTGCCTCCCGGATATTATTATGATGGGCGTGGCTTTCGCCAGTTTCGATCGATGGTTCAGCAAGGACTCAAACCCATGACACGGCGCGAGGATCATCTGCCTTTGATCCGCGAGCATCTGACTGAAGCCGTCCGCAAAAGACTGCACTCAGATCGCGAATTAGGCTGCCTTTTGAGTGGCGGACTCGATTCCTCGCTGGTCGCTGCCCTGGCTACTCGCCTGCAAGGCAAACCGATTCAAAGCTTCGCCGTAGGATGCACCGTCGGCCCCATCGATATGAAATATGCAGCGGAAGCTGCCGCTCATATCGGCTCTGAGCATCATGAAATCTATTTTGAACTGGATGAAGCGGTTGCCATTCTAGAGGAGGTGATTTGTCAGCTTGAGACTTGGGATATTACCACCATTCGAGCAGCGATCGGCATGTATATCGTCTGTCGCGCTATCCGCAAGCAAAGCACAGTTAAGGTCCTCCTCACAGGAGAAGTGAGCGATGAGCTCTTTGGCTATAAATATACTGATTTTGCGCCAAGCCCTGAGGCCTTTCAGCTGGAAGCCAAAAAGCGGATCCTTGAAATCCATAGCTATGATGTATTAAGAGCCGATCGCAGTATAAGTTCTCATGGCCTTGAGGCTCGGGTGCCGTTTGGCGATTTGGGTTTTGTCGATTGCGTGATGGCGATACCTCCCGAATACAAAATGAATCGAAGCGGCATGGGGAAAGCCCTGCTACGGGAAGCGTTTGCCGGCACTGGCCTGTTGCCCGATCGAATTCTTTATCGCGAAAAAGCCGCGTTTTCCGATGCCGTCGGCCATAGCATGGTCGACACACTGAAGGCCTTTGCCGAACAAACAATCACCGGCCGAGACATGGGCCAGGCTGCAGTGGAATTTCCATTGCGCACCCCCATCACCAAGGAAGCTCTCCTCTATCGCCGGATCTTCGAAAAATATTACCCAGGCCGAGCCGCCGTCATTCCCGATTTTTGGATGCCGAACCGGGATTGGGAAGGCTGCGCGGTGGATGATCCCAGCGCCAGAGCTTTGAAAAACTATGGGGCGAGTGGCCACTGAAGGGAACCTTGCGGCGAATATTTAAGCTAGGCAGTGTTTGCCTCTCTAAGTTTTAGATCTTGCACCGAAGCGCTCCTGTCTGCTTCTATCAGCAGACGGGAGGAGTCAGCCCCATGCTTAGCGCTCATTCAGGCAGCCTCATTCTTTTAGTTCTGACCAGTCTATGGTCCGGCTCTTGCCGTCATACCGCGCGGTCTAAAGCCAAGAGCTTCGTGCGTATGGAAAAAAGCCTTTTGGAAAGCGGCGCCTGGGTGAACAAGATTCCACCAGCGGCTAACGGATTTGTCAATATCTGCAGCTTCAATATCAAAGTTTTGGGCCAGTATCAGGAACGGCAGAAGCTTGAAGCCAAACTCATGGCGCAGGCACTCGCTCCTTGCGCCCTGGTTGTCGTGCAGGAGATCACAGCTCCCCCTATCGATCTAGAATTTCCCAACGGTGAATCGATGGAAGCCGATCCGGAATCCAAGATTATCTTCGATGCCTTGACCCATAAAGATATAGGCTTCAGTTACATCCTAAGTCCCGAGGACACGGGTCGATGGATCAATAACAGTCCAAGCGATGCGAGCGAATTTTTCGCCTTTTTTTACAAACCCAAGCTGGTCAAACCGATAGAACTCTCGGCCAATGGTTTTCTCCAATCAAAACTTCGGGGATCGCGAGACTGTGCCAAGGAACTTGTCGAGGAAAACACCTATGATCGCGTCCCCTTTGCCCAAGGGTTTCGTTTTACAGAAGGCAATAGTGATGTCATAGTGATCAACACCCATCTGCACTCCCTCAGTCGTAAGCCCTGCACCGAAGCAACTGAATCGACAACTGATGCCATCCAGAGGCGAGGCCAGGAACTTAAGGAGATCTTTCTGTGGACAGAAGCCTATCGCAAAGAACTGCCGGAAGCTGATTTTCTGGTCATGGGTGACATGAACTTGAGTCAAGCCGAAACAGAGCTCATCAATAGCGGCGAAGTCTCTGAGGAGAATACCCAACTCCGTTCCGATTACTATGAAGACTTGCGCCAGTCTTTTTTGAAGGTGAACCAGCTTGGTTATCGAAGTTTGAATGAATCCTGTATCCCGACCAATACGAGCGCTCGAGCTTGCCTGGATCATGTCCTGGTCAACCCCAAGTTGAGTAAAAGCGTTGCCGAGGATGCGAGTCTTGGTGTGCTGAATCTCAAAGGTTTTGTGCGAGCTTCCGGGTACTGCGAGAGTCGACCGAGTGTCTGCTTGGAAACTGAATCGACATTTTCTCGCTACTTCTCTGACCACAATCCGGTGTATTTTACCTGGAAACTCGGCGAAGCTAATGACTGACAGGATCCAAACTCGATTGGGCCTTAACTGCCACCTTCCAAGGGCAGACAAGCTTTCGACTCAGATACTCTCCTTGGTGATTTCGCATCTTTGTTCCGATCGACAAAGGTCCAGTAGGAATTCAAGAAATAGTTGACCCCTGTGGCCGGAATAATTCCAAGAACCTGGAACAGATAGGGATTTCCAGCCGGGAAAAGGGTCGACAGCAGTACAAAAGTTCCGAAGCTGATCAGCAGGGAAGCCAGCGATACAAGATTGAATTGCAGGCCTTTGATCGTGATACCTCGACCTGTTTTTCTCTGTCCAAACGTCCATCGATGATTCAATAAAAAATTCCACAGTATCGATACTTCAATGGCCAAGGGCGAAGCAAAAAACTTCGACAGGCCCATGCCCGTCAGCAGGGAAAAAACGCCCAAATTGACAAAAACTCCCGATAGTCCGACCGCACAGAACTTACCAAATGTTTCCAGACCGCGCACTCGAATGGCGGCTGCGTTAAGGATGAATTCAATGATATCCTTCATACCCAGCTTGGATTCGCCTTCCACCCGATCGGTAAACTGCACGGGTATTTCTTCAATCACGGCACCGGAAATAAAAGCTGCATGCAAGAGAGACACCTGAAATCCGTAGCCTTGGGTCCGAATCGATCCCAGGTCCAAATCACGCAAGAGCGAGCTACGAATGCAACGAAAGCCTGCCGTACAATCTCGAATCCGCGAAATCCCAGCCACATGCCGAGCCACGATATTACCGAATTTTGAATTGAGTTTGCGATAGAGGCTCCATTCTGCGGGAATACTGCCTCCTGGAACATAGCGACTGCCGATGACGAAATCCGCACCAGCTTCCAAGCTGGCTAAAAGTCGGGGAACATCCAAAGGATCATGGGAGAAATCTGAGTCCATTTCGAAGACCGCATCAGCACCAAGGCGCAAAGCCTCTTCCATGCCTCGAATATAAGCTTTGCCCAAGCCTTCTTTTTGTCCAGTTATCAGTTGCAAATAAGGATGAGTGGCCTGCATCGCGCGTACGACATCTTGTGTGCCATCGGGCGAATTATCATCGACCACCAATATGTTCATGTCGTGAGCCACAGTCTTGAACACTTGATCCAGACTGCTGATCATCCTGCCAATATTGGCTCTCTCATTGTAAGTTGGCAGAATTACGAATACTTTCATGGGTCTTCTCGAAGTTAATCGATCCAATCAGGACCAAGATTCGGGGTTTACCATACCCGAAGCTCTCGGCAAAAACGACTCTTTATAGCGTAGCCAACTGCGTCAGCTGGCAGGATCCTCTGAATCTTCATTTGGAAGTTCAGGACAAAGGTGCAGGAATTGATTGGTCTCGTTTAAGAAGGTTGGCTGAAGCCCGAGGCAGCGGTCGAGGCGTCGGACTCAGCGTCATTCAGCAGATTAGCCAGGATTTGCAGGCTGAACTCGACATTTTCAATCGCGACGATGGGGGAGGCACATGCCTCACACTGGTGATTCCCAAGGGAAGGCTTGCAGCGGCAGGCTAAACGCAAGAGTCGAAAAAAGTACATTCTCGAAGAAGGCTTTCTTCGAGAATGAGGATTTCAATCCGTTAAGGAATCGCTTAGAGACTTCTCGCCAAAGAACGAAGAGTCGCAATATCGGCCACGTAGCTGGCCGCATTCAGGCCATTAGCGGCTGATCCGAAATTATGAATCCCGACGATCTCATAATTCTTATTGAGAACTGCTGCACCGCTGCTGCCGCCTTCGGTGTCGCACTTGTAGGAAAAGTGACTTCCTTGATAGCCGACTTCACCCACCGCACACCAACCCGACCAGGACAGAGGACGCAGGCTCGGATGGGAATAGATGGTCAGCGGATTGCCCCGCTGGGGACGATCGCTAGCGTTAAGGCGCAGACTCGTCGCTGGAGGGTTCGATACCCGAATCACTGCGTAGTCAATGTCATCGCCAAGATAGTGATCCACAACTTCCAAACATGACGATTTGCTTTTGGCCGTCTTGGTAGAATTCAAATAGCTCCAGTAGACATCCATATCCTCAGTACAGTAGTTCGTTGTGACACAATGACCAGCCGTAATAACATATCCACTGCCAATATGTGTCGCCGTACAGCCGACAGCCATCACACCGATAGAGCCTGAGATGCGGTTGTCCTTAGTATAGTAAGTCAGATCGTTAGTACCGAGGATGATCTTGCTAGTTGAGCTTGGCTTGGGCGCCTGACCGCAAGCCGTCATAACCAACAAACTGCCAAATAAAGCTAGTTTTGTTCCTAGATGCATAGTCTCTTCCCCTTCTTATGCGTGCCTACCCTTGCAGCCGGAATCTGACCGGCTGGTCAGTTAATAAAACAGCCTTGAATGAGTGTCAACTTCTTATTGGTATTTTACCTAATAAAATTCGTCATAATCATTTTCTCGGACATTCAAGATGATAATTATGCCATTAAGGCCACATCGAGATAGGCTGAGCGGAAGCTAGAGATTCATCCCAAGGACGCTTGAATCCCAGGCAAAAACCTTCAGCATCTTCTGCCAATCTTCATCGAGAGGCGCCTTGAAGCTCACAAGACGTTGATCGGCGGGATGCTGCAGTGTCAACTCTTGATGATGCAGGAGCAAGCGATGAACGGAAAATTCCTGGCGAATAAAGCGATTGTGAATTGCCGGCCCATAGATGGTGTCACCCAAAATAGGATGAAAAATACTTTTGCAGTGGCGACGCAATTGGTGGCGACGCCCGGTCTTTGGCTGCAAAAGAACCAGGCTGTAGCGGGTCTTAGGATAGCGATCAACCTCTACGGGCAGTTCCACCTGATTTAAGCGTCTTAATGCAGTGCCGGCATTTTGAGCAGGGCCCGAAACATCGTCCAAATCCTTCAAGGGATGATCTATGTTGAGCTGCACAGGAGCCCAGCCGCGAACTATGGCCAGATACGTTTTCTGAAAAAGATGCTGAGCCAACTGCTGCCCGAGCTGCGAAGCTGCCTCGGAAGATTTTGCAAACACCAGAACACCTGATGTGGGCCGATCCAATCGATGCACCGGATATAACCGCTGCCCCACACGATCGCGCATGATTTGCAACACTGCCGGCTCACGCAGCGAGGTATCCTGGCTGCGATGGACGAGAATGCCCACAGGTTTGTTCACCACCAGGAGACTCTCGTCCTCATAAAGAACAGAGATCAGGTCGTTCATGACAAAGCTTCTTCACCCTTTAGGCCCGATACCAGGTCTCGCACATCGCGAGCAATCATGAGCTCTTCATTGGTGGGAATGACCCAAACCTGCGGTGAAAGACCCTCACGGCTGATCATACCTTCCCCGCCTCGCGTGGTGTGCTTATTTTTTACAGGGTCTAGGTCAATACCAAATCTTTGCAAACCGCAGAGTATTTGCTGGCGAATGACATCGGCGTTTTCGCCAATGCCTCCGGTAAAGATGATGGCATCGACACCCCCCGTAGCCACCAAATAGGCCCCCAGATATTTGCGCGCTCTATAGCAAAACATATCAATCGCCAGCTTGGCTCGTCGATCGTCTGTTTCCTCGACCTCTTCCAAAAGGTCCCGCATATCATTGGTTAAGCCAGATACTCCGAGTAATCCCGACTGTTTGTTGAGAAGAGACTGGATTTCATGAATATCCAGACCTTCTTTGTAGGCCATGAGATCCAGGACGCCCGGATCGATATCACCGGTCCGAGTGCCCATGATCAGGCCTTCGACCGGCGTCATGCCCATGGAGGTGTCCACCGACAGCCCATTCAGGATTGCTGTCGCTGAACAGCCATTGCCCAGGTGAAAAATAATCACGTTGGTGGCCTCCTCTGACAGTCCCGTCAGCTCTCGATAACGCTGACACACAAAGCGGCAGGATGTCCCATGAAAACCGTAGCGTCTGATTTTATGCCTTCGATACAGGGAATATGGGATGGCATACATCCAGGCCTGCTCCGGCATCGTCAGGTGAAAGGACGTGTCGAAGACTGCTACTTGAGGAATCTCTGGACCCAGGATTTCAGCGACGGAACGAATGCCATTGATGTTGGCTGGATTGTGAATCGGAGCAAGATCAATACAATCTTCAAGTCCAGCGATGACTTGGCTATTGATCAACACGGAATGGCGAAATTTCTCTCCCCCGTGGACAAC
Source organism: Oligoflexus sp. (assembly GCA_041736645.1). Lineage (GTDB taxonomy): Bacteria > Bdellovibrionota_B > Oligoflexia > Oligoflexales > Oligoflexaceae > Oligoflexus. The sequence continues at coordinate 31,708 of JBGSTF010000203.1, read as the reverse complement.
GCGATGCCCGACGGCATGGATTGATGCTAAGCTGGGAATCACCGGCTCGCCTGCCTCTGTACTGACCAACCACTCGAAGACCAAGCCGAGAGCATCACGAGCTTTTTTAACCAGGGCCGTTCTTCGCACTTTACGTGAGCCCGCTACCAGAGTCAGCAAGGCCTGACCACCCATGCGTTCGACCACGCCTTGAGCTAGACAGCTTTCGCCGACTCCCAGAGCCGCCCTATCGAGCATATCGATCAACTGAAATTTCAACGAAGAGCTGCCGCAATTCACAACCAAAATATACATGGACAAACCTCTTGATCTTGGAGCTGATTGCCGATCGGAAGCAAGCTCTTCCATTCTATCAGTTCCGTTCTCTGCTGAGAGGAGCAGGCGGAGCTTGTCCTCTGCCAGCAAACCAGGGCATCATGGAAGAAAAGCAGAGGAAGAGACTATGTTCGACTACTTTATGCGTCGGATCCTATTGATGCCCGTCACACTCCTCGGCATGACCCTTCTGATCTTCGCAATCACTCGCCTGATCCCGGGCGGGCCTCTCGACCTTCGTCTCGCCCAGGAGCAAGCATCCTCCAGCACCCGCAGTCCCGTGCTTACCCTCAATGACGAGCAAATGCAATCACTGCGTGCCTACTACGGCCTAGATAAGCCCATCCTGAAGGCCTATGCGGGCTGGCTGACTTCACTCATCCAAGGCGATTTGGGTTCCTCACTGCGCTATCAGGAACCTGTCGCCAAACTTATGCAGAGCCGTCTACCGGTTTCTCTTCTGTTTGGGTTCAGCTCGCTTTTGTGTAGCTATGGGCTCTGTATTGTCCTGGCTCTTTGCTTTGCTTTTCAACCCAATCATCTCTTGGTCAAGCTCACCCAGAATATTCTGCTGTTTTTTCATGCCATCCCCTCATCCATGATGGCTATCGTGCTGTTTTTTCTGGTCGCGACTCGTGGCTATTTTCCAATGGGAGGACTCACGAGTGAAGACTTTGCGGATAAAGGGCGCTTGGATCAACTGTTCGATATCCTTCATCACGCGACCTTACCACTCTTGGCCTACTGCCTTCATCAGATGGCCGTGCTCACCTTTATTCTAAAAGATAATCTGACGGCAGAGATGCAGGGTGATGCCGTGCAAATGGCTCGCGCCAAAGGAGCCAGCCGCCGCCAAGCCCTCCTGGACCATGCTTTGCCTCTGGCTTTGATCCCCATCGTCAGTCAACTCGGACATCAGCTGAGTCTGGTCTTTGCGGGCTCCTTTCTCATCGAACGCATTTTCAATTTGAACGGCTTCGGCATGCTCAGCTTCGAAGCTTTGACTGAACGAGACTACCCCCTGGTAATAGGCCTACTGGCTGTTGCAGGCTTGCTTCATGTCCTGGGCAATCTCTTGTCAGACCTTTGCCTGTCATGGGCCGATCCACGTATTCGCTGGACAAAGGACAAGGCCCAATGAAACCTTTGAGGACCGTGCAAAACCGCAGCTTTTTGATGCACATCTGTGTGGGCGCATTTGGAATTCTGCTGCTAAGCGCCTTAAGCGCCGAGCTGTGGATCCATAACCGAGCTCTCTTAGTACGCTACCAAAACCAATGGTATGCTCCAAGCTTGTCGGTGCAAAGGCCGGGCCACTTCTTTGGCGAAGATTATGCTTGGGAAACAAACTATCGCGAGCTTCAAGCAAAGTGGCAAGCCGAGAGCAGCTCGAATCGAATCATTATGCCTCTCATTCCATTCAGCCCTCTAACTCTGGATCTGAAGCGCCCGCCTCCTGCAGCACCTGATGGGACGGATGCACATATTCTTGGAACCGATAGCTCCGGACGTGATGTTCTGGCTCGATTTATCTATGGCTTTCGCACAGCGCTTCTGCTCGCTTTGGGTTTTCTGGCTTTGACCTGGACTTTGGGTCTTGTGATTGCGACTCTATGTGCCATGGGCCCGAGGTGGTTGGACCTAGTTCTGCAGCGCGGTATCGAAATCTGGTCGATGATACCTTTTCTCTATATTGCCATCGCCATTGCCAGCCTTGTCGTGATCAATAAATTTCTACTTGTACTTATTCTCAGTCTTTTTTCTTGGCCAGGTGTGAGTCTCTACTTTCGTGCTCTTATCTTGCAAGTGAAAGAACAGGACTACATCACAGCAGCTCGCCTGCTGGGACTATCACCTTTGCGCATTCTGGGCTTTCATATATTGCCTCAAATTTGGCCATTCATGCTCACACTTTTGCCATTCTCTCTTGCCAGTGCTTTAGTGACTCTCACCTCGCTTGATTTTCTAGGCTTTGGCTTGCCTCCACCCGAAGCCAGTTGGGGTGATCTGCTGCACCAAGCCATGGAAAAGCCATACGCCTGGTGGATTGCTGCTCCTGTTCTGGCTGGCTTATTTGTGTCCTTGACAGCAGTGACAATGATCGGCGAAGCTATTCGAAACAAACAGAATCCAAGGCAAACACAAAACTATCGGTGAGATTTTTATGGTCCGGTGGCTCGTTCTTTGCCCTGCGCTTATCCTAACAGCCGCTCTATGCTGCGGCTCGGGAACTTTATGGGGTGCTGAGCCACCAGCGTCCCTGCATTGGCAAACACAGGCTCAACCCAAATCTTTAGGCAGTCCCAAAGCTCAAAGAGGTGGCAAGCTGGTCAGCTATATTCCATCGTTTCCGCTGACCTTACGCCAGGTCGGTCCCGATGCTGCCAGTTCCTTTCGCCGTCTGCTTGATGACAATGATATGTCTCTGCTCACCATGCATCCTAATGATGAGTCATGGATTCCGATGTTAGCGAGTCATTGGGCTCTTGCTGCCGATGGGAAAACGGTTTTCTATCGTTTGAACTCTGGGGCCCGCTGGTCCGATGGGCAGCCGGTCAAGGCCAGCGACTATTTGTTTACCCTAGAGTTCATGCGCTCACCCTTCATTCAATCGCCTTGGTCCAATGAATACTACACGAGCACGATTGCCAAGGTGGAAAGCTTTCAAGAGAAGACCGGCACAGAGGTCATCGCCATCACTCTAACTCAACCCTCGACCGATCGCCTGCTGATGACCAACCTCAAACCCATGCCCAGGCATTTTTATGGCACGCTGGGTCCAGACTTTGTGAGCAAATTCAATTGGCTGGTCCCACCCAACATTGGTCCCTACACTCTAGCGACAGTCGAAAAATCCCGCAGAGTGGTGTTTCAAAGAAAAAAAGATTGGTGGGCTAAAGACCTGCCGTTCTTTGCCAATCGCTTCAATATCGATGAGATCGTGCTGAAAGTCGTTCCGGATATTCAAATCGCCTTTGAGTACCTTAAAATCGGTGAAATCGATGCGATGGCTATTACCAATCCCGATCTATGGAAACCAAGTCCAGGCGAGGACGCCTTCACCAAAGGCTATATCCATAAGCTCCAAGCCTACAACGATACGCCTCGCAATGATTACGCTTTGATCTTGAATCAAGCCTATGGTCCCTTCCAAGACAAGCGAGTTCGCATCGCCTTTGCTCATGCCATGAATGTTGATCGAGTCATTGATGAACTCTTGCGCGACGGATTTCAACGTTTACAAGGCATTTCTCAGGGCTATGGAGCCTTCACCAACCCGAACATAAAAGCCCGAAAATTTGATTTGAAAGAGGCGGACGCACTCTTCAAGCAGGCTGGATGGAGCGAACGCAATGCAGAAGGTATTCGCAGCAAAGATGGAAAGCCTCTTACCGCCCAGGTCAGCTATGGTCAATCAAATATGACCCCACGTCTCCTTATTTTGCAGGATGATGCGCGGAAGGCAGGTATAGACCTCCAGCTGCAGCTTATGGACTACGGTATGGCCTTCAAAAGCTTTCGAGATAAGCTACACCAGGTTGCCTTTATGGTTTGGGGTACCCCCTACAGGCCCGAGTATCGATCCCGCTTCCATTCGAGTGAAGCGGGCAAACCGCAGACTTCGAATTTTTCCAATACGGCCAGTCCCGTCCTGGATCAACTCATCGAGGAGTACGAACATGCCAGCGATGACCGGAAAAGGATCGAAAAGGCTCATGCAATTCAGCAATTTGTTTATGAGGATGCCTGCTACATCCCACTGTTCGAAGTCCCCTATTACCGTTTGGCCTATTGGAGCTGGATCCAATTTCCAGAGATTTCGGGCGCGAAAACTTCTGATGATCTATCTTACTTCGATTCCGCGATCGGCGGTCTCTTCTGGATCGACGCAGAGCGACGGAGCGCCGTCCTGGGTGCCCGTAAGCGAGGTGAAAGACTTCCCCCTCGAATCTGGATCGACGAATCCTTTCGATTGAAAAAAACTGCCCTATAAAGGGTTCTGTCGCAAACTTTTCATAGACGCGATTGATTGTTCGAAGGTACGAAGTTTACTCGCCCTCAAGCTGTTTCACGAGTATATCCAATTTAGCAAACAGCTGGGCTATCAAAACTTCACCTTCCTTCAAGAAGCCAACGATACTCTGCTCTTTGGCTTCGATGCGTTGCAGATACATTGGAATTGTCACTCCTCGCTTGTTGGCCAGATCGCTCAAGAGTGGTGAACTTTGTGCCAAATAATTATTGGACAACAGGTAATGTTCAATCGCTTTTTCCCGGGGTACGCCAAGATAAGTTTCGCACAAAATGGCAACGAGGCCGGTCCGATCTTTACCAAGGAGACACCCAAAGAGTAGGCCTGCACGGTGAAGGAGAATCCTAGAAAGAATAGTTAGCAAAACATCGCTATACTTCAAAAGTAGATCCAGATAAGACGAAGAGTAGTTGGCAGGTGTGGGAACCAAGTTTTGCCGATAGGGCTGAGCATAGTCCACAAGGGGAAAACTTTCATGACACATAGCTGACTCTTGGCAATTCCTCACGACGGCTTCTGGCCGGTCACCTGGGCCATTGAAATCAAGGTAAGTTTCGATCTGCAGCTGAGATCGGACATAAGAGGTTAATTCACGATCCCAATGTCTAAGGGTGCCAGTTCTGTATATTGGTTGATCCCTAATATTCCTAAATGCAAAGCGAAAATTTACGGCACCATTTTTCACGAAATTCATGAAATTCAGATGTTCTGGGTTCTCATAGCTGAAATTCATTGCAGTCCTACCTATTAATTTTTAAGATCCTACTCAAATCCAATAGAATTGAAGGATTTAGATGCTGGAATTTATGGCACTTGAATCAGCGTACACCCTTCTGCATTCCGAATATGCTAGTTTGGAAATCGAAGTTCGAGCATTCCGGTTCGAAGATCACCTTAGCAAAATCGGTGAAAGTTGTTCACTTGTCATTATAGGTATGGAATCAGAACTCACTATCGCCACAGTTATTCGCCTAGAAAAGACTCTTTTCTCACTCGGCATTTCATGGAGCCTATTGCCCTTGCCGACAGTCCATCACTTTCACCAGCTTTTAGAGAAATTCAAATGTGAACATTTCAACGGCAGCGTTCTCCATCTAAATGGGGCGCAGGCTGAGGATGCGATTTCCATATTCCACGCTGATCTCGAGCCGTCCGCCGATTTCACAGAATGGGCTTGGGGAAGCTGTGTCGTGGAAGGTCACGGAGATAATGCCCACAGCAAACTAGGATCCCTAGTGATTTGCAGCGCTCCTGAAAGCTCCAACGGAATCTGCAGTGGAACTCGGTGCCATGTAGCCGAAGCAGCCGGGACAGCCGGCTATTCGGTAGACGCTATTCGCGCCGAAGTCTTTTTTTTCATGCAATGCAATTCTTTTTTTACTCGAACAGCGCAATTTCCTCTTAAGGGAAGTTTGATGATGTCAGCCTTTGCCCGCGCCAAGGCTGTTTTTGCTACGACCCATGCTGTAGCTCTCCCTATAGGGTTGGGCCATTCCATCATGCGATTGCTGCTGTCAGGACTACCACTGGGGAAAATCAAAGACGCAATCAATGATATCTACCAGCGCCTCTTCAGTATTCGGCCAGTGGTGCTCTTGGGTAATCCTGGCCTCAAAGTCGATAAGCCGCGCTTGAGCTGGGTTGCAAAAGCCGATCTGGAACTCCCCCCACTTATCGACACCAGATTGACAGGAATTGAATTACGGGGTCAGTCGATCACCTACACAGCTGAAGATGCCTACGAAAACCAAGGAACGCAGCATCTTTCTCGTGTAGAGCGGTATCTCGGAAATTACTCGAACCTTCTTGATCAATGGTCAGCGATTCGAGAATCAAGAAAGAGTGCTGCTATGGAACCAATCCTTTCAGCGATTGTTCGAAATAGGACATTCATAAAAGGCTACCTGAACAGCTTGAAAGAACGCTTGGCGATGGGAACGATCGATACTCTATACTTCGAAGACCTATCTAGCGAAATCGAGACCGAAATACAGAGAATAGACCTCTTAGTCCTCGAGGTATTGGCCCAATTGCCAAGAAAGACCGATCTCTTTGATCAGATAGACAACCTCTATCGTAAGCGAGGAATACCTGCCGAAGACGGCAAGATATGTAGCACGTGCCAGAATCTAACATTCAGCTATCGCGTACCAATGAGCTATGGATTTAGAATTCGAAAAATTTGTCCGACCTGCGGGCCCTTGTCCATTGAAACGGAAGGGGGAATCCAGCTTGAAGTTATCGGGCCAACTGAAGTAATGGCCAAAACTTCATGGTCTTGGTTCGTCCAAATAAAGAGCCCCGAAGTACCGACGGGTTCCCTACTTATTGAAGTCGAAGAACGCTATTCAAAGCGCAAACTGGTGCAGACTTTGAAGTCCTATACCAAAGAAAAATCGTTGCTATACGTCATGGTTCCAGAAACCTCGAGCGATGTGCCAAGTGGTTTTCATACGCTTCGTCTTATAAGCTGCTTAAATGGAGAAATCGCCATGTTTCGCCGCAAAATTTTCGTGCGGGAATACCGATGACGGACACGACTTTAGCCAACGATAACTTGCTCGAAAACCTGCATTGGACTCGGTACAAGCGCATCTTGGTTGTGGGGCGTCCCGCATCTGGCAAAACCACTCTAGCGAAATATTTGGCGAATATTACCAAATTACCCTACTTTGGCTTAGATCAGTTGAACTGGGACGAAAGTTGGCAAAGAGTCTCAAAGGCTGAATTAGAGCGCCGAATAGGTAGCACCCTGGCGCTCGAGAGATGGATTATCGAAGGCAACTACCAAGATAGTCTGGAGCTTAGGCTCCAACATGCCGATCTCTGTATCGAGATCAGGGCTTCGGGATTTCCAGTCATGAAGGCTTTTTTACTGCGGTCTCTTCAACGAAATATAAGCCTACGCCCCCCAAGACTTCCTTATATTCGACTGACTTTGCCGCAACTCGTACAAGGGCTCGTCTTTTTTGTTAAAAAGATTGTCCTATTTGAATGCCTCTACGGCAAACAGCAGCATATTATCCTCAGTCGCAGTCCAGTGCCTGTTCTGACTTTGAGCTCCCATCAGTGTAAGACTTTGATTCAAAGGAGTTTGCGATGAGCCAGTCCTATATCCAAATCTGGGATCGAATAGCAGACTATTGGGATAGCAAGACGGCTGCAGGCAATCAATTCTATCACGAGATGATTGAGCCTTTTTCGCTGCATCAGCTGTGTAAAAAGCCACCCTGCAAGGTGCTCGAAGTTGGTTGCAGCAGTGGTCTGTTCGCAGCAAAAATAGCCGATCTTAAGTATCGTGTCACGGCTACCGATGTCAGCCAACGTTTCATTGAGATTGCCCGATCCCGCTGGACTCAATCGCCTTTTCTGAACTTTGCGAAGCTCGATATTCTCAATAAGGAGCAAGTGCAACCCTTCGCACAATCATTCGAACTTGTAGTTTCTAATATGGTTCTCATGGACCTGCCCGACGTAAAAGCGTTCTTTCAGAACACCTTTTTCGCTCTCGAAGACGCAGGTCGTCTTATTATCACCACTTCCCATCCTGCTTTTAACACTTCAGTCAATCGATTTATTTTAAATTCAAAGGCGTCAGCTGAAAACGGTGAGGCCATCAAAGAAATGGCCATTTCTCGCTATAGGGATGCATTTGAAGGTATGCAGATTGGTATGATAGGGCAACCAGAACCACACAAGATTTATCATCGCAGCTTGAATGATATCCTAGCTCCAGCTTTTGAAACTGGATATAGTATAGTTGACCTTCAAGAATTGTACCTTAGAAAAAAGGCCGATTCTGAAGAGCTGAGTTGGCAGAATTTCGAGCAGTTTCCACCTGTCATCGGCTTAGTCTTTCAAAAAAATCGGATACCCTAACGGCCTTCCAGAGGCAGATGAAATAGAATTTTCAAAGACTCACGTCTTCTGAACTGAAGATTCAGTTCCTAGGATTGAGCCACTAGTCAAATTCAAGCGGTTGTGCTATCTGCGGGAATGTGCCCACTCTAACTGTTTTAACCTAATGACCCATCCTAAAACCTCGGACACGTGCTATTGCCTTCGACACTGCGCTGCACCGAACTTATCCCGAGTTTTCAGATGGGCTCCAAGTATCCTGATATGATATGCTTATCCCAGATTCAGAAACCATGAATAGAATTTTGAAATTCTATTCGTGATGGATTTTCTGGCGAATTCCGTAACTTGTCAATTTTTGAATAGGAGATTGTCATGAAGGTGAAGCAAGCTACTCTCCTGGTCCCGATGCTCTTGATTGGATGTAAAGCTGCAACCGAATCGGGCGGGTCCTGCGTATCAAGCACCGAAGCAACCCGCATCGACAGCACATTGCCGGCTTTTGTGGCTGGCACAGCAGAGATTTCGAAGACTCTTGCGGCTGGTAATGCCATGGTTGATCTCAGCTCTGGCAATATAAAAATTGACGAAGTACGCAAGCTCATCGCTGCAGCTAAGAATCCTTCCAATAGATTAATGTCAAATCCTAAAAAAGAAATCGAGGAAATTCAAGTCGCCCTTGATGAATTCAGCAATGGAGGTGATGACTTGGCCAAGTTGCGGGCTGAAAACACTCTATTGAAAAAGACCATTACGTTTAACAATAGAGCCATCGATAGCCTAAACAAGGCGTCTTCCACAGTGCTGAATTCTGGCATCTCGAAGTTGCAAGGCAACAGTGTCGAAAAGATGTTTCCAGAACTCTCCGATAACGCTATGGCCAGCATCTGAAATGAACGAGGTCGGGCCGACTTGTGTCCGACCTGATCGCTCCCGCAAATTCTTGCCAAAATTTCCGACCTATGATATCTTGCCAATTCATTTCACTCAATTAAGATTCCGGAGTTCAGCAGTTGGGACAGCCTTGCTGCCTTTTAGTTGGCGAGTTCCGTCTTGAAGCCAGAACTTGCGATTCTGAATGTAGTTTCCAGGGGGATTCAAAATGAATGTTCTTTGTCTTATTCCGCCCTATATTCCAAGCTACTTCAACGCAGGGCACCATCTCATTTGCTTCCAAATTGCCTCTCATCTTCGCCGAAAATACCCAGATATTGCAGTCAAAGCAGTCGACGCTTGTGCCATGCGATATTCGTGGAGAGATTTTATTCGGCTTGTGAGCGAACCTTTTGATCTCGTCATTTTAGTAAATGACTTTGACGCCATCGACAGCTTTGAGCGCACAATCTATTATACACGCAAACTCCTTCCCACAACCTTAGTCATCACTACCGGGCGCCTTTCGAGCTTAAAGCCTGAGATATTTAAGAAGTTCGACCTTGATGGCATTCATTGCCAAGGCGACCCGGAAATTGGCGCTGAGAACTTTGTAGCAAGCTTACGACAAGGAACGCTGCCCGAAGACTTTCTGATTCGCAACAAGGAACGAGTATTTGTGAGAACCAAGGTCTCGAATCGCTCCTTGCGAGGCGAAGAGTTGGTACTTCCAGATATCGAAGAAATCCCCTACCGACAAATTCAGCAATTTTATGCTTTTGACCTGAATAAATTTTGCGGCATTCCCGAAAAGTTAGAACTCGTCGTGCCAATGGCTCGGGGTTGTCCGATTGCCTGCAGCTTTTGTGATGTCCCACTTATTCAGGGAAAGCTTGAGCGCAGAGTTCCCGTACCTAAAGTCATGAGCTACCTCGAATCCGCGTTCCGGTCACAATTTTTCGATTATTTTTCGTTCTATGCACCAACTTGGAACCTTGACCGGGCCTGGGTTTTTGATTTCTGCAGAACCTACCACTCGTCTGGACTAGGCAAGCCATGGAAGTGCACAGCTGTTCTCAATCTCTTAACGGAAGAGATGATCAGAGAGATGGCCCGAGCAGGATGCATCCGAATCAGCCTTGGAATTGAATCGACAGATGAATTTGCCATGCGCTCACTCCCCCGAAGTAAGAGAGCCAATCAATCACATTTGGAACTCGTGATCGAATGGTGCAACAGTCTTGGCATCGAACTCAATTGCTTCCTGGTCTATGGCTTAAGCCCCAATGATCTTCCAAGCCTTCAAGAACTCACCCAATATCTCGTAGAAAAGGGCGTTCGTGTTCGACCGACTATTCTCGCTGATTACCTTCAGATTGACGAAACCATGAGTGTGTTTGACATTTCAACATTCAATAGGCAGCTCTTCCGAAAGCACGAAGCCGGCGAACAGGATTACTACAAGTATCTTTACTCAAACAAGACTGATAAACCTACTCGTATTCATGAGACCTTCTAGTGCAAGAGTTAGAGATAAAATCATGGAGCGCCTGGAACACATTGTTTCGAGACTTTGAGGTTCCAGTCAAGAGACAATATTCTGGATTCGTAAATGCCTCGAGCAACGAATTCAATTCGACGATTGCTCAGCAAGTGTATGACAGTTTCAGAAGGCAATGTATTGCTGACATTTGCAGTTATCCCCCGTGGAGTGAATATCTGAAGCAGATCGCGAAAGCGCTGCATGTTAAGTGTCAAGATCTGAATGTTTTTAGTGGGAGTGACGAATTTTTCAAATATTTTGCGATGGTTGCGGCGATTGCCGGTTCACGAGTGGCTTTGGTTCCACCTTTCTATGCCAATGCCGAACTCTACCTAAGAATGTTTGGGGTTCCATTTCAGGTGATTTCTAGCCTCAAAAAAAATATGGCTTCCACCATCGAACAAGCCTGGCGCAAAGAACATTTCGATATTCTGATTCTCACAAATCCCTGCTCGCACTTTGGAAGTAGCATGAGCAAAGAGCAGGTGAATGCATGCCTAAAGCTATCAAAAGATAGGGGAATCGCTCTTGTACTCGATGAAGCATACTGGGGCTTTTCTGACGAAATTCATTCTCCTGAATACGAGGACTGCGATACTCTTCTTAAAGTTCGCAGTTTTTCAAAATCATACGGCATTGCAGGCCTGCGCTTTGCGATCAGTTTGAGCCAAAGCACTCTTTCTGAAACCCTTCGGAAGCTTCGACCCCACAATACTATTCCTAGTGCCACCCTTCAGTTTGTGGTCCAACTCCTTGAACACGATAAGGAAATAGCCGAAGAACGGAAGCTCATAGCTACGGCGAGGGATGGTATCATGCATTTCGCAACAAACCTTTCAGAGCGAATCCAAGTTCCCAGATCTCACAGCAATTTTCTAACGCTACGCTTCATCGATCAGTCTTGGGCGCTTCAGCTATTGGCCGAACTTAACTCAAGAAAAATCATAGTCAAGGATCTCGGAAAAATAGACCACTTGCATTGCCTGAGAATGACAATTCACGAGGATCCTAGCTTTTTAAATGCGATCAAAACCAGCTTGGAGTCAGTAATCATATGAATTTGGACGCGCTTTCGGCTTTAAGGGTCAGCGGTGGACTGCAATGTGACGAGATTTCCATTCAGGTTTCGGGATTCAAGCACGCAGCCATTCCTATTATCTGCGCATCGATTATTTTGAATCGCGATCTGATTCTTGAAAACTGTCCTAAGGTCTTAGATATAGATATTTTTTCTGAAATTTTGCGGGAGTCCGGAGGCATCGTGAATTTTAGTGGTCGCAGTCTTATTTTGGACAGCCACTTGCTCCGCCCTTCCTACCCAAGCAAGGAACTCACCAATGCCGTCCATGGAACTCAGTATCTGTTCCTGGCTTTTTTACTCCGCTTCGAAGAAGCGCGATTTGGTACTTCTGGAGGCTGCAGCCTTGACAAGCGCTACGCAAAAGGTCGACCGACCGAACATTTGGCGGCGATCCTCGGAGAGTTTGGCTATGCATTTGAGGAAAGTGAAACTTTCTTTTACGGTAGACGCTCGACACATCTAGACCGAAACGTAGTCATAGACATTCGGGACTATTCCGATCGATCCGATGTTGTGACAGGACCACAGGTATCGGGTGCTACGAAATTCGCCATTCTGTGCTCGCTTACCAACACTCAATCAACAACCATCCTCCACCCCTATTATAAACCAGATGTTCTCGAGTTATTGGAATACCTGGAAATGTCTGGATTTTCTGTGCAAAGCAGCCGAAATCGGATCGACATCAGACGAACGGACTTCGAGAAATTTCTACCCAAATTTCAGCTTGTCAGTTGCCCCAGTGAGGTCATGACATTTGTCGCGTTGGCGGTTATGTCAGCAAAACCTCTCAGGATTCATCAAATCGTCAAGATGGATCGCTTAAGGGCGGGGTTGGACGCTGAGTTTCGTTGTTTGGACGGAATGAATCTGATACCGGAAATCATAAACGAGGATCTTATACTTACGCCTCCGTACCGTCTTAAATCTCTGGATATAGAAGTGACGAGCCAATCCATCTACAGTGATCACCAACCTTTCTTTGCACTTATGCTCAGTAAAGTTGAAGCCCAGCAAACGTCATCTATTACCGAAAAGGTTTGGAAAGATCGCTTTTCCTATGCCGATGAGATGAATAAACTCGGACTCAATATGCGTCAGGCGGAGGGTTCTCTCTCGGTAACGAGCAGTACCTTTGATCGCTGCCCACCCAGGATTGAGGCCCAAGACCTGAGGGGGGCAGCAGCTCTGCTCCTCGCAATTATCTGCAACCCCCTGCTCACAGAAACCTGTCTTCATGGATGGCATCATCTAGTTCGGGGTTATGATGGGCTTGTCGATAAACTCGAGGGATTAGGTGTTACATTTTCGCAGATGGGCTGAGACATGTTAGACCAAGCAAGATTGATCATTGTCGGTGGTGCCGGCTATATAGGGCGGGCACTGAGCAGCTATTGCAGGAAACAGGGGACGATTCCAATCATCTTTGATTTGGGACTTTTTGGCGACCCACACCCTTCGTTACAATATATTCGCGGATCCTGTTTTGATTGGGATCTTCTCAAAGCGACCATAAAAGAAGGTGATATCGTCATTCACCTAGCGGGGATTTCCAATGATCCTGGCTATGATAAATCACTGGATACAAGCCTACTGTATGATGTGAAAAATTTTGATCGCTATCTTAAGATATTGGCCGATCAGAGAATTCGCGGACTTGTATTCGCATCATCCTGTAGTGTATATGGCGAGCAAGATGAAGGCTGGGTTGATGAGAGCACTTCTCTCAAACCCTTAACTCAGTATGCTCGCGACAAGGCACTCAGCGAAGAGATTCTGGCAAAATATCAAGACAGAGTGAATATTCAAATCTTACGGGCGGCGACAGTTTATGGACGGTCGGAACGTATGCGCTTCGATTTAACCTTTAATAGGTTTATGCAGGAGGCAGCTCAAGGTAGAGCTATTCAAGTGCTTGGCCCTCATCGATTTCGCCCGTCCGTAAACATTGAGGACTTATCGAGGTTCTACTTTATATTACAAAGGCATTTAGCCACTTTGAAATCGGGTTCAATCTGGAATTTCGCCTTTGAAAATAGAACGCTAATTGAGTCAGCACTCATCGTTCAAAAACATTTTAGAGCACCAGAACCGTTTATCGATGGGGGAATAGATCAACGATCCTATCGAGTCAATTCCCATAAGGTGCAAAACTATTTCAAGTTTCAGCCGGATTTTGATCTCCATAGAGCTTGCGTTGAGTTCGGCTCATTTCCTGAAGATTATAGGACTGTAAATAAGTTTGTCTATCAAGAGATACTCGAGCATCGATCAAAATCTCAAAGCGGTTCTGTCGCAAGAAAATTCTAGCATTTTGACTGAAGCTTAGTCATCTTGCCAAATTCGGCCTAACCAATGAGTCGATACAGCGCTGAGTTTCAAGGGACGGCACTATCGAAAATCGACTCTTCTAAGCTGCATCGGCTGGAATCTCAGACTTAAGCTTTCTCTCCGTGACCTTGAAGAAATAATGGCTGAGCGCGGCGTTGAGGTCGACTATTCCACCATTCATAGGTGGGTTCTACGCTTTAGTCTTGAGTTTGAAGCCGAAATGCGACAAAGAACACGACCCGTTGGAGACCGCTGGCGCTGGGACGAACAACATTGTAGAGCAGGATCATAGGCGTATGAGGCAAAGAATAAGGCCCATGCTGGGCCTAAAGAGCTTTATCTCAGCGGCAAAGATCATCTCTGGAATAAAGTGTTTAAAAAAGGCCAAATCGATATCAAAGGATCCACTCCCTTTGAGCAGTTTTACGCCCTCGCAGGATAATTGCGTCCTGGGGGTGATACCTTCGAAAAATCAATCGCGTCTATGAAAAGTTTGCGACAGAACCTCAAAAAGCATAGCCCATCTCCCGGATTGATTTGCCCTATGATATCATGGCCATCGGTAGCTGCAACAGAGCCCAAGGAACACCTAAGGCTGAATTGAAGTAGAAGGATGACAGATGGCTTCTGCAGATCTTTGGCAACGACTCTTGAATAACGGTTTCAATTTATCGACGCCTGAGGAGGACATTCCTTTTATTCGGACAGCAAATGTCCTTGCACTTGCCATCCTGAGTTTTAACTTACTCTTAATAAGTGCCGCACTTTTCCTGCTCAATCACGGCGTGCCAATTGTTTTTTTTGTACTGGAAATCATTGCTTTCGCGCTCATCCTTTGCTTCTTTTTTCTCTATTTTAGGCAGCACTTCATAGCTGGCGGACTCTTATTTGCAATTGCAGCCGGTCTATTGATCACTGGGCTACGTTATCTGTTTGGTGCTGATGCTGAATTTCAGAACTATATGCTGGTGCATTCCGTTGCAATCATGCTCATTGCGTTACCACGGGATCGTTGGATTATAGGTCCTTTGCTCTTGTTCTTTCTTGCATGGTATCTACTTCTCCATCTAATGATGCCAATAAATCCTACTCTTGGCGGGCTTGATGCACAGCTCATTGAAGCCTTATCCTCAATCAATTTGATTGCGGAATTTGCCATGTTCGCCGCCTTTGCTGGAATCTATAGGCGCAGCGGTATCACAATGCAGAAAGAAATTGTAAAACAACGCAATCGAGCAGAAGAGTTGTTACTTAACATTTTACCCAAGGAGATAGCCGATCGACTCAAAAGCTCGCCAAGTCGGATTTCGGATGCTTTTTCTAACGTAACAGTGGTCTTTGCTGATATCGTGGGATTTACTCAGCTTGCCTCCCGACTGGACTCCCAAGCTTTGGTTGGAATGCTAGATGAAGTGTTCGTTGAATTTGATTCTGCCTGTAAGAGTCATGGACTAGAGAAAATAAAAACTATTGGTGATGCCTATATGGCAGTAGCAGGTATTCCTAAGAGTCTCCCTGATCATGCCGATAGAGGCGCGCGTTTTGCTTTGGATTTAGCGGTAGCGATTGCACGAGTGAACAAACGCCGCAACTCAAATCTAGATGTTAGAATCGGTGTCCATTCAGGACCAGTGGTTGCTGGTGTGATTGGACAAAGCAAATTTGCTTACGACTTATGGGGCGATACGGTGAATATCGCATCAAGAATGGAGAGTCATTCAGAGCCAGGTCGCATCCAGATAACAAGTGAGACCGCTTTACTACTCGGTGATCGATTTTTGATTGAACGTCGAGGTGAAATCATCGTGAAAGGCAAAGGATCTATGGTCACCTATTGGCTTTTGGGTGTTCAAAGCATTTCAAGTCAAACTGAACACAAGAGGATGAGTACATCTACATCATGTTGAAGATGGAAAAACTTTAATGGAAATGCCTAAGAGAATTCATGAAGAGGCAAAACATACTGGCGCTGTATCGCTGTTTCGACTCATGAATTCTTATGAATTCGCTATGGAACATGGATTCAAAGCCTATTGCGCGAACCGAAATGGATTTGCTCTTAAAGAAGTGAACTTTGGTGCAACACGATGGTCACCCAGAAGCCCTCTGCCGAGATTTCATTGGGTTTATGCTGATCCCTCTAGAGATGAAGCCCATCGGTTACTCATGGCAACTTCAGTTCGTGTCTCAGTGTCATTCGACGGCCCTGAGTCAACTCCAAGTCCAGGCGTATGGTAAAGCCACCCCAACCGATTTCTGTAAGAGCAAAGTCGTTTTCTCGATCACAGTTGCGTCGGGACTGGTCTTGAAACGTTTGATCCAGGTGATAATTTACACAGAGCACTTGTTCCGTATCACCTTGCAGGCTGATAGTCCATTTCCAATAGGAGGTCCTGCCTTCATGATGATCGAAGCTAACCGATTGCAGTGCGTTTAGAATAGGTCGGTCGGCTCGATTCAAGTGGGCACCTTTGCTGTTTGCGAAGTCCAGGAAGCCCAATGAATCCCAGCTAGTGAGGTCGACATAAGAGGCAATGTCAGTCCATCCACCGGATGTGATGCCTGCCAGAGCCGAATCTATAAAAAGCGGACCTCCCGAATCCCCCGAGGCCGATAACACATTCTCACCAGGCGTTATGCTAGGCGTTCTTCCTGGGACTCCATAAAAGCGGATCATACCGTGGTCTAGGCTCGCGACAACGTTGCTTCCCTTGCGTTTGATGCCAGCGCCGCTCCCTGTTATTTGCTTGCCGCTCCACCAGGACGAAGTCGTCCAAACTTCGTTGTTACCGTACCCTACGATGACAAGTGGATCACCCTTTTTTGGCAAGGCCGCTCGAATGGAGGCAAATTCTGTGGCAGTATGGTCTGGAAAAATGAGCAGACCCAAGTCGCTGCCTCCCATGGAACCGTGGTAATCGAGATGACGCCAAGCATGGAGGGCATGTTCACCTGTACTTTCCAGACGGTTATTCCAAGGGATTTGCGTATCCACACAATGGGCAGCAGTCAGTAGCGCGTTATCGCTTATAAAGGTTCCCGAGCAAATATAGTTACTCGATCCGCTGCGTCTAAGGATCTGTCGGACAGCTGGAAATTCGCCTTCCGCGATTCGAACGCCATTAGTGACCTTGCTTGCGCTGAGCTCGCGTTTAGAGCCGCAGGCCGTGAGGAGTAAAGTTGAGGCAAGTAATTTCCAAAATCTCATTGGCAGCACCCATGCTAGATAATTGCTATTGGGGGGCATTTTGCGTGGATACTAGCAGAGTTTTTCGGTCAGTACAACTCGTTTGAATTGTTCTAAAAAATCAAATCATGCACTACAGCCGTGCATGATTTATTCGCGCTCCTATTAGGGCGCTGAGGCGTGCTCGTTTCGTGTCAGGACCTGCGAGGCATTGCGGATTGTGAAGGTACTTACCATTCTTGATGACTAGGCCGGATTCGGCGAACTGCAGGCTTGGAAAGGGAAAGTTCCAAAGCTTCGATGATGGATGCGAGCAGTTCGCCTATTGCCTCACTGCGTGGCTCGGCAATTTTATGAAAGCAAGCGGCTGTCAGATCAAGTTAAACTTTTTACAGTTCAAACCCACTGAGTGATCGCTCATCGGTTCCTCAAAGTTCTCTAATTTCTAGTTGCCGTTGGAGTGATAACGATGGGATTGAGGCAGTATTCCGTCTCACTTTCAGTTACCGTGACGCAATTGGATCCACCGCTGGCATTGCTTGCCCCTGGAAAACCAAATCCAACTCCCTGTGCCAAATCATAGCTAATAGAAACTTCCAGTTGATCGCCCTCAAGTGTCTCTAGCGGGCTTGGCAAAGTGCTGGAAATTCCTCCACCTGCTTCAGTTCCGGTCACTTCTTCTTGTTCAGGCATATCTCCTGCTTGAAACTTATAAAACGGAGCTCCCGCATCGTTGACCACAGAATTTAAAGCGACGCGATCCCAAATTCCGGGGGGAACCGGATACTTCTGGGCATTGAGTTCGGCATTAACGGCCGCCGACTCTTGAGTCAGGTTGAGATATTCGCCTGTATTTCTACAAATGCTGTCGACTCCAATAAACTCATATAGCACTTCGATGTCTTCGGGCTTATCGGAGTGTGGCTGCAGCACCTGCATGGTTGGAAAGGTGCAGCCTGGATTGCCATAAATAACGACTTCAGCGTCTCGCACCTCGCCTATGGCATCAGTCATTTGACCACGCAAGGAGATATAAGCGATTTTTTGTCCGTAGTAAGTCGGAGCCATATCGGTAAGAGTGACTGTTGTATCATTACTAAAGGCAACTTTAACATCGCCCGGGACACCATTTTCACGCTTCTTTTCATCTTTCTTGCTGCAAGCAAAAAGCATTGTAGTTGCCAAAAAACCCAACCAAAAGTTAATCATAGGGTTTCCTCTCCCGGAAGGATTCTAGCGCTTTTTATGAATTAATTATATCAGATCGACTTGGCAAAAGAGAATATGGGGGATTCCATGTGGAAAATTGTCTTAGGCATCTCTTCTCAATAAGGATGGTCCATCCCCAATCATAGGCAGGAGAGGGAAACTCCAAAAACGGCGAACGGCCTCCCTAGAACTGGGAAGCCTTCACATGGCATGATTCAAAGCCGAAGAATCAGGCGACAAATTTCTCAAGAACTTTGTCGACAGTCTTCAGCAGACGCTCTGGATCGAAAGGTTTCACAACCCACACGACAACGCCTGCTTCTTTGCCAGATTGCTTCAGCTCTTTAGAAGATTCCGTCGTCAGCATACCGACGGGGACTTCTTTGTAGCGTTCGATCTGCTTGATCTTGGTAATCATAGTGATTCCATCAAGACCTGGCATGTTATAGTCGCTGATGATGAGCTGCACGCCTTGGTTCTCTTCAGCTTTTTTCAAGCCGTCAGCCCCATCATGGGCTTCAACCACAACGTGACCGCCTTTTTCCAAAACTTCCTTGAGTTCCAGGCGGAGCGTTTCTGAATCGTCTGCAATGAGGATCTTAGCCATGTGTAAACTCCCTTACCAATCAAAAGCTTAAGTCAGAGGCACTTCAAAAGAGAACTTCGTTCCTTTTTGATCCTCAGATTCGATTTCCAACTTTTTCGCTCCCAAACTTCGAACGGCTTCATTCACGGAATCCAGTCCAATTCCCCGACCGCTGATGTTGGTTGCTTCATCCCGACTACTGAATCCAGGCCGCATAAGCAAATCGTAGACCTGATCTTTGCTCATACTCGGCGCATCAAGCGGATCAAGAATCTCGCGCTTGATTGCAGCCCTAATGACTTTCTCCCGGTTAATCCCAGCACCATCATCAGTCACTTCCACATGAACTCGATTGCCATGGGTGACAGCTTTAATCTTGATGCGACCACGTTCACCTTTACCAAGGTTCTTGCGTTCGTCACCACCTTCAATGCCATGATCAATCGCGTTATTAATAAGATGCAGGAAAATCTCGGTAAAAGTCAGCATCTCATTTTGAATAACCTGAACACCTGCCCAATCAAACTCCAAGTCCACTTCTTTGCCAAGAGCTTGGCAGGTCGCTTCCTTCTGATGAATCAGCTTGGGTTCCAAACTCGAAAGGTCTTTGGTTTTAGCGAAATTACCGCCACCCAATCGTTCCAGAATTTTATCCGCTTGCCGTTTGCCCGGATCGTCCAACTTACGACGCAAGTCACTCAGTTCATGAATCGCGACACTGAAATCCTCTTGACTGAGATGGAGTCCGTGTTGTTTGCCACTCAAAGCAAAGCACAAGGACTTCATGTCAACCCATTCTTTGCGAACGCGATCGAAATTCTCGACCAGCCAGGTGCCGTCAACAGCTTTCTTATGGTTGACATGATCCATCAGAGTATCTTCCATCTGATGAACATCATGCTCTAAATCCGAGAAACGTGCCGTTCGAGCAATCCCTTTGATAGCATGGAGCGATCGAGCAATCTTGTCAAGTTCCTTGCCTTCAATCTCTTTCTTAAGCCTTGGAAATAGCTCTTCAAAATCGGAGAAGGTCACTTCCAGAAGGGAGCCGCTGCAGCCCTGAATCTCGAGGATCTTTTTCACCTTACTATTTTCAATTTCCCGCTGCATCTCCAGCGCTCGACGCGCCTCGACCACTTCGGTGCGATCTTCCAGAACGATCATCAATTTCTCGACGATGTTTTCATGGGTGATCGGGTGATAGGTGATACCGATCCAAATCGATTTGAGGCCGTCCGGAGTCTGACGGGTGTATTTGACTTCTCGCGGAAAATGCAACTTGGCAAGATCGAACCATAAGGTATCTCCACCAATACAGTCGACCACTTGCATCGCACCGGTACGTTCGATGGGATCAAGATTATCCCAAATAGGTTCAAAGAGAACCTTTTCAATATGCTTTCCGGCAAGTTTGCTATCGCCCAGCAGGAATTCTGAATAGAGAGAGTATGGCCACTCAATCTCGCCGCCTGAATTCACGGTAAAAATACCCAAAGGGATGGCTGAGAAGATTTGCGACAGCTTTTTCTCAAACTCTTTAACCTTAGAAATATTCTTGCCCAAAACCTTGATGAGGGGTCCTCGGCGTTCACTGATCTGCCCAAACTTGCTAATGGTCCAGAGATATTCGGCCTGGTGGCCGTTCTCGTCGATACAGGTCAACTCAAACTGCAACTGTTTGATACCAAGATCTTTGAGGAGAACCGAGATACGGGACTTGAAGATATTTTTACTTTCAATCGTGAAAACATCGTAAACATTCTTATTGAGCACGTGCTCGTAGTCACAGTTAAGAAGCTTCGACGCTTCGGCATTGCCCTTAAGAATCCGACCCGTACGATCCATGATTACGAAAAGATCGGGCAAATTTTGGATAATCTGCTCCGAGGAGGACTTACACTTTTCCAGCACCGAAATTACGTCATGGCTGGCCCTTAGGCCTTCGGCGGCGACGATTTCCGTATTGACTTCAGATCGAGTTTCAAGTTTGAGGGTTGCATTCATAGGAATTCTCCATCTCCCTCGTCTTCTTTGTGCTCGTCATCCACCTTCAGATCGACGAAATCATTCCAAGACAAGATATCTGATACAGAAGAGCAAGCTAATTCACCAGTCGGCCAGCTAATTTTCCAAACATCATGGATCTTTCGAGGGTCAATTTTGTCGCTGAAGACGGCTTCATCAAAGCCACTCGTAACTAAAGGAATACTGATACCTGTAATGATCCCAGCATTGTTGAAGGCCGCCTTGAGAGCTCCTGCCATCAAGTTGCACATCTCTCGCATCTGATCCATCGCCATCCGATCGTCGATATCTTCTGGCTTTTTCTTAAGCTTGTTGGCGAGTATACCGCGACCGGTTGCAGTATCGAAATGAACCTTAAGGATGACTCGAACCGCAGAACCAGACACTAGGATCAGCGACATCCAGTGTCCATAAAGGAAATCATCACTGTTGCTGACTTCTTGAAGCTTATGTTCCTTCAAGCCTGAAGCTCGCACGATGGTATTTCCGACTCGATGCCGAATCACATGCTTGAGCACTTCTTTGACTGCACTGGTATCTACCACTGCTTTTTTTGCTTCTGAGCTCTCGGCACCCATCGCTCGCATCCTTTAGGAGGTCGTCCAATTGAACCCGCAAATTGACAACTATCAACCGGTCTATCGGCACGAGCGTTGACAACTTTACATCGAACTCTCGACCCTCCAAATAACTTGACAAGAATTCCCCTTCCGAAGCCTCCAAATGTGTAGAAACCCACCCAAAAATGTTCTTTTAATCCAATACTTATGAATACTTAAATGAATATTGAAGTTGTATTCATGTTTGAATGTCATCGTCCGATAGCCTTTATGAACCACTCGAATGTACAGGGAAGAAAGCAATTTTTGCCTTCCCATCCTGGGGGTTGACTTGGGCATACAAAAGCGCTTTCGGGTGCACAAATCTGGAGATGCAATTCAATTGCACGGAATCCTCACGGACACCTCGAATCTCAAGGTGCTCGATGAGATGGTGTCCGATCGCAATGTGTTTGATTGCAGTCAGATGGTCAGTGCTAGCTGGAACGGACTTTTACGCCTCGATTCCTACCTGAGTAAACTGCCCGGCGACATCATGCTCACTCATGTACCCTATCATCTCTTTCAATATCTCAGACTGCTGCCTAATTTGAGTCAGAAATACAGCTTAGGCGATATCGAATTGAATCTATTGACCGCTCAGAGCACGATGACCGCTTCTGAATCCCGCTTTCTGAGCTCGGAGTTGCTGCACCAGATTGCCCAGAAAACGGCCAAGCCTTTCTTGAAACTGGAAGACGGCACGGTCATTATTGGTAGGGATAGCTTTGTGTGTCCGACTCGCTTCGGCAGCAGAGAGTACGACCAGGCAGCTATCAAAAGCGGCTGGTACCAACAGAATACCGAGCAGTTTGATTTTTGGTACGACTACACATCATTTGCCAATATCACCTTGGCTCTGGCTTTGGATCTCGTTCAAAGCCAGGAATCGACCTTGGAGACCTTGCTTAAAGACATCGAACTGGGTGTGACCTCCATCGAACGGTCCTTAGCACTCTTGGTCCCAGGTTTTAAAGCTATAGGAGCGGAAAATCTCAGCAGCGTGGAAGCCTTCGTTCAAAAATCCTGTACCGACCTCGCGGCTATCCTAGAAAAGACTTCCAAGGAAGGCTCAGACATCCTGATTCGTATGCAACTGCTCGCAGAGAATCATGATTTTAGCCAGGCTGAAGCCCTCTACTCCTTGCTTCACGAGTTTGGCCAGACAGTTCATTCCCTGCATCCCGCTATGTATCGCATTGAAGAAATTGGCTCGAGCACTGGCCAACAGATCAGCAATCTGAGCCGAATCAGTCAGTATAAAGCGTTGGTTCTGTCTGTTCCTGTCGAAGATGTGAAAGACGAGGCCATCGCTGAAATTAGAGAAATCATGGACATTATGGATCCCCTCTCGGATGGCGATTGGTTGGAAACGCGGACCGAATTCCTGCAGCATTTGGATAATATCGATCAAAGTCTTAGCAAAATCATTATCCTACTCCAAGGCTTTGATCTCCTCAGGCAAATCCTCGAACATCGGCAACATGAAGGCGAAGCGATTCAGGACTTCCTCAGGCGGGGCGGAGCCGATTGGCGGGGTACAAAGGCAGCGGTCTATAGCCTAGTCAATCGAACTTTGGTGACTGACCAGGAAAAATACTCCTGTGAATTTTTTATCCCTGAAGCTTCTCGTGGGGAAGACAACAATCAAAAGCCTGGAGATATTCTCCTGTTTTAGTCCCCAGCTCAGATGTGCCCTTGAGTTACCTCCTAGAGCAAAACATAACCTATCAAAAATATTTGTATAATCCTGCTCAATATCATTCAAAGATCAACCGATGAGTCTTTTGTAATGAAGGAAGGGGAACCGATGAAGACGGCGATGTCGTCCCACAAAGATCGGCGCAATGAAATTCGCTACAGCATGTTTGGCGAATTTCCCGGGAAGCTTTTGCATCAAGCGAGCCAGGATGAATTGTCGTTCCTGCCCATCGATATTTCACACAAAGGTCTGGGCCTTCTCGTCATCCCGTGCCCGAGCGAAGGCAGCCAGGTTCGTGTCGAGTTTGCCGACAGTCAGATCCCTAGTTTGATTTTTGTTTGCCGTCATGTCCATGAGGTTTTAGATGAACCCCTGTTGGGCTTTGAAAATATGCGACGCTGTGGATTAGAATTGGCCGAAGATCAGCAAGCCTCGTTAGACTTGATTGAATTCTTTGCGCGTTTTGACTCCGTGATGATCGGAGACTAAGGAACGGTCCTTGTCGAGCACTTTGTATGACAAGATAGCCAATAAATCGGTACACATCGTGCTGATCAATCCCTATCATGACTCGCGCATAGCCATGATTAAGACCCTTCACAAGTTGGGTTACAAGCATATTTTTATCTGTAAATCCATTCGTGACCTGAATGAAAAATTGCGCCAAACAAGAATTGATTGGATCATCTCTACCTTGCTGGAAGAACAACCCATCAAGATGCCCATGTACCTTTACGGCCTGTATGATGATCAATTTCACGATAAAACCCGAGTCTCCTATCTCCTTAGCGAAAAGCAACAGCCTCAGTTACCAAAGGCTTTTTCCCATGGCCTGATCTCCTGGTTTGATATCAAGCGCATGGAAGACCCAAAATATATCCAACAAGATTTCGAAGAATTCTTTGGCATGCTCAAAGATGCCCAGGAT
Source organism: Oligoflexus sp. (assembly GCA_041736645.1). Taxonomy (GTDB): domain Bacteria; phylum Bdellovibrionota_B; class Oligoflexia; order Oligoflexales; family Oligoflexaceae; genus Oligoflexus. Next base: position 7,438 of record JBGSTF010000203.1, on the reverse strand, counting down.
CGCAAGCGCCATGAGGCCTTTGTTGCAGGCGAGTATCTGCGTAGATACCTGAAAAAGTTTATGATCTGGGGCGAGTTGATCGCCATGGAAAAAGCCCTCTGCGACAACTTTCCGTTACAGTCGGAAAATCTTGTGACCCTCGCTGAGGCGCATTTTCTTGCGGGTGAGTACAATCGCGGACGTTTGATCATCAAACAAGCTCAGCAAATGGCCGTCGAGTCCCTGGATGCGCAGATAGATGCGCTCCTCAAGCAGTTTCCCAAAGCACTCCTGGAAAAGCAGGGATCTGTAGCTGAACGCTTCGACATAAAAAACGCCGTGATTATTGAGCGCGACGAGCGTGAGGTGCAGATTCTTCGTCTCGCCTTAAAACGCATAGGCGTCAATGAAATCATGGTTCATCCGACGTATAATGATGCTTGGAGTGTTCTTAAGGATCAGCGGGAACCAGATCTCATGCTGACCGAGTGGAGCACTCGCAAGGGCGATCTGAGCACTGCCCAGTTTTTGCAAAGGGTCCGCGGCCATGGCTTTCTAAAATTGCCGGTGATTGTTATGATCAATCAACTCCGCCCCCAAGAAGCCCAACTTCTCAATGACGTGCATACGATTCAACTCCTGCAAAAGCCTCTACGCGAGGATCACTCTGTGATGTCGATTGCCTTTGCCATTCAACAGGCGAAGGTTCCCACTGAACGCAAGCCCATCGAGCAACAGATTTTGAATTCTCTGCAGTCAGGCGATCGAGCGGATGCCTACTACCTTCGTAAGATGTACCATGCTGATGCTGCGATTCCTCCGAGTCGGAAATTCTATATTGAGGCGGTATTCAATTACCATCACCACAACTACACCAAGGCTCGGAATTTTTTGATCAAGGGTATTAAATTAGGTGCCACAGAAAAAGAAAAAGACGAAATCAAGCCAAACCTTGATAAGACTATCCTTCTGGCCAAATGCTTATTCCGCCTGGGTGACAAGAGCATTGCGATTCAAATGCTGGAAAAATCAAAACAGCGTTCTCCTTATAATATAGCCATTCTTATGGCCCTTATGGAGATGAACTATGACGCTGGCAACGTCAACCAAGCGAATGCCGCCATTGAAGAGGCTGAGAAAATCGATGCCGGGAACGCCCAAGTTATTCAAGCTGGCGCCAAGCTGTCGCTCTTAACGGGGCGGGTGGATCAGGCCTCCCAATTCATGTCTCATATGGAAAATCTTTCGGAAATTATCACCAGAATGAACAACCAAGCAGTATCATTTATCCAGAATGGCGATTTTCAAAAGGGTATCGAGCTCTATCTCTCGGCAATAAAATCTTTGCCCGCGAAAGAGAAGGATTTTCTGGGTGTGGTTTACTACAACCTAGCTTTAGCGTTCTTACGCAATGAAGAGATGGAGCCCGGCCTGGAAAATCTGCAAAAATCAGCCAGTTTTCCGGAAAGCCGAGTGCATAAGAAAGCAAGTCTCTTATCAAAGAAGATTGCGGAATCGCAAGCGGCTGGAAAGAAAATTAAGTTTTCTAAAGTTGTGAGCGGTTCTGTGGATGATCGCGAATCTCATAAACTGCTCGGCCTCATGGACGATCTGGTCGCTCAGCGCAAGCTCTCTGTCGCGCTGCGTGGCCTCTATCATTTCGACAAACCAGGATCCTCTTACGCCGACCGGGAAGAGGCTGATAAAGAAGCGTCCTAACCAAGCCGCGAAGATGCACGGCCGCATGGCTACCACCCAAAAGTGGAGCCACACGGCCGCTAAAAAGGGTTATGGTCATCCTCTATCGAGAAGACCAATTCTATTTTACCAACGAGTCAGCGATTATTTGCTAAACGAGCGAACGTACTGCACGAGGTTCTTGATTTCAGGATCCTGAACAACGGCACCCCAAGGAGCCATGCTCGCGCTCAGACCCACAGCCGCTCCGCCTTCTTTGATCACTTTAGCGATATGATCGTCGTTCACCTTAGCTTGCCAAGCTTTATCAGTAAAGTTGCGAGGCTTGGGATTCATAGCCGCTGCCGCAGCTCCATCAGCTTTACCATCCACGCCATGACAGGCGACGCAGTAGGTTTCAAAAGTCTGCTTTCCCGGAGTCCCGGCTGCCACCGCTTTGTCAGCTCCACCAGATTTTTCGGCAGCCAATTTGGCTTCTTCTTGCTTATGCAAGAACAGCTGATAGTCCTTTTTAGGGTTATAATCGTCATGCGAGTTCCAATCGCAGGCGGTTGCCAGCAGACAGGACACAGCTAGAGTGACAGGTGCAAGAATCGCGTTTCTCATGAAGTCTCCCAGCGAATACAACTTAAAGCCTTGAGCCTCAGGCTCTATAGCCTGCAAGGGTCCACGTACAGCCCCAGCGCCACAGGGCCATCCACCGCTTGTGGTTTCCCTTGGAGTTTTAACATTCAGTATAGCGACTGACAAGCGCGCAGATACATTCGAAGTATCTCAAGACTTAGCTCCGGTCGCGGCAAATACCGTCCCGAGAGTTGCCCCCGGCTCTCGCCGATAAGAGTCTACTGTGGAGTGCATTTCCTGTCACAGCGGGCGCCACAATCCTCGCCTGACGCAAGCACATCCCTGAAACCCAGACCCATCTTTGTTCTGGAGTCCATAGGCGGGATCATGGCATTCCGGGCCAGCAAAAGGGCAACGACCAAGCAAAGGACAAGCTTCAGTTGGCGCCTCCCTGCTTTCGGTAAATGGCGGAATAGAGGCAAGTGAAGGCCGATAAAATTTTGGAAGCGACTGCAGAAGATAGTGGGTATAGGGATGTTCGGGCTGAGCCATTAGCTTTTGCGTGTCGCCTTGCTCCATCCACTGACCGGCATACATCACTGCAATCTCATCTGCAATCTGCGCCACGGTCGTCAGATCGTGCGAGATAAACACCAGACTCAGACCCAATTGCAGACGAAGTTGGGCAAAGAGATCGAGAACTGCTGATTGAGTGATACGATCCAGAGCCGTCAAAGGCTCATCACAGATCAGGACTGACGGCTTAAGAAGAAGCCCCCTCGCTAGGCAAACCCTTTGCTTTTGACCACCTGAGAGTTCATTCGGATAGGAGCGCAGGATCTCGCGCGGTAAATGGAGAAGTTCCAGCATGGCCTCAAGTTCCCCAGTAGACGCTGCATGAGACAGCTTGCGCACGCAGCGCAGGGGTTCCAGCAAGGCATCGACGACCAGCCGACGAGGATGCAACGCTGCTCCAGGATCCTGAAACATCAATTGCACCAGCTGGGCTTTTTGCATGCGCGTGAGCTCGCTCCTTGTTTTACCCGACCAGAGCAGTTGCCCTGCATCGGGTTGCAAAGCACCCGCCAGGAGCCGAGCCAAGGTCGATTTACCGCAACCCGATTCACCCACAATGCCCAGCACCTGTCCTCTTTTGATGGTTAGACTCAATGACCTGACAGCTGGTATTTTTTCCCCGCGTTGCCAGAGTTTATGGGGCGCAAGAAAAGTTTTAGACAAACCTCGTGCTTCAAGAACTAACATGGGTCACCTGCCTCTTCAAAGAGATGACAGGCCACTTGACGATCGCCTCGCTTGATCAAGGCAGGCCGCTGCTGATAGCAGCGAGGCATTGCCTTCAAACAGCTTTCTGCATAGGGACAGGCATCTGTCTGCGAGGCGTTGCCACCGGCTTTCTGCTTGAGCTCGGTGGTGGTTCTCCGTCTCCGTAAGGCAGCGACCATGCTTTGTGTATAGGGATGCCAGGGATCCGCAATAAGCGCGATGGTTGGACCCGATTCCAAAAGGCAGCCACGATACAGAACCAAAACCCTTTCACAGAGTTCCATCACGAGTGCCATGTCATGCGAAATAAACAGCAGAGCTAGCGATTTATCGCGACGGAGTTGATTCAACTGTTCCACCCAACGCGCCTGCAGAGTGACATCCAAGGCCGTAGTCGGCTCGTCGGCGATCAACAGCTCCGGCTCCAAAAGGAGGGCCATAGCAAGCAAGACTCGCTGTCTCATTCCACCTGATAATTCATGGGGAAACGATGAAAGGATACGAGCAACGTCAGGCAGTCCGGCCAATTGCAAACAATGAGCGATGCGCTGTTCTTGGGATAGAGTCGAAAGCGAAGTCCGATGATAGCGAAACACTTCCTGCAGCTGAACCCCTATTTTTCTGACCGGATTCAAGGCAGCCAGCGCATCCTGAACAATCAGAGCCATCCGAGAGCCCCGGATATCGGCCAGAGTCTTCTCATCAGCATCCCGTAGATTGTGGCCTTGGAACAGGATTCGGCCACTCTGCACTTGCAGCTGGCTACTTTGCAAAAGTCCAAGCAATGCCAGCGCTGTCAGACTCTTGCCACTTCCAGACTCGCCCACCAGACCCAGACTTTCGCCGCGCCCCAGAGCTAGAGATAGGTCGCGTACCAGAAAATTCTGTTCTTTAGCGCCCGTCCGGACTATATGGAGATTTTCAAGTTGGAGTAAAGGCACTGCGGCCATGATCTGACCTCCGAATTTCGCTTCATTATAGCCGAAATTCGCAGGAATGTGCGGATTCCTTTGATTCAGAAAGGGCGGTTCGGTTTAGGTTTTCCTATCATCTAACTCTGCGCGCCAACTTAACAGCATAAAGAGGCCATATCATTCCGAACTTACATCCAAAGTTCGTGACAGCTTAGCCAGCGCAGCCTAAAACTCATTCCGTCGCCTGTTACCGGACAGAGTGAAGCAGCAAGCTCCAGGTCGCGTTACAGAAAGTTCTGTTGTTTACCGCCCTACTTGGCTATATGGAGATACTTGAGTTGGAGTCAAGGCACTTCGGCCATGCTAGCTAGTCTCTGGCGCCTAAAGCGCCAGGGACTAGCTCAGCTGTGAACTTGGCTTCTTATATCGAAATGGAGTCGCTCAGCTATGCACCAGGACTTTCTGAGTTTGGGTCAACAGCCACCACTCGAAATTCTCTATACCGACCGCGCTCTGCTCGCCATCAATAAACCTTCGGGTCAACTGTTTCATGGTTACACGAAGGGCTTGCCCACAGCTCTGGTCGATCAGGTCAAGGAGCATATCCAGAGGGAAAAGCAAAGCGAAGGATCAGTCTACGTCGGCGTCGTTCACCGCCTCGATCGACCTGTTTCCGGCGTGGCCCTGTTTGCTCGAAATTCTAAGGTCGCTGGACGTCTAGGCGAACTATTTCAGACTCGAGCTCTGGATAAAATTTATTTGGCTTTGGTGGAAGGCATACCAAATGAAAAAAGGGCCGTGTTAGAAGATACGCTGGAAGCACCGCCCTCCACAGATCGCCCGGATTCAAAAGGTCCACAATTCTGTTCTTTGAGCTATGAATTAGTAGGCAGCGACGAAGGTAAAAGTCTCTTAGCTGTGCGTTTGGGCACAGGACGTCGGCATCAGATTCGCCGTCAGCTGAGCCTCAGAGGGTGGCCGATCATCGGTGATGTGGAATATGGGGCTCAATCCTTCTTGCCCGGCACTGAAAGTTTAGACATTCGCTTTCGCCCCATCGCCCTACAAGCCTCCAGCCTATGCTTGAAGCATCCCATCACGGGGGAAGAGCTCCGTATTGCAGCACCCGTGCCTTGGTACTGGCCTCAACTCTCCTTCTTTAACCAAGCCCAAACCTAGTTCATGCAGCAGAGGGGAAGATCAAAGACCTTCCCCTCGCAACAATTTTAGACTTATGCTCGCGTCCTAGGAACGTGGGAACTTGACCATCACAGCACTGGCGAAGGGGACCTCGACTGAATACACGTTACCAGCAGCTGCTGTAATCTTCTGTGGCTGCACACGCCTCAACTCTCCTGTTGCCCTATCGACAGTGCCGCCTCCATAGGTGATTTCACTCTCTTTGGATTCGAGTGACCTGCCTTGCAGCACGAGCACTTCAGCAGTGGCTGACTGATATGGGACAGCGATGTCGACCACTCCACTGGCTTTAAGGTCCTTATTGATAATGAAGACTTTATACTCACAGGTTCCACAAGGGGTCGTGGCATAGACTTGGACATTCGATCGGTTCACCGCATCCGCGACGGGACTCACCTGATTGACGGAAACATCGACAATGAAATCGCCGAGAGCCTGGCCAAACATCAGCATTCCATAATAGGGACTGCGAGCCGGCGGACGGTTGCGATGGTTGACATTCACTTTAGGACTGTTGGAATTGATGTCAGCCACGATATAATTGTAAGGACAACCATTGCTATTGTGCAGGTTCACACCTGTCATGCCTAGATCGGCAAAGCGGAACATGATGTCAAGCGTCCATAAAGCGGAAGCCATGTTATCGCTGATGCCAAAAAGCCCGCAGCTGTTGACGGAATTCATTTCGGCCATACGAAAGGGCATGTTCCGTGCCCGAGCCTGAACCACATAGGGCTTGATATCACCCACAACTTTCTCGGTACGCTTGCGATCCAAAAGATCCCGATACGTGATTTCCTTTTGGGCTGATATTGGATTTTTAGGATCGAGTTCGCAGAGTTCACATTTTTCGGTGCAACCTGCGCAGGGAACAATGCTGTTGGGATCACAGGCTCGACACGGAACAACGTGATACATGTGCTCGGTCACATAGCTGAGCCCACTTTTCATGGGACCAAGAGCATCGATCCATTCTCCAATCCTATCCACCCATTTATATGTCACCGCCGGTCCTGTCAGCCTTACATCCTTGGTCTCTGGATCATTTTTCAAAGCAGCGATATAGGCCGCCGTTTCTCGCGCATGATCAGCCAGGGTGTAACCGGGATCGCGCATGCCTTTGACATAAAGGTAAGCCCAGTCGGGTTCATTGCCGATTTCAACAGCGTTTAACTCGACGCCGTAATCGGTAGCCATTTTTTTCAAAACCTTGGTATAGGCCACTGCATTCTGGGGGTCATTGATCGCGAGGCTGGTTCCCATCAGCAGGGACCAACCCGACTTCTGGGCGACGGCGAAGATCTTTTTCAATGTTTCTTCGCTAATGGCCTTGGTACATTTGGGATTGCTACTCTGCCAACAATTATTCTCCTGACTCGCCCCACCAACGCGCAAGACCCCATGCTTGAGATTCTTCAAAAGGTTGACGAACATGGCCTGCGGCAAAGACCTCTCATTGAAGAAGCTTTCAATTCCGTATTCAATGCTCATTCCGCTGAAGTCCGTTGCGATCTTGCGACCTGTATGCACATCTTTAAGCTGGACCTGCATCTGAAAGCGGCTAGAATCATCGCTTGCTTGCAGCGACGTTCCCCCAGACCGATCAGACACGCTTTTACACCCCACGAGACACATAAAAAGCAAACCGCAGAAAAGCTTAAGCCGATAGGTCATGAAAAACCTCACGCATGAAATTCCAAAGCACAATTGACCAATGAATGACACATTATAGTATTTTCTAGATAGTCTTTATATGAATATTCTAAGTATAAACACTTTACATGATCTTCTGTGAATTC
>JBGSTF010000177.1:0-2270 GCA_041736645.1 Oligoflexus sp. | reverse complement strand
TTTCCTACCTGATCGATACGATTGGTGGAGATATCTATAAGGATTATCGGGAATGGGAGGTTCAATCGCTTGTAGTTCCTCTGTTCCCCGTTGCCGGTTCCGCCTCCATGAAAGTCGATCCATATCTTGCCGCGTACTATGAAGCATTTGAGCAGAGCTTTAAGAAGCGTTCGGGGATGCAGCGCTATGCCGACATTGAACTGAACCTTGCACAGTGCTACAGCGGAGTCGTCACACAGGAGTCGTTGTCGATTGATGAAGAGATGGCGACTCGCTTGAACTGCTCTGTAACGCCTGATCAAAGTGGTTGTCGATTGCTTGGCTTCACCCGCTTCAAATCCCCGGCATTTCCTTTCATTGACGCAAAGGACCCTGGCGTTTCGGTTGGTGCAAAACTCTGGCAAGGCAGTCGACTCAGAGGCCTCTCCTACCTTGAAGACGATAAAGCTGAACTGTCGGCTAAAATCGGCAGGCTTTGGGCCGCAAGAAAATACTACGAAGGTTTCCGGCGAAATCAGCGGTTCGCCTCACTTTACAATCGCCGCGAATCAGGACAGCCACTTTCTGAGAATGCAAAGAAAAAACATAGTATTGGCTTTAATCTAGGCCTTGATCTTGTGCCTCAGGCTCCGAGCTACTATCTCGTCGACGGTTTTCTCACGGCTTTGAAGCATGGCAACGCACAGCCGAACCTCAGTCTATCCTATGGCGTGAAAATCAATTCGAGCGCTCTTCTTGATACATCAAGTGCAAGAGGATCAACATCGGCTTACGCCGCCCAGTTCAGACGCGAGCAGTATGAAAACTCTGCAGTTCAGATCGAGAAGGATCCCTGGATCACGACCTTCGATGCCTCCGCCATTCAAGCCGGCGACTATGCTGTCTCCTGGGAAGGAGGAAGCCTTTTCCGCAAAGACCTTGACGCAATACATGGGGTACACAAGCAATCACAGCAGAACTATCTGGGTGCCGTACGTGGACTACCACTGAGTGCCATCAGCTTGAGTTTTGATCTGGCACAGAATCGAAATCGAACAAGTTACGGCGACCCATTTATGACTGGGCTTGTTCTTTCACTTGATATAGCTCGTCCTAGGTCAGACTTCGCACCTCGTCGTTCTCTTGCTGATCTGTATTTGGATTCGGACGAAGGACTCTTGCCTTTGTCCACGCAAGGGGATCTTTTGCTGACGGATCTCTTCATGTCGACCGATGAGAACCGTTTTCCCGATGAGTCAGTTTTGAACTGGCTGATCAATGTCAAAGCTGAGGGGCTTATCGATTCGGACAGCCGGGCTGCTTGCGAATGGTTGCAGGAAAACCTTGTTTCGGGGACAAATTGATGCGTTTATCATGGCTTGTATCTGCTGCTTTAATTCTCTGTTTTTCAAGATTGAGTTTCAGTGCTGAATCTGCGCCTCAAAGTCCGACCATTGACTTCGGACTTTCGGAATCCACTCAGTACAGCACAATTAATCTTCGACTGACTCAGAGTACGGAGAAGGCGCTTTATTGCTCGAATTTTCAGTTTCGATTCGCAGCAGCCATCGTCGTCCCAGGCCTCACGGAGTCGAATGAAGTCCTATGCGGCCCGCGCATGCTTAGTCATGTCTACTCGGCCCAGATCCGAAACTTTTCCATCAACCCAGGCGAAATTGTTGAGTTGCGGAATCAAGAAGCAAATTTCCTTTCTGATCTGGTCCGTCTTCGACTCGATGAAACAGGCAATAAGGCTAATTTCCAGACTATCGATGGCAACAGCTTCGTTGTGGGCCAGGGAAATAAACTCTACGTTTCTGACGAAGAGCTTAATCAGTCAGGGCAAGTGGGCTTTTGTCCCCGGCCTCTGGATTTTCAGACGGTTTGCACCCAGGGCTGCGCACCTGGCGAATATATGGTCAATGGAGCCTGTGAAAGACATACCGTCCAAAACATAGCCATGACCGGAAACTCTGCCTGTGCTGTAGACCATCTGGGAGTTGTCCGATGCTGGGGGGCGCAAGCTATTTCGCCTCCAGTGGACATAGGTTCGCTGCAAGTCATCATCGGCAGTGGACGATCGATGTGTGGCTTGACCAGTCAGGGCCAGCTTCGCTGTTGGGGGCAAATATCCAGCGCCACACCTTTGGGTTCGCCATTGCGATGGAGTTCATATGTGGTCGCGCCATCACGCTCATGTGGGATAACGCTTCAAGGACAGCTTCTATGCTTCGGCGTCCATAGCACAATCCCTCCAGCCATTGAGGATCGTGAAGACTGGAGCAAGGTCG
>JBGSTF010000136.1:0-51598 GCA_041736645.1 Oligoflexus sp. | reverse complement strand
AGAGGCCGCGATAAGCGCGATCCACCCAACCTCGCTTCGAGGCATTCTCGACTCCCTGGCTTAGATCGAGTCCATCAAACGGAACTCCTGGCCACTCGTCCCGCGCCACACAGCAAAAGTGCCCGTGACCTGCACCTACATCCAACCAACGTCTCGGTTTAGGTGTTCCCTTCAGCATGCGCGCCCGAGCTAGGTAGGGAGCATTGCCAAAGCTGAACACGCGATCCGTTTGCTCTTCACCTAGACCATCGTAAAAATCTTTGTAATAGAAATTCAGACCCTCGATCGACAGGCGCGGATTTTGAAACAGATGCTGACAGCCCATGCAACGCGAAATCGTGAAAATTCCAGGCTTAAATTGGATCAAGTCGCGACTGGATACAGCCGTATTCAAATTGCTAGCACCGCAGAGTGGGCAATCCTGGCGAGGCGCTTCGAAAAAAGCTGCTGTTCCATGGGCCAGCAGCTCTTGGTAAACAGTCCTCTGCTCGTCGGCTTCGGCTGCCGACTGCTGATTTTTTTTGCGCAGAGCGCCCAACACAGTGCCGATGTCATAGGCGATGCGTAGCAAAGCAAAACGCCAGAGCCCCTTCGGCCTAAGAGCCGATTGATTGAACACTAAGAGCGGCTGCACATGATAGCTGACAAAGGCCAAAACTCCGACCCAAGGTGCCAGGAAAAGTCCTAGGATCAGTAGGCCGATCTGCATCAAAATTGCAGGCAGCGAGACGGCTCCATGCACAAAACTCACTAAGGGTCCATGTCCTTGCCAGTCTCTTGGCGACGCCTTAAGCCAAGGAACCAGAGCAATATCCATCGAGCTGCTAGCGTATTTTTTGAACTCATGAGCCAGTCGAGCAAAGGCCAAGGAATCTTCCGGCGCAGTCTTGGCCCCTTCAAAATTCTGCAGGAGCGATTGACGAACGACAATCGCTTCGCCCATGCACTTAGCGCGAACAATGCGGTCTTGTTGAAAGCTCCCAGGATCGAGAGTCTGAATACCCAGTAGGGCTTCAGCTGGAGTCAGATCGTATGGCATCAAAACCAGCACATCGAGATGATGGGCCTGGATCCAAGCTGAGGCGGCTTTCTGTGTCGCTCGATCGAGCGTCACTCCCTTGCGACAGATAAAATGCAGATCTTCAGCCACGGCTGTATCATTAGGCGTAAGAACTTTGAGCTGCAAAAGTCGCTTGCGGAGACGAAGAGCATCAAGCAACCAAACCAGGATCAGAAGACTGGAAACAATCAACCAAAAGCTCATAGAATCTCCGTCTGGCTGGACCAAAGCTTCACAATCATTGAAGTCCCTGGCCTGCAGATGTGTGGGTTAGGATATCGGCAGGGTCCTGCGAAAAAAGCCACTCAGCTCCGATTTATGCGAAAAAAAGTAGCCAAAAAAAGCCAAAAGCAGAAGCCGAGGATGCCGCTGAAAAAGATCTTTGGGTGGAGGCTCGAATCCGACATCCACCACATTGCCACGGACCCTGATAAATTCATGCAGAAAACGGGTATTCACTGTTGGAGTCAAGGTATCGGTGCAGTGGCGCTGCGACAGCCCTGTTGGTTTAAGTCCCTGAGCTTCAGTTAATGCCAGCAGAGCTTTCAACGAAAAAATATGCCGATGATAGGGTTGATGCAGGCTCACCGCGAAAGCCGCTGGATCATTCAAGCGAATACCATTGGCCAGAGGCGTCCCCAAATACAAAAGCCCGCCTGGCTTCAGACATCGCAAGAGTTCAACCAACATCGCAGCGGGATCGTCGGCATGCTCCAGGACGTCTTGGGCTAGCACAGCATCATAGTGTCGAGCGAGCAGCGAAGCATCGGCAAACTGCTCGACAAAAGGATCATAGCCCAGCACCTGGGAAAAACCCTGGTCTCTAAGGTATTGAACAAAGACTCCGCCGCCACAGCCAAAATCCAGTATACTTTCGCTCTTTTGCAACCCTTGTTTTTGCAATAGGCGGGTCCTTTTGCGAAAAGAAATGCGACTCCAAAAGTCCAATTGCTGTGTGGCAAAAGGATAGCCCGCATAAAACTTCGCCAGATTCACGTCTTCTTTACTATGAAGAGACCCACAATTTGCACAACGCCAGACCGTAAAGTTCTGCTCCTGAAAGGCTCGAACAATGGCGGGAACCTGAGCAACGTCGGTCGCTTGCTGGTAATGCCCATCCATGGTGCAGAACGGACAGCTGAGACAGCTATTCATAAAAGACCCCTTACCCCATCATTCGACGTTCCATGACAAGTGCATTCAGATGTTGCAATACACCTTGTGAACCACTGCTTTTTTGCAGAATTTTCTGCATTCGTTGCGCGGCAACTTTGAATTGAGGTTCATCCAGCACTCGTCTCGCTAACGAGGCGAGATCGGCGCTTTTCACTCGATCAAAATGAATCCGCAGCCCGGCGCCACTGCGCACCAACTGTTCAGCAATCACTGGCTGATCGTCTTTGATGGGAGCGACTAAAGCAGGCAGACCATACAGCAAGGTTTCGCAAAAGGTATTATGCCCACCATGAAAAATCACCGCATCAACTTCTTTGAGAACTTGGATTTGCGGCACAAACTTCTGGACGATAAAGTTGCTCGGAATATCGCCCAACATCGCTGGGGGCGCCGACACGATCACCTGAAGATCCTGCCCAGCAAAAGCTTCCTTCACTTTGCTATAAAACTTCACGGATCGCTCGGCATTGATGGTACCCAAAGAGAGATAGATCTTCTGCTGATCCTTGCGCAGATTCTGCCAGGGAAAATCGGTATCGGTTCCATCCTCGCGAATGGTTGGCCCAACAAATTGATAGTGATCGGGAATCTCTTCCTCGGGCGCAATCAAATCCCGAACAGAAAGGATCAGGACCAAGCGATCGGAAAGATCAGGCCTTTCCCAGCGCTGCAGCTGATAACGATCCTGAACCTGTCCCAGGATTTCAATCATCCACTCTTTCACTTTCGGCAATTGGGCGATCGGATGAAACACCGCTGCTGAAGTGGTCGCTACCGTCACCCAGGGGATGCCACATCGCCTTGCGGCCAGCGCTCCTGCTAAAGCCTGCTGATCACAAAGAATCAAATCCGGCTGAAACTCATCGATAGCCTGCAAAACACCGGGCATCATGGCATCGGCCAAGGGCACTAAAAATTCTTGGTAAAAGAATTGGAAGGATTCCAGACCCATGACCCTTTGGGCTTTGGCCATCCAGGATTCATTGACTTGATCAAGACCGGCAATGGGTATCAGAGTCAAATCATCGGCCAGCAGGGGACGAAGCCTCTGCCCACAACCAACCCAGGCCACTTCATGCCCAGCTTGCTTGAGAGTTCGCCCGATCGCCACACTGGGATTCACGTGACCGGCTAACGGTGGCACCACATAGAGAAAGCGAGCCATATCATTGCCCCTGCCTTTCTTCCGGACACTGATCAGCAGATTCGTTCAATGTGCCAACGATCAGATCACGCATGGCTTCTGTTTGTTCCCAAAGGACAGAATGCGTGCAATCAGAAAATATTTTCAACTGGCATTGAGGCAAGCTTTGCAGCAGTCGATCCGCATGGCCAATGATATCGGATTTTTCTCCATAAATGGCCAAGACGGGCATCGGCAATCGCTTGAGATCAGCATCGGAGAGATAACTCGACTGGTAGAGGTCATCAAGCAGCGAAGTTTCATGCACCAATTCAAAGGCATTGCGCGCCAAGCGATTGCTTTTGCGTTCGCTGTGCCGTCCCAACCAATTCTTAAAATTGCTGGCTATCTTTTCCTGTTGAGCATCGCCCTGCAACTTTAGGGAATTGAGCATATCATCTCGCCAGGCCTGATCGTTGATCTGTGCATCCACGAGAATCAATCCCGATACGCGGGCTGGATACCGATCCGCGAAGTTCAGGGCCAAAAGCCCTCCGAAACTATTGCCCACCAGAATCACGGGCTCTTCCGGGCCGACATGATCCAGCAGCTGCCGCAAATCCTCAATGTGCTGATCGATACTATAGCCGTTCTTTGGACGAGCACTCATCCCATGTCCACGCAAATCATAGAGCAAGACGCGACGGGTTTGAGCTGCTAGATTCGCGACTGTAAAGAACCAACTGGACAGATTGTCCATCACCAATCCATGCAAAAAAACCACGGTCTCTTTGCCTTTGGATTCCAGTGGCAGGAGCTGTTGATAGTGCAATTGAATTCCATCCAGATTCAAAAAACTCATGAGATAAAAGCTCCAATCTGCCGCCCAAGTTCCATAGGCAGCTCTGAGGGCAGATAATGTCCTCCCGGCAGCCAGCTGAGTTGAGCTGAGGGCAGTTTTTTCTGCAGGCGCGCAGGAACATCGGCCAATTTCGAGTGGGATCCGTAGATCAAAAGAATCGGTTGCCGAAGTGAAGCCCACTCTTGATCACTCACCTCCGGCTCGGATTTTAACTGTTGCAAGAGCCCTGTTTCCTGCAGGAGAAAATGCAAGCGGGCCTGCAATTTTCTTCCCTGTCGACTGCCGCTACCGAGGCTCTTTTGCAATTCCAATGGCAAGGCTGACAGCATCACTTCAGGATCAGTGCCCATAAATTCGTCCATTTCTAAGCCACGAGCCAAAGGCCAAGGGCCTTCGACACAGACAATCTTTTTTACCCTCTGTGGGTCGCGAAGGGCGAACTGAAAGGCCAGCATTGCGCCATAACTATGCCCGACCAAAGTCACTTCGCCAATGCCCTCATGAGCGAGCAAAGCCTCAAGATCATCGACCATGGTTTGCTGGTCATAGCCGTGGCGACTCATTTCGCTCAGTCCATGCCCCCTGAGATCATAAAGCAACACACGATGGCGTTCCGCCAATTGCATGGCTATTCCAAAATACCAGCTGGCCAGATTCCCGAGCAAAAGCCCATGAATCATCACAACGGTCGACCCTTGGCCTAAGCTTTGATAGTGCAGCTGCGTGCCGTTGACGTTTAGCTGGGGCATTGTTCAATAAACCTGACAACATCACCGACACGCAGATTGATGATGTCTTGAAGTTCTTTACTCGCCAACCATCCTGCAAAATCCAAGGATTGACCATAGCGCAACTGAAGACGTTCAGAAAGCACAACAAATTCAATACTTTCCAACTCTAGATCACGATTGAAAGAGGTGTTTAAGTCGATGTCCTGATCGTTAAGATCGACGTCTTGGCCGATGATGCCAGCAATCATATCGCGCAATTCATCGAGGATTTGCTGCTGCTTTAAACCTGGAATAGATGATTCTTGAATCTGCTCTAGCATCGATTTTAACCCTCGAATTGGCTGACGATAAAGGATCCCACTTTGGTGCTTTGCACCCAGGACGATTGAATCCTGATGCGATCCTGTTTAAATTCTTCGACGACAATATTCTTTGGATCACCTTGCAGACCAAGTCCGCTCGATTTGGCAAAGGCTTCCTTTGCCCCCCAAAAGCGGGTGATCCATTCGTAACGATCTTGCTTTGGAATCATGTCTTGCTCGACCGCAGTGAAAGCGATGGCCTCGAAGCTTGATTCTCTGGGATCAATTTTTTCGATATCAATGCCTAAGGTCGATTTTTGGCGAACCAATGCCACGCCTAATCCCTCTTTATGGGAGATCGAAATAAACAGCGGCGTCGCTCCTGGCAATTCGGTGATACAAGGTTTCCCATGGATATCATTTTCAATCCAGATTTCAGCGGGAAAAATATCATGAGGATAGCCCTGTGCCCAGAGATAGTGGCGAATGGCGTCTTTGGCTGCGATACGACCGCAGATCCATGATTTTTGCTTACGACCAAGACTTTGGTAGATTTTAAATTCAGCCTCACGCAAGTAGCGACGCGCCATCTCATGAGCGATCGCATCTGAAATTTGGCTGGGTTCAAACCAAGAAAATCCCCGTCTTTGATCAGCCATCAAGCGCCGACCTGGTTTCAATAGGAACTGCCAAAGGACGTCGTCGCACTCAAATCGCCATTTTTCCCAGCCTTCCAGCTTGGCCCACACTTGACCTTTGGTACTCACTTCGATTTCAAAGCTCAAATCCCGACTGCGCACCCGCGTGTTGCGAACTTTGGTATCTAAAATCCCCGATGTCGGCTGAGGTCCAAAGAAGCTGACGCGAGCGATGCGAATGGGCATGGCATAGCGATCCACAGCCATGCGCTGCATCACCCAGAGTCCCGCCAGCTGACCTGCATTGTCGAGCAGCGCACCGCGGGTTGGCGTCGCACGAATACTCCCATCGATGCCGTCATCGCCGACGGCATCCATGGTCTCCAGGCATTGATAGAGCGGGCCATGAAACAGCCAACCATCCCGATAGACGCCTTGCATTGGAATTTCGCTCGGCTTGGGATTGATTAGAGGGAGCAAAGAGCAAGCCGGAGCCTCTGGATAGGCTGTTGCCAGGACAGCAGTTGCCACAAAATGCCCTAGAATATCGACCTTCAGTCGGCTACGTCCGTCATACGTAAGCTCGATCTCTAAGTCTTTGCGACTTTCGACCGCCAGCCATTTGGAAGCCCGGATCTGCTCCACTGCAATCACCAATCGATCACTCACATGCTGCTCGGCGATTTCACGAATCCAATCGATGGTCGCCGTCATAGGCATGACAGGAAAAAGATCGCTGGCATTTTTCCAGCCTCGCTTTTGCCGATAAATGCAATGATCCATTAGCTCAGGCCGCTCCGGGAGACTCAGGGTCATAGTGATGATCTTGCGGAAGGGCGCTGTACTCTGCAAAGCAAAAGTCACCTCTTGCATGGCCTCGCGCATATCTTGAAAACACGCTTCCATCTCTCGCAGCAACTCAGCTTGGGATACTGAAGGGACCGAAACTGTTGGCTCAACTTGGGACTGTACCGCTGGTCTCGGTGATTGGCCTTTCATAGCTTGTGGCTGAGCCCCCTTTAAACTCATCACGGCGCCTTCGACGAACAATCCCAGATAAAAGCGTTGCAACTGAGCAAGCGCTGCGCGCTGTGGATGCAGGGTGCTCAAACACAGATGCGGTCGCCCCCGCAGGGTATCATCGACAAAGCCAGGCAGGCTTCCTGATCCCACCTGCAGAAAGACTCGAGCGCCTTTCTGATAGAGAGCTTCCGTGAGCTCTCGGAATCGAACAGGTTCCACCAGATGCTGAAGGAGCAGACCTTTCACCTGATCCTCCGGCTCCGGATAGGGCTGACAGGTAGTAGCCGACCAGAGCGGGTAGCGAGGTTTGGAAAAATTCAGTGAACCAAAACTTTTCGCGATCGGCCCCGTAAAGTTTTTGAAGAGAGCCGTATGAAAACCCGATTGAAAATCCAGCTTCTGGCACATAATCCGAAGACCACTGAGACGGGCGATAGCAAGATCCGCACTGGCTTCAATTCCACAAAGAATGGACTGGTGCGGGCAGTTGTCGTGGGAGACTTCAATTTCCGGCAAACCAGCAATGGCTGCTCGAGCTTGCTCGACACCACAACCCAAAGCCACAAAAACCAGACCAGGCACGGGCAGCATTCCAGGGCGAAAGGCCGCAGCGATTTCCTCCACCGTCTGGTCAGCGGTATAACCACAGGCGAGCATGGCACTCCATTCACCAATGCTATGTCCCAGAACGTAATCCGGACGAATCTCCAAGCGTTCTAAAATTTTGCTATAGAGATCGGAAGTAAAAAACACCTCGTTGCCTCGGTTTTCCAAAGAGGCATCTTGATGAGAGCGAACTCTCGGCAATTGAAAAGAGTCGGCGACTTCGTGAGTCTCCACCGTGGCACTGGAATCAATACCGGGATACATAAAAGCCAATTTTCCACCGTTGAGCAGCAGCCCGCCCGGACTGAACCACATATCCTGGATGCCATGACTGGCCTTGCCTTTAGTCACCAGCTTGATGGCTCTTTGCCGTCTGTCTTCGGTTGGATTGATCATAGCAAGACGCGCAGGCCCCTTCGGATCATAGCAGACTTCGCCGCGCCGCAAGGCATCGAGCAAAGCCTCAGAATCAGGGGCTGCCATCAGCAGCACGTTTTGCAGGATCATCATGAGAAACCAAAACTTTCTGGCGATCCATTCATGATCACCACCTGACGCGTATCATGTCGACCAAAGCGCAGTTCATCAAGAAAGCGTTGGGTTCCAATCTGCGGAGGAATCAAACCTATGCCCTGACGACGATACTCTTTCTCCAGTTCGGCTGTGACCATACCAAAGCCTGCCCAAGGTCCCCAGTTGATCGAAAGAGCTCGCCCTTTCACTTTGCGTCCCAAGTTTCGCGCCACATGATCCAAGGCACAGTTGGCCGCCGCATAGTCGGTCTGACCTCGATTGCCAAAGCAGCCTGAAACACTGGAAAACAAAGCAACGAACTTCACATCGCTCTTCAGTTTAGCTTCCAACACTTCAGCCGGGTTCACCTTAGTTTCAAAAACCCGGGTGAAAGACTCCAAAGACTTGTCCAGAATGAGCGAATCACTGAGTACGCCAGCCGCGTGAATCACTCCATCAATCCGACCATTGGCGTAGAGTTGATCAATGAGAGATTCCAGTTGAATTTTGTCACGCACATCGAAGCAGTGATATTGAATCCGTGCCCCCATAGCTTTGAGCTGATCCATGGTTGTGCGCATTTCACGGTTCTGCAGAATTTTACGACAGGCTGCTTCAATCTCCGTTGGTCGCTTGAAGATTTTGGCCTGCAGGAAATGCGCGCGTAGGCCTTGAATGTCAGCAATCTGCGCTGTATCTGCTGCTTCATCGTCCGGTAGCGGTGATCGTCCGACGATCGCAAAGCGGCAGCGATATTGCTCTGCAAGTTTTAAGGCAACTTGCGCGGCAATGCCGCGGGCACCGCCCAGCATCAGAATCATGGAATCTTGGTCCATGGAAAATTTTTCCTGACCGAGTTCAGTCAAGAGGGGCACAGTGACGAGATGCCGCCTGACTGTCCCAACGTAACCAACTTCAACCAAAGGATCGGCGACCAGCAGTTCTTGATAGATGTGCTGTGCGATCAAAGCTGCCGCTTCCTTCGGATCGAAATCGATAACTTTCACCAGTTTATCGGCAAACTCTTTGGCAAGGCTCTTGAACATACCCGAGAAGCCTTTGCCTTGATCATCACCCTGGGGCTTGCCGTCGTGACCGAAGGATCCACCTCGTCCTGTGACACCTATAATGGACTTGACGTTTTTGCGGCAAGCAGCCTGCAGAGTCTTGAAGACTTCGAGAGGCTGGGATCCCCATTCTCCGAGCAAGGAAAGGAGGACAAGGCTATCAACTGTTTCCCCATCAGTGGGCTCCTCTTCCCCGGCGGCCACCATCGTCAGCTCGGCACCTGCTGCTTGCAAGCGCTGCGCGAGCTCTTCAGCTATACCATTGCTATCTCTGAAAATTGCTATTTTTCGGCCAGAAAATGGCCTTTCGACAAACTCCCTTTGGGGCAGCGGTGCCTCTTCAATACGAAGCAGATATTGGTTCACACTCTGCTCAATAGCTTCGAGAGCTTGGACCGATTCAGCCGGTGTTGTCAAGGGCGCCGCGAGAGCTGTTAAAGTCTCAACTGGTGCCTTGTGAAGCTCTAGAGCTTGAATCATCTGTCTCAGTGTTTTCATGCCGCCGAGTTTTTCCAACTGTCCTCTATTGTGGCCCAGGGTGTCGCCCAGATCAGCGATGATTTCAAAGCGTTTGATGGAATCGATGCTGAGATCGGCTTCCAGATCTTGATCCAGATCGAGCATTTCACTCGGATAGCCCGTTTTCTGACTGACGATCTGCACCACGATGTGTTTGATATCAAGGACAGCCACCGGCTTCGGCGCTGCAACTTCGGGGCTGGCCACAGCTGGCATCGTCCGACTCGCCGAGGGAACCGACCGAGCCTCTGGAACGGGCAAGGGCGCCTGCTCCATGCTTCGTATCGAAGCCTCGGCCCCCAAGTACTGCAGCATCACTTGTTTCTGGCTATCGACCAGTTGTCGCATCGACTGGAGATACTCTTTCACCAGACTTTCACGAGTATCAGGCCTTGCAAAATCACCGGTCATAGCTCCTCCTTGAGTCCATTGTGAAAACTGAAGCTGACATTCGCCTGGTTTCAAAGCCCCTTTGGGAATGACACCCACACGCGGTCTTGAAAGATGTCCATTCACCAGCCATAGAGTGGCGCTGGGCTTAAGCTGACGAAGCTTGGTAAGATCATAGGTTCCAAGCTCGCGATCGGCGAATAGGACCTCTGTTTTCAAGTCAAACCCCATACAAGCGAGTTCTGCAACTAGGTGAAGGAACTGCTCCAGACTGTTGCCACGCCGCCCCAGAGATCGAACCTCGTGTGTTTTACCTTGAAGAATACTGCCGACCAAGTCTTTCAGTACGGATCCAGGACCTACTTCCAGAAAAAAGCGAGCCCCGTCTGCATACATTTTCTCGACTTGCGCAACGAATTGAACCGGTTTGACAATTTGTTGAGCATAGGCTTGTTTGAGCCGACCAGGATCATGAAGATCGGCCGTGGTATTGCAGTAGATTGGTTTTTGAGGAGCCTTCAAGTCCACCTGCAGCAATGCATTGGCAAAGAATTGTTCCGCCTGAGCTAAGAGTGGGCTATGAAAGGCACAGGACACCGGAATGCGACTAGCCTGCAGGCCTTGACGTTTGAGATCTTTGATGAGCGGATCAATCGCTTGATCCAATCCAGCCACGATCACCTGCTCTGGTGCATTGTGGTTGGCAATATAGACATTCGAGCCTTGAATGGCTGCTTGCACGGTTTCCATGGACGCTGAGATCGCCGCCATAGCACCTTTTTGCCCTGCGGCTGCCTGCTCAATGGCTTCCGCTCGGGCGCGACTCAACTGCAGAAGTTCAGTTCCATCCACGCAACCCGCAGCATAGAGCGCCACCAGCTCACCATAGCTGTGACCACCCAGCATGTCGGGTTCGAGTCCAAGGCTTCGCACCAGTTCGTAGAAAGCGATATCGACAACACCAAGCGAGGGTTGGGTATT
This sequence comes from Oligoflexus sp., assembly GCA_041736645.1. Taxonomy (GTDB): domain Bacteria; phylum Bdellovibrionota_B; class Oligoflexia; order Oligoflexales; family Oligoflexaceae; genus Oligoflexus. Next base: position 40,607 of record JBGSTF010000136.1, on the reverse strand, counting down.
GCTGGTTTTCTTGAGCAGCTCTTCCGATTGCGGCACAATGCCTTGTGGAAAAATGGTCTTCAGCCAGGATTCACCTAATTCCAAGTGCTGCCGTAGCTGCGGAAAGGAATTGAAGATCTCAGCTCCCATGTTCAAGCTTTGGCTTCCCTGTCCTGAAAATAGGAAGGCTATTTTCCCCGAGGGTTTTCCGGTTTCCGTCCGCAGATAGATCCCTGCTGCAGAGGCTCGTCGATCGATAGCTTCTCTGATCTTCTGCGCCAAGTCCTGTTGGTTTTTGGCAACGATGGCGACTTCGATGCGCGAATGGGATAGATCACTCGATCTGACCCAATTCGATTGACTCTTGGCCAATCGTGCAAAGTTGAGGGTCGCGTGAGTAGCAAGAATATCTTGCATCGCTTGCAGCTCGTCCCAACTGGCGAACAAAAACAATTCAGCCGCTTGAGCCCGAGGAGCAGGAGGAAAGCGCTGATTGGTATGCGAGCTCAAAACGGCATGAAAGTTGGTGCCACCGAATCCGAAGGCACTCACTGCAGCTTTACGTTCCTGTCGCAGCCATGGTATCGCGACTGAAGAAAAATAGAAGGGACTCGCCGAAGGTCGATAGGCGGGATTCGGTTCCTTCACATGCAGAGTCGGCGGAATAATTCCATGATAGAGAGCCAAAGAGGTTTTAATCACACCAGCTAAGCCCGCGGCACACTTGGTATGACCAATCTGTGATTTCACCGAACCCAGAGCACATTGTCTTTTCAAAGAACCGGCTTCAGCATACACCGCACTGAGGGTTTCCATTTCAGTCCTATCACCGACCACAGTTCCTGTGCCATGGGCCTCGACCAATTCGATATCAGTCGGGTGAATGCCGGATCTTTCATAGGCTCGATAAAGAGCCCGCATCTGTCCCTCTTTGCGAGGAGCCGTCAAACCCAAGCTTTTGCCATCGCTGGACGAACCAACACCTTTGACCACAGCATAGATGCGATCCTCGTCGCGAATAGCATCTTCCAATCGTTTCAGAACAACTACGGCCACACCTTCAGCGATTACAATGCCATCACCATCAGCAGCAAAGGGATGAGAGCGACCAGTTGGCGAGAGCGCTTTGACACTGGAAAACATCAGATAATCATTGATGCCGTTATGTAAATCCGCACCTCCGCATAGCACCATATCGCTTTCGCCGAGACTGAGTTCTTTCACTGCTAAATCCAAGGCGGCCAGTGATGAAGCGCAAGCTGCATCCACAGTATAATTGGATCCACCCAAATCCAGGCGATTAGCAATGCGTCCGGCGATCACATTAGCCAAAACCCCGGGAAAGGAATCCTCAGTCAAACTTGGTAAAAATTCATCCAGCTCAGGTGGCAGCTGCCCCGCAAACTGTGGAAAGTGGGCACGAAAGCCATAGGCCGCGGAAAGATCCGTGCCCGCTTCCGCTCCAAAAATCACCGAAGTGCGCTCACGATCAAAAGATCTTTGACCGTAGCCAGCATCTTCCAAAGCCCGCTTGGCAATCTGCAGACTGAGGAGTTGAGTCGGTTCAATCGCTCCCATGGAATTAGGTGGAATGCCAAACTCTAGCGGATCAAATTCTGTTTCTTGGATGAATCCGCCCCACTTGGAGATCGACTTCCCAGGGTCTTGGCCCTTGGGATCATAGTATGTCGAAGCCTTCCAACGACTCTCAGGAACTTCACTGATCAGATCAGCGCCGGTGAGAATGTTACGCCAGAAGCATTCCAGATCCTGAGCTCCTGGATAAAGGCAGGCCATGCCGATAATCGCGACATCCGTGACGACTTTAGCTTTGGAAGCTTCCATGGGCAAATTTTGCAGCCAACGGGTTGACGTCACGCATACATCTTTATGCAGATCGATCATAGGACAGACTGTATGCCTGAGCTGAGCGACCTGACCCAGCATATAAAGACCTTCATCGTTTTGTCTTGACTCAGCAACCGGCAGCAAATGATCGCCTTGACGTTCGATGCCTTTCGAAGCGATGCGCAGCCGACCCACATTCAGTTCTTCCAACTCCGCCCAAATCTGTTTGGGATCTTTCAAACCCTTCAGAGCATTTTTATGCTCATTGAAGGTTTGCACGAAGGGTGTTGGCGCGCAGCGCACGGCATGCCCGGGGGCTGTTTCCAAGAGACTCGTTTCCTGACACCGAATCGCTTCGTCCTGAAACTTACGCAGAATCGCACCCGAGCTGACGGCTTCTTCAGTAAAGAGATAGGCCGAACCCATCAAAGCACCGATCTTGGCTCCACGAGCTGCCAATGGTGCCGTCATAGCTGCCAGCATCGCGCCTGACAGAGCATCATGAATGCCACCGGCAAAAAAGATTTCCAGCTCATCGATGTACGGCAGATCCATCATCAGTTCCATCTGGGTTTCCCAGAGCACGAAACTGTGCCTCGGTCCCACATGACCGCCGCATTCACGACCTTCAAACACAAAACGCCGAGCACCATCTTTCAAAAACTGCTTGAGCAGCCCGGGTGAAGGCACATGCAGAAAACTGCGGATTCCCCGCTGCTCAAAGGGTTCGGCCTGTGCGGGCCGACCACCGGCGATCAGCATTACGGAAGGATGAAAGTCCTGCAAAACTTCCAATTGCTCTTGTCGAAGGTGTTCTGAAACGAAACCCAAAATGCCGACACCCCAGGGCTTATCGCCCAAGAGTTCGGTTGTTTCCTGCAGCAGAGCGCGACAGGCCGCCCTACCCATCAGCGATAAAGCCACAAAAGGCAGCGCACCGCTATCGGCTACATTTTTGATAAACTCAGCGCGATCGCTCACGCGCGTCATAGGACCTTGAGCCAAAGGAAAACGAGTGCCATTGGCGATGGCCATCGGTGCATATTGATCCAATAGAGCCAAGGCCTTGGCCTGACGAAGATGTCCTGAAATACCACGTTTGATCGCCTCCACCAGAGCTGAGACGCGAACATATTTTTGTGCATAGCCCTTGGCGAGGCACAAATCCTGACCAGTCGGCAGGATGGGATGGGGATCATGGAGAAGCCCAAGAGATTTTTGAAAATCTTCAGGGCTTATTTCGTGCTCCTGGGGAAGCTTTAAATCGGGCCGGCAGAGCACCTGATGCCGGTGAATGATGCGGGTTTCTGTGCCTTCGAAATGGCGAAAAATATGTTTGTGCTCTTCCCGTGTCTGAGATTCCCGCAGCAACGCCAGCTGCGAATCCAAGACGACTCCTGCTGCCCCTGCGGCGGCGGCGGCGGCGGCAGAATGAATACCGATACCACCTTGCACCCAAAAAGGAATGGCCAGTCCCTGCAACTCTTGCAGGAGAATCAAACTGGAGGATATTCCGACTCGTCCACCACTTTCCGCACCTTTGGCGATGAGTCCATCCGGCCCGGCTTTGCCTAGCTGCCTCAAATCCAGAACAGCCCGCGCTTCCTTCAAGGAGCAAACCTGCACCCACAGCTTTCGATTGGCAGCCGACCATTGTTCAAGGACCTCTTGTGGGCTTGCTTGGGCCAGCAGGTCTTCGGCATCGAGCAGCAAAGTCGTCACGCGATCGCTCAAATCACCTGCCTGGTAGGAAGCTAGGTGCGCGACTCGCACACCGAAAGTAGGTATACGACTCTTTTGCAAGGTCTGGAGTGACTTTCGCCCCTGTTCTGGATCTCGTCCTAAATCAAGAACGGCGATGGCACTGGTTCGAGCAAGGGCTTCGACCAAACCGACATCTGGAGCTTCGAATGGAGAAACGCCGACGATAGCAGGAGATATCATAGGATCGACCACCTTCATGTCTTCGCCATGCACACAGTCACTCCCGCCTTACGCTGAAGTGGACACGCACGGTATCAGTTGAAATGAATAATTCAGTTATCGTCTGCTATCCGGTTTAAACGCTTCTTGAAAGGAATACAGTTAACTTTTTCTCAAGTGCCTTACAGCAAGACCCTGACACGCTTGAGTATGAAGCCCTTGGAAAAAATGCATAAAGAGAAAACATCAACTGCTGTCTTCATTGCCGGACAGGCGATATTCGTCGCACAGGTGAAATCTGTATATCTATTGAGGTGAAGAATTTTTACGCAGCCAAGTCATTGGCGAAGATAGACCCACATTGATGTCTGACGGCAACAAACAAAGTTACCGAAAGGAAACACTTTCTATCTTATAGCTAAGTTTATGTATAAGGCCTCAAGAGCATAAAGCAAGAGCTTCAGCGCAATTGATCAGGACACAAACCTTTCTGTAAGCACGATTCCAGCGAGAGTATCGGCTTCACTGGCTGTCCATCACTCCAAAGACCAACTGAGTCCCTCTCTTGTGTTTGAGTAAAGGCATATGGTCCTGGTTCATCGCGCAGAGCTTCATCCAGAGCGCCTACAGTCAGTTTCCAATAGCCCCAGGTGTCAATCGCATCAATCGGCTGCGAAAACACTCCACAGTAGCCCTGCACTGCGTTATGTGCCGATCGTAAGGTGATCCCCTGTCTCGAGTCGCTTTGAATCATAAGGGCCGTTTTGCGATCGAGAGGGATCTGCGGCGTGTTTTGCCAAGCACGACGTGTGAAGCTGAAAGCATTGCAGGCCATAGCCGGGTTCTTATCATCTCCTTCACAATGGTGGGCATCTTGAAAACGTCCTTGATACGATTCTTGAGCCATGATCATCAGCAGCCAAGTGGAAGCAGGAATGTGGCTCAATTCATCGACCGAAACGTAGGGATAGGCGATGGTGGAAATGCCTGCTCCGTCCAAAGTGACTAACACCTTCGGTTGAGGTATGCGTTTGGAAGTGTCTTTTGCCGCTCGCTCGGCGAGATGAAGAGCCAGGATACCTCCCATGGAATGCCCGACAAAAGCCAGCCGCTGCTCTTCGGGTCGAATGTGTCCGGGTTTTTTTAACTCATCCAGAGCGCGCCTGAGGGCATCTTCCGCATTGTCCGCCCAGGACTTTGGATTCCAGGCAAATCCATAGCTCGGATAGATCACAATATAGCCCTTGCGCGCGAAGTGTCGCAGCATGGTCTCGTACGGTCGAGGATCGGCATCAAAGAAACCATGCAAAAAAAACAGGACCGGTGCCCGTTCGGGTTGGGGCGATGAAGGTTCGAAAATCACCGATCGTGTCGCATCGAACATGCCATCACTCAAAACCGTGACCTTAACATCTGCATGGGGAACCAAGGGCGAGCCAGGCCCATCCTGTGGCATGGCCGGTGGGCAGAGTGCTTCTGTACAAACCCTATCGCTTTGGTAGATTTGCTCGAGATCGCAGTTTTTTGTGGCACAGGCTGTGCCCAACATCATGATCAAGACCATCACAAGACCGGAATGCTTTAGACGAATCTGCATCATTGCCCTCCCTTTATCTCAGACGGAATTGTCTATGCAAGATTCAATCTTGCGCCGCTAGGTTCCATCTTATCATAGGGGGGAATTCCGCCTCGAGGACGGGCCGGGACATTGAAGTCAAACAACTGAATGGAAGTTCAGCAGATCTCAATTGTATGACACGAAACGTGCAGCAGCCGCAGCATGGTGTGTTACAGGCATCATCAAACCCTGACACCCATGTGGTTGCCAACAGCAAGCATCGATCAAGGACCAAACTGCAAAAGCAACTCATCGAATCAGCTACAGCTTTTTCTCAAAATTGACAGGGTACATTCGCAGCGTTACAAATATCCTCATTCACCGAACACTCTCTGAGACTGTCGGCGTCCAGCATCACTTGATGTAGGCTTGAAGTTCCATGGGCATGACCTTGCTTGATCACGAAAATCTTCAAGTCAAAACAGCAAGATCTCTGACCGAAAGACCATGATCGTCGCTGTTTAACTGGCCAATTTTGATGTCACGGCTAGGTGAGCGGCAGGATAGAGCTTCTGGACGAAGACTTTGTCAGCAGCCGTATCGTCCCGGATCACATAGTTCAGCTCGCTTAACTCGTATTTTTTGAATTCTGCTCGCATGTCTCGACCCAGGCTGCTATGCACACGTTCTTGCAAAATTAAGAAGCTGGCCTCGAGGTCGTCACACAGGAAAAGATTGCGAATCGTTTGATAACGTGTTGCCAGCATAATACCTCGCCCATGCAGATCATACTCACGCGTTCCTGATTGAGGATAGAAGCCTGACACCTGATCCAGCGCGATACCTATCCCGCAACGAATCACCTGATCCAATTCCAGGATTGCGACTTCTCTGAGCAGAATTTGATGGAATTCTTTCGCCAACTCAACTGCGCTTTCAGCCACATTGCTCGAGGTGGCCTGAAAAGGATAACCAACAGAGCAGAGAAAACCATCGCCCATTTCCTTGATGCGATAGCCGTTCGCTGTCATCACGTCTCTATCGTAGCCTTGCATCATTTTGTCATTGCAGCTTCGAAAAAAGTTTTGCAAAAACTCTTTAGTACGAACATGTTGAAGCTTGGAGCTGCCGACGATGTCTAGACAAATGACACAAGCATCACGCGTCATGGTCGGCATTGTCGTCTCCAAATCCATACCCTGTTTGATGCGGATGATTTGGTGGGGATAGAAAACTTTTTCCAATTGGCGGAAGGCATGCTTGAGGGCACGCATTTTTTTAGAGGCCATGGAAGCTAGCGGCGAAAAACAAACCATCTGGAACCCGATAGATAGCAGAACGATCTTCTCGTCGTACGAAAAATCGCCTACCAAGCTGATGCTGTAAATCAATGTAGCCAGATAGACAATCCCGTAGCAGGCAATATTGAATAGATTCGCTGAAGCCGCATAGAAAAAAATTAGGCCAAACATAAACCAAAACTGGACAGGAATAGCGTTGCATTCGGGTGGAAGATTGTTCAGCATAAAGGCATTGCCAAAAAATCCAGATATCATCGAATTGACGAAAGTCATATGCTTGATCATCAATTTTTCATATTTTCTATGGCGAGTGAATCGCATAGGAAAATTGGCTAAATAGAGGCTAGCAAAAACTGCTGCTATGATCGCTTGCTCGCCAATTAACCAGGAGTAGTCGACTGCGAATCCGGGATGATAGATATAGAGAATGATTTCGGAAAGAATAACACTGACGGCACCAGCGAAGATACCACCCAGAGTGTAGACCGCTAGTTTGATTCGCGAGCGCTCAATCATCCAATATTTCTCTCAACATGGATCGATGCATGGTCCATCTTAACAAACTTGCAAAGTTTGGTATCCTGAGAGAATTGCCTAGCGCCTCATCTAAGTCCGCGCCCGAAGTTTTCTGATCGCCCGTCCAACGGCAGTCAGGCCTCCCATACCTCGCAACAGCTGATGATGTTTGCTCCTTTTAAAGACATGCAAGCGATCACCAAAGCCTAGGTCGCCCCCTAAGATCCCTGCTTGCTTAGAGCTCAAGAAGCTTCCAAAACTCAGGTCGTTTGCAAGCTACTGAGAATGGCCTTAAAGCGCTCGACTATCCTGGCGGCCTGAGGGCGTTCCACGAAAGGAACAGGAAAAGTGAAATTGAGTTTCATCACCTGATTCATCGTTACGCAGGCTAGAACAAGATAGGGCCGGCTGAGAAAGTGGCAGCTAGGAACGTGAAAGCAGTGCTTGACCTGAAGGGAGCCCTCGTAGTTTGGAAACTCGATTCGGCCCAGATTGGTAATGTGTACTGTCGATTTACTATTAGCTCGCATGATGGCTGCTGCTTCATCAAAATCGGGAAACTTTTTTAGGATAAGACTTCGCAAAAAGCCATCGAACAGCGGGCGTTCTGCCGCGACATCGTCTTTAAGCGCTTGACTCAGACTGGAAGCCAGCGACCATATATCGGTGGACTCATCAACAGCACGAACAAGTTCAACACTGCCGACGAAGAATCCAAAATCCCTCTCATATTGCTGGGGCAGCTGTGTCCGAAGATTGACCGCTGAAGCAACTCCTAGATTCTGGCGAGGCTCCTGCGAAAACTCCCGCAGAGCCATCAGAAGGGCGGCACAAATCACTCCATGCACTGTAGTGCCATGGGAGCGAGCTGCTTTTTGCAGGAAGTTTCCAAGCTCAGGTTCTAGCGCTTCACTCAGCAATTCGGTTCGCCCATAACCTTCATGGTTTTTGACAGCCGATGGCAATGTGTATACTTTTTCTTTGCGGTCTTTTATCGATTGGTTCACAAAACGTGAAAGATTTTTTAAGCGAGTCCAGGAGATGGGTCGTTGATTCATTAGCTTATTAACCGCAGGAGATGGCAGACGTGGCTGCGCACCTAGCTGTCCTGTATATATGGCGAGGAGACTTTGGAGCAAGTTCACCCCCGATTTTCCATCTCCGAGAATATGATTGAAGGTTAGGATCAGCTCAGAGTCCTCATCTCCAAGCAAAAGAGTCGCTTGCCAAAGTCTGGAACCCAGGACTGGCAGATGTTGATTCAGTTCCTGCTCGGCGATTTCCTGCCAATGCTCAGCATCAACTCGGGGGATACATTGCAGTTTGGTTTGAGCCGACAAGCCGAACTGAAGTTTCAGCTTGCCATCCAATTCCACCACGTTTGCGCCGAGAATGGGATAGAGACTGATGGCCAACTGAAAAGCGTCAGCAAATCTTTCAAAGTTCACTTTCCCTGTCAGCTGCATCACCATCAAAAAATTATTGCTGGTTTTCTGACTGCTGCGTGCCCACAATTCTTCACCAGGCCCCAAGTTTCTTAATTGCATCATGTTGCGCCCATCAGGAGGTTTGCGTGGATGGATATTACTTATCGGCGCACAAGATATAACCAAGGCATGCATTGCACACAATGCAAAAACAATTTCTCCTGAGCAAGTTCATTCAAACCGACTGGCCTTACGGCCGCCAGGGCAGTACAAGCAGCCAGAATAATTTCACTTTTTTTGAATTATGAGGGTCTAGGGAACAGAGGCAGTCGGCATTATATTTACTTACAGTGTAAGCAAAGCTCGCCAAAGGCATGCAGGATGCTCTTGGTCTATACCTCTCTTGCACGCTCGGAATCGGCCTGCTTCAAACCCTTCCGACCATGGATCCGGCGAAAATTGAATTCATTGATAAACGCCGATGTTGACCCATAAAAAGCGCAGAAAAAGAAAAACATCATATCATCAGGACCGATCTGATGATTGAATGCCCAGCTGCACACTGAAGTAATAGTCAGGATACACAGGGTGAAGATCATCGTGCTGCGAAAATCAAAACCCAAGTCTAAAAACTTCAAACCCAGGGCAAACAGAAAAATGTAAAAATACCCGTTCAATTCACTTGGCAAGAAAAACCCGAGTATGAGCACCCAGGTCCCGTGACTTAAAACGACAATACAGGTCATCACAAAGGGCCGAATATTCCATCGACGCGGCAAATCAAAGTAGCTCACAATGAGTCCAAGCGAAATCAGGATAAAGGGAGGTCCCAACCAGAGCAAAAAGTCGGTATGAAAATCAATGTCAAAAATGTCACAGAATGTCGAGAACAAAAAATAGGATAGGAGCCAGCAAGGAATGGCACTCAGAGAGAAAAGGATTCCTATTTGGGCACTCTTCGGTAAGCTCTTAAATCTTTGCATCACTGGCCTCCTTGTCAAAAATCATAGCGGAAAGCATGGGATATGGATGCTGCTTCACTCTCAACATGGCCCCTCTTTGATCCAGGTTCATGATCAGGCGTGAAAGTTCTGCTTGCAGGCTATCAGCCCTTCGAAATGCCAAGCTAAAGAGGATCAACAGCATGACGATAAAAGACCCGAATCGCGCAGCAAGCTGCCCATGGACCAAAGCCAGTGCCGCCAGAAGATTGAGAGTACCGAGAAGCAATGAGGTTTGAACCAATCCAAAAGAAGGAAACAGCCAAAGGGGAAGACAGACGGCCCCGAGAAATGAGGCAAGGTAGTCGAGTGCCAAGAGTTTGATAATAATTTTTTCATCGCCCTGGGCTTCAGCCACCCGCAAAAGCAAAGGCAATTCCATGCCACTCAAGCAGCCAATGCTCATTACGAGAAGACTGTGACCCAAAAGAAAACTTAAGTCCGGCCATGGCAGATAATTCTCACGAGCCAGAACATTGATAAACGCCAAGATAAAGGGAGCCGCCCCACCAAGGGCAGCGATTAATATTTCAAAAGCAATGAGGCGCTGCAGCACGGCCTGCCGATTGAGCCCCGCAGCTGGCATGAGAGATCCCAAGCCCAAGGCAAAAATAAACAAACCTATAGTCATGCTGTAGTAGAAAACCGTATGGCCTTCCAAAATTGACATCATCTGCGCCAAGAGAAATTCGTAGCTGAGGCTACAAAATCCCAAGAGGAAGCCAACCAGTGCTAAGCGAATCCTGGATGTCATCATTCATACTCCCGACAGCATTGAGCCGAATCATCACCACAGACAAGGTCCTCAGTCGAAGCCTGCTTCTTTTTCGCAGCCGTGGAGGTGATGGAGCATTGATTGTAATCGATCTGAGTAATCCAGTAGTTTTCCGCGCATTCTGGAGTTTTCTGCAGATTGATGGTATAACAATGTTTTTTCAGTGCGCCGCCGAGACAAACAGGAATCCAGTTGCCTTTGGCATCAGGCTCGAAGCCAAGCAGAATTTCATCATTCTTGCAGGCATTCGGCTGGCAAAAAGGTCGATTAAAAGAATCGACTATATTTTTTCCGGTACCATCCACTTGAGGGCGGTTGTTGAGGCATCGGCATAAGAGAGAGCCGCGACTATCGTAGGAATCGACATAATGATAAGACAAACAATTTTTATCGATCAAATTCAGCAAATCTTTGACCGACATGCCGAAGGCGAAATTTTCGGGTTTATCGATTTTTGCCTGGGCCACAGGGTGAAAGAGATTGACTCCAATTTTCTGGGCGCCCGCTGCATTGGTTGGTAGCAACTGAAAGAGGAGGAATACGTGACTCGTGGCCCGGCAGCTGCCATTGCCAGGATCGACTTGTCCTGCTTCACACTGAAACCAAAAGTAGACTTTGGATTGAATAGGGCACTTTTGATCATCGGGCGGCAGACAACCAGGAATTCCGTCATTGGACCAAAATCCGGTCATAGGGCTATAACCCCCTAGCCCGTCCGGTATCATAAAATCCATAGGATGCATGCGGCTTGAAACAAGAAAATCAGCAGGACAAACACCACCGGGAACAAGGCAATTCAGAAAGGTGGCATTGTTCGTACCGTTATTGCCGCTGAGCACTTCCAGGCTGGCCCTGATATTATTGGGGTCCGTGACTGTCATCTCAAGTTGATTGATCACTCTAGCCTTAGTTGCGTTCAAGGCAAGAAGTTTTTGTTCTTTGAGTCGCTTGCCAAAAAAAGTTGCCGTGGCCAGCACCAAAACAGAAATCGCGGCCAAAGACATCATGATCTCGACAAGGCTAAATCCCGAAGTCTTTTTAAGGCTCTTCCAATCCATGTCCAATCCTTTTCTTGCAAGCAACACCGGACACTATTTCAGGTGCTATATCGCGGTGCAGCAGGCAAATTGATTCTGACTGCAGGTAACATCGGCATTGGAACCTTTTTTCTTGCTCGCTGACCGAATCACTCGACAACTGCCTAGCTGGACCGATCGAACGATACCATTGCAGGCATTCGAGGTTGGAATATTGGTGCACTGAAATTTCTTACGCGGCACACAGATAGGCTTCATTTGCGAATCAAATCCCAGAAGACGATGGGTCAGGTTATCGGGACAACGCAAGTCACCAGGACTGCACACGGGCTGACCATCTTTCACGCCTACTTTGGTGCTGCCCGGTTGGCAAACACAGACCGCTACTCCATCAGCTAAAATGCTCTCGATAAATGAAAAAGGTGGGCATTCTGCGACCTGAAAGGGATCAAAGATCTTAATATTCAAATTGGCATTGCGAGGATCAGCGAACTCTTCATCGGTGGGCAGCGAAGGGATAGCTGGTTGCCCCAAACGGGGAATATTGCGCAGCTGATAGCGAAACCGGATCGACATCGCTTTGGGGCACGTCGTAGCTTGGCTAGGGCATACCGCTGTAAAATAGGAGCGAACTTCCCACTCGGGCGTGCAGCGATCACCAGCGCGGCAAATGCCACCGTTTCGCTGGTAGAGCAGAGGATTGTCATGAGTTCCAGTCACCTCAGCACTGGCACTGTCCCGAGGGTATCCCAAACGAAAGCCGAGCGGCTGGCGAATATCTGTGGTTTGACAGATTGTCGAATCATCGTCATCAACACAATCGAGCAGAGCCTTATTCCCAGGATCAGCCAAATTCTGTGCACTGAAGACCAAATTGCTTCTTGATACGACTCGCTTTATTCTCATGCTGATGCCGTCGCGAGCGCTGATGGCCTCAATGCGATTGCGGCTGTTATAGATCTTGGGGATGAATTGGGCAATCAAAACGCTCACAACACCGAGTATTCCCAAAGCCACCAAGATTTCAACCAGCGAGAGGCCCTCCTCACCAGAGCCAAGAGAAAGGCGAAGGCGCGACCTCAACCAGCGACTCACTTGATGCGACGGATGCAGCATAGTGCCTCCATAGGATCACATTCAATATTGCCCCCGCCCAAGACTCGACAATTGGCTCGATTGTTGTAAAGACCACGCATACGAATCGGCTGTCCGTAGGTATCATAGCCACAATCTGCCGTTAGGTTGCCGTTGAAGGGCTTGCGAAAGCAGCTGTATTCCTCGTCTCGATCGGCGCAGATGGGGTTGCCTTGCCCATCGAGGCCCAGAAATGATTCATTGTTCGGACAGGTTTTCGATTTACAGATGGGCATTCCCGCCGAGTCCGTACCGATCTGAGCATCGGTCCCACCAATGCACCGACATTGCACCTTACCGTCCATATCGATACTTGCCACAGCACTGCCCACAGGACATTGCTGGGTCTGCTTGAGAATATTATCGATCAGCAAACTATTGGCCAGCTGTGGAGCTTTCGTCTGCAGCTCTGCATTGCTTGGTAAATCAGCAAGCTTTGGCACCCGAGCATCAGTGCCGATATAGCGAATCTGGGTCAGAGTCCATAGCCTTTCGCCAAGAGCACAGGTCGCCTGCCCAGTCCGACAGCTGACCCAAAAAAAAACTGCGGGCTTCGAAAGCACAGGATCGCCCCGTGCAGGGCTCTCCATTGAGATCATAGGCGACGGTCGAACCCGTCATACCAGAGATGGCCCCTGGATCTTGAGGATGAAACAAGCTGAACTCACCAAGGGCATTGGGCGCTTTCGCCGCGCACGCTCCGCCAGAGCTCAAACAAGCCACCAGATCCTTATTGGTATTATCAGCCACAGCCTTCAAAAAGGTCAGTCGAATGGCCTCTTCACTGGCCGCAAAACCGTTGACACGCCTAAAAATTGTTTCCCGCACCGACTTAAGCCGTTCCGATCGCAGCATCGAGACATCCTGCTGCGACTTTCTCTGCAAACCGACTGCCACAAAACCCAGGACGGCTGCTAATAGCAAAAAATAGATCATCCCGCCCCCGGACTGCCGAGAGCTTCCAGGAATGTTCATCGTCACCTACCCATTCAGTTGCTCTTGTCGAAGGCATGGATTTCATGTTACATAAATCTGGAATTATTGCAAATTTTTCAGAATGAAAAGAGGCTAGCTTTGCCCTTTGCATTGACGTTTCTATGTCTGGGATTTGCTTTTTGCAGCATGCAGTACTTCATGCTCATCACCCGCGTGATCGGCGAATTGACTGGAGATCTGGCCTTTTGGAGTGCAATCAGCAGTGGCTGTTTTCTTTGCGCTATGGGCCTGGGCATTCTACAAGCGGAAAAAACCGATGATGAAGGTCTCGTGCGGCGGGTCGGTATTGTCGAAGCTATCCTATGTCTGAGCGGCCCCCTCAGCTTGGTCCTGATCTACAGCCTGCATCTGGTCTATCGCATCTATCTCTACGATTTCGGACTTCTTATCGAGCTCGGTGAGCGTCCGCCTGTCTATCTCTTTGCCCTCGTCAGCCAGCTGCCTCTGGTTTGGATCGGCCTGCTCTCGGGATTGGAAGTCGGACTCATGAATCGTCTCGGATTAAAGCACGGACTGAAACGTGTGCAGATCCTGCTTGCAATCTATCATGTGGGAGGCCTCCTGGCGACCCTGAGCTTGACTCTGCTGCTGGCGCCTCACTTTGAACCGATACACCTCGCTCTCACCGTGGGCCTGCTCAATACCGCGCTGACAGCATGCTGGGTTCTGACCATGAATTTAAGCCGAGTTGTTTCGCTCAAAAGACTTATCGGGATAGCCCTATTCGGCCTTCTGACCAGCATTTGGATGCTTAAGGAAAGTGGCTTTATCCAGCTCCATCGCAAGAACTTCTACTACAATCTTTATAGCTGGCAAATGGATGGCAATGGCCTCATCACCTTTCATTTTCCGGAAGGTCTATTGAGTTTTTGGAATAGGGCCTCGCTGCTACCCGATATCGAACGCGTGCGTGGCTTCTACCAAACCATCGATTTCGTCGAAGAGCTCAAGACCGACTTGGCGACCTCGGAGGAATCCGAACCCAGCGCTTGGTCGATGTATATGGACGGACGCTTCCAGATTCATTCAAAGACGGAAAGGGCTTATCACGAAGCCATGGCCCATGCTCCCCACGCCATTCGTCAAACGGGAGGTGGCAAGATTCTGGTCGTAGGGGGCGGTGATGGTCTGCTGGTGCGCGAACTGCTGCGGGCTGGCGATCAGAATGATAGAAAAAGACCTATCACATCGATAGATGTCATAGACATCGACCATCAGATCCTCGATCTCGCCCAACATCACCCGAAGCTCAAGCAACTGAATCAACAGGCTTTCGCTGACCCCAGAGTGCACCTCACTGCCGCCGATGCCTTTCAAACATTACGCCTATCTCACCAATCCTACGATTCCATCTATGTCGATATCTTGTTTCCTTTCAATATCGAAAGCTCCCGACTCTATTCGGTTGAATTTTTTTCCTTGATAGCCCGCTCGCTGACCCTTGATGGGAGCATGACTCTCCTTTCCCCAGTTGACTACGATGAACGCAACAAACAGCAATCTTCATCGCCTCTACCCTTTATCAGTAGTACACTTTTTAAAGCCGGATTCAGACAGTTGATCCTGTTCAGTGAAAAACGCCATAGCTTTTTCATTAGCAGCCTGGAACAACGCGAGATCCCTGCCACTGATGTTTTAAAAGCCAGCGCAAGTGCGGGTTTCATTCAGGACAATACGCTTTGGAATCGAATTATCGAAATTCCTTTAAAAGATAATCCGGCCTTGGTCAATTCGATCCTAAAACCACGCTTTGTTGGTCTGAAGGATCCATTTTTTTGAGGATGAAATGGAACTATCCCCAAGGCAGTTTCGATGGCATGGTTTCGACCTTTTGCGTCTGGTCAGTTTTTTTGCCATCATAACCTTTCACAGCAGCCTCTTCTATTTTTACTCACCCAGCATTGAGTTCGCCAACTTCAGTCCCATCATCAGAGCGGTTGATACCACCTGTCGGGTCTTCGCTTTCAGTGGATTTACCATAGTCTTTATGTCGAGTCTTTTGCTCGGCTTCTCTCGCTATGCCAAAGCCAAGCGCGAACGGATTATCCTGGTTTTGCTATTCGGCTGGATCTATCTCAGCATGCTTATGAATGATGATTTCTTTCTGGTCTGGGACGTCTATACCCTCTTTATGTGCGCCATGCTTCTCATCATGTGGATGGAACGCGCCGGACCAAGGTGGGTGCCTGCCGCCGGAGCCTTGGGCTTTGTTCTGCTTTGGCTCCCCATTTGGAAATGGCCGGGATTGTTTTCCTGGGTCCCAGACAGCCTGAAGTATGCTGTTGGAGTCGCCTCCTGTGAAGGACGAGAGATCAACGAATGGCCTGCTCTGCCGTGGATCGGCTTGATCTGGATGGGCTATGCGACCGGCACCTATCTGGTCAAACTTCGCGATACCCAGCAATTTTCCAAACTACAGCTCAAACGACCTGAGTCACTGGTCTGGATCATTCTCCTCGCGCTGTCAATTCCTCAGTGGGGTGCCTACTTTCGGGTGCGTTTGGGCGAATACTTTGCTTGTGACGCTTACCGGCAGGAACCCTATGTTTTTTGGAGTCACTTTATCTGGGTCCTGGCCTTTCTGCGACTGTCGGTCGATCCAAGGGTTCAATCGTGGCTGACCAAAAAATCCTGGGTTTGGACTATCAGCAATCTAGCGATCTCTCGCAAATTTTGGCTCGCCTATGCAGTTCACTATATCTATGGCAATCTGATTAGTCTGATCCTCGAAAAGATGGGTACTCACATCCCCGGCTTTTATGAAAACTATGAGCTCTTGATTGTGGAGTTCCTATCGGTCACCCTCATCTTGCAAAATGAAATCCTCACGCGATGGGCCATCGTTATCTTGGAAAAGCTGACGAAACTACTTCGAACCCAGACAGCTCCAAGTCCCGATCCATTGCATCCCTCCAAGACACCGCAGGAGTTGATCCTATGAAAAAAATGCTCTTAACACTCCTGGTCTTAACCGGTGGCCTACTGGCATTGCAGTCGGCCTTCGGCTATATGGTACGAAAGCATCTCGCTAACTTCGGGGCACCATTGAATAGCTGGTCTGAACACTCGGGGTTTGAACCTCGATTCAAAGTCGCGGCTAAAGCCTGGCATTCGTCTTGGTTTTTACAGACTCGAAATCAACTCATCACCCTCAAGGATCCTGGCAATAGGCTCCCAGAGCTGGCCTTGCATGATGTATCACTTGATATCGATCTTTGGCCAACAATTCTCAAGGCCCGCATCGAGCTCGAAATCAAAGGATATATTCAAGATTCCAAACAACTCACTCATCTGCAAGTCATACTCTCTCTCTGGCAACTATTAGGGGGAGAGTTGCAAGCTCGCCGTCTGTCCTTGCATCTCCCGGCACTTGATCTCAGCACTGTGGCTACTTTTTGGCCCCGCAATGATCAGCTGTCTCAAATCGTGCCCCTCTTCGAAAGTGGATCGGTTGATATTGAAGGCTCCATTGCCGAAGCCTTCGATAAGGATAGCCAGAAAGGGAGTCTACACATTCGAGTACAAAATTTGCAGATAAAAGCACCCGCACCGAACCTGCCTCGGATCATCTTTCTACCGGCTGAGGCTGAGCTTGAAATGGGGCCAAGTGGCTGGAATTTTCGACAATCCCTAACGATTGAAGATTCCAAAAAGGTGCTCGTCTTTGGTCTGCACAAAACCCAAACTCAAGAACCATTCAAGATGACTCTCGATGGACCGCCCTTCTTTTTAGAGATGATTGCTCATAGACTGGGCTGCCCTGCCTCGTCTCGAATGCAATGGACTTGGAAAGAGAGTGGCCTCAGCTGCTAACCCCATTAGCTTAAGCCCCAAATCAAGCGATTCATGATCAGGATTTCCGCAAAGTATTTGTTTCGTTGTCCTTCGATATCAGCAAACTCCTCCGGCATGGCTTCGATCACCCGGGATGAAGGCAAGCATTCTCGCCAATAACCAATGCCATAGGCATAGAAGCGTATCATACTTTGCAAACAGAAGGTCTCACTCCACTGGGAGTAGCTTCTCGTCATGAGTTTGCAGGTTCGCTCAGTTTCTTGACGTCTTTTAAGCCTAGCGGCCCTGAGGTATTCCAAAGATAAATGCTCCTCGAGCATCACGGAAGCGACTGTGATCAGATCGACAAAGTCGGTAAAGTCAGCGAGGCTTCGACACATATATTCAACCAATGCATCGGCATCGGGAGGTTGATCCAGGATAAAATCCCGAAGCGCTTCATGCCAGCGCCGAAAGTTCCGCCAGAGAAGCTCCATGTAGATCTCCTCTTTGCTGTGAAAATAAAGATAGAGAGTCCCCTTGGCTATCCCCACCTCTTTGGAAATCTGCGCAGCTGTATGCAAGCATCGGTCGCGTTTATACATCTGGAGAGTCATGGTCAGTATCATCTCATACTTACGTTCTTTATCGATAATACTGCTCGCTCGATTGTCCATAATTTCTCCCAACTGAACACCAGTCATTAACTAGTCTGCCGACAAATTGCCAATATTTCCAGCATTTTAATGGGATGTGTGAAATTAAATTTGACAACATCGATCGCCTGTACTATCTACCGCTGACCAACGGTCAGCACGACAGAGAACCCGCTTCCAACGCAGACACACGGGCGACCTATGATTTCAACACCAAGGGAGATTCATCATGTGGATGTTCGAGGGAGCTAGGCTCCCCCAGCACGAAACGAAACGCTCAGAACGTCAAGGACGTCTAGCGATGTTTCGGGAAAAGTTTCAGTTCGATCAAACAGTCGTGAAAAATGTGCCTATTTCCGCGACTGTTCCTGAAGAAGCCAAGGCCGGTCCTGGCTGGAGCTTGAAAATAGTAGCAACCGCCTATAAGCTCCGCCGTAACTGGGAAAAACTGTTGGCCGAGTCTGGCTATACCTTTGAAAAGCAGCTGGAAGAGAAATCGATCCCAGAGATTGCCGATATGCTGCTGAAGAAAGACCTGCTCGGCATTTTGGGCTACTCCGATCCCGATTTGGGCCTCGCTCTGAGCCACAAGCGCCCCAAAAGCTTCACTGAATACTACCAGCTCTTTAAGCATTTCAATGTGCCCGAGGGAGCCGAAAAGATCCTTGATGATACTGAATTCGCTGACTATTTTGTGGCAGGCCTCAATCCTTTGATGATACGCCGTCTTGACGAAATTCCTAGCAAATTGGGTTTTGACCAGAATTTTTTCCAGGCTCATCCTGCCTTCGCCAAAGATGATTTGAACACCGTACTGACCGATGGTCGGCTCTTTATTGTCGACTATGAAATCCTCACAGCCTTGCTGCCAGGTGAGCATCCGGAGCAAAAGAAATACATCTATGCACCGATCGTTGTGCTCGGTTTGCCAAACGGCAGCGGCAACCTCGAAGTGCTAGGCATCCAAACAGGCCAGGACCAAGCTCAATACCCGATGGTAACGCCTCGTTCCGGCCCCTGGGATTGGCTGGTGGCAAAAACCCTGGTGAAAACCGCTGACATCAACTATCACGAAGTCGCTAGTCATCTGGTCTTGACTCACCTCGTGCTCGATCCGATAGTTGTGTCCACCTATCGCCAGCTGTCCGACGCCCATCCCCTGCATCAGTTGCTGGTCCCTCACTTTGAAGGAACGCTGCCGATCAATGCCCTGGCTGTTCGTCGCCTGATCAATAAAGACGGAAAAGTAGAGCAACTTTTGACCGCAGAGATTGAATCAGCCTATAGAGTTATTGAAATCGTTCGTAACAGCTTTCATTTCCGCAATAGCTTTCTCACCGATGATTTGCAAAGGCGCGGCGTGGGCGTGGAAAGCCTCTTGAAGAATTACCCTTATCGCGATGACGCCTTGCTCGTCTGGGGAGCGATCGAAACCTGGGTCAGTGACTATGTTCACAGCTTCTACGCCAGTGATGCCGATGTGGCAGAAGACACGGAATTGGCCCAATGGACAGCCGAAATTATCGCCCCAGAATCCGGTCGCATCGGTGGTTTTGCGCCCAATGATCGGATCAGCAGCCGCCAGATCCTTATCGAAACCTTGACGATGATCATCTTTACCGCTTCTGCCCAGCATGCTGCCGTAAACTTCCCTCAAGGTCGAGCCGCAGCAGTCCCCTACCAATCCTTGGCTGGATATGCACCAGCACCGACGAAATTGGGCCTAAGCGAAGCCGATGCGATTGAATTTCTACCACCTTTGGATCGCGCAATCAAGCAGACGCACACTCTGACCCTGCTTGGTGATACCTACTATACTCAACTCGGTGGCTACGCTCTCGGAACATTCAAGGACGCACGTCTCGCTGCTCCTCTGTGGAAATTCCAGGAACAACTGCGCAAGATCGAGAATGTAATCGATCGACGCAACCGCAGCCGGCGCACCAGCTATAGCTATTTGAAGCCTTCGCGTATTCCACAAAGCATCAACATATGAAGGGCGACAGCATGATTTGCAATAGACGTCATATACTAACAGTCTCTGGTCTTTCACTCGGTAGTTTTTTGCTGGGTTCCAGTTTAACTTTCGGTGGAACTGAAGCAGAGCTGAGCCTTTTGATAAGGACGATTATCGGGGAGCACTATCCAAAAGCCACGGAACACAAAGCTGTCGTTGACCAATTCATCCAAGACCTCCTCGGACAAAACATTGATAGTCTCGAGCCTGGAAACTTCTTGAGACAGCAGGCTGGCAAACTCGATAAGTCTGATCTCGAGCGCTACATTCTGGTTCAGTTCATGACCAGTCCCGGTTTTATTGCTGTTCAAGATAAATAGACACTAGGCTAGGCCAAACAACTCCGAGCTCATAGGCACGGACCACTTTAAAATACGATTCACGTATCACCATCCATAAAGGAGACAAGTATGCAAAGTTCCAAGAATGCCCGATTGTTCGCTTTCGTTCTCGCTATCGCTCCAAGTTTGCTCAGCGCTCAATCTGAAAATGGCTACCTGAAAGAACCCAGTAAGGAACAGCTCAAGCAGGAAATTCTCTCGTTCACCGATCTCGCTCGTGACTTACATGCAGCCAATGAATCAGTCGATTCCACGGCCTGCGGCAAACTCGATATGGTCTGGGATCGCATTGAAGCTACCGCCCAGCAGCCTGATGCGCTCTATGCGCCAAACTCCGATTTTAAAGATGTTGTCACCTTCGGTAACGGCTCAGCTTTGCGCTTTTGGAAAATTTTTGCTGGTTGGACCAAACAGGATTGGGCTGGTCCACAGGCAAAAGAGGCTGACTTTTATGGTAGCGAAATTCGCCCCTATCGTGAAGGTCACCTGCGCGATACGGTTCGACTCACCCACCGTTTTGGGGTGAATGTTCGCCTGAGTTATGTTCCCTTAGAAGGAGCTCAGCAGCTTGGTCTTACCGGTCAGTACGCAACTCGCAACGACTGCGTGTTGGGCCGCTTGTCGAGCGCCGTCCCAACCAGTGTCGAAGATCGATTCACTCCAGCTATCGCTGCCAAGTTCTTTGTCGACGGCGCCAGTGAAAGCCAAGTTCTTATCGCCCAGCACGACATTGGTGGACAAAGTTGGGAGAAGGACGCCAATGGCAAGCCTATCATCGACAATAACTACTACTCCAAGTATCTTTCCAACCGCCTCAGCTTTGAAAAAGGTGCTTTGTCCGGAGTGGGGGCCTTTTCGCGCTTCTTTTACACAGCTCAGTATTTCTCGCGGCACATCCTGGGTTTGAATTACATCTTCGACCCCAGAGAGCTGCAAGCCAATCATCTCGCCGAAATGGACGTCACAGGTCACAAAGTTGAAAGTCCCAAAGGACCTCGGTTTATTTGGATGGTTCCTCCTTCGGCTGCAACCAAGGAAATGTTTCGCCAGAAAGCTCAGAGCGATTTAGATTTCCGTCGCCACTTTCTGTCACTCAATGACCAAATCGAACCTGGCCAAACGCCTTTGTTCCTGATCTATGGTTCTGACACCTGGACCTACGAGCCTGAACAAGAAGCCACTCTCATTGGTAAGCTGGTCGTCAATTCCAAATATCTGGTATCGGAAGCCGCTGATGTGCGCCTTTTCTATAAGCATGCCATCCAATTCCAAAAGATTCCCGATGCAGTCGGCGAAAAGAGCCCCTACACCCAGGACTACGCTTTCTCGGATTGGAATGATCAACTCTTCACAAGCGATTGCAGCCTCGGCATCAAAGCTAATGAAGTTTGGCCGCGCGACCTAGTAAAATATTATGGCCAGGAGCAAAAATACCCAAGTATCAACTTCAGCCAGGGTAGTCTCGACGGCAGCTTCTTGGTGGACGCGACCGTGAATCCTCTCTCGGTCCGCTTGAGCCGTAACCACGAGTGGTGTCTGGCCAAGTTTATCCAGAAAAAAGCTGAGAAGCCCCTTCAGGAGCTCTTCAAAAAATTGTAAGCCTAAGCAAGTTTTCTCGATCGGGGCGCAAGCAAAACTTGCGCCCTTTTTCATTTGCTGTTTTTGCTCGGCTTTTGGAGCTGTCCCTTGCAAGCAAGAAACTTGGCATCTGATATGCATGTCGTCTCATGAAGACAGATTTAAAAATCGCTCGAATCTGCGCTGTCTTGGTTCGAATCATCATGCATGAATGGAAAAGAGGGTTACCATGAAGATATGGAATCATTGCTTGCAAGGCGTTTGCTGCCTTGGACTGCTGTGGAGTTGTAGCCAACCATCGCCCCTAAACACTCTGAAAGAATCGTGGAACACTCCCAACACACCAGGCCGCATGGGTACTTATACCTTTGCCTTCGATCAGCTCCCGACCCAGGGCCAGCACACAAGTCCCGTTTGGAGTGGCGATTACTGGCCCAGCTATAAAGGTGGAGCGGCTCAACGCTGGCAAGTGAATACCGGCCTTTTTGATAGTTCGGCCTATCCACTTTTGGAGCAAGATGCCTGGCGAACCACCAATCTAAAGCTGCTTTCGCCCACAGAAAAATATGACCTCTTTGCGGGTCACTATGATTTTCCTTTGACTCGTTATGAACGCCAACGTACCGGTGTTCTCTTGTCGATTTTTGGTACAGACAGCTATATTCCTGGCTTTTCAATACCCAGTTGGGAGGGATTGTGCCACGGCTGGGCACCTGCGACCATCAGTTACATAGAACCGCATCCTGTTAGCGTTTTGAATCCTGAGGGCATAGAGATTCCGTTTGGCTCTGCCGACGTCAAAGCTCTTCTCAGTCTTCTCATGGATGAGCAGCAAGGTTCCACCATTCGATTTCTAGGCCGACGCTGTGAAGCCGATTTTGCCAAGTTACAGCAAGAGCTGGCCTCAGGAAAGATCAGTCTAGAGTACTATAATAGCGAAGTTGAAAGCCTAGCCTGTCGTGATACCAACGCCGGTTCCTTTCATATCGTCTTGACCAATGAACTGGGTTTGAATCACAGAGCATTTCTCGCTGATGTCCGTCGTGATCGGGAGGTTTGGAATCAAGGATTTTTCGATTACACCAGCGAGCTGGGTGAAGTGATTCAACAATCATCCCCAGGAGCAGCTCGCGGAACAGTCTATGAGGTCAAGGTGAATACTTTAGTCCGCTATATTCAGGAGATTCCCTCAGCCTGGGAGGCTGAAGCGAGCAAAGAGGGGAAAATTTTTGAATTGGTCGAATATAGGTATCGATTGGAACTGAACGCAGCTCGGGAAGTTATTGGTGGCGCGTGGTTGAGCTCTGACCGTCCCGATTTTCTATGGGGCTTGTCAGCTCCGACCAGTTCCAGCCTTATGGAGCGCTTGTCTGAAGTTTTTCAAGCTTCCACCGGGACCGCTCTTTATCCTAGTCATGGGCAAGACCAACCTCAGGGTTGGTCGCCACAAACGGAGCCTTTGAGAGGCACACTGGGCCGATGAAGAGGAACCTTCACGGCCAGCAGCCATCAGAAGGCTTTGGATCACTTGGCTACGTCTTCGAAACGAGTATGTTTGAAGAACAGCTTGTTTTCACTGAAAGCCGAGGCACGTACCGGCGAAGTCAGCTGCAAGTAACCGAGGTAACGGCGTCCTTGGCCTTCAACGGCATAAACATCATAAAGCTTCGTGCCATTGGCGAGATTCAAAAGGTCGTCGCGAAATTCATGCTCTTCACTGCCGAAGCGGAGGGCAGCATTGGGAACTAGAATCAACTGCTCTGGGGCCACAGCACGGGAAACAGGAACAGCAGTTCCATCTGCATTCATGTTTGCCAGCTGATCGATGCGGGTTTTGTTGGCGAAATCTGTGACCAGTTCGATAACTTTACCGGCAATACGCAAAAGAGCACCTTTAATGGGTGGCACGATATTGCTGAATTCATTTTCAAAAAAGTTGAATGATGGCTGTCCATCCAAAGAATACATGGCAACAAAGTTACGTGAAGGTTTGCCGTCGATCAAAAACTTCACAGCAATCCCAGGTACAAAGGCACCTTTGCTGGGCTTAGCGCCGAGCGAGAAGCGAGCGATGGCGTGCTCAGCTCCTTTAAACAAACCGGTATAGGGATGGCCTTCGGCGCCTACGAAGCGAACGCTGGCGACCACGCCTTGAGCATGCAGAGTCTTAACTCGACCTTCTGGCATAAAATCACTCTGGCGATCAACAGTGACCCCCATGAAGGTCTGTCCTGCTTTTTTCTGACCAGGAAGCAGAAAGCGCAGGGCTGGCAGCAGTTCGAATCCAGTCCAAGCAGGAAGTTCGTTGTATTCGGAATCAACTTGCATCGTTTCCAGCATCTGTTGCTTTTCGGCTGCAGGCAAAGAATCGTAGTCGTTGGCTTGGGCCAGAGCTGACGTGAGCAGTGCCAATGTGATGAGAGCTTGTTTCAAAGGGTTCACCATATGTATGAAAGTTTAGGGAGTCGGGAGTCCACGACCAGAAGGGTGTACCAGACTTTGCTGATCATGAATAGTCCGTTCTGATGATGCACCACAAGCCGATCCAGAGCGCAACAGCAGTTCAAGAGAACAGCCATTTTTCCTCTCCTACGATTCCAGCTCTGTTTGTTCCGGCGGAGTTAGCGGAGCCAAGAGCTTGCCTTGGACAAGTCGAATCAAAAGCAAGTCAAGGGTGTAGCTTTGGGCATTCAGCGACATAAAAACAAAGATCCCCTATTTTGCTCAAGGCCGCCTGGAGCCCAGGCACCTGGGTCCGCTTGCTCTTCCCCCGCCAAGAGGCTCAGGTCTGGTTCTTGCACATAGTCCTGTGCTCGACTTCAAGCCCTGAGTTTGGCCTAGAGAATTCTTCACTCTCCATCACGAGCGATACGCTATGTCCAAGGTCCGTGTCTTACCCTCAATTGCCATAGCCATGCTTTTGAGCAGCTGTCTCTCAAGTTTTTTTGGCAATAAAGATTCCAAAAGTCAGGACTATGTGATCTCCACTCCGGGCGTTGGTTGGGAGATCATGGATCCCGGTGAAGCCGATACCGCCTTTCGTAACCAGGCGGATCAAGCCATTCTCAACATCAGCTCATCCTGCGGAGAAGGGCGTTTTCAAACCTTAGAGAAACTCACCGCTGATATTTTGAAGCAATTGCCGGCCTATAAGGTCATTGAGCCGGCTCAAACCCGAACGATCGGAGGCTATCCTGGCCTCATCACTGAAGTGCGCGGCACGGTCGATGGCAAGCCGCTGTTCGTAAGGCTTGCCGTGGTGCGAACCTCCAGCTGTTTGTTCGATATTATTTTAGCGGGCAACAGTTTTTCCGAGAGCAGTCGCATCGCCTTCGAACGGGCCCTCAAGGGTTTCCGTGAAAGCTCACAACCATGATGAGACCTTTGCACAGCTTTCACATCTTCCTCTTGCGCCTCGGTTCACCTCTGGCGGACGCAGGCCTCGTGAGCTTTGAGTTTCTAACACTTGTGAAAGACTTTCTGCGCTGTGTGCCAGGGGCCCTTCGGTCACCTTCTGTCATCCTAGAACGCTTCCATACTCTCATTATCAGCGCCACAGTCCTGGTTGTGATCACGTCGTTCGCCACCGGAGCCGGTTTGGCTTTACAGTTTGGCCAAGGGATGTCGCGCTTTGGTGGCAAACTCTATGTCCCCAATATTGTCGCTTTTGCTATCATTCGTTCGCTCGGTCCAGTGTTTGCCTGTCTGATGGTCGCCGCACGTTCAGGCGGGGGTGTCGCTGCCGAGTTAGGATCCATGCGTGTCACTCAACAAATCGATGCTCTCAAAGCTATGGGCGCCGATCCCAACGAAAAACTTGTGGCTCCCATCGTCATCGCCTTGGCCCTAGGAATGCCTTTTCTTACGTTTCTGGCTGATGTAGCCGGTATCACGGGTGGGCTTTTGGTGTCGATGAGCAGTTTGGGAATTGCCGCGCCGCTCTATTTGCAAAAGACTGTTGATTCTGTGCAGTTTTTTGATCTGCTGATCAGCCTGACGAAAACGGCTGTTTTTGGTGGGATTATCGGGCTTATTTCCTGTTTTATCGGCATGCGCAGCTCCACTGGAACCTCCGGCATTGGCATCGCTACGACGGCTGCCATAGTTGCTGCGAATATCTTTGTGCTGGTGGCTGATCTCTTAGTTACAAAAATACAATGGATGCTGCGATGGTGAAAGCTGAAACGACGCCTATTCTGTCGATTCGCCATTTGGAAACCCGCTTCGGCTCCCACAGAATTCACCTAGGCTTGGATTTGGATGTCTATCGCGGAGAAATCCTCGTTCTGTTCGGCGGCAGTGGATCAGGAAAAAGCACATTGCTTCGAGCGATTATAGGACTGGACCCCGTGGCAGCCGGATCCATAAGACTGGAAAATCAGGAATTGACGCAATTGAACGCCTCCGGCTGGAGAGATATTCGTCGCAATATCGGCTATTCCTTTCAAAGTGGAGCTCTTTTCGACAGTCTAACGGTTGCCGAAAATCTGGAATACCCGCTGCAAGAATTCACCTCGCTCAGCCGAGAGGATCGGCGAAAAGCAGCCACAGCTATGCTCGAGCGTATTGCCCTACCTGGGATCGAAAACCAGTATCCTGCTGAATTGAGCGGCGGCATGCAAAAGCGGGTGGGCATGGCTCGAGCTTTGATGCTGAATCCTCCCCTCATTCTCTATGACGAGCCCACGGCAGGACTGGATCCCGCTAATAGCAAAATGATCATAGCCCTGATGCAGGACCTGAAAAACAAGGGAACAACAGGCATACTGGTCACTCATGATGTCCCCTGCGCCTTGGCCGTTGGCGATCGGATCGCCTTTCTACAATCTGGTAAAATCGCTGCCCTTCAGAATCGCCAAGACCTTGATGATCATCCTAATGAACAGATTGCCGCCTACATGAACGGAGACGTCGCATGAAAAATGCAAGCATGAAAACCAAAATCAACTTGGGTGTCTTTATCCTAGGCTTCGGCCTTGTCTTGGGGCTAACAATCATTATCGCCGGCGATGAACTCAGTTTTTTCAAACGCTCCCGAAATTTCAAAGCCTATTTCGAAAACACCTCTGGACTTGTGCAGGGTGCACCGGTGCGCATCGGAGGCGTTGAGGTGGGACGCGTCGCGAAAATTGTTATCGAAGCAAGGCCGCAGGGTCTGGCAATTTCTGCAACTCTGCGCATCGACAGCCCCTACTTTGATCTCATCACTCATAGCGGCACAGTTGGGCTCGATACCCAAGGACTTCTGGGAGATAAATTTGTAGCCATTAATCCAGGAACAGCAAGCACGGACGGCGCCTTGGCGGAAGGTGAAATCATCGAGACCCGAGCGGTCGAAGGCTTGGCCCGCGTCATGGCAAAAACCAGTGAAATCATTGATACCGTGAGCAGCACGGCTCAAAAAATCGATGCCTTCACTTCCGGCTTGCCAGATAAGGAGCTCATGAAAGCTGCAAGCTCTGACTTCACCCAGTCGGCTCGAAGTCTACGCATCTTGATCGCTCAACTCGGCGCCAAGGATTCGTTTTTTTCCACTCTCAACGATTCGCAGTCCAAGGCTATTCTGAAAAGGAGTCTGATCAGCATGGAAAGTGCTGCTGCTCACACCGACTCAATAGCTAAAAAAATCGATTCTGGTCAAGGAACCCTAGGGGCCCTCGTAAACGATCGCACGATCTATGAAGATCTCCGCTCCATATTGGGTCATATCGATCGAGGAAAAATCGCTCGCCGGGTTTTTATTGAAGCTTCGAGCAAGGATTCTCCCCAATCGAAACAATAGAGCATACTATGAGTCAATGACTGAGTGCGTCGATTTCCTCGAGAAATTGCTGTTTCATAGCCTCCATTTCACCACTCGCTTTCATAGCAAGAAACTCTCGATCAAGCTTTGGCACGAGGTCGCTGTTCTTTTCATGCACATAATGATAGGCACGAATCTCTGGCATGCGAGGAGCCAGAGTCCTAACATTTTTCAGACCCAAGTTTTTTATCCAATAATGCCCGTTGATCTCGCTGTCCACCACCAGATCAACTCTCCCATTGTCCAACAGGCGGTAGACTCGCTGCAAATCGTCGACCATAGTCACCCGCGCAAAGCCTTTGAACGATACATGGGTGAAATACATACCTAGCATGACCCCGATTCGGTAGTTTTTTAAGCTAGCCCAGTTGGAAATTTTAAACTTGCGCTTGTGCGAATAGACCGTTGGTTCAAACACGTAGATCGAAGTGGGAACGCGCACGAGACTGGGATACTGCTGTCCAATTTCAAAAACTCTCGATAGTTCAGCATCAAGCCTACCCGAGCTGGATTCGATCAAAGCTCGTTTGCCCGGCAATTCCACAAACTCGACCGAAATTTGCAGATTTTTATAAGCTTTAGCCACAATGCGAGAAAGCAAGATATGATCGGGGATATCCATTCTGGCTATCTTAAGAGTCCTTTGGGCGAGAACTGGGGCACTGATTCCTAAAGGAGACAAAAACACACACAGCATCGGTACCAACAAGAAAGGATTCATCCAACGTTCCCCCTTCTGAATTCCACTTGAGCTTGTTAACTAGTTTCTGCCGATCGCCTTTACAGACCACCAAACATAAGGCCAAACCTCAGCTTTTATAGGCCTCTATAAAGAATTCGACAAGCTTTAACAGAAACCAAGTCAAATTTTTAAAGCAAAATGTCATGCGGCTTATTCCCTGTCTCCAGCTAAACAGAATGAAAACTTCAATTCCAATTGGAATATTTTTGTTCAAAAGGCTGACGGTTTCACAGGCAAACTCATCTATGCGAATAAATATTCCCTGAATTTTAAGGACCCTTTGCTCACTCAGATCGCCTATTCAGCTAACGCTATGATGCAATCAGTGGCAGAAGTGGAAGGCGCTATGGTCGCTGATATTTTCACAGTGGTCGCCGGCAAAGTTGAGCCCTTCGGCGGGGATATTTGCCAAACAGGTCTTTTTATTGCCAATCCCAATCAGCCTGTTCCGGCTCGCTGCGATAGGCTACTGCTCAGCATATCGTGCGAGCTTTTTGCATTTGATATGCTAAAGTGAGCTTCAGCTTTTTGAAAGTCATGAAAATCTGTCTAATCACGGGGAAAGAGGGCAATGAAACCGAAATCCCGAAAAATTAAAGAGGCTCCGGTCAAACCCAAGGCTCACTCAACTCTGGGACATACCGCAGGGGTCGAATCCCAACGCCACGCTCTCGTTCCCATCGATAGCAAGAATCGTCGAGATCAGGAGTCGATCCTCTATCAAAAGGCCTGCCATCGGCTCGAACAACAGACTCATGAACTGAAAAGCTTTGAAGATCACGAAATTGATGCCCATCGTCATTGGTTGGAAGCAGATTTCAGCGATGAACTGCAGCTCCTACAGAAACTGCAAACCAGTCTTCTGGAAAAGACCAAGCTGATCCAAGAGATCTATGACTATGCGCTCTGTGCCGAGGTCCCAGAATTCGTCAGCTATCGAACCATCATTGAAGCTCAGCTGAACGGCACCGTCGATCAGCTTTGGGACTCCATCAAGGAGCGTGACACGAAGTCAGCCAAGGGCGAAGGTATTCCTGATTTTGATCGCGTTTGGGATGAGATCGAGGATCTTGCTCGCGAAATGTTTGGCGGATTTCAGCGCGATCCGGAGCGAGAACGAGAGGATGACGATGGCCATCAACACGAATCGTCTAAGGGAAGGCATACGAAAAAGGCTGGCCCAGCTAAAGCCAGCATCGATGATAGCTACCTCAAGGGTCTTTATCATAAACTGGTCTTGCAGCTCCATCCTGACACCAATCCGCAGCAAACCGAAGAGCAAAAGACCGCCTTTCACGAGGTTCAAAATGCCTATCGCTGGCGGGATGTGCATCGACTGGAGCAGCTCTATAAACTCGTCACGACGTCCATTCAAGGTCTTTTCCAAGCCGAGACGGCCCCCATCGGCGACATTATCAGTCGACGAAAAACTGTGGAAAAGCGTTTGCGTGAACTCGCCAAAGAGCTCAAAGAAGCCAAGCAGCATCCAGCCTGGGGCTTTTTAAAAAAGCAAAAGTCCGTCAAAGCTTTCGCTGGATTGGTGGAGAACACCCGCTCTGAGCTGAAGAGCGAGCTACAAACCCTGCATTCAGAATGCGCTGAAGTGAAAGCTATTCTTGACACATGGGAGAAGCAATCCAAGCGTGCGCTCAAACCGAGACCGAGCAAATCGCCCCAATCGCGAGGCAAACGCTAGGAGTTCCTAATGCCTGTCGAAGCGGCTTTCGTCTTCTATACGTCACTTTCGGTGAAAGGTCGATGGATCCATTTGGAGGCCTCGCCTACGCCGTCGGCAACCGCAAAACAACCTAGCTCCCTGGCCCTCTTCATTCTGCCTGAACGAAGTGAATGCACGTTAAAAGAGATGCGGTGGCCAACGCCGTTGGCGCGGCCCATTTAGATTTCAGCATCCGCCGTCCACTGTTCAGATCTCTGCTTAGTCCCATCAGTCTCTTGCTGCATCGATAATTCCTGGCAGCTCAATATTTCACAGAGAATCGAAAACGCCATCTGCTGCGGCGTATCGGTGGGCATATTGAGGCCTGCAGGCGTGAAAAGATGATCAAGTGAAATGCTGGCAGTCTGCAAATCCACCAGATCTTCGGCAATCAGCCGAGCTCTCTTTTCACTCGCTACCAGGGCCACATACTCGGCACCAGCCAGCAAAGCCCGGCGCGCGATCGCCGCATCCTGACGATGGTGACTGGCTATCAAAACCCAGGCTCCGGGGGGAATATCCAAATCATTCGGATCCAAAGGCAGATCACAGACCTTGACTTGGCCCGGGTATCGATCGGCGTGCGATTGGGGACTGTAGACCCGTGCCTGCCAGTCCATAAAAGGCAGCAATCGGCAGAACTCCTCAGAGATGCGGGTCTGACCGAAGACTATGACATCGGTGGGTATCGAGCTGAGCTTAGGCAGAGCGGCTAGGCCAGAGCCTTTGCTCTCGCGCAAAGGACGCAAAGCATAGCCTTTAAATTCAGCCAAGACTTGCGCCAAGTAGAGGAACAGCTGCCGCCAGCTGTCGATCTCCCTTGCCCTTTCATTGCTAATAGCACATTGAAAGCCGAGGTCTTTCAAAAATTGCGAAGCCGGAAGATTCCACGACCCGAGATGATCAATCGTCAGCGTCGGCGCCGAAAAATGCGGTTCCAGATAGACATCCATCACCCCACCACAAGGCATCAGGCCAAACACTTCGTCATCTAAATCAATTTCCACAATTCTTGGCCTTTTTTCTTTCAACGCTTCGCAGGCTTCCTGAGCTACGTGAGACTCCGCGCATCCACCCCCGACATAACCATAAAGATTGACTCCATCCAGGCTAAAAATAGCCTTGGATCCGGCTTTTGCTGAAGCGGATCCACGCACTCGAATGACCGTGGCCAGCACGAAATCAACCGCTTGGTCTCGCAGCGCCTGGACTCTTTGAAAGAACTCAGGGGGAGATGTGAGCAAGATAGTCCTCCATGGTATCAATATCGATGTGCCCATTATCCTGGGTCACTTCATGAGTCCGCACGCGATCAGCATAGGCTTCAAACAGAAAGGAACAGCCTCTTTCACTCGGAGCTTTTTGCAAGATCTCCGGGAAATAAGCTCTGGGAATCAAGACAGGATGTGTCGGCTTACCGTCAGCGACGGAGCGAACCAATCGCTCGGCTCGACCCTTGCGAAAGCATTGCAGGATCCCTGCGAAATCGCCAGCTTCAAGAAAAGGTAAATCCACCAGTGTGATCAACACGGCATCTGTCTGTCGATCACAGCTTCGAAGCCCGGCTTGAATCGAACCTAAAAGGCCTTGTTCAAAGTCAGGATTGAAAACCTCCTGCAACCAGCCAGGTGGAAATTCATGGGCCAAAGAATCAACTTCCGGTTTGACTGACGCATGATAAGCACCAGTGACCACCACAACCTCGTCCAACCCTGCCAAGGCCAATTGCTGCAAGGCGCGACGCATAAACGTTTGCCCTCGCCAAGTAAGCAAAGCCTTGGGTTGACAGTTGATGCGCTGACCCTGGCCTGCAGCCAGAAGCAAAGCTGTAATCATGCGAGCGACTTACTGAAGGGCAAACTACGGAGCCTCTTCCCATTCAATTTAAATATGGCATTGGCAATCGCTGGTGCCAAGGGTGGAAGACCTGGTTCACCAAGTCCGGTGGGTGGGTCATTAGATGGCACAAAGTGAACTTCCACAGGAGGCATCGCTGCCATGCGCAGAACCTGGTAATCATGGAAATTGCTTTGTTGTATACGGCCTTTGTCCAAGGTCAGTTCTCCGTAAAGACAGGCCGATAAACCGTAGACGATAGCGCTTTCCACCTGTGATTGCGCTCCATGAGGATTGACTACGGTTCCACAGTGAACGGCACTGATAATTTTATGAATTTGTATGTCTTTGCCCTGGAGCGATACCTCGACCACCTGTCCAACGACTGTATTGAAGGACTGATGAATGGCCAAGCCTAAGGCATGACCTGCGGCAGGCTTTTGACCCCAAGCTGATTTCTGAGCCAGCAGCTCCAAAACAGCTAGATGTCGCGGACTTTTCTTAAGGAGATCCTTGCGAAACTGCAAGGAATCTTTGTTGGCTGCTGCTGCCAGTTCGTCGATAAAAGTTTCCATCACATAAGCTGTGTGGGTATGTCCCACCGAACGCCACCAGAGCGTCGTCACTTCCGATCTCGGCAACTGCAGCTGCAAGCGAAAATCGTCCAACCCATAGGGCGAATCGCTGACACCTTCGACCGAGGTCGGATCGATTCCAGATTTTTCAATCTCAGCGCCAAAGAAAGAACCCGCCATTACACTTTGACCCACGATACTATGATCCCAACCCGAGATTTTACCGCTTTTGTTGAGGCCGGCTTTGACTTTATGCATCGTCAAGGGGCGATAGTACCCACCTTGCATATCATCTTCGCGCGACCAAACCACTTTCACGGGCTTCTTCAATTGTTTAGCAAGGGTCGCTGCTTCAACCACGAAATCACTATTCTTGTTCGCCCGTCGACCGAAACTTCCGCCGGCAAAAGTGGTCGTCACACTGATCTTTTCCGCAGCTAGTCCAAGAATCTGCGCCGCCACTTGACGATCGGTGGTTGGCATTTGGTGTCCGGCCCAGATCTGCGCCGTTTGACCATCATAGGCTACAGTACAATTCATAGGCTCCATGCAGGCATGAGCCAGATAAGGAAATTCGTAGCTTGCTTCCAAAGTTTTACTGGCTTTTTTTAGCCCCTCCGCAACTTTTCCCGTGCTCTTCACGGCTGTTCCCGGCTTATCGAGACTGTCCCGGTAAGTTTTGAGCAAGCTCGTTTGGGTAAGATGCGGCGCTTCTGAAAGATTCCATTCCACTTGAGCCGCTTCTCGTGCTTTCTGCGACGACCAGGTATTGCTCGCCAGAAAAGCGACTTTATCCCCGATTTTAATAATGTCTTTGCACCCAGCAACCTGCCTGGCAGCGGCTTCGTTAAAACCTTTGAGAGTCGCGCCAAAGGGCGGTCTGGCGATCGTAGCATAGAGCATATTCGGGACTTTAACGTCCAATCCAAAGATTGCGGTGCCGTTCACCTTACTCGCCGCATCCGTTCTTTGCATCGATTGGCCGATGATTTTGAAGTCCTTTGCTGCCTTCAGCACGATACCCGTTGGAGGCGTTTGTCGGCCTGCTGCTTCTGCGAGCTCACCATAGCTGAGGACACCTTTCTTCGGATGCTGCACTTTGCCATCGATGGCCTTGCATTCCTTTGCAGGTACCTGCCACTGTTCAGCCGCTGCTGCAATCAACATCTCGCGAGCCATCGCCCCCACAGTGCGCAGCTGCTGCCAGGATGAAGTCACGGACGAACTCCCGCCGGCCATCTGCAAAGGCATAAAGGTGGCATTATAAACCGGATCGACTGGTGCCGATTCACAGCGAATCTGTTGCCAGTTGCATTCCAGCTCCTCGGCCATCAACTGAGCTAGTGAGGTATTTACGCCCTGACCCATTTCGAGTTTATTAATGATCAAGCGAATGGAATTATCAGATGAGATTTTAATAAAGGCATTCGGTAAAGCTGCCGAAGTAAAATCCAAATTTGAACTCGGACTTCCAGCTGCAAAGGCCATTTTTCCCATGCCCATGGGCAAAGTCCAAGCGATAACCAGCCCGCCTCCGAGAGCGGTTCCGGTTTTCAAGAAATCTCGACGGCTCGGCTGACTGATAAACATTTCCATCAAGTGTGCCTCCTGTAGATTGTGTCCCTAGCCAGCGAGATCCAATTGATCCCTCGTAGCTTTGGGCTTTGGGCTTTTGGTGTCGGCAGCTGCTTAGCTCTGTTGGGCAAGCTCAGCGGCCTTGTGAATGGCCCGGCGAATATCGGCATAGGTTCCACATCGGCAGATATTGCCACTCATGGCCCCATCGATATCCTGATCGGAAGGCTTGGGCTTTTGTGAGAGAAGAGCGGTGGCGGCAAGAATTTGACCCGACTGGCAATAACCACATTGAGGCACGCTCAACTCCTGCCAAGCGCTTTTAATCGCCTCGCCCACTTTGCCGTTAAGACCTTCAATGGTCGTGATCTGGCGTCCTTTAGCAGCTGCCACAGTCGTAACGCA
The DNA here is from genome assembly GCA_041736645.1 of Oligoflexus sp. Classification (GTDB taxonomy): domain Bacteria; phylum Bdellovibrionota_B; class Oligoflexia; order Oligoflexales; family Oligoflexaceae; genus Oligoflexus. The sequence continues at coordinate 6,093 of JBGSTF010000136.1, read as the reverse complement.
GCTGCGCACCGGCTCGCCGTCCAGCAAAATCGTACATGCGCCACAAAGTGCCATTCCGCAGCCATATTTGGTGCCCGTGAGACCAACAAGATCCCGAACCGCCCAAAGCAGAGGCATTTCAGGATCGGCATCGATGGACACGGTCTTGCCGTTCATGCTCAATTCATAGGCTGCCATCTTGAACCTCATATTGAAGGAAAAGTGTCGAATCAAAGACCGGAAAGTTCTTACGCTCAATGAGGAGAATTTCGCACACATACCCGGGTGTTGCCTAGCCTAATTGCTGAACGGTCGCCAGCAATGACTTCAAGCAAACGCCGCGACCTTTGGCCTCATTTCCCGCGAGCCTGCCATCGACCCTAGCCTTCCCGGCTAAAGATTTGACAAGAGCGCTCCAAAGACTTAGCCTGCGTTTTCGTTTAGCCTGAAAGAGGTATATATGTTCAAACTATCATTATTCATTTTAATAAGTTTTTTCGCCAAGAAGGACTTTGCCCAAGCCGCCCCCGAGGCTTGCTATCAGCTTAAGGCTTCCTTCAACTCGGAAGGAACTTCAGCTCGTTACAGTCTTTCACGAGCCAGCAAGGGGGCGACTTGCGGCAGCTCGAGCAGCTCCCCATTCTGCCAAGATGTCGAATTGCAATTACCAGATCGCTGTGGCTGGGAATGTAAGGATGGCATTCTTTCGGGACAGGGCACGACCATCATCAAAGGCAGCTTTGCCAAGCCAGAAGAGGGACACAAGCCCCGCTTTCAAGTCAGCTCTGCTTTTGATACCTGGCGAGCCAGTCCCCTCAGCTCACCTCTGCTCAAGATTAGCGGCTCCGATGCTGTGTGCAGTGAAGATGCATGCTCAGGACATTTCCTCATGGAAAATCTGCTGACAGGTAAAACCTCCAGCTTGTTGCAGCTATCTTTTGATCAGGCCGATGACATCAATTATAAGCTTGATGCAAGCCGAGCGATTCCATCGCTGCTCAGTAGAGATGGGCTTTTGGTAACCGGAAGGGTTCGCTCACAGAAACTCACCGCGAGATTAGTCTTTCGGCCTTGGATTACCGAAGCCGCATGCGATCCACTAGCAACTCTGAAAAAACAAATCCTGCCAGCAGAATCTGCCGATTTTCTCTTTGCTATTCTCCAGAACGAAGCTGAAGCGGCACAAAGTTCGGATGGACGGAGCCTATATTGGGCAATCGTTCTCGAGGAAGATAGCCAGCAGATTCAATATCGAACCGGTATCAATGACCTTTGGGCCTCTGAACTCAGCATAGACAAGAAGAGCTGTGCAATTTCGGTCCTGGCGGAACATTAACAATTCGCAGAGAAAATAGCTCCGTCCCACCGCGACACTTGGCCGATGCAGCAGAGCCTACTTTGGATCAGCGATCCCAATCATGGTTTCTGACCCATGATTTTTGATAGCAAAGGACACTGGAAACCTCACTCAGCTGCACTTCCAACATTCTGTCACTTCCAATCCTTGAGGTTGTATTTGGTAAGGATTTGGGCGAGTTTTCCTGATTCCCTGAGTTTAACCCATCCTTCTGCCAATATTTTGGAATATTCCTTTGCTTTGCTTTGGCTTTTTACCGGTGAAAATGCAATGAATATTCTCTCCTTCTCCCCTGAAAGATTAGCGCAACCCACCTGTTTGAATTCAGATGTTATGACATTTTTTTGCTTTAGCTTCTTTGCCAAGTAAAGAAAGACATACTCACTCTCCAGATAAACATCAATCCTCCCCTTGTCGAGTTTTTTGATATTTTGCTCAGAAGCATCGTCGCCTGAAATGATGTCAAGTTTTTTTGAATCTTTATTCTTGCTGATATATTGCGGCACGTCACCACCATATTCGTATTCAGCTATACCACCCATGATGACACTTTCAAGGGATTTAACACCGTTGTATTGAAAGGCACTGTCCTTTTTTGCAAAAAAGCAGTCATGATTGATTCCCTGTTCAATGGATTGAGGCTTGCCACTTTTTTTATCTTCTTCCATGGCAAGCACTAAGCCTGAAGCCTCTGCTTCGGTAGCTCCGATGATACCATCTGTTTTGCCGTTTTTAGCCTCTTGCAGCACTCGCTTCCAATTCATTACTTCGTATTTTATCGTATGGCCCTTCTCTTTGAAGATCTCATCGACAGCTTCAATGATGTAACCCCTATCTTCCCCATCTTTGGCGCAATTATAAGGACACCATTCATCAGCTTTCAAGACAATGACGTCGGCAAGGCCCAAAGCTGAATTCATCAAAAATGAAACCAAAATCACTAACTTTTTCAACTTGATCTCCTTGTTTTGGTTTGGATAACATCCCTTCAAAATTACCTGTCATCTCTATGCACAAGATAGCTGTATTGTTGGCGCCACTGGCTCTTTCAAGGACACGAAATGACAAGACGGTAATCTAATTTCGAATATCACATCGCAAAATGCTCCGCAGCCCTTGGTTGAGGAGACAGTGATATCGAAACTGCCTTGAACTTGTCGAATCAAATGCTCAACAGCGCCGACCCCGACTCCCCGACCACTGACTTCACTGACATGTTCGGCTGTTGAAAATCCTGGGAGGGCTATCAACCTAGCAAGCTTTTCAATCAATCCTGAATCGCTTTCTTCAAGCAGATTTTTCGATAGAGCTATCTTTCTTATTTTTTCGAGATCAAGTCCTCTTCCATCATCGAAGTATTGAATGACAAGGTGATCCTGCTCTTGTGAAAATTTCACGGTAAGTGTTGCTTCCGATGGTTTGCCTTTGGCGACCCGCTGCTCTGCTGTTTCAACTCCGTGATCCATTGAATTTCTGAACAGGTGGGTGAAGGCTTGTTGTAAGGCTCGATCTGCGATCGAAGTCAGAAAGATGCCTTCAATCTCTATGAAGTTACAGCGAGGCGGTGCCTTTTTCAAATCGATAGCAAGACGGGGCACTGATGAAAAGATGTCTTCAAACAGGGTTAAGGCAGAGCGATAAACCATAGGGATAAGCATTGCTTTTAAAGGATGAAATAGCTCTTTTATCTGTTGACCAGAAAGATTTTTCTCGATATTGACCAAAGACTGATAGAGTCCTTCCAGTTTGCTCGAGGTGACTTGCCGCTTGAGTTCCTCGTTTTCGGTACGTCCAAGCTTTTGTTCTGCGATGTTGACATAGACATCCAAAGCTTTTTGCGCATCTTCAAGCCCAACGCTGAGCATTTCAGAGCTAAGTAATTCGCTTGGGCTTTTTCTCAACTGTTCGTAGGATTCCTCTGTATTGTGAAGAACAGCAGTAAGATGCTTGAAGCCAAGAGCGCGGGATTCGCCTTTTAAGGTATGAATATTGATAAAAAGATCCCGCATGATTTCATCTAGGTTTTGTAAGGTAAAGTGCCTTTGTATGAGTTTCTTGCTATCGTCTATCAATTCCCTTGCGTGCTTGATTAAGCGCAGATACCTTGCGATCGGAGCATTAAGGATCTCACTGATGAACTGCGTTTCTTGACGAGTTCGCTGACTCTCCTCTTCCAGAATACGCAGGCGCGTGACATCTCTCATGCTCAATACTATTTTCTGAACAATACCCGAGTCGTTGCTTATTGGTACCCAAGAAAGTTCGACTATCTGTTGACTGCTGGATAAGCCACGCCGAATCTCACTGGGAAAGCAATGGCTGTTTACTTCAAAGGCCAAGACGTCTTCACCAATGACAGCGCAAACGACCGCCTCTATCTGTGAAACTTCATCGTTGGAGAGGCTGCTTTCAGAGAAAATCAAATCGATAATGGAATGGCCTGCTGGGGACGATAAGACTTTTTGAGTTTCGGAAGACGACCGATCTGCTGCACCATTGGTTTCGTCAAAAAAATGATGGCCAGCCCCATTGATGATATCAACTGCGTGCCTAGAAAATTCGTTTTCGATCAAAAGTTTGCTGTCAAAGCTTACAATTCCCTGCTCAATATTGTCGAGTATCAATTTCATCTTGTCGCGGCTTTCCTTGAGATCAAAGGTTCTATCGCGAACTTTGCTCTCAAGATCCTGCTGGTAGGCTTCTACTTCTGATGCCATGACTTTAAAGGCATGTGCAAGTTCAGCAATTTCATCCTTGCCTTTGACTTCGATTGAGTGAGAGTAATCCCGATTTTCGATACACTGTACCGAGAATTTAAGCCGTTCAAGGCGCCCAATAACAGCGATTCTGAGAAACAGAAATGACAAAACCAATATCAGAATAGCCAACAATGAATAGGCGAGCACCTTATCGCGAGCGCTATCAAGGACGGCTGCCTTTACTAGGTGATCACTGTAATCCATGATCACATGGCCCATAAACTCCGACTTATCTTCTTTTTCATACCATAAAGGGATGATCAGCCTTTTTCCAGAGTCATCGCTGAGGGAAGAAACAGCGATCATTTTCATTATGTTGACATTGAAGTTATAGATGGGCTTATTAAATGAATTCTGCGCAAATTCTGCTTTTGCCAACGATAAATCCATGACTTCACTGATAGGTCTCTGGCCATTTTGTTTGTTTTCGAATGCCGTAACAATATTGCCAGAATCGTCGAGTACTGTGATCCTTTCTATGCTGCCAAATTCAAAGCCGGCTTCGAGCTGCCGCTTGACTCTCTTTTCATCCAGATTGTATAATGCCCCACTCAAGTTTGTGGTTAGATTGGCTAAAATTATCATATGCTGATTTTGGTTTTCAGCAGAAAATTGTTTGGTCAATTTACTAAGTTCAAATATCGTTGCAGCTGAGAAAGAGCCGATAATGGACAGGCTAAGCAGCAGAACAATTTTATAGCCAAGCTTCATCAGCTTCCTCCGGAAATTACTCTAAGTGATTATCATAACATAGAGGCCATTTACGGTACTACAGTCAAGGGAGTTGGTAGAAGCAATAAAACCTTAAATCGGTTCCCTCGCAAACTTTTGATAGGTGCTATATATGCTTCGAAGGGATCACCCTCCGGCCCCCTAAGGCCGCTCGAAGGGAGTCGATCCTTTGATGTCAACCTAGCCTTTTTCAATCATGATCATTGTCTCTATTTCAGAAATGATCTTTTGTGTCTGCACTGGGTAAAATAATACGGAGTATTGTTCCTCCAGCCGGGTGTGAGTCAATTGAAACCTGACCGCCCAAAGATTGACTAAAGCTACGAATGGCACTTAAGCCTATCCCTCGTCCACTGCTGAGAGTTGCGGAATCAGCAGTGGAGACGCCGTCTTGAAACATAAGTTCCTTAAGCATCGCGGGACTCGCTTGAGATTGACCCAGTTCTGCCGCTCGCGCTTGCAGACGAGCCCAATCAATGCCCGCTCCGTTGTCTTGCATCGTTATTTCGATAGATGTTTCATGCTGCTCGGCTTCGATTTGCAGCAAGGCAGGGTTCACGTGCTTCCCTTGAGCATGGGGACGAACAAATCCGTGATCGATGGCATTGGAAACGGCATGCAAGAGTATTTCATGAATCTGTGACAAAAGGCCAATATTCCAATGCGGGACATTGTCGAGAACAAAAACGCCTTTTTCTGTTAATTTATGCTCCTGCAAGCGTTCCCTTAGTTCTTTGGCATAAATGGGAGCGTATGCGTAGAAATCTGTAGCCTGCTGGAGCAAGGGTCGATGGGTACCCATAATGGTGGAAAGCAAGCTAGCGTAGTCTTGAAGGTTAATTGATAATGCGTGCCAGGCCTCCTGATTGGTCCATGCAGACGGACTTTTAACAGCCATAAGCGAGGATTCCAATTCATGTATACCTAGTGAAAGAATTTTCAGGCCCAAGCTGCGGGACACGCCCTTCCAAGTGTGGAGCCGACGCAAGGCCTGGCCATGATCCTGCATCTCTTGCAGTTGATTGTCCAGTTCGGCCCAATGGACCTGCATTTCTTCCAGGAGCTTGCAAATCAATGGAAGCCGACCGGCAAGAATTTCTTCTAGCTTCATCCTATGCTGTGTGAGTTTTTGGGATTCCTCAAGGATCTTTTTTTCCATAGCTCTTAGTTCGGTATGATCGCGGATGGCCAGTAGAAAGCCGTTGATACTTTGATTTCGATCTAAAAGGACTTGCCAATTGTGGTTTAGCACACTAATTTAGCGAT
>JBGSTF010000130.1:0-4091 GCA_041736645.1 Oligoflexus sp. | reverse complement strand
TCATGGTGCAAGCCACGCTTTTCCGCAAGGCTGAGGCTGCTGCCGCCGTCTTTCCAGATGAAGCTGCCCACCGTCTTGTCGAGCGAAGCCGTGATGCGTCCGAATGTGAAATATAGGTCGGTGATAAGCGCCCGGTCGCGGAGACCCACGATCGTATCGCTCTCAATGGAGCGGACAACAAGACGAAGCTCCCGGATGTCCAGCGCCGGGGTTGCCCCCTCTATGCGGCTGAAGGCTGGGCCTTTGACGATATGCGCGGGATTGTGCGAAACAAGATTCTCGCTCTGCATATGATTGTAGAAGGATTTGATAGCTGAAAGATGCTGCAGGCGTGTTGGTATACTGCCCGGATAATTTTCCACGTACACCCCGATATGGGCTGGCGTCATGGAATCGAGTTGCAGCCCGCGCAGCTTCATCCAGCGGAAAAAGGCGCGAATGTTGTGAGCGTAGGCAATGCGCGTGTTCTCGTTGCGGATGCGTCCAAGAAAGAAGTCGAGCAGGCTCTGGTCGAAACGAGGACCAAGCGCAGGTGCTATGCTTCCCGAGTACGCGATCAGGCTCTGGCCGTCCATGGCTGTGCCTTTCAAGGTGGGGCGACCTTCCGATGCGGATTCAGTCGGTGCGTACCCACCCAAAATCAAGTTTAAGGCGAAGGCATACGAACTGATAAAGATACTGCCGATTCTTGCGCTCATAAAGCCTGTTAATACCGAAAAGCGAATCCTTGCGCAGACTGGGGCCTCCGAACTTCTGGAAATTCGTGACCCAAAGGCTTTTTCGCGCCGTCCACGAGCAGCGCAGGAGAAGCCTGCCGATTTCAAAGTTCCTGTTCCAAGGGCGGTAGTTCGGGCTCATAAAGATCCTGTTCACTGGGATGTCGGCAGCTGGTAAGCGCTGATTTTCAGGGTGCCTGACTTTCGATCCGTTTTGTCACGTAGATGATTGCAGCGGCGATGGTGCCGACAAGCAGGTAAGCCTCATGAATGTCGGGCGGCTTCCGGTGCTCAGTCTGATGCCTTGCATGGTTTGATGCGTAACCCCACATTTTTTCCAGCGCGGAACCTATGGGTTGTGGGAACACAGGTGGTGATGGGCGGCGGGGCTGTGAAGTTGTTGCGGCTCGAAAATGACTCGCTCATGGGATATCACCTTGCTCATTTGCATTCTGTGATTTGAATCTGATTTATTCCAGCTGGAATAAAAGCATGATCGGGGTCATGGGTTGGTACCGGTGTCAGATTTCAAAGTTCCCTTCATCGGCGTCTCAGTAAAATCAGGCATTTACATATAATCCCCATTTCAAAGTCCTCTGCAATCGGTCAAAGTCGGCTTCACCAGACCGCAGTTCGGTCAAAGTCCTGTTCAATAAATTTCGCCTGAGTATGCCAAATGGATATTTTGGACTATCCAGAAAGCTTATGGCAGGAGGCCGAGCGCCGTGCTGGAGTCATAGCCGGGCTCGCGCGGCTCTCCATGTGCTCCAAACAGGCCGCAGAACGCGCTGCCTCTGAGCTGAGCCTATCCGTGCGTCAGGTCTATGAACTCATCAGGCGCTACCGAAAAGGGTCCTCTGTATCCGCGCTGGTTCCCGCAAGATCTTCGGGAGGCCGGGGGAAAAATCGCACCAGGGCTGACCAGGAACGCCTGATAGACGAGGTAATTAAGGAAATCTACTGCACGCAGCAAAAACCATCAGTGGCAGCGGCCTACCGGGAGGTCATTCGTAGGGCCAAAGACCGGAGCCTTGAGCCGCCATCCGAAAGCACCCTCTGGCGTCGGATCAGTAGGCTCGACCCCGCGAAGCTTGCGAAAAGAGACGAAAGATCAAGCATGACCACAAGCTCTGGCGAAAGCAGTCTCATCGCTCGGCAGCCTCTCGATATCGTCCAGATTGATCACACGCCGACTGATCTCATCATCGTTGACAGCCATGAACGGAAACCAATTGGTCGTCCGTACCTGACCGTGGGCATCGATGTCTTTTCTCGATGCGTCTCGGGGTTCTATCTCAGCCTTGACCCGCCATCGGCCACGTCGGTTGCCCTTTGCATCACCAGCATCATTTCGAACAAAACCGCATGGCTCTTGCAGCACGAGATAGACGCCGAGTGGCCACTGCATGGAAAGCCCGCTTGCATCCACGTCGATAATGGTGCTGAATTTCATGGCGAAGCCTTTGAGAGGGGCTGCTCCCAGCACGGTATCAAAATCCAATATAGGCCGCCCGGAAAGCCTCACTACGGCGGGATTGTGGAGCGTGTTCTTGGAACGCTTATGAAGCTTGTCCATGAAATTCCTGGGACAACCTTCTCCAACATCGAGGAACGAGGCTCATACGCCTCCGAAAAGCTTGCCTGCCTGACCCTGAAAGAGCTTGAAAAGTGGCTTCTTGTTGCGATCACAAAGTATTACCACAACGCTCCCCATAAAGGTCTTTACAAGAGCCCGCTGCAAAAGCTCGACGAAGGCTATAAAAATGGATTTACGCCGAAGGGATACGACGAGCAAGCCATGATGCTTGATTTTCTGCCTATATATCGGCGAACCCTTCAGCGCGAAGGGGTTGCATTGGACCACATTCTATATTTCTCCAATAGTCTTGCCCCGCTCATGCCCCGGAGGCACGAACTTGGAAAACTCATCGTGAGGCGCGACCCCAGAGACCTTAGCCAGATCTACCTTTCAGATCCCGATGGCCAAGGGTATATCCGGCTTCCCTATAGATCCATCTATCGGCCACCCATCAATATATACGAGCATCGAGCCGCGACGAAAAATCTGCACCAAAAGAGGGCCGAAGTCACAGAGGATCAAATTTTTTCAGCCATAGAGGAGATGCGCCGAATCGAAGATCAGGCAGAGCGCATGACACAGAAGGAAAGGCGGAAAAGAGAAAAGCGGCCTAGGAAGACGCCTTCGTCAATAGAAAAGGGAAACCCCACGCACCGAACGCGCCCGAAGTTGAATTCCTCCGACGTTGAACCATTTTCAGATGTGGAAACATGGCGATGAATCATCTTTTGCCCCATGTGCATGAATTCATCGACTTGCCCCAGAGCGAGCGAATCAGTGCTGTTCACGGTGATTGGTGGATTGGCTACGGAACGGCCACCCTGGCTTTGGATAAGCTCGATGCGCTACTCACGCATCCACCACGCGTTCGCATGCCGAACCTTTTAATAATCGGGCCAACAAACAATGGTAAAACCATGATCGTGGAGAAATTCAAGCACAAGCATCCGCAAATGCTATCAAGCTGCGGCCAGCATGATATTCTGCCCGTCGTCATCATGCAAATGCCGTCTGACCCAAGCCCAGGAAGGTTTTACACGGCTCTTCTACGGGCCATTAACATGCCCTACCTGAACTATCGAGTGCCAGCAGCCATCGAGCAGACCGTTCTCAGAATTCTCGGGAGCCTCAACACGCGGATGCTGATTATCGACGAGATCCATAATCTTCTTAGCGGCTCCAACTCCAAACAGCAGGAGTTTCTGAACCTTTTGAGGTTCATCGGTAATGAGCTGAGAATTCCGATCGTCGGGGTTGGAGTCAAGGATGCGTATTTGGCCATTCGAACCGACAGCCAACTTGAAAACAGGTTCGAGCCCCTTGTGCTCCCAACCTGGAGCGACGATCTGGAATTTCATAGACTGCTTGCGAGTTTTGCCCAGGTTTTACCACTCAAAAAGCCCTCGGATCTCCTTACGGAAGAAGTAAGAGGAATGATTCTCGAAAAAAGCGAGGGAACCATCGGCGAGATTTCGACATTTCTGCGCCGAGCTGCCGAGCTGGCTATCAGAAATGGACAGGAGTGCATCGACTCGGAGCTATTGGCATCCGTGGAATACCTTGGACCTCTAGCCCGTCGAAGGGTTTACGAAAGCATCAGAATATGAACGAAAGATGGCCTCTTCATCCTGTGCCACGGGACGATGAATTTTTAAGTGACTGGGTACGCCGAATAGCAAAATCTTACGGCATATCCTACCGGGTGCCCGTTCGCGCGTTGGCGGCCTATTGTGGAACGCTCCCTCATCACACTCAAAGCTCTAACATATCTGCCAAGTGGCGGGATGGTAGCGGCA
>JBGSTF010000126.1:0-26470 GCA_041736645.1 Oligoflexus sp. | reverse complement strand
GCCAGAGTGAAGAAATAGGCCGGTCGGTATCGTTTTAGGGAGCACACGATGCCGCAAGTGAGAGTGATAATCGAGGCCATGGATGCCGCCAGGATGGAAGTCTTGGCACCGAGGTTGTAAGAATGGAGAAGACAGACGTTCGTGACCAACGACAAGAATATTCCAAAATAGCACAGACGCTCCAGCCAAGGATGGCGACCACGCAAGGAGAGAAATACCAAGGGAAACAGACAAGCAAAGAGGGCTGCAAGGTTGGCAACAAAGATATAGCCACGATTCATAGCTCCCGTGTAGTCATCGAGAAAGTGCACAGTGAGTCCGGAATAGGCGGTCGTCTGGATAACCATCGTGATGATGAAACCGCAGTATATCAAATAAGCCAGTTTGCGGAGCTGCAGCCATATGAAAAAGTTATAGAAGGCCATCACAGTTAGGATGCCTAAACAAGTATAGAGAAAAGCATATTCTTTGGTCTTCGTCTCATAAAAGTCTGACTCATGGAACAGCGTGACATTATAGATCGCGCTGCCCTGGGTTTGTATTCGCATCAGCAGCCAGGATTCGCCTGGGAGTAACTTGGCTCTAAAGCTAGGAAGTCGATCGAACTGACGATTTTTGTCGTTGCCGATTTGATCGCCCATGCGTGCATGCTCGACAGTTCCGGTGAGGGGATGAACCACCCAGAAGTCGATACTATCAACGAGCGCATAGGCTTCACTGACTATCACGTCCAGTGGTTGATTGCTGGTATTGATCAGCGGAACTCTGGCCCACACGGAGGCATTGGTAAAACCAAAGTTGGGTGAGCGCCTTGTAGTCGGCGCAAACTGATCCAGAAATTCTTGATTTTGAATATGCTCCGCCGAGTAGCGACTGTCTTGGTCCTCCAGAAACCAGAGGGCCTTGTTCAGGACCACCGACTGCAGCTCAGCGTTGACCTCAATAGGGGCTTGCTGCTTCGGGGCTGCATAGGCGCTTGACCAAAGACTCAGGACCAGGAACAGGGTAAAGTGAAGCAAGGGACACCTCAAAGTAAGGGGCTAGGAGGGCTTTCGGCTTGTATGGTTCTTCAGCTAAGGACTCTCGACCCATCAATACGGAAAAGTAAGAGCTAAACCGGAATGCTTGATAAAAAATGAGTTACAATATCTAGAGGGCATAAGGTCAAGGAGGAGAATCTTTATGGGTGTGTGGACGCTACGATTCAACTTAGTCCTGGGTCTGATGCTGGCCTGGGATCTGCAAGCTGCCGACAAAAGCTCTGGAACTGAGTTTAAGAGCAAAATCAAACTCTGGACTCGCGCTCCTGGCGCTTATTGGGATGACCGGGATCCCAAACCTCTGGGTGAGAAAGAGTATCTGGTCAAAAGTCAGGTGCGAGCGAAGCTGTTTGATATCCAATATGGTGAGGAGGTGGAGGTTCGAGGCGAATTTCTTCATGAAATCGTCGAAAGCTATAAGCCAGCAGCAGCCAATTGCGATGGCGTGATTCTACACTTTAACAATGGAATGCAGGTTCCTATTCCCCTATCGCTCATGGCCCGAGGCAAAGTCGAGATCATGCTTGCGGTTGCTAAAAAGGAAGGCAAAATCTTTGGTCAAAGCTTTCCGAAACTCAGCAAACCCAGCAATGAGTGGCGTGATCCCAGACCTATACTGTTTCAAAGCAATAAGCTGGTGTTGAGCCAGGCCTGGCACCCCGGTTATGGTGAAATTCGGCCTCAAGGATTCAATCCCTTTCACCACGTCGATTCCTTGAGCGGTATGGAATGGATATCCGTCTCTGCGTATGAGAAACAGTTCCATCTCGCTGATTCGACGAGCGCAGGACAGAGCGTCTATCTTCGGAGATGCCAGTTTTGTCATAATATTCATGGACTTGGAGCGCGATTTGGTTGGGATTTCGCAGGGCCCATTAAGATCTATGAAAAGCGCAATCCCAGCAGCCTGCACAATCATGTGAGCTTTGAAAAGCTGGACGCATTGGAGCGAGGGCTGATGATGCCAGCACAAAAGGATTTCACAGAAGCAGAGGCCTTGGATCTCTGGTCGTTTATGAAAATGGCAGCACAAAAAGTGCCGCTGAACTACACGCCCTAAGCAATTATATCTGTTGAGTCGCGGCATCCAGTGTGTGACGAGAATACTCCAATTTTGGCATGCGATCAGCGGTCGCTGTAGAAAGCAGTCCTGAGTCGATCTGAGCACCTCCCTCAGTGTGACTTTTTCGTAGGCTTGGCATGCGCATGAATGAACTTTCGAGACCAGATTCGTTTCGGAATTTTGAATTGTGCTAAAGAATGAAGGAAATTTCGACTCAGTGAAAGTCGATTTCGTCGATTATTGTCGCAACATAGCTCTGGCATGCAAGCATTGCCATGCATTCAGAGGCAGCAGCTTTCAGAAAGAAAAAGCTACCAAGGGCACCAAGTACTGCTCGCCATGGCTGTTTTCACCTTCTAAATTAAGCGAGAATTCACTCCATCTTTAACTACCGAACCCCCTGCCTAGGTTACAACCCGCCCAGGTTATAGCTGATTCCTTCTATTTTGGAGAGACTCAATGGTTACTCTGTCTATGAAACAAGTATTGGTTACGGGCGTTTTTGCTGCCTGGTGTTTGCCTGCTATGGCTGCTTGCCCACAGGGAACACTCGACCTGAGCTCAAGCTATCCTCTCGGGCTTCCTGGATCGGACTTAGTGAACAGACCTGCTTGTGGTCTTGCCGGAACACTGCTTCAAGATACAGCCCTGACAGCCGAGAATACCTATCTGCTCCAAGGCGCTTTTTATGTCGGTAACGAAATTCAAAACGCGAAATTGAAGGTCGCTGCCGGAGTCACAATTCGCGGAAGCAATGGTCGGGACTTTCTTGCTGTTCGTCGTGGCTCGCAGATTTTTATCGAAGGAACTCAAACAGCTCCTGTGGTCATGACTGGTTTCGAACCTGGCAAGACCACGCGCGGTCAGTGGGGTGGATTGGTCCTCAACGGACGTTCAACCTTGAATCAGTGTAAAGATCCATCGGCTGCTGTCTGTGAGAATACACCCGAAGGTGGCGTGGAAGCAAGTTACGGCGGGACCATCGCCGATGACAATTCGGGAGTCATTCGCTATCTGCGTATCGAATATCCTGGCTTCGAAGTTTCTCCTGACAACGAACTCAACGGCTTGACTCTCAACAGTGTTGGCAGCGGCACAACAATTGATTACGTGCAGATTATTGGTAGCAATGACGATGGATTGGAAATGTTTGGTGGAACGGTCAACCTGAAACATATCGTCAGCCTTGGCTCGCAAGACGATAGCATGGATTGGGATTTCGGCTGGACTGGCAAAGCCCAGTTTATCCTTCTGAAGCAATTTGCCGACGATGGCAACAATGGCATCGAAGCTGACAACAATGTGAATAACAACGCTGCAGCGCCTCGTTCAAATCCCACCATTGCCAACTTAACGGCTATTGGCGGATCCGTGAAAAAAGGTGATGGCATCCTGCTTCGTCGGGGGACCGGTCTTTCTCTTTATAATTCCATTGTCACAGGCTTTACCACCAGCTGTTTGAATCTGGATGATGCTGAGACCTTTAACGCCGGAGCTATCAAGCTTGAAGGATTGGTCACCCAATGTACCAAGACTTTTGATGACAAAGCCACCGATCCATTCCTGGTGTCGGCCTTGTTTGCCAAATCGGGTTTGAATCTTGTTTCCGACCCGCTTTTGACTGGCTACAGCATTGAAAATGAAAACTCTCCAGCATTTAGCACCTTCGTCGATCTTTCGACTGTCGATGACTTCTTTGAAGAAGCTTTCTTCGCTGGAGCCGTCGAAACATTGAGCGGATCGACTGCCGATTGGACACAAGGTTGGACAGTAGGCCTGAAATAAGCCTAAACGGATATTAGGCCATCAGGGGCTTTGGAATTTATTCTAAGGCCCCAACTTGTCTATTTTTTGCGTTTTTACAAGAAAGGTGAATAAGAAATGACGAGGTCGATGCGAGTTCTTTGCTCCCTTTTGATTCTATCAGCTATCGCCTGCGGCAAAAAAGAAAACGGACCTGTGGAGGCTCAACGGCTATCCGCTGATACCATAAACCTGAAAGAGATACTCGATAGCAAGGATCCTGTCGCTGTAAAGTCTGGACTGGAAAACTGGCTCGCCCTCTATCCAAAAGATATTAATCGAGTCTTTCCCAGTGACGCTACGACCCCCTTGGGAATGATTGGTCAAAAATATTTTGCAGCCTCTGATAAACAGCCATGGCTTGAGCTGATAACGCTGCTGCTGGATGCTGGTGCAGATCCCAATATATTTCTTAATTATCAGGGAACTCGTCGTGGTATGGCTCACTTAGCTGTCGATCAGAACGATCAAGCGCTTCTTGCCTTTCTGGTTGAAAAGCAGGGGACAGTCGATCCGCCTCTTCGGCTTGCTTGTGAATTCCTACAAAACGCCTCAATTGCCGCGGTTCCAAGCAATGGTTTTGATCCCGCACTTAGACTCAACTTAAATCTTCAGGAAGAAAAGACGGGTCTGACTCCTCTCCACTATGCAGTGAAAAGAAGTGAACCCAACCAAGCTTTGGTAGAATTTATGCTCCTCAAAGGAGCCAATCCAGATATCAGTGACAGCAGCGTTAATCTTGTTTCACCCTTTCAGTTGGCCTCTACCAATGAAAAACTTGCCCCTGTTTTTCAAAAGTACAGCGGCTCGCAGATTCGTTATGATGCTCGACTCAATTCCTTTATCAATGATGAAATCGAAGCCAAGCCAGAAGCGCGAAAGACCATTCTTGATCTAGCGAAATCCTACAAAGATATCGTTATGAAGGAAGGCTTTCAGGATGTTCAAAATATCAATCGAGTGATTGCCTTGTGTCAAACCAATGAGAGATTGAATCTCATGGGCTATAGCCTTAAGTACCTGTTGCCGGCTATTTCAACCAAAGTGGCTCAAACCGCTAAGACTCGAAATGATAGTTTACAAAGTTGGATTAAGGACTACGGTGCAAAAATTTGTGTTGCCGAAAACATGAGTGTGCAGGACGCTGTAACCGGCAATTTTCGAGAATTGACTCTTAAAGATCTCTTCAAAGAAACTCTGATCACTCACACCAACGCCGCTACCGCGCCGGTGAAAACGCTGAATCGAAATCTTTGGTGTAGCAT
Source organism: Oligoflexus sp. (assembly GCA_041736645.1). Classification (GTDB taxonomy): domain Bacteria; phylum Bdellovibrionota_B; class Oligoflexia; order Oligoflexales; family Oligoflexaceae; genus Oligoflexus. The sequence continues at coordinate 21,299 of JBGSTF010000126.1, read as the reverse complement.
TGTCAAACCGAAAGCCATTGAAGATGGATGTTGGGATTCGGCAGTGGATGAACTCTTGGTAGCAGGACTGCCTTGTCCTTCCTAAGGATGAGGGAAGGCTGTAGATTCATAACATTAATAAAGATAGGCAGTGAGAGACGACTATGCCCATTAAATATTTTGCAACAGCTTTGCTCCTCAGTCTTGCTCTGATGGATTCTCATGGTTTCGCGCAAACGGTGGATTTGCAGAAAAAAGCTGATCCGACCAAGAAAGAGGATTCTTCTGCGGTCAAGGAGAACATACAAGTTACCACGAAGCGTATTCAGAAAGGTTCAACCAAGGCTTTGCTCGACGAGCGTCGGATATCCAGTGAAGTGAAGGATGTTCTCAGTTCGGAACAGATCAGCAAAGCCGGTGACAGTGATGCAGGAGCCGCCATGCGTCGAGTCACTGGTTTGACGCTGATTGGCGGCAAGAATATTTATGTGCGTGGTCTTGGCGAGAGATACTCGGCCACGACCCTGAACGGACTCAGTGTTCCCAGTCCCGATCCGGCTCGCAGGCAAGTCCAGTTTGATATGTTCCCTGCTGAAGTGCTGGAGAGTATCGTTGTTCAAAAAAGCTACTCACCCGACCTAGCTGGAGAGTTTGGCGGCGGAGCGGCTATTCTGCGAACCAAGTCCATTCCCAATAGATTCGAGGCTCGCGTGAGCCTTGGAACCGGCTACTCAACCGACACCGTGAACACGTACCAGCATTCACAGACCGATTGGCTCGGCATGGATAATGGTCAGAGATCCTTGCCGACTCCTTTAGACGGCCAAACCTTGACCCAGACCAGTGGCCTGAGCGGAGCCCAACGCGAGGCTGTGAGCGAAGCCTTTCCAAGAGTCTACAACGTTCGAGAGCAGTCGAGTCCCATCAACCGGTCCTTTTCAGCTGCTATAGGTGATCGGCTGTCCTTGGGATCATCTCCATTGGGATATTCTCTCGGTCTGACCTACGGTGACGAATGGGAACGCTATGATCGTGTTCAGAATGAATACACCAGTGATCTCAGTTCTGTGGTTAAAGGCAAGCGTGGCGATGTCACCGAGCGATCGATCAAACTCGGTTCGATCGGAACCTTAAGTGGAGACTTTGGGGGCAATAAATTTCGCGGGCTTTTTGGCATCCTGCGTCGAAGCACCGATGCAGTCGATATTGCCGATTCCTTCAATAATAATACGACCGCGAACAACGCACGAACGACCCGCCTACAATGGCAAGAGCGTGAATTGATTCTGCGGCAGTTGTTTGGGGAGCATAACCTGTCGAGTGACGGCAATCTGGCTCTCAGTTGGCGAGTGGCTCTGAACAGCACCAAACGAGAAATTCCTGATCAAAGGTCTTATGGCTACAACGATCGGGGCGACTCCTTTGTTCACGACCAATCGGACGTAAGTCGCTTGCGACGAAAGTGGTTTGATAACAGTGAAGACATGCGTGAAGCCCAAGTGGATTTGGCGGCAGGTCTTTACCAAGACGATGATGTTCAGCTGAGCCTTAAAATGGGTGTGTTGGGTCAAAAGAGGACGAGGAATTCGGGAGCACGCGAATTCTATTTCTCGCCCACGGCTCCCAGCGCAGATCCTTCATCCCTTGGCGTCAAGCCTTTGGAAGAAATCTATACCCCGGAAAATATCCGTTACAACGAAACCCAAGGTCAAGGCTATCTGCTAGCCGAAGAGGTGACTCTCCCATCCGATACTTACAAAGCGGAGCAGAATGCTCGGGCTGTCTATGGCATGCTGCAGTATAAGTATTCCGATCAGTGGGATATAACCACCGGCGTTCGCAATGAATATTCCCAGCAAACTGTCGACAGTATCGACTCGTTTGATAGTCGGGATCCATTGAAAAAAGCCGGACTCAATAACAGCGCTAACCTACCGGTTTTCAATTCCACTTGGTCTTTCTCCGAGAAACAGCAGGCTCGATTTGCCTATAGCCGGACTTTGGCTCGACCTGATTTCCGAGAGCTATCCGTTTCCAGCTACTACGACTATGAGCGTGGTATCGATATCAAGGGCAATCCAGATCTTCAAGTATCGGAAATCGACAATATCGATTTGCGTTGGGAGCTCTATCAAACAAGTGATTCTTACCTTTCACTGGGGGCTTTTTACAAGCGTATCAAGAATCCCATCGAGCAGATCCCGGCGAGTAATGATGGAGCAAACACTTCAGCTATCACCTATGCCAATGCCAAGGAAGCAAAAAACCAAGGTTTTGAAATTGAAACGAACCAAAGCTTGGGATTTGTGTCAGTGGGCGGCAACTATTCCCGCACGTTTTCGAGTATTACGGCGCCCAATGAAGAGTCAGGGATTCGCTATACCAATGAGAAGAGGCCGATGCAGGGTGCAGCACCCTATGTGATCAATCTCAATACGGGTGTGAAATATGATGGCACGGGCAGCGAAATGAATCTCACCTACAATCGGGTCGGCGAGCGTATTATGGAGGCTGGCATTCGAGTCGGTGCCAATGCGATTCCTGATGTCAAAGACGTCCCAATTGACAATCTCGATTTGGTCTTGAGTCAGACTCTCAAGCCGAACTCTGTCCTGCGGTTCCGAATCAAGAACCTTTTGGGCCGAGATGTAGAATACAAAGTTAATGATCGTCTCGTTTATCAGCGAACTCAGGATCCAGCGTATTCGGTGAGTTTGTCTTCGACCTTCTAAAATAGTTCTGCTAGATCGCGCCGTTTACCTGCCCTTGGCTGGTAAACGGCTAAAGTTCAGTCTAATAATCGCAAAGTGATGGTTTGGTTTTGCCACTTCTTCAGCGTGGACCATTGCTCATCGATCAACACTTCCAGCTTCTTAGCCTTCTTTTTCTCATTCTGAGCTTCAGCGCGCTCGAAACGAATGATATTGTCATGTAAATCACCATAGCGAGAGACCAGTTCATCCAGCAAAGCCAAGGTCGCCTGATCATCGGCCCCAAAGGCAAAGATCTCGGGAAAATATTGACAGATCTCGACCACTGCGCGCACTCTTTTACGAAAGTCGTGAAATGTTTCTATGTCCTTGGAGCGAAGTATCTTGTCCATGTTCAGAGCGACTTTTTCTTCCTGCCGCGCCTTTTTTAGCAAACCTTTCACTAGGTCTCGTAAGCTGTCTCGAGCATTGTCCTGAAAGGCTGGCTCCGCTCCGACCTGTTTCCAATAGAATTTGGAAAGTTCGCTCTTCTTGAGAGAACCAGGATTTGCTGAGGAAATTCCGGCAATGTAGTTCGACATCTTTTGAACAAAGGATTCATTCAAGAACGATTTCTGCCAGCGGAGTACGGGCTTGAGTAATTTGTTCACTTCCTTGCTATCATATTGAGCATCCGCCGGATCGTCGACGCCTTGAACATCAAACAAGTCTTTAAAATATCCGACTTGTTCATAGCCCGTATCAAGGTTCAGTCGAAGTTCAGTAAAAAAAGCATCATTGGCTGTTGCGGGCAAGGCATAGGCAAAAATATCGATCATATCGCGAAAGCGACCAATAATTTTCCGTAGGCTCTTTCCTTCATGGGGAAGGGAATCGACCTTGATGGCCCCAGCAGCCTGAAGGGAATCTGCCAGCGAGTGACTCAATTCATATTGCGCAAGCTGGCCATAGCTCAGATCGAGATCTGTTGTTTCTGACTTGGAGACAGTTGGAAAGACCAAGAGGCAAGACAAGACAAAAAGACATAATACAAATGATTTCATGGGCTTGAATTCCTATTTGGCGAGGGCGGCTGATCTCAACTTGAAGGATTCGACTCGCCGGAGCAGTCAAATAGCACGTATCGGTCCGGGTTGATAGTAGGAGTTAAGGGCTCAATCCGTAAGCCTTCACTCAATAAAGATTTTCCTTTGATAATTCAGCAAAACTGAAGTTGACGGAACAAAGCCGCCCTCCTTATGATCAGCCCAACTTAAACGGGCTATCCTTAAAAACACAAAGAACCAGGGCTTGGTGCACCGGGCGCCTTATTCTTGCAGGGTTTGCTGATGCCCACTAAAGAGTAGATCGATATTCTTATACTGGAGTCATGAATGAAAAATTCGATGCTTGCTATCGGTTTTATGTTTGCGTCCGGAATTCTTGCTTCTTGCGGTCAACCCCTCGCTGAACCTTCATCAGAAGTCAAATTTGACATCGATCTGCCCAAAGACGATATTGATCCTGCCGATATTCAAAAGCTGCTCACGGGCTTTGGAACCTTTGTCCAAGAGGGCTCGAACAATGTGTCTTTGGCTGATTTTGCCGCCAGTATCAATGTTCAGGGGAGTTTTAAAACGATCTTGGATGACATTGTCCGAACCCGTGATACCAATGCTGATGTCAGCTGCGTCGGTCGCCGCTGCCGGATCGTGACTCTCGGCAGTGAATATTCTTTTAAATTGGAAACTGTGAATATTCCAGTATTGGGTACGCCTACCGTGACTTTGGGCAAACGGGTTGAAATTTTTGCCGAGCTTACCGAAGATCTGCAGCGCTTCAACGCCTGCCGCATCAATGGTCTCAAAGTTAAAACTGGGTTTCTGACACCGAATGTGGATGGCCTGTTGATAGAGCTGGCTGGCGATACTCTCAATACCATCAAAATCGATGCTGGTCCTGGTGGTGCCTATCCGAACGAAGGCTGCCGATCCTAAGTTTTTACAGCTCAGTCTCTCGACTGGGCTCCTCGCCCCCATTCTGCTGAATGCCACCCCGATCTTGCCTCAAATCCTTAAGAATTTCATCCTAAAAATTTACAATAAGATACTGGCTCAATCTGCTGAAATTCATACACTGTCAGCAACATTACATTCACAGGAAGTGGAATATGAAATCTTGCTGGAAACTTTCGTCCGTCTCTTGCTTTGTCGCCTCCACTCTTTTCTTATCGACGTTCGGTGTCTCGTGTAATCAGAAAGATGGCGAGGACAGTCAGGAAAAAATTTACGGTGGAAAAAAGGTCGACAAGTCTGAGTGGTTGAACGTCGTAGCGATTACGGATAGGGATGGGATATTTTGCTCGGGAACGGCGATCAATCCCTACCTAGTGATCACAGCGGCGCACTGCGTGGAAGATGCTAAAGCCGATCGACTCAAGGTGTATGTCGGATCAGGAAAAAAGAATGGAGATGTGCAAGGTGAATTTAAAGTTGCCTCGCTGGGTTACTCGCCACTCTATCAATCGAGTGATGAAGATTCTGATCATGATGTGGGCTATCTGATTCTTAGAGATGGTCTGGATTTACCTAAATCAGCCTATGTTCCCATTGCTTTGCAAAAAAGTGAGATTGAAGAACTAGTTGCCGTGAACAAGGCAACGACAATTATAGGCTTTGGTGAACGCGACAACAGTTCTTTTGGATTGAAGTATTCGGCTAAGAGCGAGATCACTAAGGTCGGACCGACCGAAGTTACAATCGGTGGTGACGGCATAGATGCTTGCTCCGGCGATAGTGGTGGACCGGCTTTTGGCCGATTGAGCAATGGCCAGTGGCGTGTGTATGGAGTCGTCTCCCGCGGCGGCGAATGCGGTCAGGGCGGAGTCTGGGGACTCATGCATGCTAACATTTGTTGGTTGCAGCAAGAGACTGGTATAGACCTGAACGCTCCATCCAGTCTTTGCAGCGGATTTTAATTCAAACAATAGAACTGCGTGTCTGGCGTGAAAACGCCAGTTGCTTTTACTTCAAAGAGATTTTGGATTGAGCAGGACTCGGCTTCAGGGCTTCGTGCATGATGTAGTAGATCAGATTCTGTTCCAAGACACCGTGAACCAGCTGCGACGTTGGGCCTTGAGCGTAGATTCCAACATCCTCACCGCTATGCGTTTCTGATTGCAGGGGAATAGACGCTTGTTGTTTAAAATTCAGACTTTCAGTGTCTATATCCGAAAGATCAGGTCGAGCAATTCCCGGATTTTGTGAGTTCTGCCAGGCTCCTGGTCCGTTGGTGTATCCCAATGTTGTGTAGGGTTTGCCCAAAAGATCTAAAGCGAGACCGCCGCCTGTTTCAATATCCAGGACTTTGCCCAGGATCGGATTGCCGCGAACAGGATAACCAGACATCGTCAAAGTATGGCTATGATCGGCTGTGACAATGATCAGGGTTTCGTTGTCATTGGTCATGCTTTTGGCGCTGGCCACTGCACGACTCAGTTCGACGGCATCGAGCAGGGCTTTGCCGGCGAGCCCTTCATGATGAGCATGATCGATTCGACCAGCTTCCACCATGAGAAAGAATCCCTTGGATGACGATTGCAGGCGCTTGATTGCAGTCTCTGTAAGTTCCGTCAGTGAAGGTTCTCCTGCGCTGTCTCGAGATCGTTCCGATTCATACTGCATGTGCGAGGGTTCAAAGAGACCAAGCAGTTTACCCGGATGGGCCTGCGCCTGATCGAGTTGAGCCTTATTCCAAACGTACTGTGCGGAAGGTCCATTATTTCGCAGCCATTGAGCAATCAAATCCTGGCCATCGCTGCGTTTGCCCTTGACCGAAGGATACTCGGGATCGACTGCGGTGGAAGGCATAAACTGTTGACGACCACCACCAAGAATGACGTCTATTCCGTCGCCCTTGTTGAAATTCACTAATTGGCTGGCGATATCTTTACAGCCCTGATCACGAGCGAGTTGCGGCAGATTGCTGTCAGCCTCCCAATCTCGATCGGGGGCGTGGGCATACAGGGCGGCTGGCGTCGCGTGGGTGATGCGAGTTGTGGTTACGATACCTGTCATGAGTCCTTGTTCTTCGGCTTGTTCAAGAATTGTCGGCAGCCAATGGGCTGCGGAATCAGCACAATCACCGCGGCTGGATTCGGGCCCTACACTCAAAACTCCAATACGGGTTTTGATGCCGGTCACCATCGCGGTCATCGTTCCGGCAGAATCGGGAACTTGCGCGTCGACATTGTAGGTTTTAGAGAAGGCTGTATAGGGGAAACGTTCGAAGCTCAAAAGGTGGTCTTCGCCCTGCAGCCCTTTCTGCTGTCCTTCGAGAATGCGGGCACTGGTCACGGTCGAAGGACCCATGCCGTCTCCAATAAAAAGGATAACATTCTTGGCTCTTTTAAGCTCTTGCTGCAATGCCAACTGCTTGAATTGCTTTTGTCCTTGCTCTGTCCAAAAGGCACTTTGGCGATCAAGATTTTCCGCAAGGGCTGTTTGTTGAAAGGCGAGAGCAGTAACACAGTAGATACCGAAGAGTGACTTGTTCATAAGACCTCCTGTTTACCAGGGGATGCTAGAATCAATTGCACAAAGGTGAGAGATGGTTATGATAAATTGTTTGTGAAAATCTGAATGACTCGGAGTTGGCAGCCCTTAGTGCAATTGCGGTGAATTCAATGTCTTGGGCGGTTCATGCTGCATGGATAATTTTAGGCAAGAAACAAAGGCTCGTCGACTGACTGACTAAGCCCTTGCCCAATTTGCAGGGATTTATTCAGACCAAAGATTTCTTTGCAAAAGATAGCTTACGTTTTCCGTTTTTGAGCAGAAAACGATCCATTCATCAGCTCCTTGGCCTCCCCATTGATTGTACCGGACTTCCTTGGCTCGCAGGCGAAGATCGCTGTTCTTTTGCGCTAGAAGCCAGTTGGTGAAGGCCAGTCTGTTCGAGTCTGTCGTCAAATAAGGGGCGACTCTTTCGGTTAGTTTGGCTTTATTGAGCGAAAAATATTGGATTCCTTCGATCTGACCTTGAGGAAGGAAGCTGCCGAGTGAGTCATAGACGTTGGTATAAGAGCAAGCCATCGGTAGCAGCGAAAACCCTTGAACACCGGTTAAATTCAGACCTTTCGGCGCACATTCATCGCTGATCGTTGTGTAGACGCCAGCTTGGCCTGGTGTGAGATCGCAATAGAGAGCCCCGTAGGCACCGTCATCTACTTCCCGGCAGTCGACGGGAAGAGTCAGGGTCACTGTCCGACAGTTGTTTTCTCGAACCGTCCAGGAGTAAGTGCCTGGGCCGACAAGCTCTTCTTCCAAACCATGACTCTGGATCTCCACGGAGCCAGCAAAGGCATTTGCTGGCAAACTTGGCATTTTGTAACGAGAATAACCTTGAGCAAGAGCTTGGACGCTAAGTATGACACCTAGACTGGTAAGAAGACAGGAAACATGTTTCATAGCTTGATTCTCCATTATCGACTTCGACTATACGCGTCCGGACCCTATACAAAAGTTTTACGAGAGTAAAGTCGAAATGTGAGAAAGAAGGGTGAGGCAAAGAATGGGTGAAATCATATCTTGATATTGGCATGAACTTGATGTGATTCGATGAGATTTGAGGCGACTGTAGCTAAAATTACATCCTAAATTCTGCTTGGGCTAGGGTGATCGACGAGCAGCCCATCATTGTTCGTCGATGAGCTTAGAGTAGCCAAGTCACTCAGGACTCAAGCGCTTTGCCAAGTGGGCCCAAATTTTGTAAGCCTGCACCTTGAATAAAAGGCTTTGATGACCTCATGCCAAGCAGTTGCGGGCTGATGCTGAGTATACTGAGTGAACCAAGTGAACCAAGTGTTTGAGCGATGAGAGAGCGGCGATCGAGCTGAGCTTTAGACTTGACGACTGAAAGCTCCTTTGGCTATCGACAGGGGATTTGGAGTGCGAGTCTAGCAGGCCTGATGAGATTTATCTGTTCAGAAAAAGAAAACCTTTGATGAAGAAATTGTAAAAAAATTCCGTCGACCTTGACTAGAAATTTATATTTTCTTTTTCTGGCTTGCTACTGGACTGGCATATTCGAATAGCGATCGATAGAGACTTGAAATTTTGTGCGCTTGACAGAGTCTCGGATGGAACGGCCAAGTTTTGATTGATTATACGATTTGCTTATCTTAAAAAACCAACGCAATAAGGCATCAGCGGATGATGCCTGCCTCTTGAAGATTGCGCTTCCATTCGGCTCCTGTCAGGGAACCCTCGGCATAGAAGGCTGGTATCTGGCCGAGCGGTGCTTGGATGCTGATCGATGTTCCGGTCGTTAGCGAGCCATAGACTTCGCCACTCCAGATATGTACCCATCGTCCGGCGGGTAGATAGACATTTCTTTTCTTCTGGCCCTTTTCCACAATCGGCGCGACCAGAATATCGCGTCCGAGCAAAAATTGGTCATCGATATGCCAGGATTTTGCATCCTCGGGATAGTGCATAAAAAGTCCCCGAACGACGGGATAGCCTTTGTCCTGCGCCTGCTGAAACAGTTGCTTGCGGTAGAAAAATAGACTGCTAAAAATCTTCGCTTGGCGGGCGAACGCATCCAGAGTTTCGCTGTCGCTATAAATCTGGGCGTTTTCATCCGGTAAGTTGCCTTCGTGGGATCGGAAAGCAGAAGTGAATGCATTCACTTCCATCCAACGCAGAAGCAATTCCTTTTCGCGTTTGAGGCCAATCCCAAATTTGGCCAAAGTCGTGTAGCCGCCAATATCGGAATGATTCAGACTAAAGCCCGACACACCTCCACCAATGAGCCCTGTGACGGCAGATTTAAGCCCGTCATTGGCATCCCAGGTGACCATCTGATCGCCTTGCCAGAACAATCGAGCCTGAGCCGGGCTTTGGCTGAAGCCTGCTCGACAGAAGAATACAACATCGTTCCGACCAGCCTCCTCGATAGCTTCTCGATTGATGCGGGCCCAGTCTATCACATATTGGTTGTGATAGGTTTTAGCGTCCAGACCCGCGGCATTGCTCGCATCGAATGGATAAGCTTCTGAAAAATCACACATCCAGCCGCTAAAACCTTGGGCCAGCAGTTCGTCTTGAATGACTCTTTTCATCCAGGCTTGGGCACCGGGTTGGGTGAGGTCGAGCATACCCGATGCAAAGGCTGTCAGCTTTAAAGAATAGTCTTCACCCTTGGCATTTTTGATCAGAAACCCTTGATTTTGAGCCTCTGCAAACAGATTGCGATCGAAACTGAGTTTGCCCTGACCCGCGACATCGACCAAATGCGGGTTGATATAGCCCAATACGCGTATACCTTTTGATTTGAAATCAGCCAGCAAAGTGTCCCAACCCGAATACAGTTGACGATCCAGTTCCCAGTTCCACCAAAGTTGGGAACCAAAAGACGTGGTGCGTTTGCCTTGCCAGTCTTGCAGCCAAAATCCAGCAAGAGGCGTTTGCCGTGCTGCTAATTGCTGCCAGACGTCGCGGACTCTTTGTGTGCCGCCTTGCATGCCGATCACTGCTCCTTGGTGAAACCAATCGGGCAAGGCCTGCATGCGTCCGGCATATTCCGTATAGGCTTCGATTAAATCCAAAGGACTGGAACCCGCAAGAATCTGCGCCTTCATCCTCGCGGAAAAAAGTCGCACAGTGGTTGAGGTCTTATCCCGCATATCGATTTCAGAATACTCGCTGTTCTCTAAAAACAGTCCACGATTTCTATTGGTGATGAATTGTGGAGCTGCCATATAGCTCGTCAGAGTCGTTCCCGCAGCGCCTTTTTCCTGGGAGTTGACCAGTGCGGAAAAAGGCTGACGACCCCGAGTGACACCCTGCTCCTGGCTGATGATGGGCACGTTTTGACCCTTTAGATCAAGGAAAGTTGGCTGCAGTCCGAAGCCATAGAAGCCCTCGTCCGAGGTGGAGGCCAGTTTGAGCTCAATGAGATTGAACTGGGGATCTGAACTTGTAATCGTTAAAGCTAGTCTTTGAGTATTCACGGCTTGCCAATTGAGAATAAAGCTGACGCCAGCACATGGGCTTTTTCCTGTCAGACGACCCAGCATGCGGAGTTGTCCTGGACCTGTTTCGATGCTTTCCCAGTTGGGGGAAATGCTGCAACGGGCTTTCACCGATGATTTGACATCAAAGCGCCCCTGCTCGCCCTCCATCGTCCATGTTGTGTTAGAAAACTGCAGCCAGTCAGAGTTTGCTGAACGCTCCCAAATGATACGCTCGTCGCTGAGAGTCGACGAGACCTGTAGGCTGGTCGGACCACTATAGATGCGGAAAGAACCTATCTCATATGTGTCGGCAAGGATGGGAGCGGTTGAGAGGGCGAACCAGCACAAAAAAAGCCCGCGATGTTTCATGCGAATCCTCTGCAGCAAAAGCTTGGAGCGCAAGGATCCAAGGCTTCGCCGATGGCAAGCAGTGAGTTACATATTGTCGCTATAAGAATAGTTTAGTCGAAAGCGATTGTTTTGTCGCGATTATGGGACAGGTTTCGCAGAAAAGGTCTGCACTTCTATTCTACTGAGTCATTTGCTGAGAAGTTTGACTCGAGCATGAAGAATACGCATGGCAATTGAGCAGAGAAGAATATTTCTAAAAAAAAATGCGATGATTCCTGCAATAAGAATCAAGCTTTGGTGTTTATGTATATGTCAAACGAAGAGGTGCCGGCATCTTCGTGGGATTCTACTCCACGTACTAGCAAAAGGATTTTCATGAGATTTCTTAATAAATCACTCTTAGCGGCTACGGCCTTGCTAAGCCTCAATCCAATCGCGTACTCCCTGCCATCAGCCGAAAAGTATGCTGATATTACCGTCCTTGCCGACCCTGACAAAGGCGGTTTGGATTCCACAATGCAGCCGATTTTCCTTCAAGATGACGAAGACAATACGCTTTATTATGCACCCTATGATCAAGTTTACATCAAAGATCCATTAGGTAGCGATGATCAGCGTCTCAAATTTGGTTTGACTTATGATGAAGCTGGCGGATTCCTGAGCATGACGGTGCGTGCAGGATACAGCCCCAATCGCGTTAAACAAATCCAGATCTTGAAGAATCAGCAAAACCCCAATGGCGTAAAAAATCGTGTTGTGCCTTTGATGCCTATCTCTGGTGGCTGGACCCTGTCCATGTCCTCCAAAAACACCGACCTTATCCTGGGCGCTTTTGAGCAGATCGACACTGTTTTGCCAGATGTCCCCGTGGCTATGAGTGTCTTTATCGCCCCCAAAGCGATTCAGTATATCGTCAGCGCCTATAACACCGGTGCATCTTTGGGCGTCAACTATCGCTATACATTCCGCGCTGTTCTCACTCCGTTCAAGATGCGCGCCAGCATCCATTGGACTAACTTCAACTTGATGATCCAGAATGAATGGCAAATTGCAACTGCTTCGGAAGTTGCTGTTGGCGGCTGCTATTTCGGTATTTGCGCATCTGGCAAATCGGGACTGCAAACCCACAATACAATTCGCCAGCTGATTCGCGTTGGCATTGAGCGCAATTACATCAAGATCACCTACATGGGTGGTGGCGGTAATGCGAGTGAAGAAGATCGCTACAATCGCATGATCGACGAGTTGTCAAAAGTCGTTTTGGCTAAAGTTTTCAAACCCATGGAAACGTCTTGGAAGCCGATCGAGAACGAACCCGCTCAAGCTGAATGCAAGGTCAGCGGCGTAATAGGTGCTTGCCACTCCATGGCTATTACCCATGTCTACAACTCCGAAGTTACTTTTGAGGATCGCTACTACCTTTATGAAGTTGAAGCCAAGGGCGTCGTGAATTTGCCAGCCGTAGTTGGTAGCAGCTTCAGTTACCTTTGCAAGGATCACCCAGAACTCTTCAACCACATCCGCACGGGTGCTCAAGGTTGTCCAGTGAAATGGGAAAAAGATGGCAAGGGTATTCAGACTACACCTGAAATCGGTAAGCAGCCGGTGCTGCCTTCTAGAACTGGCGGCACACCTCCGGTGAGTCTTGATCCTCTTTGATCTTCCTTATCTTTCCATTCTGTGTCTGGCACTCCCTGGGTTGACCAGGGAGTGCTCCTAACAAGCTGAAAGGTTTTTATGCAAACAAAAAGTTTACTATTCATCGGTTTTGTCGCTTTGAATGCGGCTTCTGCTTTTGCTTTGCCTTTTCCCGTCAATACACCGATAGCCAATTTCAAGAGTGCTGACGTTGTTGTGTTGGTTGATAATGATGATATGACTCGACCTGATTTCACCAGTGGTGGCTATAAAGTTGTGCATATCCTGCCGCGAAAGTTGGACCTTTTTCGCGATCCTGAAACTGGCAAAGCCGACTTCTCGACTCTTCCTGTCTATGACAGTAATGGCAAAGTCCAAAACTTGATTTTAGATTTCTCGGTTGTCACCACGACGGGAGAAACCGCTGAATCCAAGCTAGCAACAACCTTCCCAACTATCGCCACACGCTACTATCCCATCGCCAAGACCAGTAGTTTTACAGGTACCTTTCAAACCGAAAACGCTAAAGTTTTGACCTTGTCAGAAGATCCTGAGGGAGCTCCAGCGGATTTCGTACTCAATGCGATCGGTCAGGCGGAACCTCTGCGCATCAATTTGAACAAGGAAGGTCTTAACCAAATGCGCTGTGCCCTCGATGGCATGGAAGCAGCACAGAAAGAAATCGCTGATAAGGGCTCAGTTCCTAACGACTTTCCTTCAGCGCTCTCTTTGATTACGGGACGCCTCGTACAGTCCTACCGCGCCATGGACTATGAGCAAAAGTTGGTGAATCTCAATAGTGTGACTGATTTCCGAAACAGCATCGTTCTCTCTGTCAAAGCCGATCCAGCCGATTCGGCCCGTGAACTTGATTCTCTGATTTCAACAGCTATCAAGCTTTACAAGCCCACTTGCGACTGGAAGCCGAATGTTTCCCCCGAGGAACAGATTAAGCTTGCAGGTTTCAAAGAGTTTATCATTTATATTGGACAGTATAGTGTTGCCTTCAAATTGAAGTATTCACACTGAGGAAAAGGGACCATATGAATCTTGTGATTGCCAAAACTGCCTTGAATTTCGCTCTCGTTTTAGCACCCTTGAGTATGGCAGGAACCCTGTTTGCCGCCGGCTTGCCAGCTCTACGCGTGGATGAGACCAAGAAGGTTCAGGATAGCGGCTATTTCTACCGTGTCATCGATGGCAGAAACCAAGCTGTGACACTGCCCCGTATTGAAATCGATCTCAATGAGTTTGTGAATTGCGACGGCGAGCGGGACAAGAAATGCGTCGTTTTCAGTATGGCCAACCGCGATGCTTTAAGTCCCTTGTCGTCCGAAGTGGAAAAATTCCAGGTGCATGTGCAAACGGCTCCAGGCAATGGCCCTTTCCGTTTCATCTGCGGCCCGGTAACCGTTGCACCGGTGCCTATGTATAATGCCCCTGTTTTTCTCAAATGTGTGTTCAAGGCGCAGGGAAATGTGCAAGTAAATTCAGCGCGAGAATTCCAAGATAATTTTGGGAAAATTCGGGACTTTTTGCCGGTAAACTTTGAGGTCACCTTCAAGGCTGTCGGCCAGAAAAAAGTAACGATTCCAGCCAGTAAGGGTGCCATTTCCATCAAGCTCGACAAGGTTGAAGCCTTTTTAAGGACCAACGGTGAGAGCTTTGCCTATGAGGCGAACGGAGAAACTCTATTGCCACGCTCTGTGGCTTTGGGCCTTATACAGACGGCTGTCGGTTACAATCCTTGCTGGGTTGGTGCTACCGATGATTCTTGGAAAACGGCCTCGTCTTATTTGAAGGGTATGACCGAAGGTCGAAATTACAATACCTTGCTCTTTGCTTCGCAAGAAGAGCAGAAGCGGCTTTGCAAAACCTTTCGCGATGCTCCCAATGATCGCGGCCTCTATCGCAACTTCCTCTTGAGCGTCTATGACAAAATCTTTGTTGAAGCTTTGGATGATCGTAACAACGCTGGAGTTATGCTGACAGCTGTTGGTGATCGAACGCTTGATCATTCCTTTGTCACGGCCCCAGGTTACGAAGATTGGCAGGAGGAGGTCAAGTCCGTCGCGACCGGCGCAGATGATCTGTCGGCGTATGAATTCTCGGAAATTTTCTAATAGATTCTAAGGAAAACGTACATGAATAAGAAAGTCTTAACATTTGCCGCCTTCACCCTTGCTTTGGGTGCCAGTCGGCCGAGCTTTGCACTGCCTTCGCTCTCGCGCATTTCTGATGTGCCGGGACTGACCTCGGTCTTTATCTATGAAGATCACGAGAACATTGAAAATACGACAGGCTTTATCAAGCTTTATTACAACCCAACGAGATCGGTCGTAGATCGGGGCAGTGATGGCAAGCCCGAGTTCGCTTTTGCCTGGATTGCTCGTAATTCCAACACTCCGCAATCGGAAGTGGTCGTCACCATGCGCCTCGAAGCACCGACCAGCATTGCTGAGCGCTTTGAAGACATTCGAGCCAAGTATGGAGAACGCTATCACGTTGGACCCGAAAAAGTTTTGATTCTGCCGCTGCCGATCACCGATAGCAAAGTGAAATCGTTTGCCCTGGATTCGTATATCGAAGATCAAGCACTGCCGTCCGACTCCACACCCTTTGATGGCCAGTTACCCTTTTACTATCGCTTCACATACCAGGGAACTAAATGGTTCCGCGAACAAGTCGTCCAAAAACGGTGGCGCTTGGCTCAGTATGAAGCCAGCGTAGATTTTTACAATGAAATCGAAAAGAAAATTGAGACACGACGTTTCAATACCCCCCTGTTTATTGATGTGCCGATCTGTGCGGTTTCTTTCGATGCCTGCCTAGACTGGCAATGATTGCCTAGGGGAGGTTGGACCAACCTCCCTTTATGCGGATAGGAGTATGCGTTCGTGAAAATTTCCTTGCCAAAGCGAATCGGTTTTTTGAGTGTGCTGGTCACCCTTATGAGTGGTCGTGCTCAGGCCAATTTCTTAAATCCCGTGGTACTGCCGGCCTGTCCAACTCAAGGTGTCTACCAGGAACTTGATGATGCAGGAGTCACCGATCCCCAGATCATTTGGTACGTTCCCTATCGCATCGGTTTGGATGCAGCTTCGGACAGTATCAGTGTATTTAGTTGGAGTGAGAGCCGCGAAGATTGGCTTAGCATCAGCATGAATCTCCGTCTTCTGCCTTCGGACAATGTTCGAAAATGTATACAGGATGCCTTTCCAGGACGTAGCTTGCAGGAAATCAAGCCTTCTCGCGTGAGTCTGCAGTTTCTGTCAAATTCCACTGCCTATTCTGCAGAAGTGGACGGAGGGGAAAACCTCGACCTCTTCGACAGGGCTCAGTGGGTCGGCCTGAATTTGCATGGCAATAAGCTGCAAACGAATCTAAGAAATGCTGGTGATACCTTTTCCTTCCGCTCGTTTTTTCGTGGTGTCGTGATTTGGGAACTACCCTATGAAATAGGCGGTGTTCATACTCTGCGGCAGTCGCTGTCGTTTGTTGCGACCGATGAGCTGCGATTGAATTCCTATGTGAAAGAGGCACTCTATGCAATTTCTCCCTAAACTCGCAACTCTGGGACTGTGGTTGACCGGTGCCTCCCTATTTGCACAACCTCAAATCGACAATAAAAAATCCGTCTATCTGCCAGACGGCAGCGTCGTCGAACTGATTAGGGACAGCCAGGATCCCAAACAGTTCTATAGGTTACCGCATGAATTCGCTGTCGCGAAGGACGCTACGGGTTTCGCAGTGCAAGTCATCGATCGGCCCACAGAGTCTGTTTACGATTTCACATGGCGAGCGGAAAACTGGTCTGGTCAGCAGTTGGAAATCCAAAAGATACTGCAGCGGGAACTTGGGTCGGGTGTGAACGTACGAGTGATTTTCCCAGAATTGGAAAATTTGATGACCGATCAGGAGCTGTTTGATGGCTTCGATGCTAGATTTGACAACTTTTCCCAAGTAGGGCCCTTCCTGCCGGACTCCCAGCAAACCTTTCGTCTGACTATCCCCAAAAAACATGTGCTTCGTTTTCGCAAGGCTTTGGTCCAAGGCGACGGTTTTTATTTCCTGCTGAGTTTTGGTATCACAGTGCCGGATCCCGATCACACTGGACAGGCCTTGCGTTTGCCTTATTCGGCAACCTTGTTTTTAGGTGGGTTGAGTTCCTGTGCATTGATTTCTTCCCTGCATTGTTGAGGATCCATCATGCGTAAACAACTGCTTTTCAGTCTTCTTTTGTCTGTTCCGGCCATGGCTGCACCCAATTTGGAACGAGCTACGGAACTGCCGATCGACAGTCGCAGCGATCTAGGTCAGACTCTGCGTTTTTTTCCCGACCATGCCGAGCCCGGTGTATTTTGGTGGGCACCTTACGAAATGGTCATTGCCAAAAATCCAAGCACCAGACGGCCTTTGGTGAAATGGTCAACAGCTCCCGGCAACCCACGTATCAGTTTTGTGGCAAGCCTTCAGCGCCTTGGCTTTGAGAAGGAAAACGATATCCTTCTCAGGTTTGCCCAAAGTCAAGTCAAGCCTTTGAGCGAGTTGGATATCCGTCCGCTGTTCTTCCGCGATATTCGCCTGAAACTGAACTATCAGATGCTAGGCGGTTTTGCGCCGGGTGATTGGCATCCACAGACTTCCATCGAAGCGCAAAATATCAGCGAAAGCATCAGCCTCTCGAACGAGGAGAATGAACTGCTACTAGGCGCTTATAATGTCGGCACAGCTGGACTGCGGGTAGCCATGGGAATTCAAACGCAATTTGCAGCCTACTTGGAACCCAGTCGCTGGACACGAGAGTATTCCCGTCATTGCCTGATTGATACGATGCTGGATGGTGACAGCTTGGCTGAAATCGCCGGACAGGAAGTCAGTCGGCGCCTCATGCTGAGCCGTGTCTTTCGTGCGGAGAGCAACTGCGTACACAAGTCTACACATGTCGGAACTTTTCCAGATGAAACAGAAATAATTGATGGTTGGCTCAATCATCTGCGCAATGAAGCGCTGGTTTTGGAGTCTAATAATCCTAAGAAGCTGAAGCTGGCCGAAAAAAACGTCTGGGATCAGTTTCTATCTAGCGACGAGGGACGACTCGAGGTAGAAATCCCGTCAGGAGTTCACTATTATCCAGCAGAATTTGGTCGTTTTCTATTGGAGTTGAAGCCAACGGATTGAACTGGCTCGAAAGGAAAACTGAGATCTATGATGATGAACAATCGTAAAAAGCTAGGATGCTTGGTCTGCCTTGCTACTCTATTATCTTGTGCCTCAGCTGCTCATAAAAAGTCTGCTGCGGAAAAGCCAGGACCCGTCGGTCCGCCGATCATCGATTCTGTTAGCTGCGATGATGAGTTGTTTTGGCCTGATTCGGCTCTCACCCCCCTGGTGGCGCAGTTGCGAAAGAAACTGCCTCAGGATTCTGAGTACTGGATTGGTACGGTGGAGAGCACGGTTGTGTGTCAGGTATTGCGGCCTTCCTGTAGCGAAAGTGAGTATTTGAATCGGTACTTCGCTCTGATGTGTCCAGATGCCGTGGCATCTGTATATCTTGACGCAGGAGCTGAGAGCGCCCGCAAGCTCAGTGAAATTTGTCAGCTCAAGGACACGAGAACCTTTCACCGATGCCAGGAGTCACTGACGGGACAGCTATTGCAAAAGTCCTTTATCAGCCAAGCTGAACGGACTCGCTTCTATACACTGAAAAGCGAGTAGTCTTTCCACATAACTTGGGAGTGTTATTATTATGATGTTAAAATCAGCCCTCATCTTACTGGTTCTTGGCCTAGAAGCTTGCGCGCAAGGTCGGAGTCAAAATTCTCCTGTCAATCCCCCGGAGCTCACGGATCCGGGCACAACAAGCGGAACGTCTTCCATCAAACTCACCGGCTCAGACAGTTATCTGCTGACCCAAAATGAAGACAAAACTCAGGTTTTGGTTCCAGTTCAGATGAATGGAGTCGTGGAAATCACTCTGAACAGCTGTTTTGAGTCGGTTGGTAAAGGATTTTTCAAAGATCCACAGGGCCAAAAATTTCCCTTCAGCCAATTCATGATTTCTCTGCAGGCACAAAGTCGCGGCACAGCGGAATGCATCAATACCTTTGTAGTGAATTTACCAGTCATGCAGGAAATTGAAGGTACGATCAATTTTGAGTTCAAGGCATCCAATCAAACCAAGACCTTTACCCGGTCATTCGCAGTGGTTGCCAAAGATAAAATTCAATTTGATGGCGATTCACCGGAGAATCCTGGCAAACCAGGCAGGAATCCTGCGCATGAAGATGGCAAGTGTGGCGGGAACTGCGAAGAGTTAATCTCGAAATTCATGGATCACGTTCTGGGTTTCAATGTGCGGGTTTACAATGATGTTTTTGGGAACACAGTCATTGGCGGTATTCTCTTTAGCGGTACCAACAAGAAAGGTACATTTGTCTCTCAAACCATGTCCTTTCCTTTTGATGAAGGCACTTTTGAAGTTCGGGATAAACGTCTGGTACTGACCAAAAAAGGCAGCACAGAAACACTAGAATTCGCTTATCTGGCCATTCAGGATGCCGGTCGCAGCAGTACGACCCCTACGCTCTTGGCCACGGCGAAAATTGGTCCCAACGAACATTTGTATTACATCTGGTAGGATTGAATTATGTACCAACGCTTCTTACAATTCTTTTCGCTGCTTATGATCGCTTTGTCTATTGCTGCACCCTTGCAAGCAGGTGACAAACTCAGTTTGAAGTCACTTTCCCTGCAAGAGACGCAGGAATTCGTGAACTGTCGGCGAACGTTCTTCGATGGGGATGTTTGCAAGCGCTTGGTCGATAAAATATGTGCTGTTCCGGAAAACACCGAAGTTTGGCAATGCCTGGAAAATTCTTGGGCCAATTGCAGCAAGTCGGATTTTTCGGGACCTAGTTGTCAGCAAACGGTGCAGAAAGTCTGCACAGCTACCAAGGATAATTATGACCGTGTCTGCGATCGGACTCGCTATGAGATCTGTTTGCAGGATGAGTTTCGCAAGGACGATTGTCAAAAAAGTCGGCTGTCTTATACCTTGCCCATCCTCAAGGGTGACATTGATAAACGTGAACGATCTCCTGAAACACGTCCCAGGGACCTTCTAGCGCAATATTGCAATCTCTCGGCCAGGGATCCAAGCTCGCCCTTGGCAGGTGCCTGTCTGCAGCCAGCTCTGGATCTTGAATCCTTACTTGTGCTCTATAGCCGATATAAGAGATCCGAACCCACGCTCGCGCTGAAATTATTTCAGAGTTTTGCAGAGAATGATTTGGTTGCAGAAAATTTGTTTAATTCCATCGAATTGACGATGGTCTGGCTGGAAGTGGGAGACAAGACCGAAGGCAAAGGCGGAGATGATTTATTGCTGCGTCGCGCTGTCGCTCAATCCATCGCCAAAGCCGGATCGGATGATCTGCTTGCCACTTTTCTCCTCATCGAAATGAGTGAGGATCCTGATACCCTCGTGCGCACAGCGGCGATCAAGGGGCTGGGCTTGCGTAGCTATCGATCCTCGTTGGCCTTAAGCGCCATCATGAAAGGTCTCATAGACGACGCGGAATCGGTGCGATTGGAAGCCTCAAACGGAATTGGCAAGCGCTGGCTTCTGGATGCACAAGCAGTTTTCGCTGGGACTGATCCGGTCACGAAACTTAAAGTACTCGTCGATTGCAACGCCGTTCGTGTGGATCCGAATCTATATCAGAAAATCAACACAGTTGAGGATCTGAAAAACATGGATATGTCGGCTCCAGAAGTCCTTTGTGCTATTGGAAAAGGAGCCAACCTCACAAGACTAAAAAATGATCTGGTCAGTCGCTTCATTGCCAAGATCAGCAATGAAAATCTATCGACAGCAGAGCGAATAGCTGCCGCTAGGGTTCTGCCGTCTTTTGTCTTGAGTCCCCAGGAGTGGCCAGGATTCTATGACAAGCTAAAAGCCAGTTTCAACAATCCGAATCGGGAATTGGCCGGTGTTGTGCTCGAAGCCGTAGTAAAGATGCTCCCCAATAAGCAAGCGGGTGACGATGATGCTCCTGCAAGTATATCGGACAAGTTCTCTCAGCCTCTGGCGACTCACATGCGCTACCTATTCGCTTCAGGGGACAGGGACGACAAGCAGCTCAGGGAACTTTATCCCTTGCTGGTCATTAAAGGCCTTTTGCAGACTTATGAATCTTTACGCAATCCCAATCTCTATCGACTGACTATTGATGAATGCATCGGCAATAGTAGCCTCACTCTTTTTCGTCGCCTCAATTGCTTTTCGGGATTGACGCCAAGCTCAGCGGAATCTGAAGCCGTGGCCTGGACCGTGGCAAAGAGCACGATAAAGCAGGGCAATT
This sequence comes from Oligoflexus sp., assembly GCA_041736645.1. Taxonomy (GTDB): domain Bacteria; phylum Bdellovibrionota_B; class Oligoflexia; order Oligoflexales; family Oligoflexaceae; genus Oligoflexus. The sequence continues at coordinate 258 of JBGSTF010000126.1, read as the reverse complement.
ATCGAGAGCGAAAGCGCCTTGCTGAATTGTACCAAAGCAATGCATTCAGCTTCCAATTGCCGAACGAGCAGGGATTGGCTTGCAGTGAAATCTCTGAGGAGGTCACTGAATTGAGTCGCAGCTTACAGCGAGTCGTTGAGCAGCCGGCTTCAAGTGAATTGGCGTCCCTGGACAGTTTGTATAAATCTTTCGGCTATCTGCTAACTCCCTATCAGATCTGGATGGAAAGCTGTCAGGAATTGGGAGGTAAACGTAGCT
>JBGSTF010000113.1:0-135777 GCA_041736645.1 Oligoflexus sp. | reverse complement strand
CTGGGGGAAGGGCACTCGCTCGGATTTTGGTGCAAAGCTCAGTGACAGGGGTCGACCAGGGGTCGCCGGAATGCCGATCGCTGGATGACGCTTCTCATCTGTCCACGATTCCGGAAGAAACAGCTTTTCTTCCAGTTTGTCAGTGAACAGAATCCGTTCAGCGATAAGGCTTAATTCCATAATCTGTCTTCCAACTTAGCGAATAATAAAGCCAATGCGGTCATACACACGCTTCAACGTGACTTCCGCTTTAGCGCGGGCTTTATCAGCTCCCGCGCCCAAGATCCGATTCAGTTCCGCTCTATCGGCTAAAATCTCGCGAGCTTTCGCTTGGACAGGCAGAAGCTCCTGTTTGACGATTTCCGCGGTTTCCATTTTCAAATGTCCGTACATTTTTTGGGTATAGCGAGCTTCAATCGCGGCTATCGATTCACCCGTGATTGCCGCCTGGATATCCAGCATATTGCTGACTCCTGGTTTTTCCGCTCGATCATGGCGAATCTCTTTACCAGAATCTGTTTCCGCACGTTTGAATTTCTTTTCAATATCAGCACCAGAGTCGGCCAGAAAAATCGTCCCGTTTTCATTCACAGCACTCTTGCTCATTTTATTGGCCGGACTTAAAAGGTCCATAATCCGCGCTGCCACAGGCGGAATGTAAGGTTCCGGCACGACAAAGGTATCGTCTCCATAGACGCCATTCATTCGCTGAGCGACATCGCGTGTAAGCTCAACATGCTGCTTTTGATCGTCACCCACAGGCACCAGATGGGTATCGTAAAGCAGAATATCCGCCGCCATGAGCAGGGGATAGGTATACAGACCAACCGGAATATTCGCCCCCGCTCGCGTGCTCTTGTCTTTGAATTGAGTCATGCGATTCAGCTCGCCCATATAGCCATAGCAATTTAATACCCAAGCCAGCTGAGAATGTTCCGGGACATGCGACTGGACAAATAAATCGCAGTGCTCCAAGTCCAGACCAGCTGCGATGTAAAAAGCGATCGCGATATAGGTATTCTCGCGCAGATCAGCAGGGTTTTGCCTTGCGGTGATCGCATGGAGATCGACAGCCATATAGTTGCAATAATAATCTTTCTGCAGTTTCACCCAATTTTTTATTGCCCCCAGATAGTTCCCTAGGGTTAAGCCATTGGTGGGTTGAATTCCTGACAAAATGACTTTCTTACTCTGTGTTAGAATGGCCATGTAAATTCCTTTCAAACCGTGACTCTCGAACTCTCGATCCTGACAAACGATTCCCACGATATACTGATTCTGCACGAAATCCGCCAGCTTTCCTGGAATGGAAGCAGCCCTTTGGTCTCATTTTGAGAATCTCTCAGGTCCCTGTTTCGACCTAAGATTGCGTGGGTACTCAGTATCGCCTAAAGTAGTGTAGAATTTTTTATACCTAGGACCGTCACTACGTCACTTTGGGGATTTAGCCTTGCTCGAGAATTATATAGCCCTGTTAACACCGGCTAAAATTGGGATGGTCCTTCAGTTAGCCATTCTCGAAGGCTTGCTCAGCTTCGACAATGCGCTGGCATTGGCAGCACTGGTTAGCGATCGTTTGAAACACCCTTTGGATCGAAAGCACGCTCTGCTGTGGGGAATTTGGGGCGCGTATATCATTCGTACCGGAATTGTCTTTGTCGGTGTCTGGCTCATGGAGCACGAATGGGTGAAATTTGGAGCGGGAGCCTATCTCGTATGGCTCGCGGTCAATGAACTGTTCTTGAAAAAAGAAGCGGAGCGCGAGCATCCTATTCAAGAGGCTCACGAATTTCGTTTACCGGGTGAAGATCAAAAACCAGTGCTCAAACGCTCTGGCTGGAAGGCACTTTGGAAAACCATTCTTGCCGTAGAGCTGATGGATCTCATGTTTTCCATCGACTCTGTGGCCGTGGCGCTGGCAGTGTCTAATGAAAAATGGGTGCTTGTTACGGGCGCAGTCGTCGGCATTCTTATGATGCGAGTTGCGGCCTCCTACTTCATCCGACTCATCGAAAAATTTCCAGTTCTTATTCCAACAGCGTTTGTTTTGGTCGGCATTGCTGGTCTTAAGGTGTTGGTGGAAATCAAACATCTGGAATTTGGTGAAACGAGTTTGCCGCTGCTTGGCATGCATATTCACGAAGGCATCTTTCTACCTTTCATGGTCTCCATTTTACTTGGAGCTATCTTCTACAACTATAAGTTTCCCCATAAATTTAAGAAAGTGGAGTAGGCCAGTGTCCTAAAACTTACCGGACATCCCATCACTCCGTAATTGATGCCTTTTGGAGAAACTTCGATGAATTTATCAGAATAAACCCAAGCGCCCGCTCGGGCAGTGCCAATATTTACCTGATAAATCATAGAGATAGCTAGAAATCACTTCGACGTCAAATCTCGGGTGCCTCGATCTGAGTTTGTCCTTTGGTAAGAATCCATGTCTAGCGTTGCGTGAAGTCCACTGCCGAAGGAACCTATCCCCGGGCAACAATTACCCTCTCTTGTCCTATTCATGCGCCGACCAGCGCTTTGCGAAATCTAGCCCACTTCTTGCAAATCAAGCCTCACACATCTTTCACTAGAAGACTCATTCAATGCGATATGCATGCAAGCTTGAGATACTCAACGGCTACGTTTTCAGATTGGAGGGCTATCGATGCACGGCTTTTAGGGCTCCTTGTCTTGTCCTTAGTGATCAGCTCCTGCGGTAAAAAGCTCCTGATTGCTGGAGGCTCCTCCAAAGCTCAAACGTCTTCTTCATCTCCAGCAAGCTCTGGAAGCGTTGGCGATCAACCAGGAATGGATGGCGATGATGCAACTGCAATAGAGCCCGTGATCGTGGCCGGTGGGTTCCTCGCATGCGCTCAAGAACTTTCAGCTGCAGCACCTGAGCAGAGTGAACTGTTCTGCGGTCTCAATAGCCTCGATAGCGGCACCAAGATTGAACTGCCGGAAGATATCTATGCCGCAAAAGCCTATCTTGTGGCGGATTCGGTCCAATTCGAGATCTTTCCCAAGCGCATACAAGGAGGAACTTGGCATTGGCGCACATCCCTGGGAGTTAATCTACAAACTTATGACCTGCTGCTGATCCGCCTTGCTTCCAAGCGTAATTTGCTTTGGACTAAATTTTTTATAACCCGAGTAGCAAAGATACCGCGCATCAATCAAGGAAGCGCCACGGCTTCAGCAGCATCAAAGTGAGAATGGCAAACTGAGAGACAATGGGCTAACAACCCTAAAGTCCGTGCCTTAATGTTTTGGATTTGGACAAGACTGATGGCTGAAGTTTTTCGCCTGTGTTAGACTTTCTGAAGTCTATTCTTCCTGAATTGGGACACAAAATGAACGTCCAGACTCATCGGCTCTTCATCATTTTCGCAATTGCACTAGGTTTGATACCCCTGGAAGCCATCAGCGCTAGCTATAGAATTGCGAAAATGGACAGTCCGGATCACGAGTTGATCACGCACATCGTCGAAAAAGCGTATTCAAAGCTGGGTATCTCGGTTGAATTTATCGAATATCCTGGCAAAAGAGCCCTCTCTGAATCAGCTAAGGGGGCCGTCGACGCCGAGCTTTCAAGGATTTTTGAAGTCGGCGAGGAACATCCAACTCTCATTCGGATACCAACCCCAATTTTTTGGTTTAATGCCATTGTATTTGCCAAAAACAAAGACCTGAAGATCGAGAATTGGAATTCAATACGTGAGCTCAAGGTTGGAATCATCCGTGGCATGCGGTTTTCCGAAATTGGAACCCGTGATTTCCCATCAGTTGTTGCGATTGAAAATCCACTTAATCTCTACAAACTCTTGGAAGCTGATCGGGTGCAGGTCGTAGTATTTAGCGACTTGAATGGGGCCTACTACCTTCATCAAGGTCACTTCAAAAACATTCACGCCCTGTCACCTAGTTTACAACGTATCGAATCATATCACTACGTCCATGAAAAGCACCGTGATCTCGTCCCAAGGCTCGATGCAGAATTCAAGAGGATGAAGGCATCTGGAGAACTCGAATCGATGCGTCAAGAGTTTGCGCAAAGCATCCTCTCCAAGGCTCCAATCGATCAAAAGTGATCTGCTACGAATCCGTTTCCAAAAGAGGGCAGCGCGAAAGCTCCCCGACCTCATCCGTGGCTAGCCGCAAAGCGGCGTGTGCCCATGCCTGTGTTTTTGCCTTTCTCCTTCATTGAGTATCCGCTAGGCAGAATTTACCTCTCTCTTCCAAAAGCATTGCTCCGAAGAGCCTTTTTAGGCTCATGATGCCTCGACGGACTTTGCAAATGAGGAACTTGATTATGATTCTCGCCCGCCTTTTCCGCGCCGGAATCTTTATTCTCGCCTTTTTGATTGGAATGCTTCGAGGCTCGGTGGCTTATGGCAAGGAAGCTTGGGCTCTTAAGCATGAAGCCGAGGGAATACGGGAATACCAACTCAACAATGGACTCAAAGTTCTGTTGTTTCCGGATCAATCCAAATCCACAATTACGGTCAACGTCACCTATTTTGTCGGCTCTCGTCACGAAGGCTACGGTGAAGCAGGCATGGCCCACCTCTTGGAACACATGCTCTTTCGCGGCACCTACACTCGTGGCAACATCATGAAACTCCTAGAGGAAAAAGGGGGGAACTTCAATGGCACAACTTGGTTTGATCGCACCAATTATTTCGAAACCTTGCCTGCCTCCAAAGAAAATCTGGAATTCGCCCTGGCTCTCGAAGCTGATCGCATGGTGAATAGTAAAATAGCTGCCGATGATCTCGCCAAAGAATTTTCTGTCGTTCGCAATGAATTTGAAATGGACGAGAACAGCAATCAAGGAGCACTCTCCGACCAGATGCTGGGAGTCGCCTATCAATGGCACGGCTATGGACGCAGCACCATTGGTAACAAAAGCGATATAGAAAAAGTACCAGCCGATCGACTTCGCGAATTCTACCAGCGCTACTATCAACCAGATAATGCCATGATCGTCGTTGCTGGTACATTTGATGAACCTCTTGCCAAAGCATTGATTGAAAAACACTTTGGGGGATTGGCGAAGCCTAAGAGAAGCCTGAACCCTACCTACACGATTGAACCAGTTCAAGAAGGTGCAAGGCAAATTTCCCTGCATCGACATGCCGATCAGGCCATTGTTGGACTCATGTATCATGCGGTGCCCGGAGCCCATCCGGAATTCTCAGGCATTGAAGCTCTGGTCAACATTCTCACCGATCAGCCCAGCGGTTTACTCTATCGCGAGCTGGTAAAAAAAGGCTTAGCCGCTGAGGTGGAAGGGACTGTTTGGAGTCTCACGGAGCCAGGCGTGATCAGCTTCTTCGCCAAAGTAGCTAAAGGCCAGGATGCCGAGAAACTGGCTAAGCGAATGATCGAGCTCTTGGAACATCTCAAGCCAGAACAGGTCAGTGCCACCGAGTTAGCTCGCTACCAGCAGCATTATGCTAGGAATTTCACCCTCAGTTGGAGCGATAGCACATGGAGTGCCGTAGAGCTGAGTGAATGGGCTGCGCTTGGTGACTGGCGACTGATGTTCCAGCACAGAGACTCTGTCCAAGCCCTCAAGATGGAGCAAGCTCTTGCTGGACGTCGCTATCTGCTCGCCAGCAACAGAACCTTGGGATACTTTTTGCCGACCAGCAAGATTGAAAAGGCACCAGAAATTAGCCCGATCGAAATCGCTGAAAGCATTCGTTCCTATGAATCGACACGTTCCATAGAGCAAGGCGAAACTTTTGATGCGACATGGCCCAACATCCAACAAAGACTGCAAAGCTTTACTTTGAGCAATGGATTGAAGGTCGCGATCCTTGCCAAACAGGGTCGCGGTTCTCCCGTCAGTATGCTGCTCGATATGAGTTTGCACAATGATAGTGTGCTGAAATCACAGAAGCAGGCCCTGCGTCTTTTGCCTGACCTCATGCTCCGAGGCACTAAGACGATGGATCAAGGTGCATTCGAGGATGCCCTGGCTCTCCATAAAGCTCATATTGAAGGCCATAGCGAGTGGAATATCCAAGACCCGGGCGAACTCCGACTTTCTGCGGTGACCGTTGGCGAACATAGCTCGGAAGTCCTTCGACTGATGCTGGAAGCTTTTCGCTTTCCACGTTTTGATCCGCAAGATTTTCCGGTCGTCAAAGCCGAGATTCTGGCTGGCTTGAAAGATGAAAGTCAGGATCCTTCTTCCCTTGCTTGGCGAGAGTATCTGCGCCTGATGACGCCATATCCCGATGACGATCCACGCTCCATTCCCAGCCTTGAAACCGAATACCAACAGATTGAAAAGATTAATCTTGAACAGATCAAAAAGACTCAAGCCTCGCTCTTGCAGTATGCCAAGGCCCATTTGGTTATCATTGGTGCTGTCGACCCACAGGTGGTTCGTGCCGAACTGGAAAAGCTACTCGCAGATTGGAAGCCAAAACCGAACACAGACTTCAAAAAAGTGGAGTGGTTTGAACCCAAAGGTGGTCATAAAATATTGAATACACCGGATAAGAAAGGGGCACAAATATTTGCTGGAATTCCGTTGCGATTGAGCGACGAGGATCCAGACTATCCGGCGTTGAAGATGGCAGGAATTATTTGGGGTGGCACCATGAGCTCGCGCCTCGTTCAACGCTTAAGACACCAGGATGGGCTGTCTTATGGTGCAGGCGGTGGATTCAGTCCGGGAATAGGTTTTGCTTTTGGAACATTTTCTAGCTTTGCGATCTGCGCACCGCAAAATCTCGCTAAGGCTCTCAAAGGCCTCCAGGAAGAACTCAGCCGACTCATCAAACTGGGGGTCTCCAGCCAGGAACTGCAGGAGGCTCGCAACGCCTACCAAGCTCAGAAAAAGTCTGTCCTGTCAGACGATGCCTTTCTCACAGAGCTCATCCTGAAGAATCTCCGGATCGAACGAAGCTTGGACTTTGAGGTCAATTTCGACAGCAAAATGCAAGGCCTGAAAGAAGACGATATTCAAAGAGCCTTGGGCAAATGGATTAAACCCGAGCAGATTCAATTTATCCAAGCCTTGGACGAAGCTGCCGCTGGAAAATCGTCTTGATTCGTCGCCAGAGGCACAGACTTTGACCGAATGGGTCTTCTTGGCGCTTTTTTGCGGCTCTTGGCCCGACATGGGCCATCCTAACAAGCTCTTCTAACTTAGCCTTTTCGACAGATAAGCGGATCTGAGAAAAAAAGCCAAAGCACCATCACATTCTCATCAAAAACTTTCCCAAAAACGGCTATACGGGGGACAGACTTCTTTTGGCTTTTACTGCGATGAAGGAAACAACGAATGCGTAGACAAACTGCCTTCGGATTGGCTCTGGGCCTCGTGCTCGGTACAAGTCAATTCGCCCGAGCTGCCGAGCCAACCGGCATTCAAGCTGAAGCTGTGTCCATTCCTGGAATTAAGACGGTTACGGAAGTGGAAGGACTCAAGGAATATCAGTTGGCCAACGGCCTCCGCGTGGTCCTTTTCCAAGATCCTTCCAAACCACGGGTCACGGTCAACCTCACTTTCAATGTCGGTTCTCGACATGAAGGCTACGGCGAAGCAGGCATGGCTCACCTTTTGGAGCACATGCTGTTCAAAGGGACTCCTTCCCGCCCTGATATCTGGAAACAATTGCAGGATCGTGGCGCTCGATTCAACGCTTCGACCTCCTATGATCGCACCAATTATTTCGAAACTTTGACAGCCAGTCCCGGCAACCTCGAGTTCGCTTTGGGCCTGGAAGCTGATCGCATGATCAACAGCAAGATCGCTCCCGAAGATCTGGCTAAAGAATTTTCTGTCGTTCGCAATGAGTTCGAACGGGATGAAAATGATTCCACCAGCATTCTCGTCGAGCAAATGCTAAATGCAGCCTATCAATGGCATGGCTATGGGCGCACAACGATCGGTAACAAAAGTGATATAGAGCAAGTTCCACCTGCTCGTTTGAAAGAGTTTTACACCCGCTATTATCAGCCCGACAACGCACTCCTGGTTGTCGCTGGTGCCATTGATGAAAAAGAAACGCTGACTCTGATCAATAAATTTTTCGCGCCGATTCCAAAACCAACTCGTCCGCTTATCCCGACCTACACAGTCGAACCAGTCCAGGAGGGCGAACGCACGGTAGTCTTGCAGCGCAATGGTGAACAAGCTGCTATTGGCGTCGCTTACCACACGGTCGCTGGTAGTCACCCCGAATTCCCAGCTGTGGAAGCGATGGTTTCGGCCTTGACACAGAAACCAAGTGGCTTGCTTTACAAAGAATTGGTCGAAAAAGGTCTGGCTAGCGAAGTCGACGCCGACGCCCTCTCCCTTGCTGAGCCGGGCGCAATCGTCTTCATCGCGAAAGTCGCTAAAGGTAAAGATCCACAGCAAGTGGCCAAGCGCTTGAAGGATTTGCTCGACACGCTGAAGCCCACTCAATTCACCCAGTCGGATGTCACCCGCTACCAAGCGAACTTCAGTCGTTCCTTCGATCTCGCCATGACCGATAGCGCTTCGATTGCCATCTACTTGAGTGAATGGGCCAGCCGTGGAGACTGGCGACTGATGTTCCTCAATCGCGATCGCGTTGATGCCTTGAAATTAGCCGACGTGCAAGGATCATTGAAATATCTCAAGCCATCCAATCGTACAGTTGGTCTTTTCTTGCCGACCAAAAGCCTCGACAAAGCACCCGAGACAGCAAAAGTTGATATCGCTTCGGCTTTGAAAAATTACAAAGGTCGCACCGAAATTGCTGCAGGCGAAGTCTTTGAACCAAGCATTAGCAACATTCAAAAACGCACCCAATACAGCGAATTGCCAAACGGAATGAAGGTCGCCCTGACTCCTAAGAAATCTCGTGGTGGACCTGTCAGCTTCCGAATCGATTTGCAAGTCGGTAGCGAGACCGATTTGAAAGGTCGTCTGGTGGCTTTGCACTTCTTGCCGAAAGCTATGATGCGTGGAACGAAAAAGCATGACTACCAGGCCTTGAACGATCAGCTGGCCTTGCTTAAGGTTGGTTTCGGTGGTTCTTCGAATTGGACTGTCGACAATCCTGGCAAACTGAGCTTTTCGGGCACCACCGTCGGAGTCAATCTCGACAAGGCTCTCGACCTCGTGGCTGAAATTCTGACCCAACCGGCCTTTGATGCCAACCAATTCCAATTGGCTAAGCAAGAGCTTCTATCCCAATTGAAAGAAGCCGCGCAGGATCCAGCTGCCATTACCGAACGAGCCTTCGTTCGCAGTGTTGCGCCCTATCCTGCAAGCGATGTTCGCTATATCCCGACTCTTGACGAAGAAATAAAATTGCTAGAAAAACTCACTGTCAATGACGTGAAATCTGTCTATGCACAATTGGTCGGCGGCAGCGCTGGACAATTTATTGCCGTCGGTGATCTGGATCCAGAAAAAGTGAAGCCACTCTTACTGAGTAAGTTAGGTCAATGGCGTTCACCTAAAACCTACCAACCGATCGTTTATCAACTCCAATTGACCAAGCCTGTCGTTCAAGCATTTGATACTCCTGATAAAAAGGGTGCAAACGTGAGCATGGGTCACACCCTTGCTTTGAAAGATTCAGATGCTCAGTATCCAGCCCTTAAGATCGCCAGCAACATCTGGGGTTCCGGCGGAACTTCTCGCGTATTCGGCCGCTTGCGCCAGCAAGATGGTCTGTCCTATGGCGCTGGCGGCATGTTCCGCGCTGACTCTCGCGAACAGCTCGGATACTTTGCAGCTTTCGCTATCTGCGCTCCGCAGAATGTTGAAAAATCTGTGAAAGCCATCCGTGAAGAGGCGATCAAGTTCCAAGCGAACGGCGTCACTGCTGATGAGCTGACGAATGCTAAGAAAGCTTACGCTGAGTCGAAGAAAAATTCCCTCATGCGGGACGCTTCCATTGTAGACCTCGTCGCTCGGAATATGGAGCTCGGTCGCGATTTAAGCTTCGAAATGAAGATAGACGATGCCATTGCTGCGATCGACTTGGCTGCCGTCAACAGTGCGATCAAGACTGCCGTAAAGCCTGATCAAATTTTCACAATCTCAGCTCTCGACAAGAAAGCTGCGACGGAAATTGCTAAAGCCAACATGTAATCTTGCAGATCCCTTCGCCCAGAAGGGGTTTTACACTCGAAAGCCCAAAGGCGCCATTTCTAGGTAGGCCTTTGGGCTTTCTTGCAAAATCAAATCGCATCCCATGCCAGAAGTCGAGCGCAGGGACGATAGGACGCTGCTGGTTTTAGAGCTCAGAAATTCCGCATAAATCCTGACTCTTTGCCTATTCAACGAGAATTGACATTTTCAAGGAGCAGCGGCCATTGCTCTCTGGAGCGGGAGCCCTCCTTGAAGTCACTTGGCAGCAAGGAGTTTCCACTGGAGGTACGCATTCGGAGCTTGCCAAAGCGGGTTGATTTTCCGAAATGGGAGGCCCGTCGCAGACCGCCGACAGATACTTCTCCTCCGTGAATAGTCTTTATGGAAGAGTGGAGACCAGCTAACACGTCGATTTCTGTTCACAAGATTTGAATCGCAAAGAGTGAGCTGCTGTACCCGCTCTTCTCAAGAGCACTGGAATCAATGATTTACCGCTCACTGTATAAAGCTCAAGACAGTTTTCTTCATGGTGACTTAACTTGACAGTCCACCATGAGCTTTTCATGATACGAGGCTCAATGCGGAGGTTTTTATGACATTGTGTGTTCCAAAAGTGCTGCTTTCGTCTTTGTTCATTTTAAGTGTAGCTGGAAAAGTCGCCGTGGCGGGCGAGATCCTTCCTACCCCAACACCAAGTCCGACGCCTACCTTGACTTGGGAAAAGGACATCCAACCTATCATCAATGAAAACTGTTCCTACTGTCACAGTGGAGTCGATGCGAGCGGAAAACTCGTCATTGAAACCCAGGACCAAGTTCTGAAATTGAAAGCGAGTATCACAAAAACTCTCAACAAAGGCTCGATGCCGCCTGATGATCCTAGGTTCGCCTCAACTGATGCCGGCAAAAAGCTTCTGAATTGGTTGAATCCACCCGTTGCTCCGGTCAGCTATCAGCTCACCATCAAACCCATCATCGATGACAACTGTCAGAGGTGCCACACCAAGGGCAAAGCTGATGGTGGATATGCTTTTGATACCGAAGCTCAAGCCGTGAAGTACCGCAAAGCCATCGCTTCGACTGTAAAGAGCGGTTCGATGCCGCGCGGAGATCGCAAGTTTAAGAACTCTGCAGAGGCTAAAGTACTTTTGGATTGGATTGCATCTTTGGATGCAAAACCAGCCAGCTGATAGCATTTGACGAGTCGACGCAGCCGGTTGTGGCGTCGACTTCTCGTCGGAGAGTCTCCGCTTTACTGTGAGCTTTACTTCGTTTCAATGAGTCAAAAGTCAAGCCCTTGCCACCTCGTGTCGCTTGGGATACAGGCTGCAATTGGGTTTGACCTTCTACTAGGCGTCTGGTAGCTGAAGATTCAGGAAACGGAGGATACTATGGGCAATTTCACTCTCAGTCTTTTATCCAGCCTTATCGGCCTTGGACTCGCAGGGACAGCTTTTTCAACTTATTCCATCGTTGCTGTCGATCGACAAACAGCACAGGTTGGGGGAGCCGCCACTTCTTGTATTGCGGGAAGTTCCGTCAGTCGCGTCTATGAAAGCGTGCCCGGCGTCGGTGCCATACATGCTCAAGCGGCTACAAATATTCGCGGTCGTCAGGCAGGCGCGCAACTGCTCCGCCAAGGCTATGACGCCGACCAAATCATATCTGCTATCACCAGCGCAAATTTCGATGCGCAGGCCTCGACCAGACAATATGGAGTCGTGACGCTAGCCGGAAGCTCTGCAGGATTTTCCGGATCGAATAATGGCTTTTATGCCAATGATGTCCGGGGCAGTATCGGAGATTTCGTATATTCCATCCAAGGTAATATTCTGACCAGCAGCCGCGTGCTCACCCAAGCTCGCGCGGGCTTTATTCAGGACGCCTGCGACCTTGCTGGACGGCTGATGGCCGCTTTGGAAGCCGGCGCCCTCAACAGAGAAGGCGATAGCCGCTGTCGGCCAGCTTCCCCCTCTGATGCCGCCTTTATTCAAGTCGACAATCCTGATGGCTCGGTATTTGTGCGCCTGGATGTCAAAGGCTCTCGAGACCCCTTACTGGACCTGCGTTCGCAATTCAATCGATTCCGTGCTTTGAATGCTTGCTTTTGACCCAAGTTTTGCCCATGCAGCGGGCGCAAGTCCGCTGCCAGCCCTTGCCTCTCTCTCATACCAAAATCACGCCTAGAGTTTCCATCGGAGTCCCATTACACTATCAGGAGTTCATTTTCTCTTGGGAGTTTTTCTATGAAGTTGAAGGCTTGTTTCGGTCTCCTTGTTTGCCTTTCTTTCACGGCTCCTCGAGTTTCGGCGATGGAAACCAAGCTCACATGTCCTGAAGTCGAAGCAACGGAATTGAAATGCAAAGACTACGATGCTCAAACCGCGGCTTGTGACAGTCTCGTCCAAGCTGGAATTTCTGAAAAAATTAATCTTGCCAAAAAAGAACTCGATGAATGCAAGAAAAAGCATGGCATGACTTACCTAGCGAAGTGTAAAAAGGAAATGAAGAATTCAACAACTGCTGTGAATACACCCAAACAAGTCGCTTCGGGCCCCATTCAAAAGGAGCTCGCTGCCAAGCCAGATACTGCCTGCGCTAAAGCCGAAGCGATCGGCAAAGAAGCGACTCTCTGCAAGGGCCCTAAAAAAGTCCTTGAGACCGTTAAAGCTAACTGCATTAAAGTCTAATCGTTCGAGAATATTGATTCGCAGAGTTATCCTCAGCATCGTAGATAGCAAAAAGATTCAACTCTGCGGATTCCAGACCTTTGGCAGCTTTTGCTAGAGGCGTCGATCATTTCGGGCCGGTTGGACGGACTTGTCAGAGTCGTGTCTTCCAAAGAGAAAGCTGCTCGGCTTCGGGCCTAACGCATCCACCTCGCTATCAAGTTCCTCATAATTTCAATAACTTAAAATCCATTCTGAGCACTCCTCACCATTTTCAAGGTGGCGGATTTCACCCGCATTTCGACAATTTATTAGAAAAGATCGCTAGCCTTATCCCGGACAAAATGTCATCTTATGCAGCGATTTGAGCCCTTTTTGACAATTATGACGCACTTTGCCGTCGTCTGCGAGGCTGCCTATGAACTTCCTGCAAATTGAGAAAACCTACGCTCCAGCGACCGTCCAGAAACACGCAGAAATGCTGGCGAATCGCGCCCATAAAGTGTGGAAAAAAACTCATCCGAAATTCGAAAAGCAAAATATCGGTGTGTATCGCATCTACGATCGCGATATCCCTGAAGTCAGAGCGGTGGTTGATTGGTACGAAGGTCACCTTGTGGTTGGCGAATACGTACGTGAACAAACCGAAGGATTGCCTTACCTCGAGACCTTGGGCGATGCGCTCGCCAAAGCCTTTTCGCTGAGTCCTGATCAATTGCACTTGCGTCGGCGTAACACGAGGCCCCATGAAGGCAATCGCTACAATCGACTCGATAAAAGAGGCGAACGCATTGAAGTTCGCGAAGCTCAGCTGAAGTTCCTGGTCAACCTCGATGACTATCTGGACACAGGATTATTTGCCGATCATCGTCTGACCAGGACATGGGTCCGTGATGCCAGCCAAGGCAAACGCGTCCTCAATCTCTATGCCTACACGGGAGCGTTCAGCATCTATGCAGCGCATGGCGGAGCCGCATCCACCACAACTGTAGATGTTTCAGAACGCTATTTGGATTGGGCGCTGGATAATTTTAAACTCAATAATCTTTTCGACCCGCAAAAACATATTGCCGTCGCTGAAGAAACTCGCTTCTTTTTGAGAAATGCAGCCCGCGAAGGTCGACGCTGGGACATCATCGTCCTTGATCCACCTTCTTTTTCCACCAGCAAAACCGGCCAGGAACTGTTAGAGATTCAGCGGGATCATGGCGATCTGATCAACGAAGCCCTTGCAGTCCTCAACAAAGGCGGTCAGCTCTATTTTTCAACCAACCATCAGCGATTTAAACCCAACTTTGCTCGCGTAAACACTCATGCTGTGGAAGAGCTGACAGATCGATCCATTCCTGTGGATTATCAGGGACGAACACCCCATCGACTTTTTCTTTTTCAGTGAGACCTGGCTCTTTGCTCACTTGCCAATGGAGCAGCCCTGACACTAGGATGTCAGTGCTTACCCGTTGATAAATAGGACAAGGAGTTTCCATGAGAAGACTAACCGCTTTTTTTCTTCTAGCTTTGGCCTTTGCAAGCCCATCCCGGGCCGCTCAGCCTGATTTCCTCGCTCAGGGTCTGCTCGTAACTGCAGGATCCGTTAAAGCTCGGCTCTATGCCAGCAAACTCGACAGCTACCGTGACATCTTAATTATGAATCCAGGAGCACAAATTCCAGCTCTGGCGATGTCGGGGCTAGCTGAAGGGTTTGCCAGTGCTGGAAGCTTGGTTTATGTCCTGGAAAATCCAGGGAATCTGCCCATACTCGCACCGAATGCTGCAGCAGATTTGGCAAAAGCGCTCACCAAAGACATAAACAAAATCAAGAATCTGCCGGCCACCGTAAAAGCCGTCCAATCCAAAGACTTGGCCATTCGCGCTATAGGGCATAGTCTGGGCGGAGCTGTTCTTGGAGCGGAGACAGGGCAAGAGTCGTCACTCTTCACTGAAATCATTTTGATTGGAGTCTCACGCCTCGTCTCGACACCACAGACACCGATGGTAAAAGTTACACTTCTTCTCGGCGAAAAGGACGGTCTCGCCGCTCGCGCGGGCGTGGACCAATTGGCAGAAATTTATCAGACCAAAACCATCATCCTCCCCGGGGTTAATCATTTCTGTATCATCTCAGATCCCAAAGCCGGAGCAGCCGACAAAAGGGCCCAAGACCTCCCAACAGAATTGAGTTCCGAGGAATGTGTGCAAGCTGTTTTGAAATCCAGAGCGGCGGAATAGAGCGAGAAAGACCGTCCCTATTGGACGGCCACTTGTCTTTGGGCTTGCCAGCCACGGTAGATCACACCCTCTTCACGCTTCAGTCGATGTCCTGTACGCGCATCCGTGCAGCAGACATCTTCTGTTTCGTTCTTGCTCAGAGGAAAGTAATCACCGCTGCCGAGAAAAATTGCATAGATCAATTTATAGGGAAATCGCATGGGTTCACCGTCGTCGGCACTACTCTCATAGGACAGTTTCGTAAACTGCCTTATGATGAGTCCGCCCGAGTTGTGAATGCCATAGTCCAGCAAGGTTAATAGCTGCTTTCTATGGTCTTTATGATAGCCAATGCTGCCACTTTCAGTCACGTCGAAGACAAAATCAGAAGTCTCATCATCCAAGAGTATGCTGAGAGTGACGACTTTCTTCCCAGGCAGGTCCCGGATTAACGTCAGAAGTTCGCGTGCTTTTTTCATGCTTCCTTCCCCCTCCGTGGACACAGAATGGCTTCATGGCTCATCCTGCTCTTTTGTTGAAAGCAAACTGCAAAACGTCATCCTTGACGGAAACATGGATCGTCCCACCTTTGGACATTTCCCCGAATAGAAGCTCGTCAGCCAGAGGCTGCTTCACTTTCTCTTCGACCAAACGCCTTATAGGCCTTGCTCCATAGGCTTCATCGTAGCCTTTGACTGCAAGCCAGGTGATGGCCTCATCATCGAATTCCAGTACGACCTTTTTCTTAGCTAGCTTTTCGTTCAGTTCCTCAACAAATTTTGCTGCCACCATTTTCACAACGGATTGTGGGAGTGATCCAAAGGTGATGATAGCATTCAAACGGTTTCGAAACTCGGGAGAAAATGAATCTTTCACTGCTTTCGAAAGTCCTTGACCTTCTGCACTTCCTCGTGTGCCCTTGTCAAAGCCAATCGATTGCTGACTGAGTTCCTTGGCGCCGGCATTGGTCGTCATGATAATCACAACATTACGAAAATCTGCCTTGCGGCCATTGTTGTCGGTTAAAGTCCCATGATCCATGACCTGCAAAAGAATATTCTGCATATCAGGGTGGGCTTTCTCGATCTCATCGAGCAAGAGCACGGCATGAGGATTCTTGGTGATGGCATCCGTCAAAAGTCCACCTTGGTCGAATCCTACGTAGCCAGGAGGTGCACCAATCAAACGAGAAACAGAATGGCGCTCCATGTATTCGCTCATATCAAAGCGAATCAATTCAATACCCATGGTTTTGGACAGCTGTTTGGCCACTTCCGTTTTACCGACACCGGTCGGACCGGTGAAGAGAAACGAACCAATCGGCCTTTCTTCATCACCCAAGCCGGATCTCGACAGCTTGATCGAATTCGCCAAGGCTTCGATCGCCCGGTCTTGGCCGAACACCTTAGACTTCAGACGCAGGTCCAAATCCTTCAGTGAATCCCGCTCGGTGGCCGACACTTTATTGAGCGGAATACGAGCCATTTTCGCGACAACGGTTTGCACCATCTCGGCGGTGATGGTTCGACTTTTGGTCGCTGTCAAGCCTTTCAGAGCCACGGCTGCGGCAGCTTCATCGATCACATCGATTGCTTTATCCGGCAGCTTTCGATCGGTAATATAGCGGGAAGACAAATCCACAGCAGCCTGAAGAGCTGCAGGCGAATAGTGAACGTTATGATGCTTCTCATATTGGCCTTTGATGCCTTTGAGAATTTTCAAAGTGTCTTCACGTGATGGCTCTTCGATATCAATCTTTTGAAAACGTCGAGCCAGTGCATGATCGTTTTCGAAATGATTTCTATACTCCTTGAAAGTGGTCGATCCCATACATCGGACTTCACCGGAGGCCAGAGCTGGCTTCAAGATATTCGACGCATCGAGAGCACCGCCACCCACTGCACCAGCACCGATGATGGTATGAATTTCATCGATAAAAAGCACATGCTTCGGCTGCTTTTGCAGAGCTTTGATGACACCTTTCAAGCGCTGTTCAAAGTCGCCACGAAACTTCGATCCAGCTATGAGAGATCCCATATCCAGCGAAAACACGCGAAGCCCCTTGAGAGCATCAGGCACTTCATTGTTCACGACCTTAAGGGCTAAGCCTTCGGCCAATGCTGTTTTTCCAACACCGGCATCACCAACAAACAATGGGTTATTCTTCCGACGACGGCAAAGGACCTGCATAATGCGCTCGAGCTCATAGTCTCGACCGATCAGAGGATCAATTTTGCCCTGTCGAGCTCGCTCACAAAGATCGACTGCAAATTTTCCCAGTGGATCTTTCGAGGGCGCTTCATTTTCGTCTTCAGATTGGCCTGGAAGGAATCGAGAGCTGCCATCATCCGCCTCATTCGGCTCGTCGGCACCTTTGCCAACACCGTGCGACAGATACTGAATGACATCCAACCTGGTAATCTTTTCCTTTTCCAGGTAAAAAACGGCAAAAGAGTCTTTTTCAGAGAATATCGCCACCAGGACATTTGCGCCCTGGATCTTTTCTTTGCCCGCTGACTGAACGTGTTGAGCAGCCCTTTGAATCACCCGCTGAAAGCCGATGGTAGGCTGTGGCAACTGTCCCGATCGCAAAGAATTGTTGTCGATATGCTCTTCGAAGAAAGATTCCAAGTCACGCCGTACATTGTCGATGCTGCCTCCACAGGCCTCAATCGCTTCTCGCGCGGTTGCATTGTGCAGGAGTGCATAAAGAATGTGTTCAACAGTCACGTAGGGATGCCCACGCCTTGTTGCTTCACTGACAGCAAGATTCAGACTGATTTCGAGATCTGGGCTAAGCATGCTAATAACCGACTCCTTTCACGCCCTCTCCATGACGCACTGGAGAGGATGCCCGTTTTGCCGTGCTTCTTCGGTCACCAAAGTTACTTTCGTCTCCGCAATCTCATAGGTGTATATACCACAGAGAGCACGCCCCTCGTTATGGACTTTTAACATAATATCGGTGGCCGCGGCGTGATTCTTGTTGAAGTATTTTTCTAGAATATGAACAACGAACTCCATCGGAGTATAATCGTCGTTGAGTAAAAAGACCCCATACATCCGAGGCTTTTGGGTCTGAACCCGTTCCTGGAGGATGACGCTGGTATCGTTATCACCTTTCGGTTTTCCACCGGCCATATTTACAATCGTGGAAAGTCGCTCGCGTACACCCATGTCCCATTCACTCCTCAGCTCAGACAACGACTCAACACTCATCATACCCGAAGGGGACTTCCTTACGGAACAGAGTAAGTTCATCCGGAGATCTGTCAAGGGGACCCGAGAAGGGGTTTGGAACGGTTTGGAACGATCGAGCCGAAGGACACGTTTAAGCGTACCCGGTCATAGTCCAGGAGAATAGCTCGAATCATCAGGAGCGGAGATTTCTGTTGAGAGTGTTGGGGCCGATACTGAACAGTTTTTTGCCGAGCGATCAGTCCAGGCGAATGACGACCCGTCGATTGGAACGTCTTGCCTCCTGCAGAGCTTCGCCCGTTTTGCCCTCAACCGGCACTTTTGGCTGCGTATCGGCCAGCGCCATAACGCGCATGTGAGCCGCGTCCATACCTTTATCTTTGAGGAGGTTGAGCATGGTAATGCCACGAGCGGCACTCAACTCCCAATTCGATTTAAAAGGGGATTTGCCTTTCATCGGCACATCATCAGTATGACCTTCAATGCTGATTTGATAACGATCGGGGGCTCGAGCCAGAACTTTTAAGACTTTTTCAGTGGTGGCCGCAAAGTTTGCCGTCGCGAGAGCAGAGCCTGAACCAAACAGTAATTTTTCACTGAACTCCAATATCAATCCATTGGCATCCACTTGCACTCTTGCATCCAGATCCAAATGCTGCTGTTTGATCACTTTTTCCAGGTCCTCGGCGACGACAGTGAGATTGGCTGCTTTATCGGAGAGTGGGTTCTCGGGTTGAACCGCGCTGACGACGTTATCAAATTGCTGACGATCAGGCTTTGACATCGACAGCATAAGGGCAAAAAATGCCATAAGAATAAAAGTGAGGTCGGTCAGACTATAAAGCCAAAGGGCTTCCTTCTTTTTAACCTTAATGCGCGGTGGTTGCATATCACTCATGGGACTTTACCTTTTACCCTGGGGCACGGCGGCTGGAGGGCTATTGGTTTTCCGTTGGGTATATGTGCTCATAATATCGCGCATATGAATGCTGGATTTTTTGCCCTTTAGAGTCAAAACCCCCTCCAAGACCATCAAATCAATCTGCAAGGATTTTTCTGATTCCAAAGCGATTTTTTCGCCACAAGGAGCGTAGATAATATTGCCAAGAATGAGACCATAAAAGGTTGTTATCATCGCCATGGCCATTCCACTGCCGATAGATTCGGGATTTTTGAGGTTCGCCATCATAGAAATAAGACCCATTACCGTTCCAATCAAGCCGATACCAGGAGCGAGGCGGGAAAGATTGTCGAAAAGATTTTGCGCTAAGGACATGCGCATCTGCTGGGCATTAATCTTGTTCTGAATATTATGCCGAATTTCTTCAGGGGTAAAATCGTTCAGAATCAAAGACAGTCCGTCTCGCAAAAGAGGGTAGCGGACCTGATTCCGAATTTTCATCAGCGAGCCAATGCCTTCGGCGCGAACCAGCGCCGAAGCCGAGGTGAGCACTTCGATCACCTCTTTTTCTGTCCGTCCTTGAACCCGAAACAAGGCTTGAAAAAGTATCGAAAAACCCACCGCAAAGTCGCGCAGGCTATGAGATAGAAGCATGACGCTGGGCGGCATAATCCCAAGTAAGACCAGACTTGGACGATCCATGTACCCATGAAACGACGTAGCCGGATGAGTTGCAGCAAAGTAAAGGCTATAAACGATGCCGACGATGGCAATAATGAGAGACACCTGGACCTCCATTTGGTCCTTAACCCAGCAGATCGTCTGCGAGGTACCTGTCTCCAGTCTATAAAACCCTCCCAAATGCTGTCAGCCAGCAAGCTTTGCCCACAGGGCGGTATAATAAATCCAAACTAAAGTGTCAGAAGCCATAAAATTCGTTTGTTTATATCTCAACACCTAGATTGACCGACCCCATATTCGATGTTAAAAGAGGAATATGGTGAAATAGACGAGAAGCTGGTTATGTCAAACGGCTGTCGTAGTTAGAGACTACGGCCTTAGGCGTAGCTTGGTCTAAGCTGCATTGCAATATGTCGTACTCCGGGAGGGTGCCTTGCATGAAAAAGGATTTGGCGGTCAAATACCCCCATTCAGCAAATCTCTTCCAATTCTGCCGCAAGGTTCTCGACCATAAATTTGGTGGCATCCGGGTGATCGATCAGGATGTCGGACAAATTCTCGGTTTTGACCCAGCTGACTGCAGTCATTGGAAAAAGGGCAAGAAGAATATTCGCTCCATTCAAGCCATGAAATCGATTGCCAAGCACCTCGGCGTCGATGAGCGTTTAGTCGTGGATGTTGCCTCAGGAGAGATGACTGAATGGGAAGCCTTCTTCGAGTACACAGGTTACGGAGATTTCACTCCGGACCCCAAAGTTCTCGATACGGCAAAAAAAGAATTTTACCGCCGGAATGCCAATAGCTGGGGACGTGATAAAGAACAGGATTTTAAAAAGCAGTTTGAAATCAACGAACCAGAAATCAACCGCATCGTTCGCTCTATTCACGAGACCATCAACTTTCACGAAGCTCCACTTTACCTTCCCGAGATTGTCGCTGCTTATCCCGATCTAGCTATGCGAGCCGGCGACAAGAGCCCTGAAAAAAATGACGATCCGATCGCGGTCATTGATACGGAACCGGGCAAGGTTCTGATCGAATATCCGATGGATGTTAAGATGCGGCCTTACATCCGCTATCGTATTGCGAAGGCCATGGCTGGGTTCTTTTTGAAAAAGTACAATGTGATCCCACCTGCCGACAGCACGGAACATTCGACCTACATCGCCGAGGTTCAAACCAACCTCTTTGCAGCCAAACTCCTGACCCCGACTTACCTGATCCGCAAGGAATTGGGCAACCTCGATTCCGCCAAAGATATCGTCGCGCAACTCGCAGATGTCTTCTGGATGTCCAAGACCTTTATGAACGGTCGTCTAAAAGAGATTCTCGAAAAGAACGCCGAGATATAAACTGACAAAAGAAGGCAACAGATTTTCTGGTGCCTAATCTTTGGTCAGAAAAAGGAAGGCGAAGATGCGTTACAGCTTCTTACAGCTGGCGATGGTTCTTGCTATGGAATGGACATCAAGAGCCGCCTGGGCTCAGCAAGCCGCGACAGTTCCCACAAGCCCTGTTCCGAGCAGTTCAACCAGTGCCCCGGCTGCCGCTTCGCCTAAAGCCGCTCTACCGCCTTTGGCTAACCCCAATGCTCCGGTCACTTTGGGAAAAAGTCCAGGAGCACCTCCTGCCCCGGTTAAGCCGTTGGAACCCAAAGCGCAGACATCAGTTCCACTCAGCACGACCGCCCCTGTGCGCCCCGCCTTGCAAAAGTTTTCCGATAATTTAGCCATTCTTCTGCTCAGTATAGGCACCTATACCAATCCTGGTCCGGAGCAACGTAATCGCATTCTGATGGCCCTGGGTCATCTCAAAAATCTTTCCCGAGAGGTTCAGCCTCTTCTCACTCTCAATGCCAGCGATCCCGTATTGCGTTATCTTAGCTGGGATTTGTCCAAGCAGTTCTTGCGTATAGAAGCTGCTTTTAATGCTGGGACGATCAACTACGCACGTTACCTTCTTCGTCAAACCACTCAATATTGCATTGGTTCTTCGATTCAAGGAAAAAATCAGGTTGCTCTGCAATTCCCCGATCCACCGCTAAACCTCGGTGAGTTGGAGAAGGCTGAGTACTTCAGCGCAACCAAACGCTATGAAGAAGCTATGCTAGCCTACGAAAGAGTTCTCGGCGATAAACTCTTCAAAAGCAAACAACCCGAGCTTTGGGAGAAAACCGTCACCAATCTCATGGCCACTACAATTCGCATCCGTAACACCCATATTTCCCTCGAAATGGCCAGCGCTTTGCTCGAAGAGGGAGGCTATAGCAATATACAGAAGGAAATGCTGCAATCGTGGCGAGCGTCCGCCAAAGCTTGGACGGCAGAAAGCATTGGCAAAAAACTCACGGGAGCTGACATTCTCCTGAAAGCGCAGCAAGTGATCGATAAAGGGACGCAACTCTCGGCCCGAGGCGCCAGCTTTGGGAGCTTGGAATATATGCACGCGATGTCGCTCCTCAATGAGCTGACTTTGAGCGGCGAATCGGATGCACTGAAAGCCAAGGGCTTTCAGCTCAGCGGTAAAACCAGTGAAAAACTTCCCTCGATCTTTCTTTGGATGCATGCTGATGCTTACTATGAAGCCTGTGTGCGCGCCAAGCCTCATTCTCCAGAAGCTAAGGAGTGCGTAAGGCTTCTAGAAACTTTTCAATCGACGCAAAAAGACGTTGTCCTGGACACAGATAAATTCCGCCAGCTGCAGGACTTAGCTAAATAAATCATAAGATGTAACATTCTGTAATTAATAAACATATCATCTAATATTTAATGTTTCCCCCAAAACGCCGATAGCAAGCGGGGGACCATTATATGAAAAAAATCATAGGTTTGACGCTTTGCATCCTGACTATGGCAGCCTGTCGGGAAACACGGTCGATCACGTCCACTGAGGTTAGCGACTCGAATTCTAGTGCCGACTTTCAAGTGAGCGATGGCGAAGCTGAACGGATCATGAAAATCATTCTGCAAAAGATTGAGAATGGCGAAGATCTTTCATCGAACCTCACGCGCGTGATACAAATTGTCATGAGCAAGCAAGGCCCAGACTACCTTTGGCAACCACTTCAGGTGAGTGCCGCTCAAGCCACCGCCTTGGCTGCAAAACGTGAACTCTATGCTTCCCTCTACCAAAAATCTCTGGACCGATACAGCTTTGTTGATGGCTGCGATGGTCTGCTTTTCACTTCACTGCTGGTTGCGTCCGGCTTGAATCACAATCTTTCCTTGGCCGAATCGTCTCAGCAACCTGGCCGCTGGTATCGGTCCGCCGATCACAACTGCTACCCATCGGGCAAAAGCCGAAGCTCGATCAGCCGCGACATGCTGTTGGGATTAAGCCTCGCATTGTGGCAAACATCGGATGGTCCCGCGGTCAGTCGAGTTCTCGACTTTAGCCTAAAAAACAAAGGGGTCTTGGGTGACGCTATCGATGGCCAGGAGTTGGCCGGCGCTGCAACCATGAGTCCAAGCCTTTTGAGTTTGTACAGTGAGATGGACTTTCGCCTGAATGGAATCAACTCGCAAAATCGGGGCTATTTCCCTGAATTGGGCAAGACTTTTTTGGGGTTCGAAGCCAATCTTTTAGCGCTCCGATTGATTTTAAAATCATCGCTTTACGGCGGTCTGCTCAAAACCGATTTCAATCTGATTGCAGGTCTGGTTAAAGCTCAACCTCGCAATGCTCTGTTTCAAGTGATTTTTCATGCCATGGGTGACGGCAATGGTGATGCGGTTGCAGATATTCTGTTGGATGAAACCTTATTTCCAGCCAAAACTTTGCCTGACACCTCTTTGCGTTGTGAACCTTACCTATGGCAACGGGATCAATTCTCCAGCGATTGGCGAGCCTGCCCTGCGCAGAGCGAGACATTTCCTGCGGTTGACTTCTTTTGGGCTTACGCACTTTTGAATCAGGGACTTCGTCAATAAAAGGAGCTTCCCATGCGACTCAGAAGAATCCTACAGGGCTTTTTCATCGGCATCTTGCTGCTTTCGGCCAAGCCTTGCTTTTCGAAAACAAAAACCAGCCCACCCAAAGATAAGAAAGCTGCCGTAGAAACACCTGAGGAACGCGAAGAACGTTTGAGAGGTGGCTACGCTGCACTTTTGGAAGTGAGTATTCCACATCCCATCGAACTTGGTTTTGGCTGGATGCAGCCCAAAGGTGAGAGCCATTTCGGAGCCTTTGGACTTCTTCAAAAAGATCTTGCACCGGGGCGAGGTGTCCGCGACATCAAGCTCAGTATGCAGCACATTGAATACCGTTATCGTAGCGAACCCTGGCAGCGGCATCCTCTGTTTTGGCAAATTTCTGGAGGCTATCAGCAGATCCAAATAGATGGGACTCGCGCTGTCAAAGTTTCTCAAAATGACATTACTTTTAGCACCGACATCCAAGGCAAACTTACCGTTCGAAGTCTCTACTATATTCCCAAAGTTGGTATCATTAAGCACTTCCGCAATGGCCTCAGCCTCAGTTGGGGCTTTGGCTACATGATTCCTGCTCTGGTCAGCTCTAAGTTCGAAAGCAAGGTCCCAGGAGATCCCCTTCTAGATGAACTGTTGCAACAGCTGGGATCCTATAAAGCCACTCAGCGAGATTTGGAACACGTCGGCAAGCGGATAGGGCAGGTAGGACTCCCGCACATGGATCTGATTGAACTTATTTGGCGAATCTAGGACCTGCCTGGCTTCGCTCATTTCATCCAGGCTGTTTGATTGTGATTTTATGACATCCATTGGGCATTACGAGCGATGGGAGCTTCAGCGGCTAGGTCCGGTGACTTTATCAAAGCTTAGTGGCGCGAACCGAGAAGGTTGATTGAAGAGTTGCGAGCACAGGTTTGACCATATATAGTCCAAAAGCATCAAGCTTGTCGCACGCACTCGTTGAACATTACCTAGACCGGAGCAGAAGACTTGGATGAGTTGCCTCGGGCCATTGCCGAAAGACTTCGACATAAATTAGAAGAAACTTGCGCCTTTTCGTATCTGTTTGGTTCGCTCTTCACCGAACGGTTTAACGAAGAAAGCGATGTCGATCTCGCGATTTTTGAGCGTGAGGGCGAGGAGCATGGTCATCTGTATTGGCTCAACACCTTGAGTTCCTGCACCGATCATGCCTTGGACGTCATAGTCCTTAACAGGACCGATCCTATCATCACCATGCAAATCATAAGTAGCGGCAGTCTTCTGACTTGTCACGATCGAAACTTTTTGAATCAATTCATAGCGCGGGAAATCAGCAAGTATCTTGACTTCAAGAGGAATCGACAGGGGATAGAGCAGCGACTCATGTTGGGGGCCTTATATGATTGAACCTCTCAAACAAGATCCTATGCTTGGTAAAATCCATAATATACAAAATTGCTTGCGGATGATTCAGCGAGTCACCAAAGGTGATCCCGAATCCCTCAATGATCAGGTGACTCAGGATGTATTTGTTTTAAATTTGCAGCGTGCGGCCCAGTCAGCTATTGATTTGGCAAACCTCATCATTGCCGCACAAGGGCTCGGACTGCCACGCAGCTATCGGCACGGCTTTGAAATTATTCGTGGCGCTGGCATTATCGATGATGCAGCTCTTCAAAGCATGAGCAATATGGCAGGATTTCGCAACCTAGCAGTTCATGACTATGCGCCGCTCGACGTCAATATTTTGAAGTCGATTCTGGTCAAAAATTTGAAAGATTTTGAATCTTACTATAAGCAAATATTTAGCAAACTCAATCTTGGTTCGCCATAAGTTGGCGCCTTTGTGGAGCGAGTTGTGCCTGTTCAGAGTTCACCATCCTAACACAACCCAGGAGTACCAAATGACCAACATAGAGACACCCAAGAGCCTCCTTCATGACCTTAAGGAAGCGTTCAGGACCTTTCCTGAGCGAGAAAAGGCACGACTTGACAAAGAAGCTGGAAAATATATCGAGGAGACGATCCTTCAGCTGAGAGAAGCTGCTTCAAAGCAGCAGGACCACTTCCAAGGTCATATTGACGACGAACTGATTCCTATGGCTCAAAAATTCTGTGAACAGAATGGAATCCAGTGCAAAATTATAAAGAACCAAGGATTTGGTACAGGGTCTTCCATTACGTTTTCAGGATGGACGTCTTGATCATTTTCCCATGATCTGTGGCAAATCTTTGCAAGCAAAATATCCAAGAGCTGGGACCTATCACCTCGCCTTGTGAAAAAGATGATACGAAGAAACCAGGGGCACTTCGATCCAAACCAGTCGAAGTTCGCTCTCAGCAGTGATCATGCAAGCTCCCGGGTGTTCGCTCTGGTGCACAAGGTAGTCCCGACTTTTCACGGGGATGAGCTTATCATTCATCAGCCATTGACCATGGCCATTCACAACTATTGCCGACCAGCCGCGCAATCCTTGGATCAATCGAGTCCATGATTGCTTGGGAACTAGCTTAAGTTCCTGCATTTCAACCTGAGGCGTGCCCAGGACAATAGGACTCTTTGGGCCAAGAATAATTTTGACGATGCTATCCGATGCTTCGGCCAGCCGTTCCAAAGGAAATTGATCGGGAGGATAAGCTTCATACTGGGGAGGCCTCTTAATCTCTTCTCGAAAATCCGGATCCAACCAGATTTGAAAACTTTCGGCAGGGGTTGTCACAAAACATTCATCATGCTCCACTCCTGACCCTGTTTTCATGAGCTGAACTCCACCCGGACCAATTCTGGACCTATGACCTAAGGTATCCTGATGCTCGATTTCACCCCGTAAAACGTAGGACATGATCTCAAATCCACGATGCGGATGCATCCCAATTTCTGCCAATGGTTTGTGACACTCACCCCAAGCCCAGTAGTAAAGCGGTCCAATTCTATGGATGCGGGATCCTTCCCCTGAAAATCCGATCATTTTTTGTTCAACAATGGACCCACCGTCGAAACTTCCCTGACCCTGTTCTTCAGGGCCAAGCACTCGAGTGAAAAATTCTGGAGGTCGGGACTTCGCTGCCATGAAAGGCCTCTCAGTTGTGTATGAGCATTTCGAAAATCTAATAGTCCCACTTCAATTCTTCAATACGGAGCTCACCTTTTTTATTGCCCAAAACGTAGTGCTCACGAACTGCTTTCTTCTTGGCAAAATCAGTCTGCATTTCCAGAGTCACGATCGCCTTGCCATTCACAGATTGATTGGAATACTGCTGCGATCGACTGCTCCCTCGCTCGCCCAAATCGCGTTTGACCTGATCGGCAAGTTGCTTGATCACTTCTAGTTTATCTTCATCCCAATTGGTCCATTCCTTCAGGCAATGCTCCGGCTGCTCCTGAATGAGGCAGGCATTGAATTTATCGGGCACTTCACTGCCTTTGTTCAAGTCTTGAACGAAAGAAAGGGTTGAACCCCCGCCAAAAACAAAACTGATCACGACGGCTATAACAGCAATCACCAAGACCAATCCCAAAACAAGAGCCAGTCCGACGCCAAGCAAAACGAAAAGAACGGCAAGGGCGATGAGAACGAGAGCCGTGATTAAAAATCCCATAAAAATTCATGCTCCAGGTGGACCTTCGGGTCACGTTGCATAGTTAGAGTAATTTCCCAAGTCATCAGAGACAAGCAGATTCCCTGAGACCAAGCGCCGTCTAGAATTAAAAGTCAACGGTACCAAGGATTTTGGACTGTAGTTCAAAACCGACAGCCTGAAATATTGATGGTTTCGCGTTTTCGCATTGACCTAAATTGCGAAGACTGTCTATGCTCCGCAGCAAATACGGTTTGCCAAAATTTATCCTTCGGAGGAACGCAATGCTCTTATCTAAAATTTTTGCTGTGGCTGCTCTTGGTGTCAGCGGCGCTGCTATGGCCAGTGTACAGGGTCTCTACAAAGCCGACTGTCTGGCCATCGAAGCGGAAGGTCTTTCCATCGGTCGCACTGCAAATTTCGAAAAAGAAACCGCGGTCCAAGATCAAATTATCTATCTCGATCTTGCCTGTGAAGCCCCTGGCTATTCCTTCACATTCGTTGGCCCCTATGCC
Organism: Oligoflexus sp.; assembly: GCA_041736645.1. Lineage (GTDB taxonomy): Bacteria > Bdellovibrionota_B > Oligoflexia > Oligoflexales > Oligoflexaceae > Oligoflexus. Next base: position 108,032 of record JBGSTF010000113.1, on the reverse strand, counting down.
TTGGCCGAAGATGGAACGGCCAATTTCACCTCGGCTACCATTCAATTGACCGCTCTTGATGAGCGCGTTGCAAGCAGCTTCACAGCTCAAAAACTGTGCGGCGTAGAAGCTTGGGAAGCCGGTAAACCACAAGAAGTCGCCGGCCTCGATTGCGGCGGCACTCAGATTCCAGAAGCTGGAAGTGTGAGCTATGATCGCGTGAAGGAAGTTGAAGGCGGCATCGTTTTCGGTGCAATTACTGACGAGCTCGATGGTACAACAGCAGAAAAACGCCCAGCAGAATATGACGAAGCTTCGGTTTACAAAGCCGTAGCTGTCAAGGCACCAGTCCCAGAAGTCACAGCCGCTAAAACTCGCTAAAAACGAAATAACCCCACATCCTAAAATGTGGGGCTGTAAGCCTAAGACACTCGCTCCTCCAAGGAGACGGGATAGCTATCAGGCAGCAGGGCCTGGGGGTCCTTGAGGACCAGTTTCCCCACGTGGTCCGCGAGGACCGGGGTCACCTTGGTCACCTTTAGGACCGACAGGACCTTGCGGGCCAGTCAAGCCTGTATCGCCCCTAGGACCTTGAGGACCAACTGAGCCTGTATCACCCTTGTCGCCCTTAGGACCTTGAAGTCCAATCTCACCACGCGGTCCCTGAGGACCCATGATTCCAGTATCACCCTTGTCACCTTTCGGCCCCATGGGACCGAAATCTCCTTTAAGACCTATGGGTCCCATCAAACCGATATCACCCTTAAGTCCTTGGGGACCGATTGGTCCTATTTCACCACGCGGCCCTTGTGGTCCCATCGGACCAACACCACCTTGAGGACCTTGAGGCCCCATATCACCACGGTCGCCTTTATCACCTTTAGGTCCAGCATCACCTTTGGGACCTGTTTCACCGCGAGGACCGAGATCACCGCGATCGCCTTTGTCACCCTTTACACCTTGAATTCCCTGTAGCCCTTGGGGACCGGTGGCACCTTTGGGACCAACCTCACCCTTGTCACCTTGATAACCTTTAGGTCCCATGGGACCAAGATCACCTTTTGGCCCCATAGGTCCTTGCAGACCAACGCGACCATAGTGAAAGGGTGCATAGAAGGGAACGGTTTGATCTTCAGCGCCGTTCTTCAAATTAAACAGCATAGTGCCTGCAGGTCTTGCCAGCAGCTCTTTGGGAAGCGCTACTTCTTTGCCCAAAGCAGTCATAAAATTGCAATCATTGTGCATCACCACCTTATGTCCTTCAGGTCCCCAAAGTACCTTCTTCGTGGTCTTGTCGAGTATGGAAATGTTGAACCAATTAAGCATTGTGCACACATCGGTTTTTTGGCCACAGTAGCAATCGGCTTCCACGTAAACATAGGCCGCATCGTCATACTGTGTCGGTGGCGGTGGGGGTGCGCTCTGACCAGGATCATCACTCTGTCCAGGAGTGTTTTGACTAGGTTTATCCCCGCTTTGATTGCTGGCATCGTCTTTACCGCCCGAATCAGCAGTGCCACCAGGTTTGTTTTTGCCAGAGCCATCCGCTGTTCCCGAGGCTGGTGCCTTAGCCGCATCAGCGGATATTACATCCGCTGAAGTCGCAGCATTGGGGTCGGCTTCTTGTCCCTGGACCACAACCGGTGTTGCTCTCTTTTTGACTTCTTCCTGAGTTCCGCAGCCAAAAAGCAGCAAAACTAAGGCAAAAGCCGGCCCGGTGCACGCCATGTGCACTTTCACTGGATGTTTCATTGGTCCCCTCTTCCTCTAAAGCAACTATGGTTTGCATGAGTCCCGCAACACGATCGGCTCGGAGGGCAGAAACTTGAGACCATAGAAAAAAGTGTGGTCTATCCAGGATCATACAAAGAATATTTGGCAAGCTGAGGGGGTAGGGCTAGGGATCTTCCCAAGGCATTTTAGAGGGAAACCAGCCGCGGCGACTGAGGAATTCCCTAGTTTATCTCTTGCAATGGGTAAGTTTTCTGAGAAGGCAAACATCGGAGACCGACCGATTTCAGCGCGGCGATCCTGAACATCCGCCGCGAGCATCAAAGTAGGGGAACGGGGCAGGCACGGGCAAAGGCTCGGGCAACCACCGCTTTGCGGCTAGGCACCAGGATGCCCGCGCAAAAATCTCGTGGCCTCCTAGAGTTTCAGACTTTTACCCGTTGGTATTGATACCCACTGTTCGGAACTCATCTCTCTTAATTTGTAGGTAGGGAAACGCAGAAGAAACTTTTCCGCATCGACTTCATGTTTACGACAGGCTTCAACTTTATAGATCTTTGCATAGTAGGAAACATAGGATCCGTTTAGTCCCTTGCAAGCTTCATCAATTGGCAGAATATCGATATTTTTTTCGGTGACCAGCATCTTCTTATATTCATCATTCAACGAAGACTTAAATTCCACGCCGACCGTCAGGGCGAGAAATTCTTCCTCTGGCAATTCCAAGATTTCCTGACCTTTCTTAGAATGCTTGGCACTATGGTCCGCATAGGTGTCCCAGTCAGGGAAGGGCCGCTTCTTACAAGCTTCGACAAAAAATACATCCGAAGCTCGCGATATGATGTAGCGCCCTTCAATCTTCGCGCAATTTGGCTTTTTGCCTTTCGGAGATGATCCTATTGCTGGACCTTCAGGAATTTTGGCGATCGTAATGTTTTCAACGGGAATAATACGCCTTCCGTTGACGAAAGGATTGGCTTCTTCATCGTCCGATAGAATCTCCCGGCGTTTACATCCTTCAACTTTGAACACTCGATCATAGTAGGCAATGAGCTGCCCTTCATACTTGCGACACTCAGCCTTGATCTCAGCCTCCTTGTAGCTTTGTTTTTTCGGCATTTTCGGAGGAGGCAGGGCATTGGGGTCGACTGGAAGAGTCGCCTCGCCTGGCGTCGCCTTAGGTATTGAACCTTGCATTGGCGCCTGGGCCAGGAGCAGGCTTCGTGGAGCTGGCACTGTTGCCGTCAGAGGCGCTGAAGTCGGGATGGCTGCAGATGGAGTGGTGGTGACTGGGTTGATCTTGTTGCCCAGTTGAACCCCGAGCTGCGGAAGTGCTGTCAGCGCATGACCCTCTATCGATAGGCTTAAGCCAAGCCAAGCACTCCATGTTGTCAGGAATCTCATTAAAATCCTCTCTCATCACGTGATCCCAGTCCCGCGAGGAACGAAAATCCGGAAAGATTGTCTAAAATCTCGACAGCCGTCGCCCGTGAGGGCTTTCAAACCATTTAAAGGCCTGCAGGAATCCTTGGCAACATCTTTGCACATCCGCCTCTGAGGCATATCCCTGCCGAGCGCTGCTGTGGCTCTTGATCTGGAGTGGAAGAAGATGGATAAACTACTGAAATTTATGGATTTTGCATGCATTGACCCTCGAATGTACTGGAAGCTCCCGACCTTGGATGGTCGCGATCTTTTTGAAATTCAGTGGCGTCGTGATGACAAATTACGCTGGCGACTCCGCAAAGTGGGAGCTCTCCTCTGGGATCTGAGCTCCGAAACCACTCTTTTGGCTCAATTGACGAGCCTGAATATCGACACCCAGTTGTTCGAATCCAAGCTGAGAGCCAATCTCCTCCAGCAAGTCGCCTATGCCGACCGCATCGTTCGCGACGCTCGAAACATCATTGGTCCCGAAGAGGTCCAACAGGCTATTGTCGATCAGCAGACCTTTATGAATCAATTGGAAGACGCAATTTCGATGTTGACCAAGCTACCTAACCTTGCAAAGCCTAAGCTTCGAGTCATTAGAGATACCGAAGACAGCGTGCTGAGCTAATGGTTTCTTCCTAAGTCCAGCCGCCAGATCTGGCTCGACTCCAGCTGGCTTGGCACATTGCTTCCGACCGGGAACCCAGGCTATGGTGAAAGACTAGAATGTTCGCATTGGAGGTCTCTTTACCTATGTCCACGCAAAAATTTCTGAGTGCCTTGCTGCTCAGTGCGAGTCCCATCCTGTTGTCATCTTGCGCTATGTTTCACCAAACTCCCGCGGGCACAAATCCTCAAGTGCATGAATCACAAGAAGTGGCTAAGGTTTCGCCGAAGGTGAGTCACGAATCCATCGTCCCGGGCTCTAAAGTCAAAGTCGGTAACCAGGATCTTCCCTTACATCCTGGATCCATCAAAGTCGGCGACTTGTTTCCTCCCAAAGCCGCGATGATTGGTTTTAAATTTAACAATCGAGTCACCGTCGTCAATCTTGTTCCATCGGTAGATACCGCCGTGTGCGAAGCGCAGACGCATGTTCTCGGTGAAACGAAAACTCTGTCGCCCAAAGTGGATCGAGTCCTCATCAGCCGAGATCTGCCCATGGCCCAAAAGCGCTTTGCATCTGCAGCAAAGCTAGAGAATGTCGTTTACTACTCTGACTATAAGGATGGTGCCTTTGGCCGACAAAACGGCCTCATGATCAAAGGCCCCGAGCTGCTGACCCGCGGTGTGATCGTACTCGATAGCAAGGGAATTGTACGATATATGCACCTAGTCTCGAATTTGGGCGAACTTCCCGATATGGAAAAGTCCTTTCAATTCGCCAACCAGCTTGCTGAACAAAAATAAAGAGTCAACTATGACCGGATCTGGAATTCCAGGACTTCCGCTCATCACTCCACTCAAGCCTGTTCATTCGGTTTGGAGTGCAGAGATGCATGCTAGGGCATCTGCTGTGCTCCTACTTTTCATACCGGGTGAATCTAGCCATGATGCGCCTCGGATCGTCTTTACTAGACGATCAACATTGGTTCGAACCCACAAAGGTCAGATTGGTTTCCCAGGTGGAAGGCGTGAAGAGTCAGACACCGATCCCGTAGTCACCGCTCTTCGAGAGGCTTCCGAAGAGATCGGGCTTGCTCCAGATCAAGTCGAAGTTCTGGGATGCCTGCCGACCCTTCCTGGATTGGATCGACGCTCTATCGTGCCGATCGTCGGTATGAGTTCTGTGAATCTGGAAGCACTCGAGGCAAATGCTGATGAAGTTGCTGAATTGTTTGCTCTTCCTTGGACCCTTTTCGTTGCCGCAACAGCGCAAAATTTGCGTTTCAATGTGTTTGGCCGCTGGCGCGAAACTCCCTATTTTCCAGCTTTAGGATATCACATCTGGGGCCTGACAGCCTGGATCCTTCAGCAAGCTCAACTTGAGCACCCCAAGAAAATTTGACTAAGTTTGCGACAGCAGTGCCACACTTACTTCAGATCCAAATTTACCTCACCTTCCTGCACCTCTATCCTTTCGGGAACTTATATAGAAATACCTGTTTCATCTGAAACGGCAAAGCCCTTGCAAAGAGCGGCCTGTTGACCTGCTGCTCTTGTGATTCTTCCTGGAGGTTCTGTTGTTATGAAACGCACGCTGTTCTCTTGTTATGCAATACTAGTTTCAGTTATTCTCCTTGCCGCTTGCGGCCAACCTGATGAAAGAGGCAATCCAGCTGCCGCTACTGCCCAAAATAATCCTGATGCATTGAGTGATGAAGAGATTGCCAAGCTTGAAAAAGAAGTGGCTGTCTTGGAGCAACAAAAAGCTAAGCTAAGCGCTCAAGCTGAAGAAACGAACTCGCAAAATTCGGTATTTGCCAACGTTAAGGTTATGACTGGCTCTGCTTATGCGTCCAAAGACAAATTCTCTAATATGCTGGCCGATGAAGAACTGCCTGAGCTTTCGAACAATGGCAAACCCGAATCGCCCAAGGGATCGGATACAACCCCAACACCCCCAACGACAAACCCAGATAATGGAAAGTCGACCGACCCCATGACTCCAAGCACTCCAGGTAGCGGCAAAACCTGTAGCGAAAAATGTGACAAAGCTTCGATCATCAAAGAGATCATAAAAGCTTTCAAAGACAAAGACTGCACAAAAATCAAAGAATTGATCAAAGAACTCAAAAAAGAAATCGACGCTAAAATCGGCGATTGCGACAAGAAGATTAAAGAGAAGAAAGAAAAAATCCACAAGGCCAAGGCCTGCCGCGATGGTGACAAAGGCAAAGGAACTGATTCCGGCAAAGGAACTGATGCTGGTATGACTAACGATTCTAGCCAGAATTCTGGTAAATCGGGTAGTGGCAAAGGCTAATCGATTGATTCATTAAGAGTCCAATAGGTCCCTCCTTGGGGACCTATTTTCTTTGGCAATGAATGCCTCTGGCGAGAGCCCTGAGGGACTTACTACAAACGTTCTCTTAGCTTCGAACCAAGGGCTTCCGAACCTGGCTTACCGAGCAAGGCGAAGAGATTCTTTTTATAAGCTTCGACACCGGGTTGATCGAAGGGATTCACTTCGAGCAATGCTCCGCTGATCGCGCAGCTGATTTCAAAGAAGGCGAACAAAGAACCGATACCAAATTCATTGAGCTCCGGCACGTTTAGACCCAAGCAAGGGACACCACCGTCAAAGTGAGCTAGCATCGTGCCCTGCATTGCGGCCCGATTCACTTCACCCAAAAAGCGACCTTCGAGATAGCCCAACTGATCTAGCTTACTGGCATGCGACGGGACACGAACCCTTTGTTCGATTCCATTGCGACTTGGAATGTCCTGTTCGAAATTCAAGAATGTTTCGATGATATTACGCACACCATCTTGAACATACTGTCCCAATGAATGCAGATCTGTCGTGTAAGTTAAACCAGCAGGAAATAAACCCTTGCCTTGCTTGCCTTCAGACTCGCCGTAAAGCTGCTTCCACCACTCAATGATGTAACTCACTTTAGGGTTATTGCCGGCAAGAATTTCAATCCGCTTACCATCTCGGAAGGCCGCCACGCGGGCTGCTGCATAACGCAGCGCGGAATGCTGCTCACCTTCTTTGGCCACTTCAGAAAAAATCTGATCGGCACCTTCCAAGAGACTTTTGGTGTCCAGATGAAGCAGAGCCAATGGTACCAAACCCACGGGAGTCAGCACACTGAATCGCCCACCGATGTCATCAGGAATCACAAAACTTGCATAGCCTTCCATATCAGCGACCTGACGAAGAGCGCCCTCCTTTGCATCTGTCGTGCAAACGATTCGACGCGCCGCTTCCTCTTTGCCAAAGCGCTTTTCCATATAATCACGCACCACACGGAACACGACTCCGGGCTCTGTGGTCGTCCCACTTTTGCTGATGACATTGACCATCGGTAGCTTCTTTTCCAGAAGCTCCAGCACTTCAATCAACTGTGTTTCGGACACATGATGACCGGCAAAAGCAATCATGGGATGGTGGTCACGGATGGCTGATTGATAAGAATGGAGTAAAGCTTCCGTCACGGCACGCGTGCCGAGGTAAGACCCGCCGATACCAATCACCAAAACCAAATCATAGGTCACATCGAGCTTTTCCACGTACTGGCGGATCTGCTCTTCTTGTTCGAATCCGCGTTCCTTTGGATAATTGTACCAGCCAGTCCATTCAGCGCCGACGCAGGTTTTATTCTGCAAACGCTTCAGCTGATCGAAAGCCAATGGCAAGAGAGCTTGCGCCTGCGTGTCGATGGCCTCGCCAAGGAATCGATTGTTAAGTTTGATGTTGCTCAAGGTTAATCCTCCACTTTCTCGGTCAGAAACGATTCGTCTTCCACGGACGTGATAAAGTTGCGAAGCTTGGCGACCGTAGCCCGCGTGGCCTGGGCTAGAAACAACACATTGTCGCCTTCTTCATCGTAATCTTTTTCAATAATCAGACAATTTCGATACACCTGCGACTGGCCACTATGATTATCGGCGGGGACCGACAATCTGAAGGTCAGAAGGTTCTTCCGGAAAAAGGAATAGATGTGATCGCGAACATTTGAAACATCTTTTTCCGAAACAGCCGAAGCCACCACACATCCTGGATAGGCCGCCCTTAGAATTCTGGGTAAAATCGGGTCATTCAAGCGATCGACTTTATTGAAAACCAGAATCTGCGGGATATCCCCTGCACCCATCTCTTCCAGGACTGATCGCGTCACATGGATATGATCCTCATAGTGCTTGTAGCTCACGTCCACCACATGAAGCAGCAAATCTGCTTCATTGACTTCATCCAAAGTCGTTCGGAACGAGGCCACCAGACCATGCGGCAGGTTGCGAATAAATCCGACCGTATCCGACAGCAGAATCTTCGGTCTGGTCCGCGGATCAATCGTCTTCACATTGGTGTCCAGAGTCGCAAATAGCTCATCTTTCGGTGCCACCTGGGATCTGGTCAAACCTTTCATTAGGGTGGTTTTTCCACTGTTGGTATAGCCAACAATGGCCACCTTCAATTCATTGGAACGGGCTTTTCGCTGCGTGGCCTTTTCTTTGCGAAATTGCTCCAGCTGTTTTTGCAATCTGGCGATGCGCTCACGGGCTCGACGTCGATCGACTTCGATTTGCTTTTCACCCATTCCGCGCTGCAGCGAACCACCACCCCTCTGCCTTTGAAAATGGGACCAAGCTCCAGACAAGCGGGGCAAGAGATACTCAAGCTTGGCGATCTCAACCTGGGCTTTAGCTTGGTTGGTGCGGGCATGCCGGGAGAAGATCTCGAGGATAATACCGGTTCGATCCAGGACAACGCATTGGGTCATTTCTTCCAAATTGCGCACCTGAGGGGCAGAAAGCGCGTGGTCAAACACCACGAGTTTCGCGCCTGTCGCGATTGCTTGATCTTTAATATCTTGGACTTTGCCGCTGCCGATATAGCAGTTGGGTGTCAATTTTTGCCGCTTTTGCACGATTCTGCCGGTGACCTGCACACCCAAGGTATCAAGCAAGGATTGTAGCTCGAGCAATTGCTCTTCAAGTCTTTCAGGTGTTTCCCCAGGAAGAAGCACACCGACGATGACAGCTTTTTCATCGGCGGCAAGGTTGGTTACTAGATTGTCTTCCAAACGCGTTCCATCCTTCTGGCGGAATGTTTCGCTCGTTGCTTCGCCAGCACCAAGCTCTCAGGACAAGGCAAAGCCAAGTCACCAAGCTACACCCAAGCGCGCAGCCTGAACAGTCCTTTCCCGTTTTTGCGCACAGTCGTAAGACCACGAAATTTGCAGCCTTGGCAGCCACAGCGCAGGCCTTTAGAGCTCATCCCTCCAAAACGTAGGAGCCTCGGCAAGCATGGGTTTACAAGCTCTTTCGAGTGAGTCCAATTGACACAAATCAGGCTTTTGACTCGGCACATCCCCCCTGGACTTTTTCAATGCAGTTTGGCACCCTTATCTCTGGGCAACAGATATAAATCTTGGTTTTAATGAGCAGGAATGATCGTCGCCGATCACTGTGCGAACAATGACTCGCGTTGTCGGCTAGGTCTATGACGAGGTGAGGAGCCAAAGAAAAAAAATCAGGCACGCAATCTTCACAGTTCACGTCCGAGCTCACATGCAAAACTTGGACGGAGTATCAAACCTTGTTGAATCCAAGTTGAGTCTCAACTCACTAGTGTTTCCTCATCTGAAATTTTCCAAGAAAATCTTCCGCAATTTGCATATTCAAGCCGATTCAAGCAGCTCTGCTTCGTTATTATCCTACAAAAAAAAATTATTTTGGAAAGATTAGGCCGATCGCTTGACAGTGTCGGCTCCTCGTCTATATGCTCCGATCATTCGCACACTGATGAAGAACGGGAATATCCATGAGCCTGAAGATCGAAGGTCTGGTCCTCCTCCAAGACACACCCGAACTCTATCTCAATCGCGTGCTTACCGCTCCGGCACTTCAGTTTATTCGGCAATTGCAGGAGAAATTCAATCCAACTCGTTTGGAACTCCTGGCCCGTAGACACGAACGTCAGGCTCAACTCGAAGCGGGTAAGGCTCTTGATTTTCTTCCGGAAACTCAAGCCGTACGCGAGGCTGATTGGCTCGTTGCAGGTGCTCCTCATGATCTTAACGATCGCCGTGTGGAAATCACTGGCCCCACAGATGCGAAGATGGTGATCAACGCCCTGAATTCAGGCGCTAAAGTTTTCATGGCGGATTTTGAGGATGCTCAATCTCCTACATGGCTTAATGTCCTGCAAGGACAGATCAATCTGCAAGACGCCATTCGTGATCGACTGAGCTTCACCAGTGAAGACGGCAAAACCTATAATCTGAAACCTATACAAGAGCGAGCGACTTTAGTTGTGCGGCCTCGTGGCTGGCATTTACCTGAAAAGAATGTGAGCTTGAATGGTGAATCTTTCTCAGCAAGTCTGTTCGATTTTGGTTTGTACTTTTTTCACAATGCTGACGAGCGTCGGCTTCGGGGATCGGCTCCGTATTTCTATCTACCAAAGATGGAAAGCTATCTGGAAGCTCGCTTGTGGAATGACGTCTTTAACTTTTCCCAGGACTACCTGAAGATTCCGCGCGGTAGCATTCGTGCTACCTGTTTGATTGAAACCATCAATGCAGCCTTTCAGATGGAAGAATTCCTCTACGAACTTAAAGATCACGCGGCTGGCCTTAATGCCGGTCGTTGGGATTATATCTTCAGTTTGATCAAGAAATTCGCCTTGGATCCAAACAAGATCTTGCCCGATCGTTCCCAGGTGAGCATGAGCACTCCGTTCATGCGAGCCTATGCACAGCTTTTGGTCCGCACCTGCCATAAGCGGGGGGCACACGCCATCGGGGGGATGGCAGCCTTTATCCCGAGCAGGAAAGATGCGGTCGTCAACGAGCGCGCCATCTCTAAAGTGACTGAAGACAAGACGCTGGAAGCCGCTGCAGGCTTCGACGGCACCTGGGTTGCCCACCCGGATCTAGTCCCAGTCGCCAGGCAAGTTTTCGATCAAGTTTTAGGAACCAGACCACATCAAAAGCACAAGCTTCGTGAAGATGTGGTTCCGGACGCCAAAAAGTTGCTCGACACTCGCATCCCAGATGGCCGAATAACCGAAGAAGGAGTCAGGCACAACATTCGTGTGGCCATTCAGTATATGAACGGCTGGCTCAATGGCCTTGGAGCTGTGGCGTTGTATAACCTCATGGAGGATGCAGCGACTGCGGAAATTTCCAGGGCTCAATTGTGGCAGTGGATTCATCATAAGGCAGCATTGGAAGACGGAAGAGTCGTGACTCCTGATCTCTACAGCAAGTTCCGCAGCGAAGAGCTCGAAAATCTCGGTGGCGCCGGCAAAGAGCGGTACAAAGAGGTGGTCGAACTACTCGATGGTCTGGTACTTAGCAAGAATTTTCATGAGTTCCTCACTCTCCCAGCATACACACTGCTCGACACAGTTCGCTAATCTTAGGAGGGCCACATGACGATCGCATCTTACGCAAGTCCTGCAGCACTGGAAAAAGACTGGAAAGAAAACCCACGTTGGAAGGGGATCACTCGTCCCTATTCTGCTGAAGAAGTGTTCAAACTTCGTCCAAGTCTTAGCCCCGAGCATACCTATGCCCGAGCTGGATCAGAGCGTCTTTGGAAGCTTCTCCAAGAGCAACCTTACATTCATGCTCTCGGCGCCTTGACAGGGGCTCAAGCAGTACAAATGGTGAAAGGTGGATTGAAAGCTATCTATATGAGCGGATGGCAAGTTGCTGCCGACGCGAACCAATCGGGCCAGACCTATCCGGATCAAAGTCTCTATCCATCCAACTCGGTCCCCATGCTGGTCAAGCGTTTGAACAACGCCATGGCACGTGCGGATTTGATTGCCAAACAAGATGGCAACAAAGACGACACCTACTGGTATGCACCGATCGTCGCCGATGCGGAAGCTGGGTTTGGTGGTCACCTGCATTCTTTTGAACTTATGAAAGCCATGATTGAAGCTGGTGCATCGGGCGTTCACTATGAAGATCAGCTCGCCGCTGAGAAGAAGTGTGGACACTTGGGTGGCAAAGTTTTAATTCCAACTTCGCAATTCAAAAACAATCTGATTGCTGCTCGTCTGGCTGCCGATGTTTCGGGTGTATCGACTATCCTGATTGCACGCACCGATTCTCTGGGCGCGAATCTGCTGACCTCGGACATCGATCCGGCTGATGCTCCTTTCATCGTCGGTCAACGAACATCCGAAGGTTTTTACCGCATCAAGCCAGGTATTGAATCTTCAATCGCACGCAGTCTGGCCTATGCACCGCACGCCGACCTCTTGTGGTTCGAGACTTCGACACCTGATATCGGTGAAGCTCGTGACTTTGCCCAGGCCATCAAAGAAAAATATCCCAACAAGATGTTGGCCTATAACTGCTCTCCTTCGTTCAACTGGGAATCCAAGTTGAACAAGGATCAAATTGCCAAATTCCAAGCAAATCTTGCTGAATATGGCTATCGCTTCCAGTTCATTACCTTGGCTGGCTGGCATTCCATCAACTACCATACCTTCGACTTGGCTCGTGAATACCGCGATCGCGGCATGAGCGCCTATGTCGACCTCCAGAGAGCTGAATTCCTCAAGGAAAAAGACGGCTATACTGCTGTCAAGCATCAGCGTGAAGTTGGAACCAGCTACTTCGATGAAGTGCTGATGACGATCACTGGAGGCAAATCTTCAACAGCTGCGATCAAAGGATCCACTGAAGAAGAACAATTCCAGCACTGAGGTATCGGCACCCTGAGTCAGGCAAGCAAGCGATTGGGAATTTCAAAGGGACCTTGAAGTTTCCACTCGCAATCCCGAACTAGGCCCAGATCTTATGACCTTTGATCTGTGCGAGGTAAGGGGCGCCTGAAATCAGCGCCTATGCCCCCCATCTTGAGATCCATGGTCAGACTTCACGTCTGGCCATGGCTTTTTTATCAAGCCATCGCTAAAATTCAATGTTTTGGATCTCAAGGGATTTCACAGCGATCCATGTGCTGAACAAAGTATTCAAGATCCACATAAAGAGGATCACTTTTGGCGATCACACAGGTTTTGCAGAAAATGTTGCCAAGCACTGCCTGCAATAACTTGCTCGTATCCATGCTTGCTTTGAGGACTACAAAAGAAGGGTTCTGTCGCAAGAAAACTCTAGCATTTTGACTTTAGTTTAGTCATCTTGTCCAGTTCGCCCTAACCAAGGGAAGGGATATGGCGCTGAGTTTGAAGGGGCGCACTATCAAAAGTTGGTTATTCTATGATCCCCTCAACAAATGAATAAGGCCTATCAAAAATTTGCGACAAAACCCGTCGTTTTCACCTTCAGTTGAGTGAATCTCGTTCATCCAGACAAACCATTTTGCTTTTATGAAGTTGAAGGTAAGTTTCGGCGACATCCAATTTCCAAATCCAAATAAACCCAGTCACGACCGACCCATGAAGCGAATACTCACCCAGCTGATGACCAAAAGTTCTGGCACAACGCAGACCGGCGGAGAGGGGGTGGGGGTGGACTCCGGAGGAGGAAAGACCGGCAGGCTCCTGGCAGCCTGCCACTCAGCTTCTACCAACATCTCGCAATGCAATTAGCGACGTTGCCGGCATCTGTGGTGCCCAACCACCCGGCGGTGCAGATGCCGAAAGGAATCAGGGCTTCGGGAAGGGCTGGGATCATGAATGAGCATTTAAGCGCTGATTTGACGACTGCTGGTCCTCCGCATTTGGCAAGACAGAATGAACGACTGAGAATGGAATTCTCCGGCTCATTTTCGCAGCTCTTCGGTGACTCTTGAGGTTTTGGGATGATACAAGTCGAAGGTGTATCTCTGAAATCGGGAAAATTCCCGTGATAGGTCACATAACCAGTCTTCGTGGAATCGCCCTTGGATGTATTATAGACAACATGAAACGAGCCGTCGGGCATCTTATTGAGGGGAGTTGCCTTTTCATAAGGATAAAGTTTGCCAATAACTTTGCCCTCTGCATCATACACATCTTTCTGGAAGCCATCGTTTTGCCAAAGGTCCTGGTGGTAGTACTTGATCAACTTCTGCACGTTCTTGATATAGCCGACATTGACTCCTGAAGGCGTCGGATATTCGACGAGTACCAGCTGCTTCTCATAATCGATTCCCAGCACGAGAATATGATCCCCATCATCAACTCTTCGGCCTGGTATGGTGTTGCCATCGGCATCGCGCAGATAGAAGAAGTCTCCCACAATCTGCGCGTTTCTTGGCAGTGCACTGGCAGCGGCTTGCAAGTCGCTGCGGACAGGCGGCTGCACTTTGCCACAGCTCCCGGCGATGGCGCTCACGATCACGAACGAAAACAATTTAAGCCAGAAGGATTTCGATCTCATAGGTTACTCCTTTTTCATTTCACCTGTGTCTCTTGATAATCATGGTATTCAGTATCAACAAGATAGAGTCGCACCAGGGATTCACCTGCAAATTCTGAAGATCAAATACAGTTTGTAAAAATTTTTTACAAAGTGTCATCGCAGGGTGATTCCCACATCTCACAAGTGTTTGCAAGTTTAATTTGACAGTTGCCAGAGATGAAGGGGCGATATCCTACGGAAACATCACAATGCATGGATAATGAAAATCAAGATTATCTGTTTACCTTGCGAAATTTTACTGATCCGGTCAGATATGGCAATGGTAGCTTACGGATGTGGAGAATCAATGATGAAGTCTGGAAAGGCCGCGGACGCCGCCGCAATTCTCGCGATTGGAATCACTGGTTCCATGGTGGCCTCAGGTTTATCCGGTTTGAATACAGTCCTACCCCAATCGTTGGCAGGATAGGGAAACTCCAAAAACGGCGAACGGCTAAAGGAAATTCCGAATTTTGGGGAGATGGCGAATGTTCCGGTTATATCGACCAAGGAAAGTTTCATGAAACTGGCGAAGGAACTCCACAAGGTGGAATTATTTCGCCATCGCTCTTAAACCTGACCATGCGAGGCTTCGAAGCCGAAATAAAGAAGGTGACTGGGTCACGAGATCTGGTGAACGTAGTAGTTTACGCTGATGATTTCATTGTCTCGGCACGCAGCAAAGAAATCTTGGAAACTGAGGTAAAACCACCGATTTCGAAGTTTCTTGCTGAGCGAGGGCTTACGCTATCGGGGGAAAAGACTCTGATCACACATATTGATCAAGGTTTTGACTTCCTGGGGTTTAACGTCAGGCGGTATGAGGACAAGCTTCTCATCAAACCAGCCAAGAAAAGCGTTAAATCCTTCCTGGATAACTTCAGAGATTGCGTAGCAAGCAACAAAAGCGCCAAGACAGAAAATCTCCTCAATATCCTGAACCCTAAAATTATGGGTTGGGCAAACTACTTCAGAAGCGTTGTTTCAAAAAAGACTTTCAGCTACGTCGATCACCAGATTTTCTGTTGTCTTTGGAGATGGGCGAAACGCAGACATACTGGCCGGAGCAAAAGTTGGGTTTGGAGTAAATACTTTCAAGGCAGCTTCAAAACGAAGAATGTCCAGAAAACCAGAACAACTTTGGGTGAACTGGCGCTCCTAGCCAAAGCAGCCAGTGTTCCAATCGTTCGACACATCAAGATCAAATCGGACGAAAATCCCTTTGATCCCTGCTACCAGGAGTATTCGTCCAAGCTAAAAACCGCGCGAAAGGCAAACGGTTCTCGAAACACATGTGTAACCGGATCACCCGTAAAGTGGTCTTAGAAAGGCCTGAGCCGTGTGCGGCGAAAGCAGCAAGCACGGTTCTTAGGTGAGTGGTGGTCGGCGACGGCCACCATTTAACCGACCAAATTTAGAATTGACATGCAGCTATATAGTGCCAAAAGCACACCATCGGTTTCGATGGTTTTAATCTACGTGGTTGGCGAATAGCTTCTCGACCCAAAGGAAAGTGGTCGGCATTGCAATATTTAGGGTGGGCTATTTGTCTTGGAAATTAGGTGCTGGGCGCAGCGAGCCTGCAGAGATTCTTGATAAAGTGTAATTTCGGCTTTGGCTAAGAGGAACTGTAATTGCGGCTCCTTTCAAAAGGGCTCTTGTCTCTGAAGCATGCGCCTCAAGAAGGATTCAGACCGTGGCTGATCGCTACGACTTCAAAATTCAGAATTTTCAGGGTGACTGCCACAATTTCGGGTATCGGGTGGGGCTGTTGTCGGATGATTTCATGAGTAAGCCTAGGCCAACCATCTGGGAACATCTGATTCTGGATACTAGAAGCCCAATTCGGCAGATCCTCCAGACCTCAAGTCTGTTCAATTTTCTCCCTAGTCTTCACGTCGCGCCCGAATTCAATTTTTTCCAGAGTGCCGTCGTCGAACGTGTCAATATACGCAATGTAGATGCAGCTTGGTACCTGCAAAACCTGGATCAAATCGGGGAAAGTTCGGGCGCTATGATGGCGCTCGCAGTCGTCATGGGTTTCGCGGACCTGCACTATGAAAACATCCTTTTCGGTGAAAGTGACGGGCGCTTGATCTTAGCGCCAATCGACCTCGAATGCGCTTTGAAGCGAGTGAATCTCCCTACTGCTTCAATGCTCCTCTCAACCCAAGACGTTCATCCTTCGGACGCAGGTTTCAACTTTGCTTTCCGACAAAGTGCGACCCCGGGATTTGTCACCCGCATTTGCTACGGATACATCACAGCCCTCTGCTTTCTAGAGGATCGTCGGAAGGAATTCTATTCGATTCTCAAAGGCCTTGAGGGTCAACTCTATTCAAGAGTCATGCTCGCGGGTACAGAGAACTATGGAAAGCTCCTTCGAAATGAAATTCGGAATGAAAATTTGATCCGGGAAGAAAAGTTGCAGTTGGACCGGGGCGATATCCCCAATTCCTTTCGCAGAGTTGATCGTAAAGAGCTGCTTTATTTTGACAACGAAAGAAAAATAGCAAAGGTTGAAAGTATAGTAGAACCGTATGTTTATGAATCTCAAAGGATTCTGGAGAAAGCATGGGAATTCCAAAACAATCTCTCAAAGATGCCTACCAATTTGGCGCTCCATCGATCATCTCAGCGTTCAGTTCGATTGGTAAAATTGAAGAAGGAAGCGCCAGCTACAAAGGTTTTTCCATCGCAAACCGGGATAGCATGGTCCAGATTAGTTTCAAGAGCTATCAGGTCAGTTTGAAGCTATCCTAGCAACAAAGGGAAACGAGCGGGTAATTTAGATTGGCTTGCTTATCACTATAAGGAGAATCAAGTGGAAGACAGTTCGAATTCAACAGAAAAAAGCAATCCTGTTTTCAGATCAGTGTTTGAAGGTTCCGGCGTCGGCCGCGAGCTCAATCTGAGTGAACTCGAGGCAGTATCGGGCGGTGGTGGTGATTGCCAGGACGGATCGCTTTCGATAACGAAACGCTTCGCAGAGTAAGTCGGAAATTGCAATGGGATCGAATCAATGAATCTAAGACTTTTTCTGAATGTTTTCGCTTTGGTCTTTTCGTTTGATTCGATCCTACTTGGTGAGAGTAAGGATTCGGAAACCCTCATTATAGGTATTCCGAAAGTATCCGAATTCACCGATCCTGCTTTCGCTAAAGGGGCAATTACTGTCGCCAATTTAGGTCTGCTCCATCGCACATTGGTGAAAGTAGGAGCAATGGGTGAAGTTAAAAGTGATTTGGCAAAATCGTGGAAATTCAATAGAGACTTCACGCTGTATACGATGTGCCTGGAAAAATCCCGATTTCGCAGCGGGCGTGAGTTAGAACTTCGGGATGTTATCTATTCGTTTAAACGAATAAAGACCTATAAAAGAGATTCCGTTCTCTCACGAATACTGGACGCGGTGGATCCCCAAATCGCGTTGAGTGAGAATACTCAGGAGCCATCTCTGCTTTGTATCGACATCACGCTTAAATCCTCATTTCCCGATTTTCTTTATGTCCTCGTCAACCCCGTTTTTTCCATAGTTCCTTACAATAGCGCTCCTGAAAGCAAAGACGGATTGGGATCATATACTTCGACGAGTCTTCATAGTGATGACGGGAATCCGATCGTGGAATTCGTCAAGGTAAAAGATGTCGAAGGTCTCCGGAAAATCCGCTTTCAAACTGTCGAAAACGTCGATGTTGCAGCAAAGATGCTCGATCAGGAAAAAATTGATATTTTCATCGGGGTTTTGGATTTTCAGAACATTCCGAAGCATGGCCAAAAATTTAAAGCAGAATTTTTAGAATCGTTGGCAGTTTCCCACCTTTCATATAATATGAAGCGCAATTTTCTTGCTGATAATAAAGAATTGAGATTCGATCTTTCTCAGCTCATTCAAAATACAGTGGAGAAGCTTACAACCAAGGATGAAGCATTCCAATTCAATCCGAACTTTCTACCATACCTGATTATTCCACACTCGAATTTCAGTAAATACCAAAACAAATCGCTCACGGCTGAGCAGTTCGCGCTAAAATGGGGGTCTGTTTTGAAAAACAGACGTCTGAGGATGGTAGGGTGGACGAACGAACTAAATAGTGAAATCACAGAAGGTCTGAAAAAAATTCTTGCATCCGCCGGTTGTAACTTTGAATATGTGTATGGATACCTTGAAGTTGCACCAAAATTGGAGGATTCAGGGGACTATGAGATGATGATGGTGAACCAAATGGCGGAGTTTGAGAAGCCTGAATCTTTTTTTGAAGTTCTTTTTTACAAAACTTTAAAAAATCCGCGAGCTGATTTGATTCTGAATTCCTATCGAGAAAAGTTGGATGAATTGAGGAACATCCTATCCAATCAAGCCAGAAAGGAAGGTTACCTCAAATTTTCCGAAGATCTTCGCCAGGAAGAAGTGATCGTGCCCCTCTATAGAACGAGAATTCCTATCCTGATTTCAAATAGAATCGCGTTGCCTGCGACAAAATTTAGATACTTCTTCAACCTGAGTCGAATATTAAAGAACTGAGAATTAGTAAAAATTGGAAGGTGGATCAGATATGATTAAGAGAAAAGCGGTTGTCTTCGCTTTGCTTGCTTTCTCCTGTACGAACTCTGGCGTTGGAGTCCAGTCGATGGAAACAAATGGTTCCGAATCGAAAAAGAACGCAAGTGTCTCAGATCCACATCTTTGGATGGAATCCGATGCGAAGGAATTGAAGAGCTGGCTTGAAGCCCAGAATCTCCGCTTTGCAGAAAAATTGAAGAACAATCCGAGCAAACGAGTGCTATTCGAGTCTATTGATAAGCGCTTGGCAGCTATTCCCACGGTCTCTGATCGCGCTGTGGTTTCTGATCGCATCTACCTGAAATTTAGAGGCGTCGGATCCCAAAAAAGTACAATCATTTCGATAGGAAAGAACGGTAAAAAAAGAACTTTGAACGAACTGATCAAAGTTGCGGCCAATGAATCGATTGGATCTTTCTATCCATCTCCACATAGTCGCTATGGAGTTGTTGGGGTGACCGCCGATGGCAACGAAAAGGCAATACTATAAGTCATAGATCTGCAAAATAACGAGCTTCTACCCGAATCAATCTCACTGACACAGTCGCAGCAGATCGAATTCTCCGCTGACGAACATTCTTTTTTCTATCGTCGTTTCGATAACCTTGAAGCCAGTGACCCCGTACTACGTATGAAAAACATGAGCATTCGTCTCCACAAAATCGGTGATAAATCTGAGAACGATAGAAAAATTGTTGCTGCGGATATTCCGGCAAGTCCTCCTTTTGAGCGGGATGACTACTTTTTTTACTATGAGCTTCCTGAGGCGAATGTTTCGATTGCAGCAGCTTACCAAGGATCGATTGCTCCTCATCGACTGTACTTTAAATCTACAGCAGATCTTACTAATCATAAACGCCATTGGCAGCAATTCGTCGATGTGAAGGATGATGTTCAACAGTATGCTTTTTCCGGTAAGTCGATTTATTTACTTAGTTCTTTGAATGACGATAAAGACACTATTGAAGAAATATCTTTCGATGCCAACCTTAAACCTTCAAGAAAAGTAGTGTATAGAAACTCGCAGATGAACTTTGACAGTATCGTCGCGTCGGCAAATGGTGTGTATGTCATCGCGCATGAAAAACTGAATACGGTTCTGATTTTTATCGACTACAAGAATCAAAAACCTCTACTTTTTAAACAGGCCAGCGGAATAGAGCTGGACGAACTTGCTGGATCGATTCACAATGACACTGTTTATTTAACAAAAAGCGCGGTTGACCAAGCGGATGCTTTGGTTAGCTTCCATTATAGACGAGGGTTCACTGAGATTCCTTTATCGGATTTTAAGGAACCGACAACCGCCCTATCGGTTTCAACATTCGAAGCCCAATCAGCTGACGGGCAAAAAATACCTTATCAGATCGTCAGCAAGAAAGGCGTCGAGCTTCATGGAGGGACGCCTACTCTGCTGCGAAGCTATGCAGCTTACGGAAACATATATCGGCCTTACTATGACAGGCAATTGATAGACTGGTTTGAACGTGGTGGTACCGTGGTTTATTGCTATGCGCGAGGCGGAGGCGAGTTAGGTGAGTCCTGGCATAAAGCAGCTATGAAGACCAAAAAAATCAACTCCGTTTTAGACACGATTGCCTGCGCCGAGGATCTGGTCAAGCGGGGACTGAGCAGCCCTAAAAAGCTGGGATTTTTCAGCGGAAGTGCCGGAGGTATAATTGCTGGCAACCTTATAGTACGACGCCCTGATTTGTTCGCTGCTGTGGTTAGTTTAAATGGAGTGATGGAACTCAGCAAACTCCAGTTTGCGACATCCGGGGGTGCCGCAAATGTTCCAGAGTTCGGCGATATGAATATCCCTGCGGAGGCGCAAGCAATCAGAGATATCGATCCCTATTTGCAAATCGTAAAAGGTAAAGAGTACCCTGCCACTCTTTGCATTCATGGTTTCAACGACCCACGTGTTCCTGTATGGATGTCCGGTAAATTTTGTAATAAACTTATGGAAGCCCAATCAGGCAAGCGACCTATTTTTATGAAAACCGAGTTTGGAGAGGGGCACGGTATGGCGAGCGATCGAAGTGTTCGGAGCGAGCGCTGGTCAGATATTATCACCTTTCTCAGTCAAGAGCTGGACATCGATCGCTAAAAAGAAAAGTTGATATCTGTTAATCAGCACCACTATGGATCCACTCGATCGGCAGCATATTGGAGCCAGTCCATCGGAAGCATTAAGGCTCCACCTTCCGTAACCCTCAATAATTCCGGACCTTATTTCCTTCGATAAGTTCCATGCTTTAGACTTGATGCTGGATGCAAGCGCAGGGAGGAGAGCATGGCAAACCGGAGGTTTGAGGTGTTTGAATTGCGTCAGGTGCAGGTCCACAGTAAGTCGTCGAATAACCACCTGTAGGAGATTTCACCTAAACTGAGCCACGAACATGCTGAATTGGATCATTAGCCTGGGATTGTGTCTAGGCTTAACCTTGCAGGCGACAACTCTTACCGCAGAAGCACTTAGAAAATCCAAACCACACTTCCGCTTTCGGCTACTTGGCCTTTGAGATGTGCGGATAGGGCTGGGAATTTGGATCAATGGCTAAAGGCCAAGTCTTATCAGGAAAATACTAACGGCAGCACCAATCAGCACCCGCACATTCCATATCACAATTGGGTCAATTCTTTACGCGGAGCCCATGGGCCTCCTTACTAGGCCGAGACTATGACAGCCTCCTAGCACCAATCATCACAGAAAACTTTAATCTTGACGCCGGCTCTGGCCGGAGGCGCTGCGGGCATAACCAACGTACTTCAGATAGCGGGAAATCGGATCGGGATCCAGCGCGGCGCTTACGATCTCACGATCAGCGCCTATGCCCCCCCCCATCTTGAGATCCATGGTCAGACTTCAAGTCTGGCCATGGCTTTTTTTTATCAAGCCACCGCTAGAATTCAATTTTTTGGATCTCAAGGGACTTCACAGCGATCCATATGCTGAACGAAATATTCAAGATCCACATAAAGAGGATCACTTTTTGCGATCACACAGGTTTTGCAGAAAACGTTACCAAGCACGGCCTGCAATAACTTGCTCGTATCCGTGGTCGTTTTGAGGACCGCAAAAGAAGCCGCCTCATCTTCGAGTTGACCAAAAGGTGTCACACCATAGCGGTTGTCTTTGTAATGACAGGTGCCACACTCTGGCTGCAAATAGCCTTGAAAGAGCCAAGCAAATCCCTTCTGCATGCAGACCTCATTGGGTCTAACACCTTTCATAACGTAGCCAGTGGATTTGGCCTTATCACTGGAAGGAAGATGAATGGGAGTCGAAGGCGCCGGCGTACTTGTCTGCGATTTGGCATTTTCTGATGAAGCTGCTTGGGTCGCCGTATCATCCGCATGCGATTGTCTCGTGGATTCTTCTTTTGCTGGCTGACAACTCACCAACAATCCCAACATAGCGCTTACGATGACTCTACGCAGCATATCCAGGATCCCCCATAAAAAATTTTCATCTCATTTGGATTCAATAGTGCGGCATATCTTCAGCAAATTCGTAAGGCACTGGATCTGACTCCTTGAAAAGAGCCTCGAACGTCGAACAAGCCTCGCTCGGAGAACAGCCGGATAAAACAGTCTTTAACTCATCAATGGGAACTCTCAAATCAGGATTGGGCCGCACGATCTGAGATGCATAGACCGTGGTCCCACCAACATTCGCATATTCGCGCGTCTCGCCGTGACAAGGACCCCCACAACGAGTTTTATGGCCGAACAGAGGACCGACACCGACAAAGGCCGCATTATCGCTAAGATCTTCGGTAATAGGGAATTGAAGCTCGCCTTTAATCGAATACTTCCGCTGCCAAGTCTCCCCGATCTCCAAGGCTTGCTCTCCTGGAACAAGCGACAGAAAGAGACCGTCACTTTCAAGAAATATTCTCGGCTGCTCGCGACTGATGGCTGGTTGAACACTTATCACACTGGCGGTCGCCTGCAAACGAAGAGGCCGAGGGAGGGACCTTACAAAACAGTCCATAGCAACAGGCTTAGTCAAAGCATTGAGGTGCCGGATCAAAGATGAGATGGAAGCAATGGATCCAGTCGCTGGGGAGCAAGAATCCTTTTCAAGATTCTGAGTCGACTCACTTGCGGCAAGTTCCTTGGGATTCCTGTCCTGCGGATCCCCACAGGAGACAAGAGCGACAAGGCAAAGGCTCAAGCTGATGTTCCGATTCACGCGTTTCGCCTCCGATTGTCGGGGCCTTAGACTTCGCTATGGCCCAACTCTACAAAGACAAGGAAAGCAAGAAGCCAGCCAAAACATCCAGCCAGAGACTGATCCTAAGCTCTTGATCTAAAATCGAAAAACCTGACCAATCTCTCGACATTTTAAAGAGGCTTTTTAAATACATCTTTTGGCGCAGCCTGTTGTTTTATATCAAGCTTGTCAGCGCGTGGGATCTCACGCATCCATTCAAAACATCTTTTTCAAAACGTCCAAGGTTTTTTGTCTCTCCCGGAAGAGCTCTGTCTGTTGATGCACCAATCGCCCGTTCTGGTCGAGAATCGAAATGGTATTGGAATGGGAGAAATCGCCATTTTCTAATTTTTTGAATCGAAAATTGAGAACGGCCGCCAGCTCCTGCACATCATCGTTTGTCCCCCGCAAAAATCGCCACTGCGCATCAAGCTTTCGCTCAACCGCAACTTTTGCTAACCTTTCGATGGTATCTCGAGCTGGATCAAAGCTTACGACCAGCACCTGGACTTTTTTCTGAGCAGACTCTGGAAGTCCCTTCACAAGTCCCGCAAGTTCACTCAGAATCATCGGACAGGTATGTTCACAGCTGGTGTAGACCATTGAAACCAGTACGACCTGACCTTTCAGGTCTGACCACTTAAAATCCGTTCCCCGATGATCTTTCCACGGGCTGGTGAGTTCGTAAAAGCTCGCACTTCCTGCTTCAGGTGCGGGTTCTTTCGAAAGTTTTTTTTCTTCTGCTCTGACAAGAAATGAAGGCAATAACAAACTCAATAGGAAACATATTTTACTTTGACGACGCACTATCGCGCGCACAGCGGAAGCCGAGATGGGCAAGGGAAAACCCTCCTTTTAAACTTGATCGAAACGCAAAACGCATGTAGCTCGCATAGTTCGACGGATCTTTGCCACCCAAGGATCCTGCTCCACAGAACATCGCAGCATCAGGCGATGAATCCTCCCGCGACTCTTGTGAAGCAATAATGGAATTGAAGTCACCCGTCCATTCCCAAACTAGACCATGGAGATCCTGAACGCCCAAGCGATGCTTAGTTACCGATCCCACTGCAGAGATATTTTTTGTTGAAGGTCGAGAGTACCATTCCAAAATTGTCTGCAGATACTGCTCTTTCTCCTCGGCAGTGGTTCCATAGAAGTCAGGACCAGCAATGTATTCCCATTCGAAGGTGCTGGGTAACCTCTTGCCGAGCGATTTGCAGTAGGCTCGGGCCGCGAACCATGAAACATTGACAATCGGACTTTTGGCGAGTGACTGATGGCCCAAATGCAGGGGATCCTGCCAGTGCATGAGGTACCCCGCATCAACGAATAGTCGGCTTGCCTGAGCCCTCTGCCAGGACTTTTCCCTCTTCACAAATGACAGAAATTGTTCATTGGTAACGGGCGTACGATCAATGTCAAAAGCCGCAACAGCAATCACGGGAGTCTGCAAAGGAGCGCCCTGACTCTTTCGCTCTGGCACAAAAGACTCATAGGAACCAGCAGGAATGGGAATCATAGCTGCCGGAACCTCTGACGAAGCTGAATAAACTTTCGCAGTCACCAAAAGGGACAGAACGAGCACTTTAGACAACATAGCGTTTCTCCGGCTTGCCTCCTTGTTGCCGACATAAAGCAAGCAACAAGTTAGATGTCTGCGAAGTGCAACTGGCAGACGTTATTTTTCGGCTTTTACCGCTTTCACTTCTTCAGGGCTGACTTCTTTACCGCTGTTCGACCAAGTATTGTAGGCATAGGTCAGAACATTGGCAATGTCCTCGTCGCTCAAAGTCCAAGCGGGCATCACGCCGTCGTATTCCTCGCCATTCACTTTTACTTTTCCATTGAGTCCTTTCACAACAACACGAATCGCTCGGGCTTTATCAGCGTTCAGAAAGTCAGACTTGGCAAGAGGAGGAAAAGCGCGGGCAATCCCTTCACCATTGATTTGGTGACAGGCGGCACAATTCGTCTCATAGACTTTCTTGCCAAAAGCTATGCGTTCGGATTTGTTCTTAGCGCTAGGCGCCAGCACAGTCGCTGTTTCAATGGTTTGAATGCCGGATCCTTCTGGCAAATAGACCTCATCTTTCTGTTTGCCCGAGTAGATTCCTTTATCCTCTGCACCTTCAACCTTCAGAGTGGCAAGAGCCCCTTTGTTAAAGGTTCTAAAGATGGAATGATCCACCAAAATATAGGTACCGGGAACATCCACCCTGAATTCAACTATAGCAGAGCCACCCGCTGGAATTAGGGTGGTCTGCACATTGGAATTGACGGTCATGCCACCCTCGACATAGACCTTGTCAAAAATTTCACCAATGACGTGGAACGACGACACTAGATTAGGGCCACCATTTCCAACGAAAAGACGGACCGTTTCACCCACCTTGGCTTTGATAGATTTGTCGCCAGCGGTGGCTCCTACCGATCCGTTGAAGACTACATAGTCAGGCTGCTCTTTCAAAGCTTTGTCCATACTGAAAGCCTGCAAGCCGGCTTCACCATACTTGCCTTTGGTATAGAATTCACTCTGCATGACGTAGTACTCATGATCGACTTTGGGCAGTCCGCCTTTGGGTTCAACATAGATCAAACCATACATACCGTTGGCAATGTGCATCCCAACGGGTGCCGTCGCACAATGATAGACATAGAGACCAGCGTTTAATGCGCGAAATGAAAACGTCGATGAATGGCCGGGAGCAGTGAACGAAGAAGCTGCTCCTCCCCCTGGCCCAGTCACAGCATGAAGGTCAATGTTATGAGGCATTTTGCTCGAAGGATGATTGCTGAAGTGGAACTCAACGTCGTCGCCTTCACGAACCCGAATGAATTTTCCAGGAACTTGGCCGCCGAAAGTCCAAAAGGTGTAGTTCACTCCATCCGCAAGCTTTGACACCACTTCCTTGGCTTCTAGATTGACGATGACTTTGGTTGACGATCTCCGTTCAAGAGGTGGAGGCACCTCAGGTGCAAAGGTAAGCTGCGCCTCTTCCGCTCTTAATGCGGAAAAGTTGGGCGCAAGGGACGTCAGACTTAGGAACGCAAAAAGCCCCAGTGCTAAGTTCCGTCTTCGAGTTCTCGGGTAGGATGGTGTCATGGCAGACTCCTCAATGGGTTTCGATACAGCAGAGCCCCAGAAATTGAAAAGCAGTCTCTAGGCGCTCACCCATCTCATTGCAAACCCAACGCCAAACCACAAGTATATGAAATAATTGTCTTTAATGGCAGAAGAGGCCCTCACTGCTTGAAATAGGTATTTCAAATACTTCTTATGGAGCCATATCGCACAGTCGAGTCAAGACCGACGCTTCCTCATCGCGAATGGATCATAAGGACCTTCCTCTTAACGACGATCAAAAGCCAAATTCCAGTGATTTGAGGCTTTTCATGGCTCTGGCTCAATCTTTGCTTAAGAAGTATTCTAAATGCTCCTTTAGAGCAATTGAGACCGACTGCAGACATCTGATAGGAGTTTGGAATCCATGCTTTCAAAATCAGCAGCCAAGGCTTTCTTCTTGGGAGGAACCGCTGTTTGTGCGGGAGCTTTTGTGCTCCTCACGTTCGACACGATCCAAAGAGTTCCAGCCCAAACGAGGAGCCAAAACCTCAGTGAATCAGCGATCCGAGGCAAACACCTCTGGGACAGCAACAACTGTATGGGTTGTCACACCATTTTAGGCGAGGGTGCTTACTATGCACCTGAATTGACCAAGGTCTACGAACGTCGAGGACCAAGCTTCATTCAATCTATGCTTAAAGATCCCGAAGCGATGTATCCGGGCCAACGAAAGATGAAGAACTATCACTTTTCGGATCAAGAGATCACGGACCTCACAGCTTTTCTCAAGTGGATCGGTGAAATGGATCTCAATGGCTTTCCCCCCAAGCCAAGCATTGGTCCTTTAAGCCAGGCCGAGCAAGCTCCTCCGTCTCCAAATGCAACAGCAAGCCTACGACCTAAAGTCTTCGAACAGGTTTGTATGGCTTGCCATAGTGTTCAGGGACAAGGCGGTAAGGTGGGTCCACTGCTCGATGGAGTCGGAGACCGTCAAACTCGAGACTATCTGGTGCAGTGGTTGGTCGATCCAGTCGCCGTAAAGCCGGACAGTAAAATGCCCAAATTACCCTTGTCGGAAGCCGATATCCAGGAACTCGCCGACTATCTCTCTCAATTGAAACAACAGGGGTAATCCATGAAATATTCATCTCAGAAAGTCGCTTACTACTTCTTTGCAACGTGCATGCTGCTCTTCGCACTGCAGATCATCTACGGCTTCATCATGGCCTTTGCCCACATCGGCCATGACGAACTGCACAGTATCATACCCTTTCATGCCGCACGAGCCACCCATACCAATCTCCTGGTGATGTGGCTCCTCTCTGGTTTCATGGGTGCAGCTTATTATATTATCCCTGAAGAGTGCGGGAGAGAGCTGGTCGCCCCTAAACTCGCTTTGGTCCAGTTGGGTGCACTCGTCGCCGTTGGCGTAACTGCCATCATCGGTTTTCATTTTAATTGGTGGGAAGGCCGAAAATTTCTGGAGATACCTCGCCCCCTCGACTATCTGGTGGTGGTCGATGTTTTGCTCTTTGTTTATATTATCGGAGCCACCATCTGGACAGCGCCGCGCAAGACAACCACAGCCATCGTGCTGTATTTTGGACTCTTGGCTTCGGCACTCCTCTATCTACCAGGGATGATTGATACCGACAATCAAACCATGGATTCTTACTGGCGTTGGTGGGTGGTTCACCTGTGGGTGGAAGGCGTCTGGGAATTGATTATGGGCGCAATTCTTTCGTTCCTCTTGATCAAGCTCACTGGTGTCGATCGTGAAGTCATCGAGAAATGGCTATATGTGATCGTGGGCTTTACCTTCCTTTCAGGAATTTTGGGAACAGGCCACCACTACTATTACATCGGAACGCCTCGCTATTGGTTGCTGATCGGGGGACTGTTCAGTGCGCTTGAACCCCTTGCGTTTCTGGGAATGGCGATCTATGCGATCCAAATGATGCGCAAAGGGGGTCGACAACACCCCAATCGCATCGCTTTAGCTTGGACCATCGGCTGTTCCGTGATGTCCTTCGTTGGAGCAGGATTCTTGGGCTTTGCTCATACGATTCCCAGCGTGAATATGTATACCCACGGGACTTTAGTGACAGCCATGCACGGTCACATGGCCTTTTGGGGCGCCTATGCAATGATTGTTCTGGCCATTATCTCTTATGCCATGCCACAGCTCACAGGTCGGCCTCTGCATGACACCACGCTCAATGTTTTTGCCTTTTGGACCTCGAACATCGGCGTGATTGCCATGACCCTAGCCTTCGGCGTGGCAGGCATCACTCAAGTCTATCTCGAACGTAAACTCGGAATGGATTTCCTAGCGGTGCAGAAGGAGATCGAAGTGCATTTCATCGGCCTCATACTGGCAGCCACTCTCTTTACAGCAGGGATGACCGCCTTTATCGTCAACTTCATTCGCTATGGATTGCCAAGCAAAGAACCCATTTCACAAGCCCAGTCTTAGAAGGAAGCTGCCATGGAACCCGTATACTACCAAGCTTGCGGTCAGGAAATAGAGCTCTTTGATGCAGCCTACCAGGCTCAATTACCTCTCTTGCTGAAGGGGCCTACGGGTTGTGGCAAGTCCCGATTTGTTGCGGCCATGGCTGCCCGAAAGAAGCGCTCGCTGATTCAAATCACCTGCAATGAAGATACCTCGGCTGCCGATCTCCTGGGCCGCTTCCTACTCAAAGGAGGGGAAACGGTCTGGCAGGACGGTCCGGTCACTCGGGCTGTCCGGCAGGGATCCATTCTTTATCTCGATGAAATCGCTGAAGCCCGCGAAGATGTAATCGTAGCTTTGCATGCTTTGTCAGATTTTCGTCGGGAAGTTTATTTGGATCGTCTCAACGAGATCGTACGAGCAGGCTCCGACTTTATGATGATTGCCAGCTTCAACCCCGGCTACCAGAATAGTCTCAAAGAACTGAAAGCTTCCACCCGTCAACGCTTTGTGACAGTGGCATTTTCTTATCCTGAACGTCATCTGGAACGCTTGATTGTTGCCAAAGAGAGCTCATGTTCGGAGGCAGTCGCCGAAAAATTGGTCCGCTTTGCTGAAAAGCTACGACCGATGGCCGAACTCAATCTCAAAGAGACAGTATCGACCCGCTTATTGATTCAAGCTGCTCATCTGCATCAGCAAGGTTTGACTCTGAGGCTATCGGCTCAGGCAGGAATCATTCAAACACTGACAGATGATCCAGAAACCCTGCAGGCCTTGCAGGATTTAGTGGCCTTGTCTTTTTAAATTGGAGTTGGCTATGAGCCTCGACGAACGCTTTTTCACCTGGATTTGGCATCGTTCCAAATCATTTCGAAAGGACAAGACTCAATCGTCGACCGTTTCCGCCGTCCTCCTGGATCAACATCGCCGATCACTGGAAATCCTGCTGCATGGCCTTATCAATCGACCCGTACCAATCGAAGTTGCCGATGATCTCGGCGGCTGGCACGGGTCTACTTTGCTCCTGCCACGTTCCATGGCCTTGTTCTCTGATCCAGAGCTCAATGCCTTTGCCTTTCGATTTCGGGTGCTCACTGAAGCCGTCCTGCGAATCCTTGTGGAACGAGACCAATGGGTGTCTCATCCATACGCTGACCAGGGCTACCCTGCGACGCTGCAGGCTCTGCCTGAACTTTTTAGACATATGGATGAACTTTGGCCTGGTGCAAAATCATGGCGCTTGCAGCTTTGCGACCACTTGGCGCAAGATTTGGCCGATTCGTCCACTTTAAGCTCTGTCCTAGCGCTTTTGCAGGGATCCTCGTATCCAGTGCCGAACTCTTCGCCAATTGACCTTTCAAATCGGTCCAAGAATCGAGAGTCCGCCGCTTGGCAGCAACTCGCTCCACTCTTTGCCAATCCACATATCTCTGCTGATACCATCCGAGGCATTCCTGAGGCTATAGATTTGAACAGTGATATCCACAAGAAAAATGCCACTGAAAAACAAGGCAATGCAGCCAAACGGCTGAAATATGCCGAGCAGGATACAAAAAATAATAACCCAGTCGCTCAGGTTTTCGAGAAAACCCAGACTGCCGAATCCTATCAAGGTAGCCAGAGAAGTTTTGATGATGCCGATGATATGGATGAACACAGTGATGCACTGGACGAAGTTGATTTCCAACAGGTTATTCGAACCAAAGGCCGTGCCGGGTCTTTCGTCAACATGGAACATGAAGGGTCTTTTGCTGCAGAATCTTTGGATCACGACGCAGTCAATCATGGCAAGCTCTTTACTTACCCCGAGTGGTTCGATAACAGGCAACGCTATCAAAAAAATTGGTGCACGGTCCGTGAGCTTCGACCAGCGTTAGGGCCTATTTCCTCATTTCTGAGTGATGTCAAAGTTCAGCAGCAAGGAAAAAATCTCCGCAAGCAACTGGAGTCTCTCTTCAATCGACGACTCTGGATCACCCGCCAGCCTGATGGCGCAGAGCTCGACCTTGAACGGCTGGTCAGACGGGAAACTGACATTCGTGCTGGTTCGCAGCCCGACGAACGGGTGTATATGGACAAACGAGTGATCTGCCGTGACGTGAGCTGCGTAATTCTGATAGATGGTAGTCTTTCTACGGATTCCTGGGTCCATGGACAAAGGGTTTTAGATCAACTCAAAGCTGTCCTTGCAACCCTATCTTTAGCGATGGAAGGGGTGGGGTTTCCCTGTGAAGTTGCATCCTTTTACAGCCAAACAAGGCAGGACTGTCGCTATCAGCTCTTGAAAGAGTTCGCCGAACCTTGGAGTCAACTTGCTCGTCGATTGGATTCATTGGAACCGACGGGTTACACACGCATCGGGCCGGCCATCCGTCATAGCACAGCACGCTTGCAGAAAAATAAAGCCAAACATCGACTTATCCTGCTCTTAAGCGATGCCAAACCCACCGACTTCGATGCCTATGAAGGCCGGCATGGCATCAGGGATGTTCGAAAAGCCGTGGTAGAGGCTGAGCGCGATGACATAAGAATTCGGGCCTTGACGGTTTCCAATAGTAAAACTAGGCAAGTTTTCAGTATGTTTGAACCTGGGGCCGTGCACTTTCTCGGCAAGCGCGACGATCTAGCCTTGCAGGTCTTTCATATCTTCCTGCAGTTGCTCCTGCATAGGTAACGAGAGTCTCACAACTTGTTGGAAAAGGAACGATGATGGAAGTCTCTCTACATTCGGACTACTCATTTCGTGTTTTGATGTATCTTGCCCTTCATGACGAGACACTGACGCAAATCAAAAGCATCTCCGATGCCTATGGCATCTCCGAATATCATCTGATTAAGGTGGTTCAAAATTTGGTAAAGATTGGTTATGTGGAATCGTTTCGTGGCAGAAATGGAGGCATTAAGTTAGCCGTCCATCCTTCGACGATCAATCTCGGCCAAGTCTTTCGCCAAACAGAACCAAGCCTTCGACTGCTCACTTGCTTCGACATTCAAGAAAACACCTGTACGATCTGCGGCATCTGTGACCTGCAGGGTGTCTTTGATGCTGCATTGCGCGGGTTCCTTCGAGAATTGGATGCCGTGAGTTTGGAAGATGTCATCAGTAACAAGAAATCCCTGCGAAAAGCGCTCAAAATCCCTGGGTAGAGAACAGGGCAGCTGCAAACTTAGGTTCAATGCAGTTTGGGAAATACACTCGGCACGTCCAGGTGTTCAGCAGCTCTTCTCCAACAATCCAACTCAAGTTGGATTTACCAAGAAACACCCACGCCATTACTTTCTAGCAATAAGCTATCAGATGCTGAGAACTTCTCTCCCAAGGCAAACACGGTTAGAATAGACCGAACTCTGAGGATCGACATTCAGGACACGTCGGTTTGCTTGCTAGTTCATTTCCTGGTTTCTACATTCTTGCGGAATTAAGGGTAGGTGTCGCTTGTTCAATCAAGTCTTACGTTGGATCATAGTCGTGTGGACAGGCTTAAGCGCATCCCAATGTCTGGCCGCACAAACTTTGAGTATTGTGTTATCAGACGGCAATGCTCCTATCAGTTACGGCGAAGAAAATCATGAGGCGAAAGGCATCATTCCAGATCTTATTCGTGAGCTCGTGAAGAATGCCGTTGGCATTAAAGCTGAGCTCTCGGCAGTTCCCTGGACTCGTGCGCAGACCATGGTCAAATCAGGCAAGGCACATGCATTCTGTACCTATCCGTCGAACGAACGCCAGTTATACGCAAAGTTTACCAAAAACGTTCTCTTTCATCTCGAGTACGGTTACCTTGCCTATAACACCAAGTCACCCAAGGCCGAAAGTATTTCCCGAATCAAGACTCTGCAAGATCTCGACAATTTCACCTTCGTGTCACAGAGTGGCGTTAGCTGGGAAGAAGAAAATATTCCCAAAACGGTCAAGCGAATTTATGTGAATAAAACCGAGACTCTCTTACATATTGTCCTAGGCCGTGGCGAGGGGGACTTCTTCATTATGCCCCGCGAACAGATCCACTACTTTGCGTCGAAGTACAAGTATGAGTCTATGCTAGGCATTCTTCCCGTAGGTTTTATTCCGAATGGGGTCGTGACATTTCGGATTGGAATCTATAAAGCATTTCCGGACGCTGATAAAATCTTAGCAGAGCTTGATCGAGCCATGAGCTCCAAAGCCTTCCTCAACGCTAAAGCTGAAATTTTGAAGAAGTACCAGATGGGCTCGCTCTAGCAACCAGATACTTTGAGGACTCTTCATGCCAAGACTCTTGGTGCCTTGTGTTCTTTGCGCGATCCTTCTGAGTCGGAGCAACTGTCTCCTGGCACGCATTATGTTCGATGTCCGTCCCGTAGCTGTCCGCGAGTGGAACGATGAAGCGGCCACACAAAAGCCTGATACCGGTCAATTCAAGGTCAATTACGCACGGATCAAACTCAACGCTCCAATCGATGAGAACCTGATCTTTAAATTTGCTTATGCCTTTCACAGTGTGAATGCGATTGATAGGGTCACTGGCATCAGCAATGCAGTATCGGAGGCCTCGGTCACAGGAAAAGTTTCGGAGATGGCCAGTGTGATCATCGGCAAACAATGGGGTTATCAGGGTGGCTGGGAAGGTGACTATTCTCCTTTTGCAGTTTATAGATACTCGCCCAGTTCGTCTTTTATGTCCTATGTGATCACGGGTGTCAGTCTGAAGGCCAAGCTTGCGGAAAATGTGCTGAACCTCATGCTCTTCAATCCCGATTCCAGCACCACAGGTGCGAGCAAATATGAAGGCGAAGCTCGACAAAAAAAGCTAGCGGCTGGGATCAATTTTATGGGGGGAGCCCAGGATATTTTCCGCCCGCTCGTGCAGTACCATCTTGCACCAAGAAGCGATAAAGCGGCAAACAACACGAATTATGTTTTAGGTTTGCAGATCAATCTTGAGTCCGTGAAAATTGAATACGATTCCATGCACTCCATTTTGGAATCCTATACGATCGATGGCAAAAATGACGAGAACCATGGGAATGTCATTAAGCTCGAATACCGGAATGGTCCTTTCAGACCGTCGATCAAGTCCTTCGACAATAACAAGATCGTTGCGGGTCAGAAAATTGAGAGGTCGGTAGGAGGAACCCTGGCTATGGAATACCTAGCAGCTGAAAAGATCGGCTACTGGTATTTCCTCGCTTACACCAGAATTCTAGCATCAGCTCGGGTGGCCTCAGGGATGGATCGAGACGTCTCGGAGCTCATGGCCGGGATCGTAGCCTATGATGTGCCGTTGCAGTAGATGAGTTGATAAGTCTAGCCATCGGACACCTTGACAAGAGCTGTCGACAGCAACAGCCCTATCCATGTTCAAGCTTCAGCGATAGTAGATAATAAAGGATGAAACATAGTAGCGAGGCTCGGTATGCAATCCCCCATCAAAATCGCAACTCGTACCAAACACACAAGCTTTGCAATCCGATGATCCTGGTCGGCAGGAATTATCGAATGGTTCAGGTTGGTAGCTGACTTGAGTCTGACCAGCAAGAAGGGCTTCTGTGATGTCAACCGTCCACGGCTCGACCTTGTCACCTGGACACCAGCCGGCCCGAGGATAACGCCAGCTACCTTTTTGATTGGGATCTACAGTTGTTGCGCAGTTGTCTCTCCAGACGCGCTTATCAAATCGAGCTGTGCCCAGATTCACTGTGTGCGTCTTGGGACAGAATTCAGCACAATTCTCTGCATTTCCCTGACCATGACCGGTGATCACCGTATAGAGTTTTGCAGACGAGTAGCCGATCAGGGGCAACGCCTCGGCTTTTCTTTCGGAGCTTCTGAGCGGATCTCCATAGACCACATCTTCGAGGCTCAAAAGGGGTTGTACATAGGCCGCTCGTGGACGATCCTTGGCCTCCTCATACACAAGCTCAGCATCGACCAGCCAACCATTGCCCTGCGGGTGACCAGGCCCGACCCAGGTATCAATGAAGACCTTAAACTTCTGCCTGCCTTGCAATAGGGGCAAAAAATCACTGAGGTCGAAAGACCAGTTCGCGCCGATTGCGTATGGAGTGACAAACCGCAGCAATTCCAGGTAAGAACTCGCACCGTCAGGACCTGCTTGCATAAGTCCGAAAGAACCCAAGCGATCCCATCGATCGCAGCTGTTCGACGGGCAACTGAGCTTGAAAAGCAGGGTCAAACGTCCAAATTCGCTGGATGAGGCGGGCAAGGCCGCTTCCACAATTTGTTCGCGACGATTGTCATCGCCTTTAAAGTACACGGGAACAGACTGCATGGCTGGAACGCGCACAGCATCACTTGCAAGGACAGGACTGACAAGCTCGAGAACGCCGCAACAAAAGGCCAGCAAAAACTTTCGCATGTTGAATCCCTTGTCATGAGGGTGGTTACTGAAGTTGGCAGGATTATAGCGAGCTCCGCTGGGTCTCTCAATACGTCAATTGAGTCAGAAATCCCAGCATCAACATACAACAAACCGACTATTTTTTTGGCCGATTCGGCCCGACAATGCTTTGCAACATTTCCGAATAACCAAGAGCGAGCAATTAGCGATTGTCTGTAAAGAGCTGCTTACGTACCATGGATAAAAGACCACATAATCCTTGTCATAAAATTCATGTCGTCCAGGATAGGGAGCGAAAGCATGATTCATCCCGATACCGCCTTGCGTTTTATCAACCCGGACGTTGGCTACGGAGTTTGTGCAACGGAGCTCATCCCTCAGGGGACGATCGTCTGGGTTCAGGACGCACTCGACATCGTTATCAGCCCCGAAAAAATCAGCCTCCTCAATCCGATGCTTCAGCAAACCGTCGAGCACTATGCCTTCGTCAATGGCCGAGGACAGTATGTTCTGTGTTGGGATGCAGGCCGCTACATCAACCACTGCTGCGAACCCACCACAGTGAGCATTGGCAACTTCTGCACGATGGCAGCGCGAGACATTCACCCAGGACAAGAACTCACCGAGGACTACTCGACTCTCAATATCTCAAGCTCACTCAACTGCCTCTGTGGTGCAGAAAAGTGTCGCTCTCAAGTCAAAACACAAGATCTAAGTCTTCAAGCAACGCTGCTCGATGCACGGGCTGAGCTCGCCATGTTGGGGTTTCTGCGAGTTACTCAACCGCTGCTAGCCCTTTTGCCAAGTGACTACCAAAGCATCTTGCAATCAGTCGCTCGAGGAGAGCGTAAAGCTCCATCTTGTTTAGACAATCTTTATGCCGATTCAGACATGTCGCAAGCTCCCGATAAATCGCAGGAAAAGCTGCGTGGGCTATGGGCTCGCAGCTGACCAAAAGATTGGCAGGGCCGAGCTGAAGCCTTAGCTAAGGCCTAACAGCGAAGCTAAAGTGATCGCTGATAAATTAATATTATCGTCATCTTACATATTACTTTGAAGTTTTCCAGGCTGAGCCCTTCGTCGACTTCTACAGAACATCCCCGGCACACATCATGCAAACCTGGATTTGCACATCGGGTGAATGCAGCCGCGTCTCATCTGTGAGCTCAATGAGGTGTTCCATGCTGCCTTTACGTGCTGTTGTTGTTGTGTTGATTGCTGCGATGATCTATGCCGTTCATCTCTATGCCACCTATCATCCCAAGATTCGAATGAGCACCTCATTCTGGGCCATTGGCATCATTTGCACTTTGGCTGCCGATTTGCTTTGGACTTGGCTTGCCCGCGGACTCGACAACAATGAATCGATCATAAATTTTGGACTCGCATGGGAAATAACCTATAAACTGATCGCTGTTGCTATTCCGGTGCTGGTCTTCAATGTTCAACTCACGAGCATAGGCTATATAGGTGTCGCCCTTATCATTGGTGGCGGACTTTGTCTGAAGTTTGGCGGAACAGTGCTTTAACCTCGACGAATCAACAGACTTTCTACGCTTTGAACTAGAGCTCTTTGTAAGCCCTGCGTGGCACGAGACTTTTTGAATAAGGATTGATTCACTTCAATCTCAATACCTGCATATTCATTTGCATCATAGTGTTTTCGCAGCCAAGTGGTCAATCCGTCGGACGTTCCTAAGTAAGGATAGTTGCGACGGAGCCTGAGATCAGCAAGCCGCTCCTGAATTTCCCTGGCCAATCCGTTTGCCCAAGTCTTTTCACTCGGTCGACTGGGATCGTAGAGAAGACCAATCTCCGCATTTCGCACCATTCCATCCAACTTTGGAGTAAAGCTATGCACGGCAAGGTGCAGCACAGAACGTCCCTGCTGGATGTGAGAAAGGATTTGGCTCTCTATAGCATTACGGTGAGGCCAATAGTAAAGCGCCAGGATGAAATTTTTCTCTGCCGCTTCTAGGCAGCGAAAGGCTGGTCCCAAACATTTTGGATGGTGAGCCGATCGATTGCAATCGACTAAGAGGCGAGAGATTTGCGTAGAATGAAGGGGCACATCCAGGTGTTTAGCCAGGTAGCGCGCCACCCCAAGCGCACCCAAATCCCAACCTTTATGGGTCAGCAATTCCTTTTGCTGCAGCTTTGACATTTCATGAAGGAAGGGAGCAGGAACCTTGTGTCCACCGTGTTCACAAGTGATCAGCACAACCCATTTTCTCTCGCGTCGCCTCCTAGCCATAGAACTGACCCGATTGAAGGCATTTTGCGAGGTCTTGCCAAGTTGCCTCAACTGCATTTTGATCAGGTGAGGATCCCAAATTCTTAGAAATCCTGTGACTGAGAGTGCCTCTTTGCAAGAGAACATCCACTGCTTCGGAGAAGTCTTTGACCGGATATTGTTCCAGGACCAATCGGGCGCAAATCGTCCGCCACAGATCCTGCATTGTGATTCCTGAGTTTTGATTGAAGCAACGAAGCAGAAACGGATCAACTAACTGCCAAGCCCCACCCTGCTGCAGAGCTCCCATGAAGGTCTTTCTGAGTTCTTTTTCGTCGGCAGTTTTTTGTTCAGAAAAACTGAGCCATCGTTCTTCAACCAAACTCTTCACTAAAGAGATCACGAGGCTAATCACTCCGAAATCCGCAGCGACACTTTCCTGAATATCCAAGACGCGAATTTCGATAGCTTGCCGATCAAATCGAGCGATCGCCCCGCGCGAGTTCAGCCATTCGCCTTCCAGCTCATGATCAGGATCCATGGGCCGAATGTCCCTTTGGATTCTCTGCAAAATTTTGGTTTCGTAGTCATACCTGGAAAATACGGCTTCGGGGACTATTTCACCGATAATGCTGGGTATTTTTTTCTGATTCTGAGCATAGAAATTCAAACGATTATCAGCCAACCCGGTGAGCTTACCTTCCACAATTGGCGAACTTGCGGCCAAAGCAGGAAGAAGGGGCAGGGCGATTCGTATAGCCGCATGCAAGCGGGCGAACTCTTCATCGTTGGCGAAGGGTAGGTTGATATGGACGCTTTGCAGGTTAGACCAACCATGACCTTTACAGTCGAAGATTCGGTTATAGGTTTCATAGATCGCATTCTGACCATGAGGCCATAGGCGTGTCTCTGTCAGCGGATCCATCAGAGGATGCATGGCTGTGGGAAGCAGACATGCGTCCCAACGTTCCAGCAGTCCATTCACTCGCTCGATCTCGCGTTGAAAAGAGCGCTGCAAACGGGGCAGATCTCGCTGTGGTCCATTGCCCTTAAATTCAATGACATGCAGTACTAATTCATTGGAGACGTTGATTCGCCCCAGCGAAACTTCATTGACGATCTCGCCAGCAAGGGCCTTGATGAGCTCATCACAGATGGGCTTCACTTTGAGACTCTTACGATCCACAATCATATATTCCATTTCGATACCATAGGCTTCGAAAAGGCGAAGAGGTTCACTCATTCAGTGTATCCTTTCGTTTTGCGATCCAATCTTTTAATGAAGACCCGCATGATTTCGTCATAGAGGCTATTCTTAATGATACGATCTTCGATACCAGCATCGATACTTGGGTTATCGTTGACCTCTATGATATAGAACTTGCCATCTTTCTCTTTGATATCGAGTCCGTAGAGACCATCACCGACGACCGATGCTGTCTTGACTGCCAGCATTCGCAGTTTTGGAGAAATCTCCTCCATTGGGAAAGTCTCGGCATGACCGTAGTCCAATTCCCCTTCTTTATCAGTGTGATAAATCTGCCAGTGATTGCGTGCCATAAAATATTTGCAAGCATAGAGTGGTTTGTTGTCGATGATACCGATCCGCCAATCAAAAGGAGTCGGCATAAACTCCTGAGCGATAATGAGGTCAGAATCCTCTAGCATGGTCATCACTTTTTCACGAATCTCTTCCCGATTCTCAGCCTTGACGACACCTTGAGAAAACGAGCTATCAGGCCGTTTGAGCACGCTGGGAATCGGCAGCTTATCAATAATTTGATCCAAATTTTTCTTATGAATCATAAAGGTCTTGGGCGTCGGAATATTATGTCGCTTCAGAAGTTCGGCTAGATAGACTTTATTGGTACAACGTAGAATCGATTCCGGATCGTCAATTACGACTAGGCCCAAGGCTTTGGCTTTTTGAGCAAAGCGGAAGGTGTGATGGTTGACGTTGGTGGTTTCTCGAATAAAGAGGGCATCATACTCGGCCAGTCGACGGAGGTCATCTGGCCCGATGATGTCGACTTCCATATTCATGTCGCGGGCCGACTTCATGAACTTTTGAATGGCTTTCTCATCCGACGGTGGGAATTGCTCCTTGGGATTTCTAAGGATCGCCAAACTGTAGCGAGCCGACTTGAGCTGCTTTCGTTGCGCGCCGGTTTTAAAGTAGGTCTCGGCGAAGCCAATCAAATCGGTTTGATGAGAGTGCGGCACATCCTTCAAACTGATAGGACCAATTGAACTTAAGAGCCACTTGGTTTTCTTAACAAAGCGGGCCCTTATGAGCGGTGCAGAAAAGTATTTGTAGAGTTCATTGCTGAGACGGTCATATTTTCGAGCGAGGTTTTTGCCAAAATAGATGCTGAGTTCAAAGTTATCGGACTTAATATCAGCGAGCGACTTCTGAACCAGCTCGTCCAGATTCTCGGAGGTGATCTTCACGAATGCCTTGGTCTTCATCTCCTGAATCGTACTCAGCGAAGGGATGGGCTTATGGCCACGGGCAGCTGCCAAGAGTGATACATAGTATCCAGAACTTTGATAACGATAGGATCGACAGAGATTAAAGACCCGATAATTCTTGATATTCTGAAAGCCTTCGTCCACGAAGTAGTCGATATCACTGATAACCTCAAAGTCGCCCAGTCGCCTGGGCCATTCGTCTATCGATTCAACTACGATGAGGTTCTTCATTGCTAGCGTCTTTCCTCTTTATCAAAAGTAGGTTGGCATCATAAGTCACCACTCCGAGCAGGATCGCGCAGATCACTCGAGCGATGGAAATCGTGTAGTTATTCTGATCCGACAAAGAATTGGGAAAATAAGGATCGGAGATATTCACGGTCTTAGCTTCCATGTCTATTCCCGTGAGCACCACGAAATGACCAGAAGGACGTCCCTTGATATCATCGTGCTCGCAAGTCTTGGGATCCTCACGGGAACTCTTATAAAGATAGGTCGCACTCAGACCGGCGATCACAGGCCTGGGTCCGCGAAGACAGGACTCAAGGAGCTGGGAAGTGAGATCTTCAAAGCGCAGGACACCCCCGTGTTGCAGGAAATCCATATAGCCATCACTTGAGGTTCGAAGCTTCCTTTGCTTCTTGGCATGACGCTGCAATTTCAGTTTCTCAAACAACTGGTCAGGTGGCAACCCAAACCAAGTCGGATCGAAGATGTTCACATTAAACGACCAGATTTCAGCGTCATAGCCACGCTTAAGCGCATGGACACCCAGCCGTGAAGCATAGGTTCCACCGGTCTCCAGCATCGGCACCTCACGGATCACTTGTTCCAATGCCGCTTGGTCGTTGTGATACTCGTAGATCGAGTGGAGGCAGGTTGGTCCACAAGTCACATCATCCGGCTGCTTCCGAATGGGGACCTTGATGTGTATCTTCTTTTTCGAACCACCCATACCACTCATCCTCCAGCAGGGCCCATACCCTGGGAATACTGCGTCTTCTTCGGAAGGTCAACCAAGCAAGTTGAGGACCCTGTCCTTTAGGAAAAGTGCAAAAATCTGGATTGGAACAAAGTATTCTGTTGAACTATCCTCTGAGTTCTGGAAAGCAAAAACTTGGATCTCAAGTTTTGACGAATTCTCTCCGATTCCCTCGATAGACCTTATTGAGCCTAGGAGAGTACTTTGCGCCTTCTGCTTTGCCTCATACTCCTTGTCCCGGCACCGAGCCTTAGGGCCCAAACTGCAGCTGTGCCTGCGAACGGGAACACTGCGGCTGAATGGAATTCGAACTCATCCACGGCAGAAGGATCGACGGAAAATCAGACGCAAGTCTTTCAACTCTCCATCAATTATGGAACTGGCTCCCTCAACCTGGAAGCCAACGGCGACCGAACTCTTACAAAACTGCCGAGTACCACGGCCTATGAAGATGGCGAGGCAGTCAGTGGGACTTACAGTAACGGCAGTGTCAAACAACTCAGAACCGTGGCCTCCACTTTGATCCCCTTCCGTGGACGATCGTTCGTCCTTGGCATCGGGCTCGAAGATCTCGACGTCGGCGTCAATGGAAGCCAGCTCAGCAAGAGCGGTGGAACTGAGGGGAGTTTTCATATGAATTCCTTAATCCTTGAGGTCGGTGCCCTCCGCAATTTCAATCGATGGGGCCAAGCCTTGGTCACTATGAGCTACGATCATGCATTGGGTGGCAAACTCAAGTCCCGGTATGTGACAAAATCCAATCGAGCCGATGCCCCCAACAGTTATGCGATTGTCAATGATTCACTGGCGTCAGGAGCAAGGCTGTCCATTACCGGGAACTATCAGTTCAATCTGCTTCCGGGCTTTTCCTTTGGACTGTTCACATCAGCTCAATATGGTTCGCTCAGCTTTGTGGACCGCAATCAGCGTTCGTACATCTATGGATATACAACGGGACTTTCCCTGATGCTGAAGATCTAGCCTAAGGCTTAGGAATAGGTCCCAGATGAGTGATGTACCACTCGCTCCCCCAGTTGATCAGGGCGCGGATTTCAATCGTCTCTATGTTATCCACGGTCTGCACATCTATTTTCTTCTTATAGCAAGACCAATAGGGGATTTTATTCGCCTCAGATTGCGCGGCCTTCCATTGACATGAACCGCCCCGAAGTGCCTTAAATTGAAGCGGTCCACGACCCTTAAAGCGCTCAACTTCTTTCTTGAAATCATTCTGATACCACGTTGTAAGCTGGCGGTAATAGTCCAAGGGCTTGGCAATCGCCTTCAGCTGCAAAAATGCGGG
This sequence comes from Oligoflexus sp., assembly GCA_041736645.1. Classification (GTDB taxonomy): domain Bacteria; phylum Bdellovibrionota_B; class Oligoflexia; order Oligoflexales; family Oligoflexaceae; genus Oligoflexus. The sequence continues at coordinate 66,270 of JBGSTF010000113.1, read as the reverse complement.
CTCTGGAAAGAAAAGATCTCGGACTGATTCGAAACGGCCTTCGCCAATCGCTACGAGCAAACGCCGGGCCTTGTCGTCAAAGTTCTGAATCGAAGCCCTCTGGTCCTGCTGCTGATTCTCCACAGGAATTATGAACTCTTCTCCCCAAAGGCTCGTACTTTGAAGAACCAGGAAAAAGAAGAGACAGCCTCCACGTTTTTTCACCGAGGGACCTCACACAACAAATTTGGATTATGCTGCCATCTTATCGCGAAACCTCGAAGGAGCGATAGAGGGAACTGAGTCATCGGGAAAGCGTAGTAACTTGAAGACTCGCCGGGGACCAATACCCCTTAAAACTCGCTCACCGAAGTCTTCGCAGCCTTCATAGGAAAGAGCTTCGGCCACGGCTTCGGAAACCAGTATTCCGCCTTCAGGCGCGGTTGCCTTGAGTCTCTGAGCCATCAATGAAGTGACCCCCAAAGCCATATAGTCGGTTCTGGCCTCTCCTCCAAATCCTCCGATGATCACATCGCCTTGATGGATCCCGATGCGAATTTGCACTCTAATTCCAACTGATGATTCGCTCATCTCCTTTTGTATTCCTGACAAAGCATGCAACATCTCCCGAGCACAATGGGCTGCTTTTTGTGCTTGCTCGGTCAAGGACAGACTCCGCGGAAAGCCAAATATCGCCAGAACACCATCACCTATAAACTTATCCAACATTCCACCATGCGCGAAGACAATCTCAGTCATGACTGCGAAGTAGCGATTCATGAATTCGCCAAGTCTCTCTAAGGGAATCTGCTCCTGCAATCGCGTAAAATTCACTATATCCACAAACAGCATTGTGGCATGGACTTTACGAGGTTGTGCATTGAAGTCCAAGCGACCATGGATAATTTCCTGGGTCACATCTGTCGGCAAAAACCTCTGCAAGAGCATGGATGTCCGCTTCATACGAAGCAGCTCGTTTTCTCGTTCAATCATTTTTCTTTTTTCTTCGCTAACAAATGTTGCCGCTTCATTAGCAATTCGTCTTTGAAAAAGCAAAGCTAGAACGCCACCAAACAACTGATAGTTGATGTCGCGGACAACTAGGCTCGCATTCCAATCCGAGAATAGCATCCACACCCAAATCTGCATTGCAAAAATAAGGATGGCTTCGAACCAATCAACTCGAAGAGTAAAGACGGCCAACGCAGCAATCATGGGTGGATAAAATCGGGCGCGATCAGGAAAGTCCGCTGCATAGCTGTACTGCAAAGCCGTCAATATCCCCACCATGGCGATGCCATAGACCTTAGGAAAGAGAAAGACTCGATCTCCATAAAAGCTTCTTCCCCATTTCAGATAAGCCCCACCGAGCAGAAACAGCAGCGAAGGGATTCCTCGCAAAAGAAGTGCATAGCTCAGGCTCGGATTGACTTCACCCAGATGCATATCCAAGGGAATAAAGAGGAGAATGAGCAGGCCAACCCCCAAAAAGCTGGTGGCCAGCTGCTTGGCACAAAAATCGTTTTCATGCTGGAGCCAAGCACGCAAAATCTCGGGGGATCGGGTATCTCGGACGACCTTTGGAGCCAACCAAAACGGTATGAAGAACGAAGTGGACGGGCTTTGATTCTCTGACGTCATAAGAAAACCTTTTTGCAAGAGCCAAACTCATGGGTTGCGCCTTTAGATACTTGGAAAGGCTCAAACACCTTGAAGACCTTTCACAAACTTTCCCGGCCTCTACCCTTCGGTCAGAAATCGATCGAACTCAAAGGTTTAAGCCACTTTTATATTATTTTTGTTGCTAGCTTGGATATTTTAAGCCAATGCGGAACGCATCGCTGCCCTTGTGAGAGGGCAAGATAAGTCGGGGATGATGGAAATGTAAGCAAAAAAATAGGCCCGCCTCGACCCTGACTGAGCTGAAGACGGGCTGCTCTACGGAGGATAAGCCGCCGTGCAAGTCACAGCGTCTTTAGAAGAATTGTCAGTTTTGCAAATATCGACCAATAGCTTCCGCTGCTTTTCGACCTTCTGCAATGGCCCAGACGACTAGAGACTGGCCTCGTCTGACATCACCAGCCGCAAAGACTCCTGACACATTGGTTGCGTAGGCGTATTCATCAGCTTTAATATTGCCTCGATCAGTCATCTCCAGACCCAACTGTTCAACTGGGCCACGGGTATCGGCTCCCACAAAGCCAACGGCAATCAAAACCAACTGACAAGGCCAGCGCTTTTCAGAACCAGCCACAGGCTCAAAGCGTTTTTGACCTTTTTCGTCGGTATACCAAGCCAATTCACGGGTCACAAGCGCCTGCAAACGCCCCCGCGCATCCGCTTCAAACCGGACAGACTCCAAAGACCAATGCCGCGTGCAACCCTCTTCATGCGAACTGGAGGTTCGCAGCATGTGAGTCCACTGCGGCCAAGGGGTTTCTTGGGGACGCTCTTCCGCTCTTGGATATTTGCTTAAAGTAGGCGGCTTGGCCATGATTTCAAACTGGGTGACGGATCGCGCACCTTGGCGATTTGAAGTTCCCACACAATCGGATCCTGTATCTCCACCCCCGATGACGATCACATCCTTTGCTGTTGCAAGGATTTGTTCGGCATCACCCAATGGATCACCGAGCACGCGCTTCGTTGATTGGGTGAGGAATTGCTCGGCGAAATAAACACCCGAGCAGTCGCGACCTGGAATCGATACGTCCCGCTTCTGAGTGGCACCGCAGCTCAAAAGAATGGCGTCATATTCCTGCTTGAGCTCTTGCATGGAAACGTCGACGCCGACATTGACACCGCAGCGAAAGCTAATCCCTTCTTCCTCTAGCAGGCGAACACGTCGCTGAACTCGAGTCTTTTCCAGCTTAAAATCTGGAATTCCATACATCAAAAGTCCACCGGCTCGATCTGCTCGCTCATAGACAGTGACCAAATGCCCTTGCCGATTCAGCTGCTGTGCGGCGGCCAGACCAGCAGGACCACTGCCAATCACAGCAACTTTTTTGCCCGTGCGAATGGCTGGAGGTTCGGCTTTGATCCAACCTTTTGCAAAGCCTTTGTCAGCCAAGGCCATCTCGATCGCTTCAATCGAAACGGGATCTTCATGAATTCCAAGGACGCATGCCGATTCACAAGGAGCCGGGCAAATCCGTCCAGTGAATTCGGGGAAATTATTGGTGGCTAGCAGGGCCTGCAGGGCCATTTCATCATCCTCGTCCGACACCAAGTGATTCCATTCGGGAATCACATTACCTAGAGGACAACCGTTATGACAGAAGGGAACACCGCAGTCCATGCAACGAGCCCCTTGTTTGCGGAGCTCCTCATCATTGATTGCTGAAGCAAATTCACGGAAATGCTGCACTCTCTGCGTCGCTGGCTCTTTGGCTGGAACCGTTCGTTCATAGGTCATAAAACCTTTGATTTCACCCATGGTAGCCTCCTTCTTCCAGGATTGTTCCCAGGTTTTCGCCACCAACCACTCGGATGGATGGTTGAATCCGATCTCGCTGCTGACGACGTATCAGAGCCCGATAAGCACTGGGAACAACGCTTAGGAATCGCGATTTTTCTATATTCCAATGATCCAGGATCTGTGCTGCGACGGAGCTACGAGTCAATCGTAAATGCTCTTGCAGCTGACGCAGGACAAACGATTCATCCTCTTCATCACTAAGCGACGAAACTTCCACCATTTCAGTGTTGATGCGCTTTTGGAGAGTGTCATCCGCATCATACACAAAGGCATAACCGCCGCTCATTCCAGCTGCAAAGTTGCGTCCTACTCTTCCTAAAACAATCACGGATCCTGCTGTCATATACTCGCATCCGTGATCACCGAGACCTTCGACCACAGCATGCGCTCCGCTATTTCTGACGGCAAATCTCTCACCTGCTAGGCCACGAATATAGAGGAATCCGGACGTTGCTCCATAGAGGGTCACGTTACCGCAGATGACATTGCTTTCGGCCATGATCGCGCTCTCTTCAGGAGGAATCACCACTACTTTGGCACCGGACAAGCCCTTAGCGCAGTAGTCATTCACTTCACCTTCCAGAACCGCCGTGATTCCTTTGGCACCAAAAGCCATAAAGCTCTGACCAGCTGAACCTTTGAAATTGAGCTGGATACTATTGTCACGCAGACCATGTCCACCATGGCGTCTAGAGATTTCACTGGATAGCATCGTCCCCACCGCACGATCAGTATTGGCAATGGCCAAATCCAGAGTCACGGAATGTCTCTTATTCAAAGCAGGCTCACAAGCTCCAAGCAGGACTCGATAATCCAGTGTGGCTTCCATTTCATGATTTTGCTTGCGAATTTGCCTCCGTGCTGCTTGCTCAGGTGCATTTGGTGCATCCAGGATGGCCCGCAAATCAATTCGATTCAAGCGATCGTCGGCGAGATCTGGAATTTTTTCCAAAAGATCGACCCGACCGATCATGTCTGCCACCCGACGAATCCCAAGTTTTGCCATGATTTCGCGCAGGCCTTCCGCCAGCAGAAAGAAGTAGTTGATCAGATGCTCAGGCTGGCCTTGAAATTTTCTTCTGAGTTCGGGATCCTGCGTTGCAATCCCAACCGGACAAGTATTCAAATGACACTTCCGCATCATGATACAACCCAAGACAATCAGAGCCCCTGTTCCAATGCCCCATTCCTCAGCACCGAGAAGAGCGGCAATGGCGACGTCGCGAGGGGTTCGCATCTGTCCGTCGGCCTGCAATACGACCCGTCCACGCAACTGATTTTCGACCAAGGTCCTATGGGTTTCAGCTAAACCGAGCTCCCAAGGCAGGCCTGCATGTTTGATTGAAGAAATAGGACTGGCGCCGGTTCCACCTTCATAGCCAGCGATGAGGACCACATCAGCCTTCGCTTTCACAACACCAGCCGCTACGGTTCCAACTCCGACCTCGGATACGAGCTTCACGCTGACTCGTGCATCTCGATTGGCATTTTTCAAATCGAAGATCAGCTGAGCCAAATCTTCGATCGAATAGATATCATGGTGGGGTGGGGGAGAGATCAGTGTGATACCCGGCGTACTGTGCCTGACCCGAGCGATCTCTTCGTCTACCTTGTGACCCGGCAGCTGACCACCTTCTCCAGGCTTGGCACCTTGAGCGATTTTGATCTGCAATTCATCGGCATTGATCAAATAATGACTGGTCACTCCAAAGCGCGCACTGGCGACCTGCTTGATAGAACTGCGTCTTAGATCACCATTAGCAGCGGGAATGAAACGATCAGGATCTTCCCCGCCTTCGCCCGAATTGCTCCGAGCACCCATGCGGTTCATGGCCACAGCCACCGTTTCATGAGTTTCTTTGGAAATCGATCCGAAGCTCATCGCCCCGGTAGCAAAACGCTTGACGATCTCGGTGGCCGTTTCCACCTCTTCCAATGGAATCTCGGACTGCCCTGGCTTGAAACGCAAGAGGCCACGAATATTCAAATACTGCCGGGTCTGATGATCTAAAGTCGCACAGAATTTCTTGAATTCATCGCGACTATTGATACGCGTCGCCTGCTGCAGACTGGCAATCATTGCCGGACTATGCAAGTGAGCTTCACCTTCGCGGCGCCAGTGATACTGTCCCCCCTGCGGCAAGGCCGTGTACTGGGGCTTGGGGTCATAGGCTCTGCTGTGACGGTAGCGCGTATCTGCATCGAAGTCTTCAATGCCTGCCCCTTCAATTCGGGTCGGAGTCCAGGTAAAGTAGGCATCAACCAAGCTTTGGCTCAGGCCCAGCGCTTCAAAGATCTGTGCCCCTCGATAGGACTGCAAGGTAGAGATACCCATTTTGGACATGATCTTGAGCAAACCGTCGCCCAATGCTTTGATGTAATTCGCCTGCAGGGTGGCTGAAGTCTTGCTGCTATCAAAGCCTTGTGTGTCTAATTTCTGGGCAATCAAAGCGACAGCAAGGTAAGGGTTAACCGCCGCCGCTCCATATCCAATGAGCAAAGCAAAATGATGAACCTCTCGAGGCTCTCCACTTTCCACCACAAGGCTTGCTTTCATGCGCATGCCGCGACGAATCAAATCATGATGCACCGCTGCCGTCGCAAGAAGCGCGGGAATGGGAGCCAGCTCGGCATCGATATCCCGATCAGAAAGGATCACGATGGTAAAACCGTCCTCAATGGCTTCTGCTACTTCCGACTGAAGACGGAGAATACTGGCTTCGAGAGTCTCTAATTTTGGCCGATAAAGGATCGAAACTTTCTTCGCTCTGAGTCCTGGTCCATCGTGAAATTCAAGGCGCTGCAGGTCCATATCCGTAAGGATTGGTTGTTTGAGGCGCAAGACATTGCAGTGTTCCGGCGTTTCGTCCAGAAGATTAGACTCGGCTCCCAGGTGCGAAGCCAAGGAAGTCACCATCTCTTCCCGTATTGCATCAATAGGGGGATTGGTGACCTGAGCAAAGAGCTGCTTAAAGTAATTATAGAGCAGAGGCCGCTGCTCTGATAAAATGGCGATCGGCGTGTCGTTGCCCATAGAACCGACAGGTTCTTTTGCTTCATTCGCCATCGGCGCCAGAATCATGCGCAAATCTTCTTTGCTATAGCCAAAGGCCAAGAGTTTTTGCTGCATATCCTGATCTGGATCAGGTGGATACGACGCAAAATTTGGCACAGGCAGATCATAAAGATGCTTTCTATGCTGCTGCAGCCAACTGCCATACGGCTTTTGCAGGGAAAGACTTTGCTTGATCGTGTGGTCAGGGACTATGGCCCCGAGTTTCATATCAACCAAGAACATGCGACCTGGACTGAGGCGGCCTTTGTGAACGATTTCTTCTGGACGTCGATCCAATACGCCCGCTTCGGAAGCCATGATTACATAACCATCAAAAGTCACCCAGTATCGACCCGGCCTGAGACCATTTCGATCTAATATCGCACCGATTCGCTGGCCATCGGAAAAACCGATAAACGCAGGACCATCCCATGGCTCCATGAGATAGGAATGATATTCGTAATAGTCTTTGAGAGCCTGATCCATCTCGTGATTGGAATCCCAAGGCTCAGGGATCAACATGCTTAAGACTTGATGCAAAGGACGACCGGTATTTACTAAAAATTCGATCGTGTTGTCGAGCATAGCCGAATCGGAAAGACCCGGTGTGCACACTGGACCCATCGACTTTAAATCATCTTCGATACCGGCTTTTTTCAGCAGCTGGGTTCGCGCATGCATCGCATTGATGTTACCGCGCAAAGTATTGATCTCGCCGTTGTGACAAATACTGCGGAAGGGTTGAGCCAGCGGCCACGAGGGCATTGTATTGGTGCTAAAGCGTTGGTGCACCATGGCAAAAGCCGAAGTGAACAGAGGATCTTTCAGATCCAGATAATAGTTGGCCAAGTCTTTGGCTAGAATCAGGCCTTTGTAACAAATTGTTTCCGTGGAAAGACTAACGCAATAGAAGCGGAGTTGCTTGATGCCATATTTCTGCCGACCTTCCTCTTCCAATTCCTTGCGCAGCATATAGAGGCGCCAGGTGAAGGATTGTTTTGACTGAACGGCTTGATCAGTAAAAACCCACTGGACGATGCTCGGTTCATTGCCGGCGGCAATAGGACCCAAAACAGAAGGTTCGATCGGCACCTTGCGGCGAATCAAGGCAGAGACCTGCCAACTCGCTGAGAGCTCGACGATGCGAGTCGACCAATGTTCCTGTTCGGCAACAACCTTGGGCAAAAAGAATTGACCAACTGCATAATTACCGGGTGCAGGCAGAGCTTTACCTTCCTCTTGAGCGAGCTTCAGAAAGAGTTCATGGGGAATCTGGGTTAAGAGTCCTGCACCATCCGAAGTCAAATCATCGGCCGCTCGGCCTCCGCGATGATCCATGCGACGAAGGATTTCCAAGCCATCGGCGACGACCTTATGGGATTTATGGCCCTTGATACTCGCGACGAAGCCAACGCCACATGCGTCGCGTTGTACCAGTCGGGGATCATCCAGCCAAGCTTGTTCAAACCTTTCCTGTGACATAGGGCACCTCAATACGAGCGAAAGTGGATTCAACGGAAGTTTGCCAAGGACTCTAGGAATGAGCCCTAACCAGGAAGGGGTTTGCTCAGACGGATCATGGACTGGCGGAATACGGAAGCTACATCCTGGAAGATTCGTTGCCTTTGCTGCAGCAGCTGCAGGACAGCGATCTCCAAATATACCGGAGGGCCCTGGTCGCCTAGGCTCCACGAAATCAATCCACGATACATCGGTCTTTCGCAGCCGAAGCTCAGGGTCTTGTGTGGTCCTTGCATGTGCACTCCTCTGGCTGGGGAGTTCCGTCCCTTGTGCGTTATTCAAGCGGGTTGCATAAAACTAAGTGTTTTTTTCGTGTTCGGCTCGGAGTATAACCACAGGAATAATGGGATCGCAAGGGCATATTCTTTACGAAAAATGTTCGCTCACTCTACCCTGTATTTTGGGTTACACTCCGGTAAGTAAAGCCTCTTTCAAGGCTTCCAGGAATTCAATTTTTCTAAATTCACCTCCCTTGACACTTGGAGACAACCGTTCGGTAGTCTCATCTGTTCGCTGAAACGAAGATCGATTTTATGCGTCATTAATCAATATAATACATCTTTATCCACGCATATGCGATTTTTCTGAGTAAGTTTCCCGACCAGAAGGGGGTCGTTTCTTGTAATTTTACTACAACAAGGTGTGTTTGGGAGAGGACAAGTCCCTGGGATGATTTGGGTAGAATGGGCTTTCGATCTTGGCTGCATAGCCATCAATAAAGATTCGCTAGAGGCGATGTTTAAAAAGATTCCAATGGGTAGGGATTTTTTTGAGAAAACTTCATGCAGCGCCCTCAATCGCTGCGGGATTTTACCAGAACGAACTTGATTCTTTCGATTCGAGCCATCCGTCCACATTGACACCCTATGTTTGCCTTTCTTGCCATAGGCTCCGCGAATCTTTCGCAGCAAGACTTTGGCTTTCTCGCCAATCGAGGTTATAGTGTGAGATCCTCGTTTCGACAGGATCTGAGTCATGACTTCGCGCACCATCATCCAGCATAAACTTCTGCGACGCAGTTTCGTCCATCTTAAGGGTGTGGGACCTCGGTCCGAAAAGCATCTTTGGAAAATCGGCATGACCGACTGGGAAGAGCTCCTGAAACACGCTCCCCAGATGTTTAAATCCAAACGCCTGGATGACGTCTGCCAATCCATCGAACAATCTCTTGCTGCCTGGGACCGTGGGGATCTCTATTATTTCGACCGCCAACTGCCAGGAGCGGAACGCTGGCGATTGATTCCCGGCGGCTTCGACGACATTGCTTATTTTGATATAGAAGCAGCCAATGGCGGCATGCCTCCGGCGACAGAGTCGACAGCCGTGGCCTTTTGCTTCCGTGGAGAATTGCATCAGGAATACGAATACAGCCGTAAGCGGGATCTCTTGAATTGGATCATGGACGAAGCTTCGCTTTTTTGCACCTATAACGGCGCAGCCTATGATCTGCCTTTTTTGAGTGCAGAATTTGGTCTCGCTCTCCATAAAGCCCATATCGATCTTTGCCCTTGGTTGCGACGTCAGGGTTTCAAAGGTGGTCTGAAAGCGATTCAGAAGACGACTGCCCATCTCCACCAGCGAAGTTCTATGGATTTAGATGGGTATGATGCCGTTCGACTCTGGAAAATGCATGAGGAAGCTCAACCTGGTGCACTGGAAACACTGCTCACCTATAATGCCGAGGACGTCCTCATTCTCGAACCCTTACTTGTCGATGCCTACAACCGTGAAGTCGACAATCATCCAGAATTGGCTTTGAGCAAAATCGTCAGCGCGCCTCTTCCAAGCCTTAAAACATCCATCGATCCATCCATTTACGAAAAACTGCGCAAGCGTGAGCAACCGAGCCCAGGCTAGCAATAGCGCAGAATCGCCTTCTCGACTGGCCCTTTTGTGGAGCTTGGTATAAGGTGACCCGTCCTTGGATTCCCCGGAGTAAAAGATCATGCAAGCATCCCAGTCGAATGCCGAAAATCCTGCTTTATTTTCAGCCCTTGCCATCTCTCCTTCCCTACAGGAAGTGGTGGCAGAATTGGGTTTTACCCGTATGACGCCTATCCAGGCGCAGAGCATTCCGATCCTCTTGGAAGGTCATGATCTTATTGGTCAATCTAAAACAGGAAGCGGCAAAACCGCTGCCTTTACTCTGCCGATCCTAGACCGAATCAGTTTGCCTGGCAAACGTTTGCAAGCTCTGATCATGTGCCCCACGCGGGAACTTTGCGGTCAAGTGGCTCGCGAAATTCGCAAGCTGGGACGACGGCATCCTGGATTGCAAGTGATTGTCCTTTCCGGAGGTGAGCCCTTACGCCCGCAGATGAATAGCTTGGAAGGCGGGGTCCATATCGCCGTTGGAACACCAGGACGCCTCTTGGATCATCTTAAGCGTGGAACCCTGGATCTGACGCCTTTGCGCTATGTGGTGCTGGATGAAGCCGATCGTATGCTCGACATGGGATTCCAAGAAGATATGGAGCAGATTCTCGGCGCCACACCGAAGAATCGTCAGACGATCTTTTTCTCGGCCACGTTCCCGTCCAGTATCGAAGCCATGAGCGAAACCTATCAAAGACAAGCTCAACGAGTCACGATTGAAGAAGGCGAAGTCTCGGCACCAGCCATTCAGCAGATCCTGATGGAAGCGAATCCTGAGCAAAAGCTATCAGCTTTGCATAGCCTTCTGGATCAATACCGGCCTGAAGCTGCGATCGTTTTTTCGAATCACAAAGCCGCTGTCGGTGAGATCACGAAAGCCCTTGGCGAGTGGGGTGTGAGCGCCGCTGGTCTGCATGGTGATCTTGAACAGCTTGATCGTGATCGGGTGATGGCAAAACTCAGAAACCGGAGTATTCGGGTCTTAGTGGCAACCGACGTCGCAGCGCGTGGTATTGATGTGGCTGACTTGGATTTAGTCATCAATTTCGATCTACCCTTGAAGGCTGACACCTATGTGCATCGCATTGGGCGAACCGGGCGAGCTGGTAAAAAGGGTATTGCGGTTTCACTCGCAACCTCGCGCGAATCGATGAAAATACGTGCCATTGAAGAATACACAGGAATAGAATTCGACCGTCAAAAATGGGAGCAATCATCCCCATCGGCGAGCCGCAGTAAAGACAAAGCTTTGTATCAAGGCGCGGCGATGACAACCCTTTCGATTGGGGGAGGCCGCAAGGATAAGTTGCGACCTGGCGATATTCTGGGTGCCTTGACCGGTGAAGCGGGTGGACTCAGCGCATCAGATATCGGCAAAATCGAAATTCATGACCGAATTGCCTACGTTGCCGTTGCCCAAGCGATAGGTCGGGTAGCCGTTGAACGGTTGCGCGAGGGTAAGATTAAGGGAAGAAAATTCTCGGTGGATTGGGTGCGATAACAAATGCGAGTTCCAGTTCAATAAACTGCTAAAATTTCATATTCACGCTGGCCGGCTGCGGTTTTCACCAAAGCTGTGTCGCCCTGAGTTTTGCCAATCAAAGCTTGCCCTAAAGGTGACTGAGGCGTAATGGTCAACACGGGCCGCTCATCCCAAACAAGAGCATAGCCAGCCCCCCAAGCCATCAAGAAGCACAAACTCAGCTGCCCATCCTGTTCGAGCTCGACCAATGCCGTTGGACCAATCCGATCAGTCTCCGCGAAGACCCTAAGCGTTGTATTCTTGAGCAACTGGAGGGCTGCCTTCAGTTCGCCCACCCGTTCTTTTTGAGCTCCCGCTAAGTAGGATGCTTCCAAACCTCGCGTATCATATTTATTTTCAGGCTTGGCTTCGGGATGTGTGGCAGCTTCCGCAGCACTGTCGACCGATTTTTGCAAAGACAAGAGCTCAGCATCGATATGCTGCTGCAGCTGAAGGAGGAGCATGAATTTTTTATCAGTCATTGCGGCACCGTATGGACGATTCAGAAAGAGCAGCTTTTTATAGCAAGCTTGACCCGAACAAGCCAAGGCCTCATCTGCGGCAGGAGGACTTGACCCGTCCAGAAGTGCCAAGGATAATGGAAGTTCACCCTTCCCGGAGGCCCCCATGGATCAAAAAGCTTGGCTCTATGCTTTAGCTGCATCAGGTTTGCTTGCAAACACGGTGCAGAGATCTGATGAGGCTGATGCAGCACCTCAAAAGACTAAAAAAACCGTCGAATGCTTTGGCATTAATACCTGCAAAGGCCTCAACAGTTGCGGCGTGAACTTACAGCAGCTTAATCTTGCGAATATAGCCTACAAAGAGCGATACAAGGCCACTAAACTCGGCGAATGTGCTGGCACAGCCGAAGGTTCGGATAAGGAAGGGCACCTCGGATGGGTCAAAAAGGATAACAAACAGGACTGTTTTGCTGTCGGCGGTTTTGTGTTCCTAAAGGAAAAAGATGGACTCCTGGAAATTGAAGATAAAAACGGCGTTCGTCCGGAGACCCTCAAAAAGAAGTAAGACAGTTGAAAACTTGACCCCGCCCAGGGCGGCAAGGATAATCAATCAATACCCATCTCGGAGACTCCCATGGATCAAAAAGCTTGGCTTTGCGCTTTGGCAGCATCAGGATTAGTGGCCGGCGCTCTTCAGCGATCAGACGAGGCATCGGCAGCGCCACAGAAAGAAAAATCCGTAGAATGCTTTGGCATCAATACCTGCAAAGGTTCAAACGGTTGCGGCGTTGGTCAGCAGCAGCTAGATACTGCAAATGCTGTATTTCAGGAGCGATATAAGGCGTCCAAACTCGGGGAATGCGCCGGCACGGCTCAAGGTTCAGACAAAGACGGACACCTAGCTTGGGTCAAAAAAGAAAAGAAGAAAGATTGCATAGCTGCCGGTGGATTTGTCTATATTAAAGAAAAAGACGGCGTGCTAAAAATTGAAGACAAACAGGGTATTCGAAAAGAAGCGCCGAAAAAATAACGAGAAACTAGGTGGACGCAAGCGCCGAATCAAAAGCCAAATCTCTCACGTTCTTGCAGCATGATAAGCCCTGGGGTTTTGGATTTAGACCCCACTACGCCGAAGAACTTCTTCGATGGTCGGAACGTCCCTTCATAGAAATAATGGTGGAACATTTCATGTTTCAACAGGGTGGTCCCCAGCATAAATTTTTGGAGCAGATGGCTGGTCATGACCAAGTTCTGCTTCATAGTTTGCATTTAGATATTGGGGGACTCGATCCCATCGATCCCAAATACCTAGCAGAAATCAAACGCATCATGAAACTGAGCCAAGCCCGAATCTATACAGACCATCTGGCTTTTTCTCAATTGGACAATCGTCAAAGCTTCGATCTTTTACCTATCCCATTGAACAAAGAACATCTGGAGCACGTCGTACAGCGAGTCCATTTGGTTCAGGATGTCTTGGGATTCCAAATCGGACTCGAAAATATCTCCTCATATGTCCGTTTTCCCGAGGACCAAATACCCGAGTTGGAATTTCTGCAAACCCTGGCCGATCGCACGGGCTGCGGCATCCTTCTCGACGTCAACAACCTATATGTCAATGCGCATAATTTTGGATTTGATCCTCTCAAAGCTTTGGACTCACTTCGCGCTTCCTCCATTATTCAATACCATTGCTCCGGCCATCGACAACGCGGTTTACTCCTGCATGATACCCATGATCAAATGGTTATCGAACCTGTATGGCAGTTGCTACAACGTGCGATAGAACTTTTTGGATGGCATCCGGTCATCCTTGAGAGAGATGATGACGATGTCACCCTAGCTGTGATCATGAATGAACTCTGTCACGGTTTGGGCCAGATAGGTTAACGATGACTCCAAGCTCGACCTTGGCGCTTTTCTTTGCCAAAATATTTGCAACAGCTGAAGGCGAATCTACGGCGGGTGAGCGCCTCTACCAGCAGCAAATCCAGTCACGTTTAGTGGCAGGCCCTCCCGTGTCGCTGCTGCTTCGTTGCCAGAAGATATGGGGCAGGGATTTCTTGGAGCTCTTGCTTCATGATTACTTTCTCGCCTGCCCACCCCAATCGTATCTCTGGGCAGAGGCCCTCCAAAAGCTTCCTGATTTTATTTTGCAGCATCCTGACTACAGTCGAATTTTCGCCCTAGTCGATGTGGTGAGTGTTTGTCTTAAGCTCTGGAACTGCCTTCATGCCAGCGACCCCTCACAGCAAAGCCAAGCGAGTCGTTCGCCCGATCAACCGCTGCAATTGGTACTTTCCACCCATGCATGTTTTCACTTTCCCCTGGACTCGCTGGATCTACACCAACTTTGGAATGACAGTCAGGAATACCTGGTTAATTCTGATGAGGAAGCCTGCAAAAGCTGGACTCGAAGGACCCATCAAGGAGTGATCTTTGTAAAATTGTCGAGCGATGAAACTGTCTCACTTCGCCTGAAAGAGGAAGAGCTCCCGCTTTTGGAATCGTTGATGGCAGGTGGGAGTCTCCTTGAATGCCTGACCCGCCTGGGGCCACCGCAGCTTGAGGCCCTGATGCCGCATCTACCCGAAACACTCGAACTCTGGTATCGCTGGGCTTTGCTTGTTGAAGTCCGTCCTTTGTAGCCAGCTTGGATCATATCTAGCCGACAGCACAAAATTACGGTAAATATTGCCAAGGAAATTGAATGCAACAAGGGAATGTGCAATGGGAATACGTTTCGGCCTAGGCTTTATTTTCTTGCTAGCCGTTTTGTTAGCAGCTTCGTCGCTCTTTTTTCGAAGTCACAAGGACAATCCTTTGCAAGAACGCGGCGCCACCACTCTGACACAGGATGACTCGACAAGAAGAATAAATAAAGATTCCCTGTCTGTCGAACGAGGAACCGACGGGCCAGATGAAGTTTTCGATGGCGATAGTTCAGCCATTTCAGAAGTAGCAGAGGAACCTGAAAGCAATCTAGAGATTGTCTTCCTGAGCCTCACTCAAGAAATGGCCAAGCGGGGCTACTCCAAAGGCTTGAGCGAATGTATAGAAAGCCAGTTCCGCGAAAATCTCGGCACCGAGAATCCAAAAGACCTCGATTCCATGCTTAAGGTATGTGACAGCCAATTTAAAGTGGAAGCCAAACAAAGTCAGCAGATCAAGGATGTGGTTCTTCAGGCTATTGCCAAGGCTCAATCCAATTCGGAAGAATCTAACGAAAAATCCACTTTGGAATAGAGCCTCTGTTCAGGATGCTTTCGCGACACGAGCTTCGTGGGCATCCCAGATCAATCCAGAATCATTCCATAGGATCACAACCCAGCTGGCCGGAATAACCAGACGAAAGCTGGTACCTTTGCCATTCTGAGATGCAATTTCCACTCGACAATTGTATTCAGACAAAAAGCTGCGCACAGCATCTAAACCGACACCACGACCGCTGATGTCTGATGCCTCACTCTTCGTTGAAAAGCCAGGATGGAAAAGAACTTCCATGACTTCAGCATCAGAAGGTCTCGGGCTGCCTTTCGCTACAACTCCCCGAGCCTGGGCGAGCTCCCATACTTTTTCACAATCCACACCCCGTCCATCATCCTGAACTTCCAGGTGAATGGATTCCCCCTTATGGGAAAGCATGGCGCGGATTTCAGCTTGATTGGATTTGCCAGCTTCGACTCTTTGCTCAGGAGTTTCCAATCCATGGTCCAGTGCATTGCGTATCAAATGAGTCAAGGCGTCCTTCAGGGGGGCCTTGAGCGGCAACTTGAAAAAGACATTTCCATTGATCTGCAAAGGCTTAACCTGTTTACCGAGATGTCCAGAAATCTCATCAACCATGTTTTGAAAACTCTGCCAAATCTCGGCGAAGCTAAAGATCTCTTGTTTGTTTTGTCCCTCAAGCAGACGAATCAATGTCTGCGGTGAAATGCCAACCCGAAGGACTTCCAGCCATTCTCGACGCAGATCCGCCGATTGATCTTGACCATTGCGAGAGCCGAAGAGTTCCTGCCAAGTCGTTTGGTAACGTTCCACCAAAGCCATCAAGCCGTTCAAAGACTCGAGCAAAGATTCGCCTTGGGTCTCTTGTGTTACCAATCCTTTTAGAGCGGCATCGACATGCTTATCCTCCAGGGAATGTGCCTCCTTGGACAAAGTCTGCAATTTCACCATCCGCGCATTGCCCTTGAAAGTATGGACTTCGCGGAAAATCGATTGAAGGATAGCCAATGGATAGTTCGGACGCAAATTCTTCATTGAATCTTTGAGAGCTTTACTGCGGACTTCCGCCTCATTCATAAAGGCCTGAAGAGACAAGCGATCTGCCTGGAGAATTTCCGTAACCAATTGCATCCTATGATCACTCTGAGCCTTGGCCTCTTCTACTCTTCGCCTTAAAGCTTGGACCTCAGTTACATCACTGATAACAAGCAAAATTCGTTGGATGGTGCCTTTTTCATCATAGAGCGGTGCATAGCGCAGAGAGAACTGCCTTATATCCTCGTCAACGACTCCCCCTGGCCTGTTATAGCTCATACCGCTCAAAAGATTATCATGAGAAATCGTCCACTGAAAGTCATCAGCACCGAAGAGCATGGACAAAGTAAAATTGTGCTTGGCAACCTCTTCAATATGCGCGTCTAATGTAGAGAAAAGCATATCTTTAAGCGACTTCCCACCCAAGTCCTTCAAACCAAGAATTCGCGGTGTCGCAGGAGAAAAGCGTGGTTCGATATGCAGCTGGCGATCGACGACCAGAATGCCATCATCCAAGTTATCGAGAATTTCTTGTATTTCTGCATTGGTATGCGCGAGATCCCGAGTTCGTTCAGCTACTTTCTGTTCCAATCCGGAATTTAGTGCTGCCAAGTCGCGAAGACTCTGAGCCAAGCGAACCAAGGTTCTAGCCAAATGCATGGCCAGAATTGAAACGATCACACATCCCAGACCGATAAGCAAAATGATGCCGTAGTTCAGCCGTGAAAAATAGAGATCCTTGAGAAACTGCAGTTTCAAACCTTGACCAAAACTGGAAAGTTCCACTTCACTCTTGAGACTCCCGAGCCTCAGAAGTCCCTCCGGTTCTTTATCTAAAGATCGATAGAGATCACGGAGACGATCGCTTCCAGCCAAGGATGTGCTGAGCATGACAGTAACATTTTTACGCCACTCCTCGTCCCCCAAAAGGTTGGGAAGGTCGATGGTCATTCCTATAATGCCTGCCAACTGCGAACGTCGACTCTCAACATCAGCCGGAATCTTACCACCCTTATAAAAGGGTACAAAAACTTCTATAGCCGCGTGTCCGTCGTCCAGCAGAAATCCGTCTGATGCACTACCTTTAGCTGAATCTCTGGCCTTTTCCACAGCTTGTTGCCTACGAGCGTCCGACAAGACGTTCCAGCCAAAGACTGTATTGTCCGCCGATCTTTGATCGGCATAAACTAAAGACAGGTAATAGGGTCTGGGTGCAGCAGGAATTGTTGTGTCCGGATCGTCAAAACTTGAGTCCAAAAGTCCTTGGCTATCAGAATTTTCGGCTAGCCACTCTTCATGTTCTTTCCGCAACTCATTGGGAACGATCCGATAAAGGTTGGAAGAACGAACAAAATTGTAGTTCAACATGATACCTTCCAGAATGCTCTGGAAAGCGTCTTTGCTTAACTGTGGGTCGATCTGCGCAAAATTCTGTAGGTTGATAACCAACAGTTCAGATGCCGTCGTCTTTTCAATGAAGCTCTGTCTGACTTTGGCCACTTCCGAGTCAAATCTTTGTTGAGCTAGATATCTGACATACATGAATGTCAGGGTGAGAACAACACCTGACAGCACCAGTGATCCGATGGCTGCGAAGAGCGGTAGCTGGGGTTTTCGCTTCATGAAGAATTCCGCTTTTAAAAGTCGCCTCATTCACATCACAAAGACCTATCAGTGTGATGCCCACAGAGAGGTATCGGCAGCTGTCTCAGGTACTTGAAACTTTTCACTTGTCTTTCAATGGACGCTGATAGAGAGCAGCCAAACGACCATCTAAAAGCATGAAGATAGAAGTAGCAGATAGCAGTCTTTTCTCATGATATTAAGTGAATTGCCAAAATCGATTCATAAAGATCGAACTTAATCGAGCCGACCACTCCATCGGCTCCCACTCAGGACAAGCATGAACGCCAGTCTAATCGCAATATTACTCATCCTATCCTCGAGCTTCGCTCAAGCGAAAAGCTTCAATCGGCTTATCTTTGAACCTGGAAAAAACGAAACTCACTTGATTAGCCAACTCTACTTCCTCGACAACCGTGAAGATGCCTTAAGCTTGGACCAAATTCGAGAAGGCCGCGGGGACGAAAGATTTCAAGAAAGCAAAAAGTGGAACCTCGCGCTGGATTTGGGTGGCACTCAACAACCAGTTGAATTCTGGCTGAGGTTCGAAATCGATAACCAAAAAAATGAGGATATAATCCTCGCCTCAGATCATTCGACGACGCCTCATCTCTCGCGTATTTACATGTTTCGAGAGCATGCTCTTCAACCTTATAGAATCGTGGATGTCGATCCCTCGCTGCCACGCACTAGGCGCTTTTTTAGCATTCCACCGGGCCCATCACTGATCATCGTGGCCGTTCATCGAGACAATCGTACACCGCCACTAATGAATTTCGACGTCAAGAGCTTAGAATTTCACAGCCGTCGATCCTATCAGGTTCATTTCCTGAGTCTGTCTTATGGCATCTGCTTAGCTCTCATTGCTTACAATATCGTCCTGGCTTTAACAGTCAGGAATAGGGCTCATTTCATATACATTGCTTACAGCTTTGCTGTCCTTTTGTACTACGAAGGTCGCTATCAGTTTCTGGGCGAGTACTTTGGGGTTCCAGCATTGCCTGAGTGGTCGATTCTTCCCATCAATGCTTCAGGGACATTTCTCTTTCTCGTCTTTCTGTATGAAATGCTGGGAATTTCAAAAAATTTGCCCGCCTGGAAGATTCCTGTTTGGATGCTAATTGCTATGTGGCCGATCCTCATCTTGTATTCATTTATTGATCACTGGACGACTTACCGAGTTCTGCTCGCCATCTTGATTCTCGCCCTGCCTGTGACACTTTGCATTGGAGTTCACTCCATCGTTCGACGTATTCCTGGAGCGCCTTTGCTCTTTGCTTCCTCCCTACTTCCTGGGATGGGCAGCTTTGTTCATCTACAGCCGGACCTTTTTTCTAAATGGCTATCAATGCCGTTCATTCAAATTTCCCAGCTATTAGCTTTAGATGTGGAGATGATTCTGCTCTCCATGACAATTGGCTTCAAAATCAATCGAGAGCAAGCATGGATGCGCAGCAAGATTGATCATGCATATACTGAACTTAAATCAATGGTGTACCCTCACCAGCTCGAACAGATTTGGCAAGGTAAGCCGCTGGATCAGACCATGCCCGTCGGACTCCACTTTGCTTATGTCATTGATTTTGATGTCATCGCTAGTAGCAAAATGCACCTAGATGATCCAAGAAGCTTTCTCGCCAAAGTTTTCCGAGAATGTTCCGCCTTGATGATGGAAAAATATCAACCCGAAGGTCTGATCGCCAATGCTTATCGGATCAAAGAACTAGGTGATGGCTTTCTCTGCTCGGTAGGCTTCCCTTTTGCTTGTCCCTCGCGGAATGCCGCCGATCATAGTGTGAAATTGGCACAAGACTTTATCAAGATCTTTGACCGCCATGTTGCAGCAAGCGGATCAGATGCTCCTATCCATTGCGCAATCGGCATCGCTTTTGGTCCGGTCGAAGCATTTTATCCTGAAAACGGCGCCCAAATTTACGATATGTTTGGGCGCGGTATCATCCTTGCCCACCGCTACCAAAGCATGCGAGATCCCATTTTCCAGTGGCTTCAGCAGCGGGAAAGCATACTTATTCTTCATCCTCCCGTATTCGAAAAGTTGTCCAAAGACCTCAAGGCCGATTTCACTGAAGTTGATCTACTGCTTCGTCAAATGCGCGTACGAGATGACGAAAAAACGCCCAAGCTCTACTACCAGCTATCTGAATCGACGGCCAAAGGAAGAAATTCTAGGCAGACGGCCTAAAAAAGCCACCCAGAACGAATCAGGATGGCCTTGACCTGGGAATGATACGAGATCAAGCGTCCTGAGCTTTGGCCCATGTATCTCGCAAGGTGACAGTTCGATTGAATACCGGATTCTTCGAACTGTGATCTTCCTTATCTGCACAGAAATAACCGAGCCGTTCGAACTGAAAATGACTTTCAGGCGCTGCGTTTGCTAGAGCTGGTTCAATTTTAGCATCTTTCACGACAAGCAAAGAATTTGGATTCAATTGGGCGATGAATTGCTCGTCATCCAGAGATCCAGGGGCTGGGTCAATAAATAGACGGTCGTACAGACGAACCTCTGCCGAAAGGCAGTGATTGGCATCGACCCAGTGGACGATACCTTTGACCTTACGGCCATCCTTCGGATTCTGCCCATGTCCGGTATCGGGATCGTAGGAACAACGCAGTTCGGCCACATGCCCTTGAGCATCTTTGATGACTTCTTCGCACTTGATCACAAAACCATAGCGCAGTCGAACTTCCTTGCCGGGACTCAATCGAAAGAAACCCTTCGTAGGTGTTTCCAGGAAATCATCACGATCGATATACACTTCGCGCGAGAATGGAATCTTCCGTTGACCGAGCTCGGGCTTTTGAGGATGATTCAAAACTTCGAACCATTCAACCTGGCCTTCAGGATAATTGGTGAGTACCACTTTAATCGGATCCAGGACGACCAATGATCGCAAGGCATTCTCATTGAGATCATTCCGAACTTCTTCCTCAACGATACTGTAATCAATGATCGTCTCTTTTTTCGATATCCCAATGCGCTCACAAAAATTGCGCAAAGACGCAGGAGTATAACCCCGACGACGGAGTCCGCAAACTGTCGGCATCCGGGGATCATCCCAATCACTGACATGTTTGCCTTCCACTAGAGTTCTGAGCTTTCTCTTGCTGGTCACGGTGTAATTGACATTCAAGCGAGAGAATTCAATTTGCTGCGGTTTATGCTCCATCTCACAATTATCAACGAACCAATCATAAAGCGGTCTGTGGTCTTGGAACTCTAAAGTGCATATGGAATGGGTGATACCTTCCAGTGCATCATTGAGAGGATGCGCATAGTCATACATGGGGTAGAGGCACCAGGCATCGCCCGTTCGGTGATGGCTGGTGTGACGAATGCGATAGATAGCAGGATCCCGCAGATTGATATTGCCTGAGGACATATCGATCTTCGCCCGCAGCGTATAAGTTCCATCCGGAAATTCACCCTTGCGCATGCGCCGGAAGAGATCCAGGTTTTCAGCCATAGGACGATTGCGGTCTGGACTCGCTTTGCCTGTTTCCGTCAGAGTTCCGCGGTGGCTTCGAACTTGCTCTGCATTCAGGCTGCAAACATAAGCGAGGCCCTTTTCAATCAAAAGTTCAGCCTTTTGATAAAAAATTTCATAGTAGTCCGAGGCATGGGTCAGTCGAGGACCCCAATCGAAGCCAAGCCAATGCACGTCACGCTTGATGGCTTCTTGATACTCCTCGTCCTCTTTCAAGGGGTTTGTATCATCAAATCGGAGATAGCATTCGCCGCCCTGATAGTCCTGCGCCAAGCCAAAGTTGAAGCAAATTGACTTCGCATGGCCTATGTGCAAGTAGCCATTGGGTTCAGGTGGAAATCGGACCACGACATGTCCGTTGTTTTTACCGTTTTCAAGGTCTTCATTGATGATGGCCCGGATAAAATTGACCCCCGGGGATTTTTCGGTCTCGCTCATGAAATTCTTTGCCTCAATGCACTTGTTCGAATTGATTAGCAGGAAGGCCAGCCCCACCGCATTCGGGTCCGACGGCACGGCGATGAGTCTAGCAGAAAGCCTCAGATCGCTGAAGACAGCATTTGCCCAAAAGCTCTGGAAATGCTGCCACGGATTGCCTACTTGGGCGTGCCCCAAGGGGGAAATATATTCAATTTGACGCATTTTGTGAACAGGGATCGGTCAAGAGGCCAGAATATCTGAGCCTTGATCGGGACCGCTCCCCGTGGTTGGCAATCCATCTGTCGCCCGACCACAGTCGAGGGATCGCAGCAATCGTCTCTCTTTTCTGGTGAGATTCCGTGCTTCCATTCGGTATACCAAGCGTATACTTCAAGAAGCTCCATTAAATCAGGTATTTCGTTCGGAGCGGATTGCAGAGAAAATGACTCAAGGTAAATTTTGCAAAAAAAATGTAACTTTAATTCGATGGGAATCGAAATAAAGACTGAAGGAGAAGCAGCTTTATTAAGAAATTCCTAAGTAAAATGCCAGCTCATTCATTGCTAAATTTGTATCAGGAGCGTTTGTATGTTTAGAATAAAGTTCGTTCAACTGGCGCTCGTCAGTAGCCTGCTGAGCACTGCAGGCATGGCCTTGGACTTTAGCCAGTATAAGAAGCCCGAACCTGCGACACTGAAAAAACAGCTCAGCGAAGAACAGTTCTACGTAACACAGAAGGACGGCACTGAGAGATCCTTTAAGAATGCGTATTGGGATCTTAAGGACGATGGCATCTATGTCGACGTGGTGTCGGGGGAGCCCTTGTTTAGCTCGTCCGATAAATATGACTCCGGTACGGGTTGGCCAAGCTTCACCAAAACTATCGCGCCGGGAGTTGTGGTGGAGAAAGTGGATCGAAGCCTTTTTAGTACTCGGACAGAAGTAAGGTCCCGTTATGCCGATTCCCACCTTGGTCATGTGTTTGATGATGGCCCAAAGCCGACCGGACTTCGATACTGCATGAATTCTGCGGCGCTGCGGTTTATACCTGTTGAGAAACTGAAGGCCGAAGGTTACGAGCAATTTCTGAATTTGTTCCCTATGAAATCTAAAAAGCCTTGATGGCAAAGAAAGGTTAATTTTATGCTGAAGCAATGGGTCGCCGGCATTTTTATGCTCTGTTTTGTTAGTATCACTGGCCCGGCAGGAGCCCAGGAAGCGAAAGCTCCTGCGGCACCA
The DNA here is from genome assembly GCA_041736645.1 of Oligoflexus sp. GTDB lineage: Bacteria > Bdellovibrionota_B > Oligoflexia > Oligoflexales > Oligoflexaceae > Oligoflexus. The sequence continues at coordinate 43,319 of JBGSTF010000113.1, read as the reverse complement.
ACCGAGCGAGCAGTTTTTGCAGGTGGTTGCTTTTGGTGTATGGAAGCACCCTTTGACAAAATCCCAGGTGTACTGAGCGTGAAGGTTGGTTATGTCGGAGGGACGAAAGAAAACCCGACTTACGAAGAAGTCTCAGCTGGCAAGACAGGTCACGCGGAAGCCGTTGAGCTGGTATATGACCCCAAACAGGTCAGCTACAAGAAGCTGCTCCATGTTTTTTGGCGGCAAATCAATCCCACCACGCCTGATGCTCAGTTCTGCGATCACGGTAACCAGTATCGTTCAGGAATTTTTTACGTAAGTGAGGATCAAAGAATTGCCGCTGAAGCGTCCAAAGAAGAACTGCAGAAGACCGGTCCATTTAAAAGCAAGATCGTAACAGAGATCACCAAGGCCGGGCGCTTCTATGTGGGCGAAGAGTATCATCAGCAGTATTACAAGAAAAATCCAATCCGCTATAAATATTACCGGACCTCATGTGGTCGCGACAAAGTCCTGGATTCTTACTGGGGTACTAACCGCGACAAGTGATGGCAACGGCTTGGGTAATTTCTGTTAAAGAAGATGGCACGTCTCCCATGAGTCTCCTGTGAACCGTTCAGATGATCTGATATAACAATAATTACAGATAGTTATTCATGCAGTGCCGGGATGCGTTGACATCCCGGCATTTTTCGACGAAAATTGCCGTCGAGGTTAACTATGCGATATAAAAGAATACTAACCTCTCCAAAACAAAGTTTTTTTCTCTTCGGCGCGCGCGGCTCAGGCAAGAGCACTTGGCTGCGTGAAACTTATGAAGCCGATGCAACCTTTAATCTGCTGGATGAAAAGCTCTACCAGTCCTACCTGCGCGACTCAGGATTGTTCGCTAGGGAGCTCAATGTCCTTAAGAGTAATCTATCTTCTATTGACTCGTTATCTTAAGAAAATCGTAGTTCCAGTTATCGGAAATCTAGGTTTTCTTCATCGCCAATCATTCTTGAATATTCCAGATTTTCCACAACTCACACGATGGAAATACACCCCAAACATTCTCAAAACTTTGTTGGACGAATATTTGAATTTTATCGTCGCAAAAATAAATGCTAATCGAGGCTTTGTCGACGAGGTGAGAGTCGCCTATACTAACGGTCTCCGAAATTTCCATATGATCAGCCCAGAAATGGCAGGGTCTGCCGTGCTCTTGGCAAAGGAACTCCAAAGCGAATTCGCAGACCTAAAGATCATCGCCGTGTCCGACGAGATATCCCAGGAGCATCTCGGCAAGATAGGACTTTTGATTGATTTCTCTGGGCCAGTTGCAATCGAGCCAAGGAACGGCTTCAAGCCAAAAGAAGGCTCATTTGCTCTATGCTTGAATGCTTGGCATCGTATGACAGACAAGGAAAAAAGCCAGGCCGGCAAGTTCCTTTTGACAAACTTCGATCAATTTCTTATCGGCGAAGCGAACAGCAAGAGCTTATGGCAGCTTATTGGTATGATACTCTTCGTCCCTGGCATGGCCCTTCTCACTGCGCCTTTCATAAGACCATTCAGATGGGAGCGCTTAGCCTACACCTATATTTTTCCAGTTTTCCCTTTCGTTTTGTCATTGGATGGAATAGCGGCCCTTTTTCGAATTGAGCCTCCTGAAAAAATCAAAGAAAGACTGCTGCAGATAGGAATAGAGACACATGAGATTCAATGTCGAAAAGTGGAAAATGGCCGTGGAGGGAGACTTCTTTACGTTCTTGCGAAAAGGCGAAAACAAATTTCATAGCTAAGGCTGCTTGAAATCCAAGTTAATTTTCTGGAATTCTCTAGGGGCTGTTTACGTTTTGTTCCGTTTGATGACTTTGGCATTGTCGTGACTCTTGCCTTAGCCATTGGCGTGATCGTGATCATCGCCAAAGAAGCCTTGCCATAAGACTTAAGGCGAAGTAACGGGGCGAAGATCACGATCACGCCAATGGCGAGGTTTAGGCATAAGAATACGTTTACGTTAGCGCTTCTCGACCAAAGGCAGCTTTCTTAACGAATCGTCAACAGACCCTAATTTACTTTTTTAACCCGTATGGGAAAATCGACGTTGTCTAGGACCCATTTGAAAAAGCGGTCCTGCTTTTCAAAAGGAACATCCTTCAGAAAAATGTCAGGCGCTCGCCAGGTCGCCATCACTTGATCGTCCTGAGTCCAAACGCGAACACGCTTTCGGGGCACATCGTTCTGCCATGCAGCGCCTGTGACGGCAGAGGTGTACAGCACCCGAACCGTTATCTTCCTCGACAGGTTTTCCAGGGGTTTCAGATTCAGCATTTTAAAATCTGTTTTACCATTCGGAGTGGGAGCATCAGGCACACCATCCGAAAGAAGGACGATGTCGGTCGGTTTCATGACCAGTTTTCGATTTCTCATAAAGGTCGCAACTTGATCAAAATAAGCGTTGAAATCGGTAAATTTGTTGGTCACCTTCAGCGGGAAAATACTCCGGAGCTGTTTTTCAATCTCTTCAATGCTTTTATATTGGAAGGTCTGAATCGGGAAAAAGGTCTTTGCCTCATCAACCTTGGCGCCTCCGATGGGTCCAACAAAGAGAGCTTGAGGCACCTTCAGGCCACCGATACCGTGGAGATGGGCATAGAGATAGTGTGAGGCAAAGATAATTGAGTCATCAAAATATTTGTGATTTTTGAAGGATCCACTGATATCCATGCCCACAAAAAGCACCAAATTGCCTTTGGGTTCTTCCTTTTCTTCGCCATCATCCTTGTCAGCCGCAATCAGTGGACTTGATATCAACAAAAGAACGAGAAGGCACAAAGGATAGAGGAAGGGGAGGGGCCTTTTCATAGCTTAATCCTTTCGAACGGATTGACGGGCCTTTTCGATCAGATCGCGGGTATCCAAGACGTCCTTGTAGCTGCGAAAGGGCAGCCCAAACAAATGATTGCCGCCGATCAATAACGTACAGAAATTGACACAGCTGGCCAGGATCTGCAAAGGTGGAATCAAAAACGAACTGAGAATGAAATCCCCCTTATTCTGGACCCAATCCATTTCTTCTCTAAATTCAGTTAAGGCTCCGTGAATATAAACCATCATAGGATTTTGGTTTTTCCCCGCCGCACCCGAGGCGCCGCGGCTTGGGTCTTTAACGTCAATTCCCGTCCGCTGAATCATCGCCAGCAGCATGGGTATGGCAGCAGCCCCAAACAGGAACCAAGTCATACAGCGAATACCAAACCAGATAAAGAAGGCAATGCTTAGAGTTCCAATCACTCCCAATTCAAATTTGTCGCCGGCATACTGGGCGAACCAAGGCACCAATGCATCGACAAATTCCCTATAAAACAAGACCGTTTCAACAGCTGCCACAATCATCTCGATCAAGGCATAGGCGGCGACCGCACCCCACTTCTTGGCCTTCATCGCTTCGCCCAGCGTATGAATCACAGCATAAGATCCCAAGACAAAGAAAGAAAAGACCACGAAAAGCGCTATTTTGAGCCAAATTCCTGTTTTAAATTCTCCATCGCTGAAACTATCCATAACATCGGCGACGAGGGGACTCATGACGAAAGTGAATACGGTCGCTTCCACCACAGTCCAAATCATCATCATCATAATTGCCGGCCAAGGTATTCCTGGCCTAAAGCTCGTGCTGGAAACCTCTCCAAAAGCACGCATGGGAAAAAGCAGAATGTCCTTCATCATGAGGAGGGAACCAAGCACGATCAGTCGCACCAAACCATAGAGCCAGCCGAATAGATTCAAAACAAAGCGGATCAAGCCACCCCAGAAATAGAAAATGGAACGGCCTAAATCCCACCAAGTGAGAAAGAGTGCGGAAGTGAATTCCCGCCTATGTTGCCGAATAACAATCGATAGAATATTTGCGACTGAAAGCCAGGAGCAAAAAATGATGGCACAGCCGGGAAGCAGAAGGAGAATTCGCTTGGCCACAGCTATATTCATGGGGTCCTGCCCACCCCACACGAAATTGAATAAGTCTACTTGAAAGAAAACAGGAAAAATAAGGGCCGCGGCGATATATTTCCACGGCGATTCCAGGTTCTCCAGCATGCCCACCTCTTAGCAGCGCCCTCATCAAGTGAGGGGCATAGTTCCATCATTGCTTAAAGTCTAGCATGGGGTATGAACTGCACGGATGGGCAGGATTTGCTGACTGCAAAGAAGACCAATTGAGGAAAATTAGGGGGCTACTTTTTGCCCAGACCTTAAGACATTCCAGAGGGCAAGGGAGACCAGGATGATTCCGCTGCCGAATAGCAGGATATGCGCGGCAAGGTCCCAATGAAGCCGTTTAAGGATCATAGATCCAAGAGCAGCAAAGATGAGGATTACAAACAGCGATTGCAGACTCTGATTTTTAGATCGGTGGGCGAGTCCTGCCCCTATTTGCGCCCCTGCGATGGCTCCCACCATCAACACCAGCGCAACAGGAATGTGGGACATTCCAGCGGCTCCATAGGCTAATGCTCCGTAGAGACTTGAGAGGAAAACCGTGGCTAAGCTCGTACCGACGGCTTGCTTGATGCTACAGCCACCCAGAAAAATGAACGCAGGGATATACAGAAAGCCACCACCCAGACCCGTAAGAGCCGATAGGATACCGACCAAAAATCCGACAATGATAGGTGGAATGAGAGGCAGAGCGTGAGTTTGCGAAGCTAGTCTAAGGCTAGGACCTTTGGTCCACCATCCTTGCCGGGGAGGACGAGCTTCTACTGACTCGCGACGGATGATTTTTCTGAGCATGCTCAGCCCGAGGTAGCTCATCAATGCCATGTAGAGCCAACTGAGGCTATCGTCGGCGTGGGATGATTGAGCCCAAACCCCCATAATATTGCGTCCGACATGCATGCCGAGAATACCAGGCAAGCCAAAGGCGAGTGCCAGCGGCAGTGACACATTCTTATTGAGAAGATGTTTCAGAGAACCAGAGAATGAGGCTCCAACCATTTGAGTCAGTGTCGTAGCGATAGCTACGGGCATGGACATACCCAAGATGTGCAGAGCAGGGGTCATCAGCACGCCCCCACCCACACCTAAAAGCCCGCTTAATACACCGATAGCCAGTCCGAGCAGGACCAGCCAAGTCGGTGCAATCGGTAAAGCTTGCAGGCTATCCCACACTTTTAGGCTTTCTTGCCATCAAGCAAGGACATCAGCTTCGCCCGTAGCTCTGGATTTTCCAAAGCTGCGTGCAGCTTGAATTCAAAAGGTGTCAGTTCTTCAAGTTTGGCATCCCACCATTCTTTGGGAATGGTCGCCAAGGCTTCAGCGACGATATCACTGATTTCGACGCCTTTTACGCCGCGATCCTTAAGCGCTGTCTGGAATTGGCTGAGTGCACTGCTGTCATCTTCAACCAAAGTCAGACGGATTTTTTTGCCACCGGCTGCAGCTTGCGCTCCAACACGGGTTTCTGCAGGTTCATTGCTCTCGTCTTGAGCGACTGCAGTGGCTTTGCTTTTCTTTCCAGATTCCTGTGCGAGTTCCGTCATAGCTTATGACTCCCTTCCAACAAATTCTTCAGAGCCCACGTACTTTATATCAAAACGCGGAAAATACCAGTCTTCGGTTTTTACCATACGAATTTCTAGATAACCAGAACGGACATCATTTGGCAAAGATTTTTAGCTCTCGACTTTCCAATACCTGACCAGCCACATCGAGGCGGAAGATATTCATGAGGCTTAAAGGCGGGAGAAGGATAGGAGATACGCTTCTAAAAAAGCTTCGTTCCGGTTGACTGCCAACCTTTTGCAGGGTGATCCAGGTGCTGGAGTTTTCCAAGCATGTTGCTCTCGAGCCCAGACAAAGAGCAAGCCTTTCAGCATTGCGAGCCGAGGCCAAGACATGAACGGCATTTTCTTCCGGTCCAGCATCCAGGAGAGCAGCCGTCAGGTCCGAAGACACACCGACCAAAGGCATTGGCATATCCTCGCAGGCTTCGCTGCTGGCGAGACCATGCTTGGCAAAGATGCTATTGATCAAACAATGGTTGGGACTTGGCGTAGCGGGATTACGGTCATCGTCGTCGATCCGCAGCACAGCCGCATAGCTTTCCAGATAGGAATCGACAGCGAGCAGATGCCGAAAGAACAGTCGGCCAGCCAAATGCGCCCCTCTGTTGGCGCCATATCGGTCGATCATGGCCTGCCGGAGATCCCAAAACGTGCTGGCAATGATGCCGCCTTCATAGTGCATTTGACCAATGTCTCGGGGATAGTTACGCTGATTGGTTAACAGTCGAATGGGTTCAGGGTCATCGAAAATAAAGTAAGGAGCGATCGCTGGATCATCATTGAAAAAAGCTGCTGTGGTATCAGCTATGCCTTCAGAAAAAGCAGGGTCCGTTATGCCTGGTGAACGACCGACGTGATCATCCAAAGCATGACCCCACTCGTGGTAAATCACATCATTGAGGAGAGCCATATTTGCACAATTGTTGCCCTCCTTATAAAGCAAAAGTCTTTGCTGCTTAGGGGAATAGAACGCGTTGCAGGATTGTTCGACCAGATTCACGTTTACGACCAAGGCTTGATCGAGAAAAGGCGCATCTTGGCTGCTGAGAAACTGCCGTGCAAAACGATTGATTCGCTGAACGGCGACGAAAGCATTCACTGCCGCCAAACGCGAAGGATCGTCAGGGAGAAAGAAACTCGCTTCTTTTTCTTGTAATCCTGTATAGCTCAGTTCGTTGTTCGATTGCGCATCAAAAACCATGGCACGAGGGCCATTCAAAGCCACCGATGCGGGTTCAAAGCCATTGGGCAACCATGCCTCTGCACCCAGCACGATCAAACCATCAGACCCTGCACTCGCACTGAAAGCGAGTGGATACTCTCGAGGTCCATCTTCGGCATAGGATCTTTTCAAGGCTTTGGAGACTATGGGCTTGGCATGCACAGCCAGAGGGAAGGCATCCAACCAAGCCCCTTCATCCGCCAGAAGCGTTGCACGATAGTGCTGACCATCCATCACCCACTCAAAAACCGTCGCCGTTCGCCAATGGAAGCGTTCTTGCTCAAGGAATGGAATCCACTCTTCATAGCTCAAGGTGAGCTGATAGTCGGTCCGGCCGGTAAGGTCCTCCAGCCAATCCACTTCGGCAATTTTGGGGACTGTGGCGGGAACACTTGGTGCAGGACCGCTGATATTGCTCTGAATTTCCGCCAATCGATAGAGACCCGGCTCCATTTCCACGAGAACCAGCTGCAAAATGTTATCTCGAACAGGTAGCTTATGAACGATTCTCGTGTAGTTCAGAAAAAGCCGAGACTCATCGCGACGAATAAAACGGGGTGCAGGAATCCATTCCGCTTCATTGAGATCGGCGAGCATGGATCCGTAGCGCTTTTTCACGAAATCCAACTGTTCATGGATTTGGGCCTCTTCAATATCAGGCATTAACCGGGTATCGAATTGGAACCAAGCTGCATAGGGACTGTCAGCCAGTTGGTGCCACTGAACTATTTCTTCATGAGCCTCGGTGAGATTCAAGCTGTTTGCAGGTTTTTGTAAAAAATAGCGATGCAAGCGACCTTGACTCAACATGTCGCCCCAGGTCGATCGAGGGACATTTTTCTCCTCACCTGGCCGACCGCAACCGAGCAGGAGCAAGAATATCGATGTAACACGGAGGAGGTACTTCAATAGAATGGCCTCATTCAGTCAATAGGCACGAGATCATAACTGCTGCTACCGACAAACGTTCTCCCAGTCCAACGCTCCAATTTTTGACCCGGCAAAACCAACGAGCCTTTGTCATCCAAGTAGGGATCCAAAGAAACAGCATATTCCAGACGAACAGGCCGTTTCGGAGCGACTTTATCTTGATGCGAGTCCACTGGTTTTAAGGGAGTACCACAAGCTGTCAGAATTATTACTCCAAGGAAATAACCAAACCAACTCCATGTCCCGCTGCTTATCATCGCCTTGTCCTCGCTTTTATCCGCTCTTAAGCAGGGTTGTCGGTGAAGATTGGAAAAGCTTTAAGATTTCCAAAAAAGATACCTCAAATCAGAAAGTTATTCGGCTCGGGGCATCCCCATCTCAAGAGTGAATAGGCCATCCAGCGGGCATTATTTGCCGATTGGTCGGGGCCATTGTTAAGTCATCAGTTTTCAACCCGATGCCCGATCTTAAGAATAAGTCGAGGAGGACCACTATGAAGATTCAACAAGTGCGCCTGGAAGCTTTGCTCTTGGTGATTGCGCTGGCTGCCCAGGCTATGCCTTTGAGAGCTGAGACCATGAGAACTGTGAAAAGCACCGAAGGGACCTCAGCGATAGAGCTCGCCAAAAGCGATATGAATCGCAGCACAAAAAGTCGTTCGAGTGGGAGGGCTCCTGATACTACGCAGCAAAAGGAAAAACGTAAAAAGGTGCCCTATACTTACCTTTTGCCCTTTGGTATTGGCCAGTTTGAGCAGGGAAAAAACATCGCAGGAACTGCCCTGGCTGCAGGTCAAGCAGGCTTTCTTCTGATGTACTTTGATCGCATGCAACAGATTCGCAACTCCAATGCAGATGCAGCGGATGTGATGAAAAATGTCGACACCGTCAAAGCTAGCAATGACCCTACGATTATTTCTTTCTTGGATACCAATGAAGCTTTCGTTCTCAAGGCACAGCAAGAAGCTAAGTTATCGCTCTTAGGTTTTTTCGCCCTCTATAGTCTTGGTGTTGCCGAAGCCGTATTTGATCCAATTCAATCCATGAGGATGAACAGTCCTGGCAAAAGGAAGAAAACCACAGAACGCAGCGAAGCCTTGGAAACGGTGGGAACGACGCGACTTGTAGAAGAACTTCAGCAAGAGCAGGCCCAGGATAAAATGGATCCGCGACTGACTGAGAGCAAAGTTGGATTTTTCATTCAACCGAACGGTTCCAGCGGTACAATCGGGCTGTCGGTACAAAAGCCATTTTAAAGAACGAGCGAGGACTCTCCTGCCTCGCTCGTTCTTTCATAGAATCATTAGTCGAAAAGAGATCGAGCAGCTTCTATTCAAGAAAGAAGCACTTGCTCACGCCACGATATATGTCATAGCTCAGACATTCGATATCGCTCAGTGTGAGTTCCGACACTCCATCCACCAGCTGGAGCGTTGCCCCATTGCGAACAAAATTTTGAAAAATCACTGCAGATTCTGGACCCGCTTCAATTTCCAGATTGCCTTGAATCAGAACGCAGTTGGCTGTCGCCCGCGGTGATGGCACGAGCCTGCAATGCATGGAATTTAAGTGAAAACCATGACTTGGAGTGCTCTCCGAGTCTTGCGCTGCTAGGCTCATACGCCCCAAAGCAGCTATGATGAGTTCCGCGTCTTTACCTGTGAATTCTTTATGAGGAACAGGCGAACTGGATAGCTCGAAACTCTGGCTGTAAGCCACTGGCCAGCACGCGCAAACACAGAGCAGAGCAAAAAACCTTAATGTATTCATAAATTATCCCAAATAATAGAGCCCGTCTGATGCCTTTGCTTCTAGCTCGGCTTGCCGATGAACGCAAGACCAAGAACTCAGCGGCCTAGTAAAGCTGACCAAGCGGGCGATGCCTCATGTTTTCACCTGCTCGGTCGATACAGAAGGCGATTGATAAAGTATAAGTTACAGGAGCTTGCTCGTGCCTTTAGCGAGACAGCTACCGCCGAGAGGCCTGAAGGGAATGCCAGATAAAACCCAGCCGGAGTCGAGCCTCGCGAATTTAGTACGCGAAATGTTTGAAAGCGAGCAACACGATCAGTATGACCGTCCATACATGGTCTGCAATATTGCTTATTGGTTCGGAGCAAGTATTCATTGCAGCTGGATGCTGCTGTTCTTTCTCTTAGGAATTAGAACTCTTGGCCTGCTGAATATTTTCAGCACCCTTCTGTTTGGCTTGCTGATTTGGTTGAATAAGCGCGGCTACCGTCCTTTAACTGTGACTTTGGCCATTCTCGAAGTTGTTCTGCATCAGGTTTCGGCCGTTATCCTCATCGGTTGGAATACTGGATTTCAATACTATTTGGTGTTGGTCCTCATGCTCCCTTTCCTTATTCTTCGAGGACATTTATGGCTCAACTTCGCGCTTGCATTTCTGGCTACTTGTTCCTACCTCTATTTAGATTTTGCTTGGCGTCAGGCTCAACCCGTGCATGATCTCAGTCCTTTCATCGTTCAGTGTTTCAACGTTTCCAATATAGTCGCTGTCGCAGCCAATATTACCATTTGGACCCATTATTCGACACTTACAGCAGATGGCGCCTTGCTTGAGGCACAAAAAGAGCGTCAAAAAACTGAGACCCTGCTGTGCAATATTCTTCCAGTCACCATTGTCGAACGCTTAAAATCAGAGAACTCTGTCATCGCCGACTCGTTTGAAAGCGTGACCGTACTGTTTGCTGATATCGTGAACTTTACCCAACTTGCGGAAAAGTTGCCTCCGTACGAACTGGTTGCTCTATTGAATCAACTTTTTTCTCTTTACGATGACCTCTGCGAAAACTATCAACTAGAAAAAATTAAAACCTTGGGTGATGCCTATATGGTCGCAGCAGGACTGCCTGAGCCTCGGCAAGACCACGCTTTGGCTATGGCTTCATTCGCTCTGGAAATGTTAAAAGCCGTAGAATTGGTAAATGCAAGCACGTCCTATTCCCTTAAAATTCGCATCGGAATGCATACAGGTCCTGTAACAGCAGGCGTTATTGGCAAACAGAAATTCATCTATGATCTATGGGGAGATACTGTCAACCTTGCGTCACGTATGCAGTCGCTTGGTGAAGCTGACCGGATTCATATGACCAAGCAGACTTCAGACTTACTTGCGGAATGCTTTGATGTCGAACCAAGAGGCAAGATTGCCGTTAAAGGCAAAGGAGAAATGGCCACCTATTGGCTCAATGCAGCAAAACCTAGTCACCGGGCATTGCAGAAAATTTCGTAGTGAATGCTTGACCCTTTGGACAGCTATCAAGATCTCGATGCACGAATTGAGGAGGCAATCGCCGAGGATTTTTCTAGCAGCACAGGATTTGAGGTAGACTGAAAGAAACGCTTTTCATGATTAGGTAAAAAGCTCATGTGGCGAATGATGTGGGGCCAACTCAAAGTACCAGAGCCCGTTTCAGCATCCTTACTCAAACGAACATCCAACTATTCTGGATGGATGTGTCTGGTCTTTGCCATCTTTAATCTCTTAAGCCGGATGCTTTTGCCACACGAAGCGAATGTGGCCATCTATGATCTTTTTCTGGCCATAAATATCCCTATTCAACTCGTATGCAGTGGACTCTTCCTGAGTCTCTCTCGAATGACCGACAATGCTCGTCTGGAGCAGAGTCGAAAGTTGCCTATTGCTCTGGCCTTAACTGGCGTGAATGCAACCATGGGCTCTTGGATTATCGGGGGGTTCTGTTATGGGCCTAAACCTTGTTATTTCTATAGTCCTGATCAGCTTTGTGCGGCTGTATCACACGCAGCGTAGAGCCTTCCTTGCGCTCATTGCTGTTACAGGGACAGACCTGATTTTAGGCAGTCTGCGCATCTATGATCTCATTCCTTTTGGAACTGTTTTACCATCTCCCGAACTGGCTCTAGGCAAAAATTTCACGGCTGCCGCCCTGGTCTGGCGTCTGATGACTATTTATATCAGCTTCATCGCAGCCAGCATTTAAGCATGGTGGAACAATCGACAAATTTATCGGCGACGCCGTGATGATTTTCTTCGGTGCACCGCGAGCGACAGGAGCGTCCGATCAAGCTTTGCGCTGTGTTCGCATGGCTTTGGAAGTGCAAGAACGGATGCAAGAATTTAAGGCTGAATTTATACGTTTAAGCGGAACAGCCGTCTTGGTCCGCATAGGGATCGCTTCGGGAATTGCCACCGTTGGGGACTTTGGCGCTGAATATCGAACCGACTTTACAGTCATCGGCGAGCCGGTCAACCGCGCAGCTCGTATCGAGCCCCTAGCTCCTCCTGGTTCAGTCTTGATCGATCAGCAAACTCAAGTTTTGATTGCTGATCTGTTCCAATGCAAAGCCACTAAAAATGTCCAATTGAAAGGCTTCAAGGACCCGCAGACCATCTATCAAGTCGAAGCCGAGATCCAGGCCCTTCAGCCTCAGTTGGTTAATTTTTAAGGCTCATGATTCCAAAAACGCCACCATCAAAATTACCAAAGTCTGCAGCGAATCGAGCCTTTTCAGCGTAAATTATGGCAAAAATTCTCGCGTAAGATTGCGTATGCCCTGTTCATCGACATAAATATTATCTTCAATTCGAATTCCACCACAAGGTGTCAAGCGATCAATGAGGGCCCAATTGAGATGCCGGCTGTCCGGACTCTTACGAATAGGATCCAAAAGTATTTTAATAAAATAAACTCCCGGCTCTATGGTCACGACCGTTCCAGGCTGCAGCGGGCGAATCGTTCTCAGCTTCGGAAAACGAGAATCTGGGGAAGCCATTGTTCCCTCACGATCGAGCTGTTTGCCCGCCACGTCATGCACAAAAATGCCGAGCATATGCCCGAGGCCGTGCGGAAAGAAAGCCTGCGTGAAGCCACGTTCAATAGCGGACGGCATATCACAATCAATGATAATCTTGTGCCGAATCAAAAGATCGGCAATACGTTGATGGGTGAGAAAATGCAAATCTCCCATAGCTATATGGGGCTGAATAGCCGCCACTAATCCCGCTTGGAGGACAATCATGTCATCGAGTAGGGCTCGAAATTCTTCAGGAGCATCTTCGGTGGCATAGGTGCGCGTGATGTCTGATCCATAGCCGTGAGAACTCGCTCCTGCATCGATCAGGAGGACTTTGCCGTTATGAACATCATCTCGCTTGGCGGCATAGTGCAAAAATGCAGCCTTTTCATTCAAGGCCACAATATTTTCGTAAGGAAGATCCTGCTCCTGGCTTCGAGCGGCTTGCATAAAAGCGAAATGAATATCGAGTTCACTTCCTCCTTGGCGAAAGCTTCGTTCAGCAGCTTTATGGCCCGCGGCTCCTCGCTTTGTTGCTTCCACCAAACATAAAATTTCGTAGGGTGATTTATTCAGCCGAAGCCAATTCAAGCGCGGCAGAAGGCCTTCCACGCCGATCAATAAACCGGCAGCTTTTGCCTTTTCCGGCTGTGATCCATGATAAGCGATGCGCCTGCCTGTTGCTAGGCTTTGCCAAAGTTCAGTTTCTTCACTGCAAATTTCGACTTGAAATGAATCACCCCAATAGTCCGCCTCGAAGGCTTTCACTTCATGCCAAAAATCAGCTGGCTGGTAGAGGCGAAGGATCGGCTTTTGCCCTGGAATATAAAGCAAAACATGCTGCGGCCCTTGCATCGGACACCAATGACGGAAATGATGATTGCTTCGAAAGGGCGGGTTTTGATCATCTTCAAAATACCAGGTCGGTTCTCCAGCACTCAACACCAAGCCCTCGAGCTGCAATTCAGCCAGAGTCTTGGCCGTCTCATTCTGCAGATTCTGCAGATGGCTGTGGAATAGATCACGTAAACCCATGGTGAAGATTCTCCTGGTTAATGGACTGCTGCTCGCGCTGGCACAGCTAGCATCGCTGTGGACTCGGCATCGAGCAGGTACTGCAAACGTTCATGAACCTGTTGTTCCGGAAAGTAGTGGCGAGCCAGACGAAGAAAAATCATATAGTGACCCGCTTCTTCACGAGCCAGCCGTTGGTAAAATGATCCTAGCTCCTGTCCGTTCAATGCTTCACCGACCAGAGAAAAGCGCTCACAGCCTCGCGCCTCTATCACCGAGGCCACCAGCAGACGGTCCAGGAAATACTCCTGTCGACTGTGTCTTACTGGCTTAAGAAGGGCTGTGACATAAGGATCTTTTTCGTCCGTACCCAAGGGAACGCCTAACTTATGCATCAGGCGGTAGACTTCGTGAAAGTGAGCCAATTCTTCCTTGGCAAGGCAGATCATTGGTTCAACCAAAGCCTCAAAATCTGGGAATTTGGTGACCATGGACATAGCCGCTGCCGAGGCCTTTCTTTCACAGGCGGCATGATCCTGTAAAAAGGCAGGGAAGTCATTTAGGACTGCTAAAATCCAAGTGTCTGGAGTCGGCGCACGGAGGGGCATTTTTTCTAAAGCGAGGCTCATAGTGGATCCTTTAATCACTCTACGTTTCTAGCTATACATCGAGCCTCCGTGAAGGTCCACGGCTGTCGCCGAAAGCGGCCTTTTGGGCAGCGCTTTATCGCCCGTGAAGGATATTTTTTATACATAATTTCGGTATGTTATATATTTATTCGCAAAAAATCAGCTCCCTTGCCTCAATCGGTTCTCACAAACTCCGAATGGACTTGGAGAGATCCTTAAAGAGGCAAGAGGCTACGATGAATGCGACGCCGTTGAAGACCTGCAACACCTGTGGACGTAAGTTCATGTCCCCTGAGGACTTCCTGAACAATACTTCGCGTTGGCGGGTATGTGAGTCAGGCCACCTGTGGTTCAATTGCGCCTGCAATTCGACCAACATGATCATTAAGGGAAAGTACGACTGGTACAACCCGACCAAACAGCTCAGCGGTGCGGCTCAGTCTATCTTCAACCAAATTCCACAGATCAAGGATCTGCCGCGAATTCCAAGTTACGTGATGGAGATCCAAACTCTCATTCAAGACGAAAACACTTCAGCTGCCAAGCTCGCGACCTTGGCCAAGCGTGATCCCTTGTTAGCCAGCCAGGTGCTGAAGGTCGCCAATAATTTGGTCTCCAGTCGGGGAACCAAGATCGAATCGCTGGCTCATGCCATCACCTTTATCGGCATCACCTCGCTGAAAGATATCGTGCTGGTTGCCGCGCTCAAGAGCTTCAAACTCGATTGCAAAACTTTCAATGCAGATCATTTTTGGGAACATTCATTTCTGGTGGGTCGTGCTGCGGAATTTTTAGGAAGAAGGTTCAAAGTAGACCTTCTGCCTGACGAAGTCTATATAGCAGGAAGCGTCTGTAACATTGGCAAAATCGTGCTTGCCATGTGTATGCCTCAAATCGCTGATAAATATGCTGCTGACTTAGAGGATCTCTCCAAACTCGGAACATGGACTGATGCCGAAGCGCGTAACGGCGGCTATCAACACACAGTATTAGGTGAAATTGGAGCCATGTTTTGGGGTCTACCTGAACATGTGACCGAAGCTATTGCCTACCATCACAAAGCACCTATTCCAAATGATGCGATTCCTATTGGACTGCAGGATGTCGTTGGAATGGGCAATCAAATAGCCCATTGGCTCCAACTTCAGCCCAATCAAATGGACGAAAAGCTCTACAAAGCATACTGCACTCGCTTTAAACTCAGTGAAAAAGATGCTGAGAAAATGGTCGACGAAATGATGAGTCTAAGGTCAGCGGCCTAAAAGCGCGGCTTCGGCTTTTTTTGACTCGATGGATTCATTCCCGGAAAAATCCCCTGAGCGATCATG
Organism: Oligoflexus sp.; assembly: GCA_041736645.1. GTDB lineage: Bacteria > Bdellovibrionota_B > Oligoflexia > Oligoflexales > Oligoflexaceae > Oligoflexus. The sequence continues at coordinate 27,863 of JBGSTF010000113.1, read as the reverse complement.
CGGTCGCCTGCCGCCTTTAGATTACGACTGGTCACGAACAAATCAAAAATCTGATCCGTAATCTGCTGCAGGGCTTCATGGGACATGACATATCCAAACTTCGACTCCTGCACGGCATCAACAATAATCTCTTGAATCGCGGATCGCGTGGCGACTTCGAAGGCTCCTGCCATGGCAATGGATCTCCTTTCACGGACGATACGGGTTGACCCCATTATATCCTGAATATCTCTGCACTTTTTGCCGACCCATCTTACCTAATAAGTTTTGGCTCATATTCAAGCCGCTTTTGCCGAAATTACTAGTAGAGTTTGCAAATAATAAATAGAGCTAAGGGAGTTTCTGCTCATGAAATGGACCTTCAATGCAACTGTCCTCTTTTTCTGCTACTTCTGGCTGCACGGTGTGTTTATTGGTTGATCTCAAAGCACGACGACGTCGGCGAGGGGGGATTCCCCCATCTCAATTCAGCCCCAGCATTCTTGAGCAAGCTATGTACGTCTATTGCTGTTGCCAGGAGTGACTATAAAGATTCGAATGAAGAAAAATTCGCTAGGAAACTTCTGCCAATGGATGGTCTACCAAAGATTGACTCAATTCGTAGTAGCAGCCCGCAGGCAGTTGCAAAATAAAACTAAAAATCGCTGTTCCGCTTGCAAGGCTGAGCTCGTGAAACTGCAAATGGATCTGCCCTCCAACGCTTTCCAATTGAGTTCGAACAACGTCGAGTCCTATGCCTCGGCCTGAGATGAGTGAAACCGATGTTTTGGTAGAAAATCCCGGAGCGAAGAGCAAATCTTCTATCATCCGCTCATTGAGGCTTTGGGGTTCCTGCAAAAAGCCATTTTTTCGAGCTTTTTCTGCGAGCTTCTCAAGATCAATTCCTTGACCATCATCATGGAGAGCAATCCGAAGCCTATCGCCGATGACATTGCAGTCGATCTGAATCAGTCCATCTGCTGATTTGCCCAATTTGAGTCGCAATTCAGGGGCTTCGATACCGTGATCTAAAGCATTGCGAAATAAATGGCCAAAGACATCTTGGAGGATTTCACAGGTATGCTCTGCGAAATAAATGTTTTGGGCTCGACATATCATTTTTGGCTCTGGTTTACCAAGATCATGAGCGAGTTTTTTAAGATGGCTGGTTGATTCAACAAAGAAATCCTGTACCGCCGTGAATACCTTTGGAGCTATGAGTTTTTCAAGATTTTGCAGGATAGGATTTTCGAAAGACTTTTGGCCTGCGAATAGTAGTTTTTCAAGGATAGTTCTTTCTATCTGGACCAAATGAGCATCAATAGGGTTGAATTTTTTGGCAAAAATCGCGACTATTGCATCTACTTTATGTAAAGCATCAGACACGAGCTTTTGGAGACCTAGGTTCTGATCCGTCGTCTGGCTTTTCTGCATATTCTGCACAATTTGCTCTGCACTGTGGATCACGTTAGCTAGGTCTTCGAGTTCAAAAAGTCGCGCATTGCCCTTGATAGTATGCAAATCGCGAAATATTTCTTTGAGGGAGGCCCTCCTATCGATATTTTCGCGAGTAAGTATCTGCTCTGCATCATGAAGCATCTTCTGGCTTGATCGCAAAAATGAGGAAAATCGCAGAGGGTTCACAGACATCATAACGAGGAGAATACGTAACTCTTCCTGATTTTCTGCGGCTACTTTTTGCAATACCCGCACACCTGTCACATCGCGTGCAGTGACAAGGATTTTATCTGTTACGTTCATTTTGTTGAGAATCGGTGCCCAGGATAGCTCGACGATCTTGTCGGCCTGAGATGAATTAACGACGACCTCGAGGAGCAAATTTCCAGAATTCACTTCAAAATTGATGATATCTTCACCGATGCTAGCTCCAAGAGACTGAATGATTTGGCTTTTCTGATCGTCTCCCAAGTTGCAGCGACTGAGAAAAGCTGACTCAAAGCTTTGGCGACCTAATTGCTTCGTTTCAAGCAGATCCTCGAGAAAGCGCGAGTATCCATCCTGAATGATGAGTCCCGGTTCGACCAGCATAAAAATACCCTGCTGAATATGCTCAAGCATCGAGGCAATTTCGCGGGTCTTTTCATAGACCAATCGTTCGACCACTTCGACTTCCTTTTCGAGCTCGCGATTCAACTTCTCCTGCAAATTAAGAGCCTGATCCCGTTCATTTTTGTAGCGTCTCGCCAAGATTATCACCATGGCGGCAACGATGATGAGAGCGCCAAATGGAATCATGGTTTTGACCGGAGAATCGAAGGTCCCTGTATAGCGAAGAACATCATGGATCACCGAAAGACTCACGCCAACACCACCAACCATCATGACTTGCGACTCAACGTTACCTCGAATTGCCGACCAGCCAATCAGTGGCACGAGAATAGAAATTGTAGGAAATACCGCGATATGAAGCAGCGGAAGCGTATACCAGCCGTGCAGTAGGTGGGAAGCTGAGATAAGAGTGACCGAAGTAAACATGATCCAGTTCACGGCGAGCAGGATCTTTACTACGCGGCGACCAAGCTTGGGGATATCCAATAGAAAAGAAATAATGCAAATTTCACTGACATAAATACTGACGAGATCAAAGTACATCCAAGACCCAACAGGAACGCCTAGAAAAGGCTTTATGACGGAATCCTGGTTGAACATTATCCATGATGAAATGCCCAGACCCATGATTCCAAAGTATAAAAACAGATCAATTCTTCGCCTAGCGAGAGCAACGCAGAGCGACAAAAATCCGACCAGTAGCAAGGCGCCAGCGATAAGATTGGTGAGCCAGCTTGAGCTGATGAGCTCTTGTGAAACTTCATCTTGGGGTCTAATGTGCGGGTAAAGAGTGCGGGTTACATAGCTTAATCCGTAGTGGGTGCGGATGAATAGGGTTTTGTGACTATCTTCTATGGTCAGAGGAATCATATGCCAACGCTGAGGCGCGACAGTATCCCAAGCCTTGGTGAATTGACCAAAGCTGTAGACAAGGCGATTGTCTAAGTAGATGGCAACATCCTCTAATCCATTTGGAAGATAAAGAACCAAACGGGCATCTTTTAGCTCGGGGATCTGATTTTTGATCCAGATAGTTTTATTAATACCAGGAGGGACTGTGGGCTGAGTGTAAGGGGCCCAACCCACAAGGTCCTGGGGTTGCACGGCCGCCTCATCATGAGCCCATTGCTCTGGCTCGGCCTCTGTCAGCTGCCATGTTTGGGGAAACTTAAGTTCAGTTGCCGCAAAAGCAGGCTTGGATATGAGAAGACACACTATGGCACAAGTGGAGAGACGCTTGATCACTCGGCTTTCTCCCATGAGCTCGTCTAGCTTCCCGAAATCAGAAAGACTTAATATGGGATTTTATCATATATGCTTGATCTAGGACAGGACCGTGGCCTAGGAATTATTAGTGGAATAAGGCCCTCGCCTCAGTCGACAGAAGGGAGGCGAGGGCTTATTGCAGGAGCCATGCGGTTTATGGCTGAAGGAGCAGCAAATCATCTAACCAAAGTTTCTCGGTGGCACTCGAAGCTTCACTTCCAGCAATAATGAGATCAAATTCTACGAGGCTATCGAGATCCAACTGGCGATCGCCGATCTGGTTATCGACGGTGGGCGGTACTTTAAAAGCGGCAAACGGCAACTCGACGAAGCCAGCTCCATGCTGCGGAATGGCGACTTCCATTTCCCAATATTCACCACTTCGCTCGCGTAAGCCAAAGCGTAAAGAACGAGTTTTGGTCGATTCGTCGCCGTGCATCCACAGACCGATGCCTCGTGCTCCAGACCAGTCGCGATCGGCTTTCTGCATGATGCCGGCTTTTGCATCCCAGCGACCTGTTCCTAGCCAATAGCTTAGCTCCAAAGCTGCACTTTGCTGCGAGCCCATATGGGGCGCTCTTTTGATACCGACGATGCCGATTGCTTTCGGATCCTGCAAGAACAGCCTCTTAAGACTTACAGCATCGATGCTCTCATCCTCAAAATTTGCTATAGACAGACCATGATCGGCACTGAGCAGAGGCAATGGCTCCGAAGCGGAGCAAGGCGCTTGGCCGGTTTTATTGTATTCACGAATCCAAGTTGCAATCGTTTCGTTCCGATAACTGCCATCCGCGCTGATCGAAAAAGGATAAACAGCTTGCACATCCCACGAGGTCAAATTCCATATGAAGGCATGAGATATTTTCCATTTACGACCAAAACCGCCTTCCAGATAATGCAGTCCCGCGCAATAAAAGTCCTCCTGAAAGGCTTTTAGATCGCTTTGTGACCAAGGGTTTGTGGCTGTTGCAAATGGTCCATGAACACCGCCCCATGGAGAGCTGGCCGCGCTCCAGGCAGAACCAGATTTTTGCCCATTGATATTACCTCCGCCCGGTCCGAACTCCGAAAAATGCAGTTCGACGCCTTCATCCATCAGTTGCTGGAGCGAGATACCGAAATAGTCGAGTTCGCCGGCAAAGGTATTGATCGTGTTCTCGAACTCGGTGGGATAGGGCTTGAAGCTGATCTCGCCATAACTAGACAAGCCGATAAAATCGATGACCTTGCTGTCGAAGAGCTGTTTCACCTTCGACTGATCGAATCGAAAGAGTTCACCTGACACTCGATTGAAGTTAAGGCTGAGTCCGACTTCCACCTTCTTGGGGTCTTTCACGTTAGGGCCGGACTGAATGATGCGCTTGAGTTCTTTGCTCATGAGGCGGTACGAATCCGGGTAGGCAAACACCGTTGCTCCCATTTCACCTTGTAGAGCGAAGTACACCGCCGAATCCTGATCTAGGGAAGCAGCAAGGGCTTCGGCGACCGGCTTCAGCAAAGCGCAGTAGTAGGAGCGAGACGGATCCTGATCACAGTCCATGTCCTGCCGTGGATAAGGATCAAATGCGATCGTGTTGCGCCATCGACCGCTCGTGCCACCATCATCGATATGCGGAACAATGGCGATTGAGAGAGGTTTACCGTTTACCTCACGGCCTTTTTTCAAAGCATACTGGAAGCAGTCCGTCAGACCCTCCTTGAACTCTTGAACGGCCTTTTTATCGAGCATGGGACAGACCGCTTGGCCATCCTTGAAGTAGCGAGAATGACAAAAGTTCAATATATCGGGATTGCTCGCCGTAGGATCCGGAATGTGAAAATGGGTGGGAAGAAAGTTCAAAGTTTCATTGTAGTTTTTCGAGCTGAGAGCTTCATCCACGATCGCCCGGCAGCGCCCACGTTCCTTGTGCCAGTCCCAGTCACCCATGAGCATAACAGTGGAATTCAAAGGCACGCCGACACTGTCAGCCTCAGGCGCGACACGACCAAGGCTAGTATTGGCGAAAGCGCTGTGGCCGGCCAGAAGCGCAGCGACAGCGCCAATAAACGCCATTTGGAGTCTCTTAAGCATGGCAGTCATCCTTCCTGTGAAAAGCGCATATACGTTGGGATAAGTCCCGTTGTGTTGGGTCTGTTTACTTGAGCCTCAGAGGATTGTCCAGTCCCGGTGCCGGACTTTGTTAAGCTTCTTTCCCAAAGGTAGGCTGCAATTCGGACCAACTGGGTCAGCAGATCTAAATAATTGTAATTATTGGATAAATAAGATCAGCAGCAAGGTCTTCGATCGAGGCTTGAGGGGGATTTTCGCCCATAAATGTGCGCCCTGCCGGGCGCACCAAAAAAAAAGCCAACCGAATGGGTTGGCCTTTTCGTATCAATACAAAAAAAATCAGTGTCCTGCGTGCATAGCTTCTTCAAGCAAAGGATCGGCAACAGGCAACATCGGATGGCGTTTGGAGAACCAAAGGAAGGTGCTCACAAACAAGCCCGCGATACCGAAGAACAAGCCAATCTCCACGAAAGGGAGGTAGTACTTGAGGTACTCTTCGTTCTTCACCACTTCGGGCAAGATGATCAATTGATAGGTCAGCCATTGGGCAAACAGGATCAGAATTGCCATGGTCATTGTCCAAGGTTTGGTCCACTTGGCCCATTTTGGAATCAGTGAATACAATGGCACGACAAATCCAAGCAATGGAATTGCAAACACAAAATACAGCCAAGGGCCATGCAAACGGTGAATGAAAAACTCAGTCTCTTCAGGAACGTTTCCATACCAATAAGTCAAAATATGAGCATAGGTCAGATACGCGAAGAAAACCGTGAAACCATGCATGATTTTGCCGACATCATGGAACTGCTGCCTCTTGATGTACTGTCCAACTTTGGTCGATTGGATCGAGAACATCGTAATCAATAGAGAAGCCATCAAGGTCTGCATCATCACAGCAAACTGCCAACCGCCCCAAAGAGTTGAATACCAAGTCGGGGACAGAGACATAATAATGTCAAAGCAAAGGAAGGTGAAACCCACACCGAAAACGACCAGGATCGGAGCACTCCAGTACTTCGTCTTCACCCGCACTTCTTCGCCCTTATCAGCCGCTTCTTCGTGACGACCTTCCATCCAGAGCTTGTCGCGACCAGTGGATAGGCGAAGCTGCCAAATCACAAGATAGGTAATAGCTGCGAGAATGACAAACACTCGCACATACATAAAACCCGGTTGCAACCAAGTGCGCTTACCCCAATAGGCATCGAGCATGTGAGGATTGGCGATCCACTTGTAAACTTGACCGGCGCCGCCGATGTTAAACATCACGGCCAGGATAAAGATAACAAACAGACCAGCAGCCACTGGCACAAATGCGCCGAAGGCTTCTTGCACACGCCGGATAGGACGGCCCCAGTTAGCGCCAATCAAATCCTGCATGGCTGCAAAGGCCATAGCGCCGAAGCCAAGACAGAAGAAGAAGTAAAGATTAAAGAGAAACGCGCCCCAGACGCGTGGCCCCTGACCTGTAAAGAATCCAAAAGCTGCTGCAGCTACACCGAGTCCGATACCAACTTTCGCCAGCAGACGAACCGCGGGCGAGCCCATTAGGAATAGGGACTCTTTGTCTTTGAATAGATCCTTGCTAATGCTCATCGGCTTGCCCTCTTATTTCGGCTGCTGCTGCAGAGTTCTCAAATAGGTAATCAGCTGCCAGCGTTCATGCGGGGAAATCGCATAAGCATAGGCTGGCATCATCTGACCACCATTGGAAATCCGCAGGAAGAAGAAACCGTCTTTTCTGCCTGGATAAGTCCCTGTGGTGATATCAGGCACAGGAATAGGATAGGCATCACCCAGGAGGCCCTTACCTTTGCCGTCTGGTCCGTGACACACCGAACAGTAAGTATCGTACATGAGCTTACCGTTCTTCAGAATGTCCTGGCCGATTTGCGCGCCTTCGCCGAAGGGATTGCGCAATTCCTGCTCTGCCTGCTCATAGGTCTCAGGATACAGGATGGCATTGATCGTCACACTGCCGTCTGGCGGATTGAGAAAGGATCTCTGCGCCTTGGTTACAGGCCCATCCACCATATCAGGCATGTACTGCAATTTGGTCGTGTTCCGACCATGGGGGTCGCAAGCACTGACACCGGTGAGGGTCAGAGCTGTCAGCGCGAGCTTGGTCGCAAGATGCTTCATGATTTGCCTTTCCTCACTTCGACTCGATGATTCGAATTTCTTCGGCGCCACACTGCTTGAGAAGCTTAGCCGGCTCACTATCAAGGGCCGCATTGGGCACGAAAATACCGAAGCGGTCATCTGTGAAGCGAGTGTCCAAAATACGTTGATTGGGGTTCGGCAGACGACCCATCACCAGCATGCCAAGAATGGTCATCAAACCGCCGAAAAGAATCGTCAGCTCAAATCCGATCACGACATAGGATGGCACCGAATACAAACCGCCGAGCTTACCACCGACAACCAAGGGCCAGTCGTAATCCAACCAAAGGGCCAAGCCGAAACCGGTCACGGTTCCTGTCAAGGCTCCCGATAGAGTGAACCAGCGAACCGGGCTCGGTCCCGCATCCAAGGCTTCTTCGATCTCGTGGTAAGAAGTCGGACTGAAGACTTCATGATCGGCACAATCCGCACGATTGCGGATCAGCTTCATGGCGTCAGTCAAATTATCTAGATACTGATATACTGCTAAAATTCCACCGGGTCTTTTACTCATGGAGCTGCCACCTCAATCAATGATGCTTCTTGCTTAATGGTTTGGGCATAATCAGTTTGAGTTCTGACATCGACACGATTGGGAAGAATCGGCAGAAGATCAAGAACCAGAACATGAACCAACCGAAGCTACCAATCGTCAAACAGATGTCACCAAGAGACGGCTGGAAATGGCCCCAGGAGCCTGGCAGGAAGTCTTCCGCCAGGGACGAAACGATGATGTTGTAGCGTTCGAACCACATGCCCACGTTGACCAACACAGCGACAAACATCGACACAGCGATGTTATTACGCATACGCTTGGACCACCAGATCATGGGGAAGATACAGTTACAGAACACCATGACCCAGAAGTAGAAGGCGTAAGGACCAATGGCGCGTTTTTCGAAAATGCCCCACTCATAAACGTTGCCCGAGTACCAAGCGACGAAGAATTCGATACCGTAGGCATAGAACACGATCGTCGAGGTGAGAAGGGTCAGTTTAATACAGGCTTCGAGATGCTCGGGACGAATGAATTCTTCCATTCGAAACATCTTACGAACGGGAACCAGCAAGGTGTAGACCATCGCGCAGCCGGACAAAATCGCACCTGCAACGAAGTAAGGTGGGAAGATTGTTGTGTGCCATCCTGGTTGGATGGACATAGCAAAGTCCCAGGAGACGATGGAGTGAACGGAGAGAACCAGCGGTGTGGCTAGAGCAGCCAAGAACCCGTAACCGGCTTCGTAGTGATGCCACTGCTTCGCCGTTCCGCGCCAGCCAAAGCACATGATGCCATAGATGAAGCGGCGGAAACCTTTCACGCGATCTCGAACGGAAGCCAAGTCAGGAACAAGACCCATGTACCAAAACAAAAGTGAAATGGTCAAATAAGTTGAGATGGCGAACAAGTCCCAAGCCAAAGGCGAACGTAGGTTCGACCAAAGGTTATTGGTGTTCGGCAAGGGTGGGATCCAGTACATGGCAACCCACAAACGACCGACGTGAATCAGCGGGAACAAACCCGCGGTGATCACAGCGAACACGGTCATAGCCTCGGCACTTCTGTTCACAGCATTTCGCCATTTAGCGCGAAACAGAAACAAAATAGCTGAAATCAAAGTTCCCGCGTGACCGATACCGACCCAAAAAACGAAGTCCGTGATCAAACAGCCCCAATAGACAGGGCTGGTCTTACCGGTTATTCCCATGCCGTAGGTGATTTCAATTCCCCAGGCAACGGCGCCTATCAGGAGAAAAATGATCGCGCCCGCCCAAGCCACATAATAGCTAGGGTGCGGCTTTCCCAGATTGGATAAAATGCCACTATTGACGTCTGAGATCGTCACATTCCACTTAACTTCCTCGCTCATCCAGATGCTCCGCTAAGATGTCATGAACGTCCGGGAGGCGACATTTGTCGCCGCTTCCCCGCCCGTTAGTTTGGTTAAGGTTGTCCCGGTTCACCGCCGGAATGGTCATGACCATCTCCAGCTGCAAAGCCCTCTGTTCCGTCATGCTTAACCTTGGCCAGATAACTGACATTCGGCAAAGTTTTCAGACCGTACTCACCATGCTCAGGCTTGCCGCCGAGCAGCAAGTAAGCTCGGTTGTCCTTACGAGTTCTGGAAACACGGCTGTTTGGATCCAGGAGGTTACCGAACACGATGGCATCGGTAGGGCAAACAGTCTGGCAAGCTGGCCGAATTTCACCGTCAAAGACCATACGATTCTGCTGCTTAGCGTTGTGTTTCGCATCACGGATGCGCTGGACACAGAAGGTACATTTTTCCATGATACCGCGGGTACGAACCGTCACATCAGGGTTGAGAGCTCTTGGGTTGCGACTCTTGACGTCGTTCGCATCCATGATGTTCCACTTGTAGGTGTACCAGTTGAAGCGTCGAACCTTGTAGGGACAAGCGTTCGCGCAGTAACGAGTTCCAACGCAGCGGTTATAAGTCTGGGAGTTGAAGCCTTCCTGATCATGAGTCGTGGCAAACACAGGACACACAGCTTCACAAGGAGCGTGGTTACAGTGCTGGCAACCCACTGGCTGGAAGCTGACCGATGGATTATCGACTTCACCGCTGAAATAACGGTCAATGCGAATCCAATGCATCCGACGACCCATCTTCACTTGCTCACGGCCGACTTGAGGAATGTTGTTTTCCAAGTCACAAGCAACCGTACAAGCTCCGCAGCCTGTGCAGCGTTCCAAATCGATGCTCATACCCCAGCGATATGTTGTGCTCGCCTTCCACTCAGGGAAGAGCCAACTCGATCCGCGCAAATCGCCTTCTTTAGGGGTTAAAGAAGGGTATAGATCCGGCACGGCGTCGAGGTCTTTTTCTTTCCGAACATTCGCCACTGCCATGGCCAAGGGAATGAGCGGCATAATATCAAGGCGATTGGCGATATCGTTGTGTTTCTGTTGCGAGCACAACTGATAACGCTTGCCTGTCTTAGTGATCTCAACAGTCTGCCCCGAAGTCACGACATCGCCTGTGAGACTATCCACTTCGAAGTTCAACGCAACCAGTGGATCGACGCCAACGCCATCACTGATCCGACTTGGAACATCTTTATGACCGTTACCGCGAGGCACAGCGACTGTATCATAGTGCAGACCAGGCATTGGATAGATGGCTGCTTCAAAGCTTCCTGCTGGTCCTTTGACGACGACCAAATCATTGTATTTCAGGCCGAGTTCGCGAGCTTTATTTGGATTGATAGCAACCCAAGTATCCCAAGCGATCGTTGTCATGCTATCGCCTGCTTCTTGCAAAACAGGTCGGTCGGCACCATAGCCGTCACCAAGCTTGCTATCCAAGAAAGCGACCAGCTTGAGTCCTTTGCTCACTTCTGCTGGCTTAAATTTATCGGCCAAGCTTGCCATCGACGGCATTTCTCGTTTGCTCAGCTGAGTCACGAAAAAGCCTTTGCGCTGGATGGCTTTGAAGAAAGTATCGAAATCTTTATTGATCCCGGATTCTTTATAGACCTTGGTCCATTTTTCGCGCAGATAGGCTCGGTAATCCGCATAAGGTCCGACCGGCTTGCCGAACTTGCTGGCTGCCCAAAGGAGGATATCTTCTGCCTGTCGACTGTTCGAAACCGGCCTTACGGCTGGCTGTTGAATCGACCAGAATCCAGCGACAAGCTCTTCATCACCCCATGCTTCGAGGGGGTTATGGGTATTCAGAACATATTCTGCAAAGTTATCGGTTTCGGTCGGCATCGGCTGCATCGAAACTATGGACTTCACACTCTTCAGAGCGGCTTCAATGCCTGTAGATTTTGGCAAAGTGAAGGCTGGGTTGACATCAATAACGAAGAGCAAATCATACGTTGCTGCGTCTTTGATGAAGCGAGCGACGTCGCCAGGCCTGGAAGGATTCTTGAACCAGCCTTGATCGAAATAGAGCAAACGATCAGCGTAAGCACCAATCAGGACGTTCGCCATAATACCGGCAAGCTGCAGTTGAGTGCCGTTTTGACTGAAAGCACCGGATTCACCGACCAGCACCAGGGATTTTTTCCCGAGAGCTTCGCTGGCCAGTTTTTGCAGGGTTTCGTCGAGTTTCAGTCGTTCTTTCACATCAGCAATCAGGCCTTGTTGGGCTTTGATCACGGCGCGAATATTATTTTTCTCGGCTTCGCTGCCTTTGGCATCAGGACGAGCCAACAGAGCTTCGACCAAAGCCAAAGTCACGCCCAACTCGTCGCCAGGTCCGATCACATGTCTGGTATCGGATTTTCCACCCGTTACTGTCAGTCGCGATTCGAACTGAACGAAACGACCTTTGGCGCCCGCGCGGAAGGTATGACCAATCGACCAGCTTTTGCTTTCGAAAATTTGGGCCACGCCGCCATCAAGGAATCCTGCGCCCACTCCAATTAGAAGCTTGGAACGGCGCAGATCCGAACGAGGAATCCCGTCGATACCGAAAGCGAGCTTGTGCGCTTCCGAAATAGCATTGAAAAGTGCGTTGGTTTCGTAAACGTAAACGTTGTCTTCGGATTGACCGACGGTCTTCAAGAAATCTTTATAAAACTGCAGACCGTGGCCGGTGGATCCTTTGACCAGCAATCCAATTTTCTTGGCTTCCTTAACTTTGGAACCCAGCTTGTCGTAGATCTCGTCCCAAGTCACCGGAGCCAAGCTGCCGTTGAAACGGACCTTGGGGGCATCAGGACGATCAGGGTGAAAGAGAGCCTGCAGCTCGGACAAGGCGCGCGGCGAAGCTGCGCCTTGGCTCAAGGGATGCTCAGGATTACCTTCGATAAATACCGGGCGACCTTCGCGGGTTTTGACGACGACACCCACGCGATCGATTGTCGTCGCATAGTAGTTCGCTACACCGGGAATAAAATCTTTGGGCTGTTCAACATAAGGGACGGCTTTTTCCACGGGACGATAGACGCAACCTGCAGTCGCGAGCATGGCTCCAGCGCTGAACAGACGCATAAAATCGCGGCGATCAACCGGCAATTTTTTCTGCTGGCTTTCGTCGACCTCATCCTGGGTCTCAGCAAGTTCGGGCATGACCTCTTCGATGTTGACATAGAACGGTCCCGGCACAAACTCTTTGGCGGGTTTTTCGAATGGCTGATCTTCCGCCGCAAAGACTTCTGGCTTGTCTTCCAGTCCACGGAGATCCCTATCGATACTCCTCATCTAACAACTCCCTTTCAAAACGAGACGCTTAGCCTCGGTAAAAGTCTTAAGATTTTTTAATAGTGACAGGTCGAACAGCTGATGGGGGCTTGGTTCTTCTGGTGGCATTCAATACACCAGCCCATCTGCAAGGATTTCGCCTGTTGCACTGTCACCATACTCTTAACGTCACCGTGGCATTCAGTACAATCGATGCCCTTCTGCACGTGCGGACGATGGCTGAAACGCACGAAATCGGGTAAGTCGTGGACCTTGGTCCAGACCACTGGCTCTTTCGCATCCCATTTCGTTTTGAGGTATTTGATCGCATCTTTGTCGGTACGAACGTAGTTGTGGCAGCCCATACAGGTATTCAAAGGAGGAATACCGGCTACCGCGGATCGACGCGCCGACGAATGGCAATATTCGCAAGGAATTTGCCGAGTACCCGCATGGAGATTGTGTGGGAACTCAATGGGCTGATCCGGATGATAGCCTACATTGTCCACCGTATCACCGGGGGTCCACCAGTTGGTCCAAAACTTGTTTCCGCGTCCGCAGCCACTGGCGGCAATCACCAGAGCGAGAAGCAGACAGAGCCTTGCTAAGGGTGAGAAAGTCTTAGTCACAGTAGCCAACGACAGCCTCCTTAACGGGAAAGATCGATATCGACGGATGCAAACTCACAAGATGACGAAGCTGGCTTCATGGCTCAACCCCGAATGCCACAGCTGACTTGCTGTGGGCAGAACTCCCGCACTGGTGAGCCTCTTGCTGCGAGAAACGCGCAAAAAACGCTACGTCTCGCACATGAGTGGCGATCGTCATATGACCGCCTTTGTTATCATAATTTCCATGTAGCGCCAATGCTTTTATCGGTGCTACCCGGTCAATACCGTTAGAAAATTCGCTGAAAAACACGGACTCACATGCGACGACTCAAAGGCGCCTTAAGCTCGCACAATGAGCTCAGCCGACCATGATCGGCTCGTTCTGATGCGGTCGTCACGACACGCTCGCCTAAAAGAAGAGCTGATTTTAATTCAGATCCGCACTCGCTACCAACAAGAAACAGTTTTCATCGCCGAGAAGTTTTGCGAGAATCGGCCCACTGCCAAAACCGCAGGCAATGGGCAAGCCCCGAACTGCGGACGAGAGGGATCATCCTATGGATTTCCAATTGACCGAAGGCTATGTCCCGCGCGGTGATCAGCCCACCGCCATCCAATCTGTAACCGACTCTATTCGGTCAGGCCAGAAGCACAGCGTCCTCATGGGCGTTACGGGATCAGGCAAAACCTTTACTATGGCCAATATTATTTCGAAAATGGGACTGCCGACGCTGATCATGGCTCCCAACAAAACCTTGGCAGCCCAACTCTTCACCGAGTTCCGCCAACTGTTCCCGCAAAATGCCGTCGGTTTTTTTATCAGCTACTATGACTACTATCAGCCTGAGGCTTACATTCCGGGCAGCGACACTTATATAGCTAAGGACGCTTTGATCAACGATGACATCGACAAGATGCGGCATGCCGCGACCCAAACGCTGTTCGAGCGCAAAGACGTTATCATTATTGCCAGCGTCAGCTGCATCTATGGACTCGGCTCCCCCGATAGCTATGCCAATCTCGTAGTAAATATCAAATTGGGCGAAGAGCTTGCGCGTAATTCCTTCCTCCGAAAACTGATCGACATTCAGTACACTCGCAATGACACAGCATTGCAAAGGGGCACGTTTCGCGTGCGTGGTGACGTTGTCGACATCCTGCCTTCTCATCAAAAAGATCAGGGGATCCGGGTGGAATTTTTTGGTGACGACATCGAGGCCATTTCCCTGTTCGATGTCTTGACTGGAAAAAAACTTAGGTCCTACGATTCCCTATCGATCTACCCGAATTCCCACTATGTGACAGAGCGCGACGATATGAAGGCGATCGTTCGCGAAATCCTGACAGACTTGGGCATTCGTTTGCGGGAGCTGAAGGAGCAAAACAAGCTGGTCGAATATCAAAGACTCGAACAGCGAACTATGCATGACGTCGAATTGCTGGAAGAGTTGGGTTTCTGCCCAGGTATCGAAAACTATTCTCGGTATCTCACAGGCTCTGCACCAGGGTCGCCACCGCCGACCCTGCTTGACTATTTTCCCAGCGAATTTTTGACAATTATTGATGAAAGCCATATCACAGTTCCCCAGATAGGTGCCATGTATCGAGGCGATCGAGCTCGCAAAGAAAACCTTGTGAATTACGGCTTTCGTCTGCCCTCGGCCTTGGACAATCGTCCTCTTAAATTTGACGAATTCTTGGAACGAACAGATAAGATTGTCCATGTGTCAGCAACACCAGGCCGCTTTGAAACGGAGCAGGCGGCTGGTCGTTTTGCCGAACAGATCATTCGCCCAACAGGACTTGTTGACCCACAGATCGAAGTACGCCCGATTTCCAATCAGGTCGACGAGCTCCACACGGAGATCAAGAAAAATACCGCCGTGGGTGGACGAACACTGATCACCACTCTCACCAAACGCATGGCCGAGGATTTGACCACTTACTACCGTGATCTGGGCGTGAAAGTCAAATATCTGCATTCTGACATTGATAGTTTGGAGCGAAGCGAAATCTTGCGCGATCTCCGCAAGGGTACCATCGACGTTCTCATTGGGATAAACCTTTTGCGAGAAGGCCTGGACTTGCCCGAGGTCCGGCTGGTCGCGATTATGGATGCAGACAATGAAGGCTTTTTGCGCTCCCGCTCTTCTTTGATCCAAACTGTCGGCCGCGCCGCCCGTAACGTGGATGGGCGCGTCCTCTTCTTCGCTGATCACATCACTGACGCGATGAAGCAGTGTATGGATGAAACCGACCGACGTCGACGCATTCAAACGGAATACAACCAGACTCATGGTATCACGCCGCAATCGATTCAAAAAGAAATGCAGCAGAGCTTGCGTGAAATCTATGGACTCAGCAGTGATGATCATCATCGCCCCAAGGTTGCAGCCGACAAACTGCTCAGCGAATACAAGGTCAAATCGGTCAAAGAACTCGAAAAATTGATTCAGAGAAAACAGAAAGAGATGCAAAAGGCAGCGGCTGAGTTGGAATTCGAAAAGGCAGCTGAGATCAGAGATACGGTCGCAGCTCTCAAAGATACACTCCTGGCCTACATGGATGAATCCGGATCAGACACATGACATTGGTGACGGACAAACTCAAACAGCTACCACAGGACAGTGGCGTCTATCTGATGAAGGACCTTAAAGGGACCATCATCTATGTCGGCAAAGCTAAGAATCTCAAAAATAGAGTGTCGAGCTACTTTCAGAGCGGAGGGCAGCACACCTATAAAACCAGGGCTTTGGTTACGGAAATCAGTGATTTCGATATGATGATCACCAAGACCGAAGTGGAAGCTTTGCTCTTGGAACGCACTCTGATTCGTCACCATGCGCCCCGGTTTAATATTCTTCTGCGCGATGACAAAGAGTATCCCTATCTTCGGGTGCATTTTGATGATCCTTGGCCACGCCTGGAAAAGGTTCGACGACGCAAAGAGGATGGTGCTCAATACATCGGCCCCTTTGGAAGCGCTTCGCGCCTCTCTATGCTGCTCAAACAAGTGTATCGGATTTTTCCTCTTATTCGCTGCTCTCCCCATGAGTTTAAAGCTGCTTCAAGGCCTTGCAACTACTATCATATGAAGATGTGCTTGGGCCCTTGCACCTTAGCTGTGGATCGGGATCTCTATATCACGATCATGCGCGGCGCCGTTTCCCTTCTGGAAGGCAACGTTCAGGAGCTCAAACAGACTCTGGCGGATAAGATGCAGCTAGCTGCTGAATCAGAGAAGTATGAGCAAGCTGCCCAATTTCGGGATCAGATTCGCGCCATCGAACACATCACTCAGCATCAGATTGCTATCCTCGACCAAACAGTTGATGCCGATATTATTGCCCTGTTTGAGGGTGGCGGTATGCTGTCGTTCCAAGTCAGCAGCGTGCGAGGCCGGGCGCTTCTTGGCGGTGATTCATTCCTGATCAAAGAATCGGCCGAAACCAATCAGGAAGCATTGGCCTCGTTTATTTTGCAGTACTATGCCCATCGTCAGGTGCCACCGCTCATTTTAGTCGAGCAAACAGAAGGGCTCACCCAGGAACTAGCAGAAGTCATATGCCAGAACCAAGAGACGCGCACCTCCATTCGGTCAGTGAAGAGCCAAGAAGAAAAAGATCTGCTGGAACTCAGTGAAAAAAATGCCCGGCATCAACTGGATCAGCGCAATCGCCTGAATGATCAAAGTCAAGTGGCACTCCAGCTCCTTCAAGAGGTCCTGGCTTTGAAAGTGCTGCCGCAGCGCATTGAATGCATCGATATTTCCAACCTCTTAGGTACAGCGATCGTAGCATCGGATGTTTGCTTTATTGATGGTAAAGCAGCCAAGAATTTCTATCGACGCTATGAAATTAAAACTGTGCTTGGAGGCCCTGATGATTTCGCCAGTATAAGGGAAGTCGTGGAAAGGCGACTTGAGCGAGGGCTTCGCGATGACGATTTGCCTGACCTATTGATTATCGATGGCGGGCGTCCGCAGGTACGGGCGGCTATGGAAGTCTTGAATCGCTATCCGCAGCTTGGCTTACCCTTGGTGGGATTGGCCAAAAGTCGCGCCGACAAAGGTCCCCGTGACGACAGCGCAGCCCTTGCATACTCCAAGGAGCGTCTCGTCCTGCCTGACAGAGAAGATCCCATCGAGTTGGAAGAGGGCTCTCCCGTTTTTCGTCTGGTGACTCGAATTCGCGACGAAGCTCATCGCTTCGCCATCACCTATCATCGGAAAAAACGACAAAAAGCCTCTCACGCTTCCGTACTCGACGAGATCGCCGGCGTTGGACCCAAGCTCAAAACCAGACTGTTTGAGGAATTCGGCAGCCTCGAAGCCCTGCGATCTAGCAGCCTGGAGCGACTCCTCCATGTCAAGGGTGTGAGTGAAAAGGTTGCCATGAACATTTACACAGCATTGAATGCGGAAGATTCCGATAAATAGATCCCATGTGTTAAGCTGATTAACAAACCCGCAGATACCGTGAACACTCATAATTTCAGACCTACGAAGTTCAAAGAATCATGCCTTATCAGACGATTGGGACGCTACCTGAGCCAGTACTTGCCCTCAAATTCTTTTGACGAGGCTATTTTTTGAAGCCTGCAGTCCAGCCATAGGTTATGAAACTAGGCATACATGCTGAGCATCAGGAGGAGGCGATCGCGACGTTTGCTGGTGCACCATGTCCGGCGCGAGAGCGCTTCTCATTTTGGACGATATGGAAATTAGTAAGGAGACTCTCGACGTATTAGCAGAAGCAAGGCGTCTTCTTCGTAGGTGGGTTGCGACTGGCCAGCCACGTCTCTATGACTTATATTGAGACAATCCAGCTGTGTCGCCATGAGCGCGCTGGGGCGTGCATGCCTCCAGTATGAAACGCAATTTACAATTGGTGAGATGCTCATGCGGCGATCTCTGTGACGGCTTTAAAAACTTTCAGTGCCTGATCTACCCCTAATCATCCTGAAAGTCGATAGCGACACGAATCTGGAACAATCTCCAGAATCGCATTTCGGCCTGATAGCAGGCCGAACTATCCTCTATCTCCGGAGTGGTCCGCTCGGCCTGTCCCCATATTCTCTTCCAACTTGATTGAGCGCCTTGGTCAGGAAAGAGCGCGCGGGTATCTATTCCTTTGTCTTTTGCAAATCAGTTTGGTTATCGAATTTTTTCTCAAAAAGAAATCCCTGCGATTGTTTCGAACAAAGCCCCCAAGCGGCGGAAGCTGAGCCTCCGCAATCTATTTCCTTTCGGGTTTGCCGTAATAAAGTTCGGCATTCGTCTAAGCAAAGGTCTCGTATCACGAGGCACATCAACCACTACTTGAACGGAGCTTTCGATGTCAAGCAAAGTCCCTTTTCACTTGCCCAAATTGTTGTTAAGCATATCCCTGGCCGTCAGTTTTTGGGGCAGCGTAGCAAGTGCGCAATTCCCTGGACTTTCTGAACTTCCCACCGCGGAACTTGGACGCTGTGGAGGTACCAAGACCCTAGTCGGTCTGGCGACATGCCAGAGCCGTACGGAAAAGATTCCCCAGAATCAATCGCTGAACCTGCTCAACGTTGCGGGACAGATCATTCGTCAGAATTATACCCGACTCAATTCCAATCCATCGGAAGGCAACTGCCTCTTCCGAACAGCTCAGTCTTTGCAAAGTTACCCCGATGGCACACGAGCTTACTTCTACTATCACCGGGATTCAAATTTCCTTGGCATGCCGGACGGCGACGGTCACTGTTATGCTTGGATTTATAATCCATCCGCGGATCGTCTCTCTCCCTTGTACTCGCTGTTGGCTGATGCTTTGAAGTCGCAGCTACCCGGCGATGCTGCGCCTGTTTTTGATTATCTGACGGCCACCAATCCAGCTGCTGCCTGGAAAGCCAACGGCCTCCAGTTCCAATATTTTGGCGTTGGTGCCCTGGAATCTTCGGATGTTTGTTTGAAGAAAGTGAATGAATGGCGGATGAACATCGGTGCGACATGGGGTGTCTGGAGTCAGCAGTTTCAGAACTGCTTCGGCATTGCATCGCAGTATACCTTCGCTCAATAAACGCAGAATTGGAGTGGAAGAGCACAGGTTTTCCATCCCGAAGCTGAATTGCTTTCAAGCAGGAGAGGGCTCGATTCTCAAGAAAAAAATTATAAAACTGATCCTTTTAGTTGGGCATGACGCATAAGATGTCCCTGTCTTCATGATCTTTGGGTGGGCACACTCCTCTCTCTTTCAAGGGGGGAGTCTGATGCAAGACCTTGCAGTCTAAGCTTGGTCCGGCAGAAAGTTGTTTGCCCACTGACGAGTTCATTGCTTACATTTTCTTCTCCCAGATTTATAATCGGCAGTCGAACGTTTCGATCCCTATCTTACATAAAGAGTTTGCTAGCGGCCAAATGAAGGTCTCCGTTCTGGGTTCCGACATGGTTGATGAAGTTCTAGCCGATGGCTTTCTTCGCCATAGATAGAGCGCCCTGACAGCCGATGCGGGGATCGTTCACCCTTCGGACCTTGAATCTTATTAAGTTCAACCATTTTTATTATTTGTGCACACCCAAGCATCTCACCAACTTGTTCCAAATCTTGCAATAGGACGCGTGACTCGCACTCGCCAGCTCTTGGTGCCTTGAGGTTTTTAGCGGAAAGGACTTGCTCTCATGAACCAGACAAAACATCGTTCTGCACTGTCGGCCCTCCTTATATTGCTGATATTTCATGCCTATTCCTGCAATCAGGAGGATAAATCACCTGCGACGACTGCGATTCCACCTCCGCAAGATGCGCCTCGTCCGGTAAGTTCTGTCGAGCTGATCACGGTGTCGGAAAAATATACAGTCGATCAGCTTATGAATTGTATAGGATCGAGCGACCCACATGTGAATTGTAAGTTGGACTCAATAGAAATGGATGCTCCTGAATTTACAGTCGACGAACTGTTGGCTCGCACCTTGGTTGAATCAGCTTGGATGGGCGCGCGCTTCAAGGAACTGTTGGAATCCATCCCCGCGCCCTTCCTTAAACTTGCAGGCTGCAGCAGTGGAACGATTATTGCCAAAGATATGAATACCTCTTTACTACGGAACGGCGCCATTGGGTTCTATGCTGGTGGGCTTGCAATATCGGACGACGAGATCAAGGAAACGCAAGTGAAGTCGGCAACCTCCGTAGATTCGAATCTTCCTACGTTCGGTTTGCTCGCATCGCTCTATCCGGCAGAGGAAAACAGCCGATCCAAAGAACTATTCGATGGGCCATCGAATCGACGATTGCGGAACGCATCAGTTCTGATTCATGAATGGGCTCATGCTTGTGACTTCCAAAACCTTAAGCGCGGCCAACCGATACTTTCCATGCAAATGCTGCCGGTCGAGAGCACGAATCTCAAGAAATTCGCTAGTTTTGTATATTTTGGCCACTCCGAATTAGCAGCTGATATCGAAACGATGGATCCGTTGAGCGTTGCCCAGGAGTTTGCAAATGATCGGGCTCCCACTCTTTATGCCTATTCGAATGCGATAGAGAATTTTGCTGAAGTTATATCAGCTCATTACTTGAGGAGCGTCTATGGAATCGCATCGGTCCATGCGATGGTCGATCTGAAGAGTGGGCAAGTTCTGTGGAGCCAACGCGATCATGACTGCGGGGCGAAAGTCACGGAGACGACCCGGAAAGCCCTTGAGCTGCTGGGGCGAGGCATGGCTAGTCGGGTTGATTTGGTTAAAACCTGTGAACCAGTGGAAGATGCCAAAGGCATCACTTGGAAGGAGCAAGTGGAAAAATTCAGCAAGCAGCCAAGCTGAACTGAGGGGTTCGGATAGGAAAATCGATCCTGTAATTTTCGCTTCGTTTCACCTATCCCTTATGGTTGAAGAACCCTAGTATTTAAACCCGGATTGGATATTTGCGTCCCAGCTCGGGTTACCGGGCACACTACCCCCTTTCAGCCAGCAAACATTGCGGATGATCGAGAAGGAATAAGCATAGCATTCCGATTCAGCGGCGCACTGGGCTTCGCAGGCATCGCGAGAACGGAGCGTAAAGCTGCGATAATCGTTGCCCCAGAGGTCGATTCCATCCAGGCGCTGAAGGCCCACGCTCCGATTGATTTTAAAACCGCTCGTGATCCCGTCGATTGCAGGGGTCGCTGCAGGCACGGCATTCTTCAAGTAACAAAAAGAGGACTGACCCTGGATGCCCGGCTTGACCCAGGTCCACGAACGACACGCTAGATCGCTACTACATTTGTTTGAGCATTCATAAGCGTACATGAGTCCGGCGATGGATGTGTAGTCCGATCCGATGCGATCGGTCTTAACTTCCATGCCCAACATTGTGCTGCCACCAACACGGACGCACGAGCGCTTTTCGCAGTATATCGAATGCAGTCCAATGATATCATCCAGGCTGATTTTATCGGTCCAGCTATTGTGGTTACACATCACCGAATTCGGTTGACCGGTCTGACAAGGGCCAGCTTCGATATAGGTATCGTGCAGGCCCAGCACATGACCCAGTTCGTGGAGTATGGTTCCAAAGCCCGAGTTGGCAAAGAGCGTAATGCCCGTACCTCGAGTTGAAGCCCGCCCGTTTTCTTTCTTCCAGTCGATCTTGATATGACAGCCCACATCATTCAGCTGACCCGTGACTTGATTGGGGATATAGCTTTGAAAGACCTCAAGTTTCCTGAGCCAGTCCTGGAGCGCTTGCTTGGGGATCTGAGCTTTGTTGTACTTGTCGGCAGCGGAGAGGCTATCCATATAACTCCCGCCCACGCATATCCGAATGGAATTACCATCTAGGGCAAAGTCAGGGAAATCGTGTAGCTTTTTCCATTTCAGCTGCGAGTCGGTAGAGGTCTGACCGCAGGCCGTGAGGAACAGAAAGCACAAGGATAAACTTCGAAAAAGCGATCTCATACATTGTCTCCTGAGTGTGCAAAACACACCCATATAACGGAGCCACACGCAAGATACGCCCTAAGAGATACATTTTTTTGAGTGAGCTGTAAGTCCGTGACCTGCCTCACGCAAGGCCCAGAGCGCTTCACTGGGGGGCGTGACGACCAAAGCTTAACCCTGCGTGCGAAACTACGCGGCACGCCGAATCGGGACATAATAATCAAAAAAACTCACGAACATTCGCTATCTCCTCAAAATTCCGAATACCCGCTAGCATAAAGAAAAAGCAACATTCCGAAATCTCATGTCATCACGTTATCGTCGTTACGATCACAGAACAAAAAAACATGATTGCCGAGGCCGGCAATCCTAACTTATTTCCTCATCTCCCGATACCAGCCTCACGACCAGAGAATGGATCAAAAAAGGCACTCAAGTATTCGTCAGCTTAAGTTGTTTCGATGCCAGCAAAGAATTCCTCATCGAAAAAAATAAAAAGTTACAAAACGATATTGAGTCTGTAAAGATCGAGCAAGATATTGTCATCAGGACCTTCAGAATCTTTGGCTTTCAGCTCCAATACCGAAAACTTCCGAAAGAGGAATTCAATAAAGACCTTATTTCATCGATCGAATCAGCGGCCAAGAGAATTCCTCTTTCGCGCTGTCTGGATTTGATCGGCCTAAGTCGCTCAATATCTCTACATTTCCGAATTCTCTCGGCTAGGTAGAGCGATCAAATACCATCTATGAAATGGCTATTTTTTCTTGACAATGACGCGCGGTTCTCCTAAATCGATCGTTGTACGCACTGTTTGGCGCGCCACTCCCCCTAAAACCGGTGATCAATGAGTCGTTATCTGAAAATCCAGCTACTTATCCTAACATTTGCCATTCTTCAATACTCGTGTAAAGGCGGATTGAACCAAAAGTTTGATGCCCAACAGAAGGAATGCGACGCAAATTGGGTTAAAGAACGAGCGGATGCAGATTTTTATTCGCTTGTCGATGAATCAGGAAATCAAGTACCGGCAAGTCAAATCATCGGCTACTGGATTGGTCCGGGTAGCGAACAATCCCTGCGATTGGACGTAAGCCCAAAGGGTTGCATCGCGGTGCCTCAACACTCCCGCAAAGGTACTGTCCTGGTTGGACGTTTGGACACTCGAGCTATGGCGAATATCTCGCTCGAAGCGCTAAAGAGTGAACAAAACATTCCAAAACTTATGCTGGAACCCAAAAAGAATCTGAAACTGAATCTCGACTGTGGGACGGGAGGAATATTTTCTCAAAGCGAAGTTCGGGTGAAAGTAAGCTTCAGCCTAAATGGTCTCTCGCTTTCGAGTCAGCAGGCCAAATTAATCACGCAAGCGTACCGGATCTCGGTAAAATTTAAAGAACAGATCGGCTCCTCTGCTGTTGCCGAGTACAAACTAGCCGATTGGACAAAATGGGAAGCAGGCCCAGCGCTTAATCTCATCAATTCCTCTTTATCTGATAAGGGGGAAGCCAATTCCATTTCTATTACGCAGCTCTTTACTAGACCAGGAAGTTACTTTGCAGCCTTGGAATGGAGTGATTTTATCGGCGAGAATGTTGGAGAGAATATCATTCAGGAAAATCCTTCCATTTGCCCCATCGTCATTGATAACGAGGCCCCCGCACCTCCCGGCACCTCAATACCATCGCTTGCCAATTCGCCGTTTTTATCTCCGGGGGCTCGCCTTCCCATAGCTATCAGTAAGGACGCAGAGCTTCACTACCAAGTGCACCGTATCGCTTCTCAGGAGCTCTATAAGAAATGGTCGACACTGCGACCTGAAGATCGTGCCAAGGAAGTTTTTGAAAAAGGCGATTTGCCTACGATCTATCGCGGTGGTCTTTATCGCGTGCGCGCCTATGCTGAAGATAAATCAGGTAACCGCTCGAATGTCATAGAACAGCTATTAAACGTTTTGGAAGCCCCTGCAACCCGAGATACTCTTGCAGATGGCTGGCAGGTTTTGGAACTGAATGAGAACAAAAAATCAATCATCGCTGGCCCTCGCTGGAATGGAAGAGCTTATAGTCTGGGCTGGGCTGAGTTAGACGCTGGAGTTCCGCACACCATTAAACTATCTGAACTGCAAATCGATCTTTTTCCTTCCCGACTTCCAGCTTGGCAAGCTATTCGCTCAGTAAAAGGAAGATTCGGACTGGCTGGCAATCGTAATGAGGAAATTTGCTTTTATCGGCAGGGCTTATACACAGGAACCAACGAAGAGATCGCCGGTCATATTCAGTGTTTTGGTTGGGTCGAATCCCAGTGGAAAGTTTTGCTCGACCAGGAAATCGAGCTTTGGGAAAACGAAGACTTAATGACGGCAAGTGTTAACGGTGATTCTCGAATGGATTTTCTGATCCATGATTACAAGGTAGGTCTTGCTCGCAGTTTGGTTATCCGCGATGGCAAACTCACGCTTACTCCCGAGTACAGCACAAATAACTTGGGATCTTTTGGGGCCAGTAGGGATCGCATGATCCTGCCCTTACAAGCTAAAGATTTTTCCACGACCGGGGGCGGAAGCCGGTACCTTATGTTGGACCCAAATGGATACCAGGGGATTTGCTATGGAACTGAATTGTTAGGAGCAACGACCCGAATCAATGAATCCAGGATCAACGGCGGACTCGGAGTTTTCTCAGCTGAGACAACGGGACTTGAGCATCCGCTCACGAACGACTTTTGGTTTGCCTCTCAGCTAACCAGTCGAATTCGGATCGTAGTGGGGCCAGACATAAGAGGGCTTACAAATTTTGACCTAGTCTATACTTGGAATGATAAGAGCAGAAAATTTGCGGCCTGGAACTTCTCGAATGACTGCTTGAGGCAATACTACGATATAGAAGGCTCTGGGCTGCCTGATTTGTTCGGCAAACGTGTGAGTCTGTTTAAGTCGAACGTCAATGATAGCGTAGTTTTCAATGCCATCGTTTACCCACTCAACAGCAGCATTGCTGAGCCCTTATCTGTGTATCGATTTAATGGCAGAAGTTGGGATTTTGTAGCCAAAATTGAGAACCCAGCGGCTATGGAACAGCAAGTCCCTGAAACAGACCCTGCTACCCGTTCTTCCTATCCAGATTCTTTGGAATCACCTTGGGTCGATCGTTCGGAGGCCTCGCGGTCGTGGGGAACCATGAGCGTGCAACAGGGAGATCCGCTACCTTTTGAAATTTTGCCAAGTTATAAAGGCTACTATCGATGGACGGAACTGAATCCTAGAAGCCCGGACAAAGGATCGAAAAAGCCAGAATCTCAGCGTTCGCGGGGGGGATGGCGGAGCGGTCCTTGGCCTTATCCCCAGCTCTTGGGAACATTTCTCTTCGAACTTCGTGTCATGCGTCAGGGCGAAGCAGAACCAAGCGTTGAGCAGCCAGCCGATCTCCAGAGGTTGGTGAGTGTCTTACCACCACTTTCACCCTCTCGATCCATCATGCCAGGGCTTAGCGCCATGTTGCAGATCAAGCCTGGCCAAGCTCCGGTCAAAATCACTCCCAAAACCTGGACGAATCGTCCCGGTCATGTGCAGTTCACTGTCGAAACGATAGAAGCAGCAAGTTTATCTCAAGAAATCGAATTAGAAGAGCCTTGGGAATTCGATAAAAATCTATCGTTTTTTTCTCAGCAGCAACTGTCCGTGATCGTCGGACGGTTTGGAATGGCTGCAGGAAATCCTGAAGCTCTGTGTTACATTCACAAAGCTCCGGTTCAAGCCATCGCCGCAAAAGGTAAGCTTGCCTGTTTGGCTTTCCACGAAGAGCGCTGGCAATGGGTGGTCAAAAACATTGCAATAGACATAGAAACCCAGCATGAATTGCAAAGTGTCGAACTTTCTGATGATGTTCAAGGCACTTTAACTCACATTCTGCAGTATATTCCCGGAAAAAGAGCAGCAATCGTCGGGAAATGGGATCCTCTCTTGCAGACTTTTGGATTTGGCAATCTTCCGTGTTACCAATCTTTGTATGTAGATTCTTTATGCGGCGAAAACGGTTGGAATCGGGCAGCAGCTTATCCGATGCTTGCACGAGCAAGCAATTCCGGTCAGGACGAAATCATAGCCAGCTTTCCTTATGATGTCGACCGCTACGGGCGAGGAAATACTTTCAATTTCGGTGTGCTAGGCAAATCTAATGATCTCTTTAAATTTCCCAACAAAACACTCATTAATAGACAACCCCTGGTTGAACCTTATGTTTCAGCTTGGGGCCATACTGATTTTTTGGGCGCTGAAATAGTTTACGGCCGGCGCAAGTTGCTGACTCAGATGATTCCTTTGGCCTATGCAGAGGGTTCTTTTTTAGTTCGCTTACCTGCGCCTGGCTATGACTCTGCATCGGCCTTTCAACTATTGAGGCAGCCAATTGACTGCAATGACTCTGACAAATGTTTTCCACATCTCTACAATCTTGCTGGCGGTAAATGGGATTTCCTAAATGACCCAAATCTTCAAACATTTACCTCAAAGAATTACATTGACCAAGATCAAAAAGCACAAAGCATTATTGGGGTCACGCCGATCGATCCCGATCAGGATCTTCGATTCTATCGGTGGAATTGCGATGGACAAAGCTGTGCATGGTTGCCCTTCTTAAATCTCCCTCAAACACATGACCCAGTAAAGTAGGACAACACATGCTACGCCACAACATCATCATCGCTGCTATTCTGTTCTTAAGTCCTAGTTTTATAGCCCGGGCTGAAGGCAAAAAGTACGTTGTTGCCATAGGTATCAACCAATATTCTGACCCAACGTGGAATACGCTGCGATTTGCCAGCAAGGATGCTGTCGATGTACACCAACACTTTCAAAAGTGGTTTAACGGCGGCTGGGTGATCTCCGACGGAGGTGAAGACGGCCGGCCCGCTATACCTGTACGTACTGAAGATATCCGAAGAGCTTTACACCGCTTGCAAGAGGCCAATCTGAATGAAGATGATACGGTCATACTTTACATCTCGTCTCATGGGTCTATCGGTCGGCGCTTAAACCCTGATACGAAGACCTTTGAACTCGACAAGGTCATCGTTACCTATGATACAAAATCAGACAATCTAACTGAAACTGGCTTCAGTCACAGCGAATTGCTCGAAAATTTTCGCCAGTTGAAGTCGCGTAGAAAAGCCCTGATTCTTGATTCCTGCTATTCGGGCGGCGGAAAATCCAAGCTTAGCGCTCGGATGATTGCCATGCTGGCCAAACAGAAATCCAAATTTTTTGAAGCGCCCGCCGAAGATCCCGGCGAAGGCTCAATCATTCTTGCAGCGAGTGCATGGGGTGAAGAGGCCCAGGAGTATAACGAAGGCAAAAACGGGCTCTACACCCACTTTCTGCTCAAAGGATTCGAGCAAGGGCTTGGTCGCGGCGAAGACGTCACATTGACAGAAGCTCATGCCTTCGCAACCCGAGCCGTCAAGGACCAGTCGCGCGGGCTGCAAAATCCCACCGCAGTCATAGAGTTGGTAGGCTCAGATCCGATTGTGGTCAAAGGTGTAGGGTCTCACATAGAAAGATCGGATAAATAGCACCGATTCTCACATTCCCTTAAACAACTCCAAGAATTCTCAACTTATTTTATCTGTGCCGAAAAGCTCATCAGGTAGGAATCACATACTTGAAAAGGAGCAGGC
>JBGSTF010000082.1:0-1780 GCA_041736645.1 Oligoflexus sp. | reverse complement strand
AGATTACCGAAGATATTCAGTACATTTCCGATCAAACCAACCTTTTGGCCCTGAATGCTGCCATCGAAGCAGCCCGAGCTGGGGAACATGGCCGCGGTTTCTCGGTCGTTGCTGAAGAGGTTCGCAAGCTTTCCGATCGTACCAACCAAGCCTCGAATGATATTACTCAGATCGTTGGCAAAGTGAATGACTCAATCGAAGCGATCTCAAAATCGCTGATTGATAATCGCAGCAAAACCGAGAGCAAAAAAGAGAGTGTCGACAAAGCTGTTAAGTCTCTCTTGCAGACTGCACGTGAATCTACCGCAGTTTTCTCAAAACTGGTCGATTCTTCGGTTGTCAGTTCTCAGAGCGTTGCTCATAACATCGATCAGATCATTCTTAGTCTTCAGTTCCAGGATATTACAAGACAAGAGATTGAAGCTGCTGTTGTGCCGATTCGTCAGATTTCAAATCTGGCGGAAGAAATGGTCACAAAATTGAGTGTAATGAATACGGACTCGTATGCAGATAGGCCTATGAAGGTCGCTGTGGGACAAGACTTCGGTTCGTCTGGATCAGGTTCGAGTGGTGGTGGCGGAGCGCCGCGTGGGAATCAGGCTCGTCAGGCTTCTCCTGGACTCATGTTTGACGATTCCCCGTCGGCAGCTTCAGGATCAGCTGCGGATTCGAAATCTGGCGGCTCCTCTTTGAAAAAGTCTGAAACCAAATCTGGCGATGTCCTGGTCTTTGATACCCCAGAAGAAAAGATGAAGAAGGATAACAATCCTGATAAAAAAGAGCCCGAAGATGACCAGAAGGGTGCTGGACGAGGCGATGTTCTGCTATTCTAGCGCTATTGGCTCAGGCAACGTCGACGGCTTTGCCTGGGCTTAAAAATTCCACCATGACCCAGATGTCGCCCTGAAAGATGGTTTTTAAATCCTCCTCCAAACGCGCCGCATCCCCATGAACAATGTGTTGAAAAAGCTCCGCTCCCAAAACTTCTCCCAGTTGCCGACTGAGCGTCCATTCGCAGCTTTTATCTGCTAAATCCCACTGAAGTTGCATCTTTTGGTCAATTTCATGGCCTTGCATGATTTCAGTAAACATGCTTTCAAGTTTGCTTCTGGGAGTTTTATCTTGGCCAGTGCCTGAGATTTTTATCTGGGTCAGGAATTTCTCGGTTTCTCTCAAGGTAAGGGCAGGGCGCCTTGGGTTCATAATCATGGCCGCTAGAGTCCCGCAGATCTGCCGCTCGACTCGCTCGATAAAATTCAGGCGCTTGTTCAAACGAGGACTACGCAAGGTATCGTAGAAGTAAAATCCCGAAATCTCAGCAAAGCGATTGATACTTGGATCTTTAAGAATCACAGTTGCCGATGGACTGAAGTAGGCGAAACCATCGATGTCACACCTTTTCTCCGCAGCATTGAGATCCGCCTTACTTAAGCGAAGTTTGGCCTTGATATAGCTGGCAGTAGCCTTATCGGGGCGTATATAGAGGTCAAAGTGCGATAAATCGGTTGTTGTAAGCTGCAGGCCTATGAATTGATTGAGAGCTTTCAAGATATGGAGCAGTTGATAATCGAAATCATAAAGCTGTTCTGTGTACGGATCAAAATCATCTCCCGGTATTCCATCCCAACTGCTATGAAATTCCTCCCACATAGCCAATGACTGCCATTTAATCCAGGGAGCTGTATTCAGGACACAGAAGAAATTGTCAGCTAATTGCAAATAGTCCGAGCTGTCGGTTGGAAGGCCGATGGAATTGAATGCATAGTCGTCAATATTATTG
>JBGSTF010000053.1:0-36216 GCA_041736645.1 Oligoflexus sp. | reverse complement strand
AAATTCCTGGCAATCTGCTATGGAAATTTGGATGAATTTTTTATGGTTCGGGTGGCAGGGAAAAAGACCTCGCTCCGTCAGGGCTCTCTTCCCGGAGACAGCCCCGACCAGATGTCAATTCCAGAAACTCTGCACAAAATCCACGAGTCAACTTCCAAAATGGTCACAGACCTTGGGCAGATTTGGAATGCTGAACTTCTTCCGGCCCTGGCCAAAGAAAATATTCGCCTGGAAAAGCTGGAGAACCTCGAATCGGCTCAAAAAGCGAGTCTGGCTCAGTACTACCGCACAACCGTGTTGCCCGTGCTCACACCTTTAGCGGTCGATCCGGCCCATCCTTTCCCGTTTTTGGCCAACCGCAGACTGTATCTGGTCGTCCAATTCAAAGTCGAACGCGTTGACCCTGCGAGTCCTCCGATAGCATTCGTGGAAGTCCCTCACGTATTGCCTAGGCTTTTACCCGTTACCAGCTCCAACTCGGAAAAAGTTTTTGTGTTGCTGGAAGATCTCATTGCCACCCATCTGGGAACTCTTTTTTTTGGAATGCCAATCGCGGCTTCCTATCCGATTCGGGTGACAAGAAATGTCGATTTTAAGCTACTGGAAAGCCAAGTCGTTGATCTCCTAAGCTCTGTTCAAATCGAGGTTAAAGCCCGAGATCAAGCTGAAGCCGTGCGACTTGAGTACGGATCCGAATTAGTTCCAGAACTCAAGCACCAGATCGAAACTCGCCTCGGGCTCACTGCTGAAGACAGTTATTCCATGCAGTGCCCTTTGTCCTTTATGGATATGATGGCCTTGCATGAATTGCCTCGAGACGACTTGAAATTCCCTTCCTTCAACCCACGACTTCCTCCGCGGATGAAAAGCCAACGCAGCATATTTTCGCTGATTCGTGAGGAAGACATGCTGCTGCATCATCCTTTCGAAAGCTTCTATGCTGTCATTGAGCTTTTGCATACGGCTGCTTGGGACCCCGATGTGCTGGCGATCAAACAAACTCTCTACCGAACATCTGGCGATTCCCCGATCATTGATGCGCTGATACTTGCCGCTGAGCAAGGCAAGCAGGTAACGGCGGTGGTGGAGCTTAAAGCTCGGTTTGATGAACACAATAACATCACCTGGGCAAGGCGCATGGAACGCGCGGGCGTCCATGTCGTCTATGGCTTCGTCGGTCTCAAAACGCACTGCAAGATGACCCTGATTGTCCGCCGAGAGAAGAGTCAACTGCACCGGTATGTGCATCTTTCTACTGGAAATTATAACTCTACGACGGCTCGTCACTATGTTGATATTGGTTACATCACAGCTCGACCCGAATTTGGAGAGGACGCCAGCCTTCTCTTTAATATGCTGACAGGATTCAATATTCTAAGTCGCGACGCCGTCGCCTTTAAGCCCAATCCCTCGCCCCTGCGCAAACTGATTGTTGCACCGCTTTATCTTCGGGAAGAACTTTTGCATTATATTGATCGAGAGATAAGAGCGCATATCGAAACAGGCGATGGCCTGATATTCGCGAAAATGAATTCTCTGGTTGATGGAGCTCTGATTGATAAGCTCTATGAAGCTTCGCAAGCGGGCGTGCAGATTCGATTGATCGTACGCGGTATCTGCTGCCTAAGACCTGGCATGAAAGATTTGAGTGAAAATATCGAAGTGATATCGATCATCGGTCGATTTTTAGAGCACAGCCGAATCTTCTATTTCAAGAACCTCGGTGCGGAAGAAGTTTACCTGGGATCTGCCGATTGGATGTCGCGTAATATGGATCGCCGCATTGAAGTGATCTTTCCAGTCGAAGATCCTCAAGCGAAACGGCGGATTATCGACGAAATTATACCCATCTATTGGGCTGATACTGAAAATGCTTGGCAGCTGCTGAGCGATGGCACGTATGCGAGGCGCGGCCAGGGCGAAGGGCCAATTTGGGACTCTCAGCAAAAGTTTATTGAAATTGCCCGGGAACAAGGTATCAAATCACTTCCATATGACAAAGCCATCCGGCATGATTTGAAGCGCAAAGGCCGCCCAATCGTGAAGAAGGGAAGCAGCCGAAAAACCGTGAAGTCTGAGGATTAAGACTATTTCTAACCGACCGAGCTTCCAACCTAAATCGCCGCTGGCTGTGATTGATCTCGGCAGCAATACCTTTCATCTTGCGATTACCTCTCTCGATGAAGCCGGGCAAACTCATGTTATTGATAGTCAAAAAGAAAATTTGCGACTGGCCGAAGCTGTTGAAGATGGGATGATTCCCGAAAAGCTATTCCAGCGAGCCACAGAAGCATTGCTAGCGATGAGAAGCATAGGCCAAAGTTACCAAGCTGAGTTCCGTGTTGTCGCTACGCAGGCGATTCGCGCGGCTCACAACCGACTGGCCTTTATAGATCACGTTTTGAAGACCACTGGCCTGAAGATGGAAATCATCGATGGAGTGGAAGAAGCGCGTCTGTCTTTCCTGGGCGTATCCCAAAGTCTCAGTTTCGGCATGGAAACCCTCTTGTCAGTGGATATTGGCGGAGCCTCGACCGAAATCGCGGTCGGCAAAGGGGCGGATTGCACCTATTTAAGCTCCCTGAAAATGGGCGCTTTGCTCCTTTCAAAGAAGCACTTCTTTGAGCGTGGTCCGTCTGCCGAGCAGCTGGAAGAATTACGTCAGTACATAGAAACGCGATTGACTCCGATTCAAGCCGACTTATTCGGCGCGACAATTCAAAACGCAGCGGCGACTTCAGGCACCGCAAAATCACTGGCACGAATGATTCAGTACGACCGCAATAAAGCTGAGCTGGACGATGCTCACGGCTTTCGCTTCACAGCCGCCGAACTGTATGCCGTCGAGCAGGAGCTCGAACAAATCCTGCACCCTGATCGAATCGCCGTTCGTTGGGGTCTCGATAGCAAACGGGCCGATATTATTCTAGCTGGAAGCGTCATCCTCTCAACCTTGACAAGATTGCTCCAGATTCCGCACTGGATCGTGTCGGATAGCGGTCTTCGCGAAGGCGTTGCGATCGACACCTACGAACGGAAGGGTCTCTTGCCGCGCGCTCATTGGCAAGATCTGCGTTGGCAGAGTGTCGTTGGCTTCGCTGGTAAGTTGCGCCTTGATCCTGCTTTTGCGGCCAATATCAGTGATCTTTCGGTTCGACTTTTCGACGAACTGATCGCCTTTCCTCTATTCGCCGAACTCAGCACTGAACCGCGCTTGGATCGTGAGCTCTTGCGCGCGGCAGCTTATTTATTAGAAACTGGAAAGTTTATCAACTTCACCAGCTATCATCGACATTCCTACTATCTCATTACAGAATCCAACCTTCTGGGTTACACCCAGGAGGAAAAGCATATCATCGCTTTGGTCAATCGATATGCTCGAAAGAGCCCAGCCAAGTCGAGTAAATCCGACAGTCTAGCCTATTTGGACGGCAATATCAGTCGGGTCAACCTTATGAGTTCCTGCCTGCGCATTGCGCGTTGTCTTTTGCGCACAAGGCAGTTGAAAATTCAAAGCCTGAGCGTGGCCAAACTCGGCAGCACTTATACCCTGCGTGTACAAAGCACTCGCAATGGTCGCCTTGATGCGGAACGTTTAGCGTTAAAAAAAGAAGCCAAAAGCCTTGAAAAAGCCTTGGATTGTAGCTTTGAATATGAGCTCGAAGCGATCGGGAGCAAGTCTTGAACTATCCAAAGAAATCTCCATACAAGACCCATCGGCAAGGTCTCAGCACTGTTTTGGATGCGGCCTTCTTTCAAAAGAATAAGTTTCTTATTCTGCGTGGAGAATCCGATTTCCTTCTGACTGAAACTTTACGTGGCCTCCGGTCTATCTATGAAGCAAAGTCATGGGCTGTGGAGCGCTGGGATGCGGCACAGATGAATGCGGAGCGCTTCCTACAAGCAAGCTCTGCGGCCTCTCTGTTCGACCCTGCGACCCTGACCTTTATCAACCAGGCTCAGGCCAAAAGTGACCTAATGAGCCATCTGCAAGGCGTCCGCCAGGCTAAGGATATTCAAAATCCTATCTGTCTCCTGTGGCGAGCCAGCGATATTCCGGCCAAAGCCATGAAAGAATGTGAACGCCTGGGCGCTTACATCCTGGTCTGTGACGAGCCTGCTCCCTGGGAATTTCGAGATTTTGTTCAGGACCGAGCTTTGCACTATGGTCTCGCCCTGCAAGGAGATGCTTCGGATCTTCTCTTGGAAGCCGTTGGCTCTGATCTCTTTAAATTGGACAATGAACTGAATCGCATCAGTCTATGCCTGGAGGGTCATAGTGGAGCCATCGGCGCAGCGGCTCTGAGACCCTTCCTAGGTTTCCTGCGGGAAGACCATATCTTCAAACTCGACCAGTTCTTGTGCCAGGAATCCTACGGCAAAGCTTTGCTCTTACTCAAAGATCTTTTGGATCGAGGTGAAAAGGCCCTAGGGCTGCTGGCGATTCTCGCCATGCATTGCCGCAAAGCGCTGCAAATCCAAGCTGGAGTGCGTGCTGGACAAAATCCTGCGGAACTTTCCAGGGCCATGCGTTTGCCGCCGACTGTGGTGCAGTCTTATCTAGGTTATGTGCAAAGACGAGGATCCCAGGGCTTTTTGAAGGCCATTCG
This sequence comes from Oligoflexus sp., assembly GCA_041736645.1. Lineage (GTDB taxonomy): Bacteria > Bdellovibrionota_B > Oligoflexia > Oligoflexales > Oligoflexaceae > Oligoflexus. The sequence goes on along the minus strand of JBGSTF010000053.1, from coordinate 31,606 downwards.
TCTGTGTCATGAGGCAGACCGCCGCTTAAAGAGTCGCGGCGAAGGCGAGGAAATCTGGCTGAACCAAATCGTCTGGGAGCTCAAAGCCCACGCTCGTAAACCTCTCTGAGACGTCAGTCGCGAACAGTCAAAATCTCGACTGTTCCATCACTGCGAATCGCCAATGTGTGTTCGAACTGAGCAGACCAAGAGCCATCAAGGGTCACGGCCGTCCAACCATCTTTTTTAACTTTGGTACGAAAGTCACCTTCGTTGATCATGGGCTCAATCGTAAAGACCATGCCCGGCTCAAGTCTCACTCCCTTGCCAGCTTCACCGAAATGAAAGATCTGCGGATCTTCATGGAAATTGCGCCCGATGCCATGTCCCACAAAATCTCGTACCACTGAGAAACCATTGGCATGCGCGTGCTTCTGAATCGCGGCTCCAATGTCACCCACACGGGCACCTGGTTTGACAACAGCAATGCCAGCATCCAAGCATTCCTTGGTGACTTTGACGAGCTTCCGCACCTTGTCGCTACAATTGCCGACGAGATAGGTCCGTGAGGCATCCCCATGATAACCGTCGATGATTGGGGTCACATCGATGTTAATGATATCGCCATCCTTCAAACGGGTCTTCGACGAAGGAATGCCATGGCACACCACTTCGTTCACCGAAGTGCATATGGACTTCGGATAGCCCTTGTAGTTGAGCGGCGCCGAGATCGCTCCTCGCTTAACCGTATATTCGTGACAAATATCGTTCAATTCCTGAGTTGTGATGCCTGGCTTTACATGCGCCTCGATCATATCGAGGAGCTCAGCCGCCAAACGACCACTTTTCTTCATGGTTTCAATCTCTTGATCGCTTTTGAGATAGATCACGTTTCTTACCCTTTATAGGCCTATAAGCTGCCGAAACCAATCGGGATTTCGAACCACAATTTCACCTTTTCCGCGCTTGCCTCGATCCCATTGTGATTCCAAACACACGCGATGCTGCATCAAAACAGAAAAGGGTTCCAGCTTATACACCAGATCGTGCACCTTTTCCAAGAGGGTGAAATCGGGGTCGCGCTTGGTGAGAGACACCGAATACGCTTCCATTGCCTGCTCAAGGCCTTGATCCTGGTAGCCCCATGGCCAGACGTCATTGCCAACTTTGGACGGCAGCAGCTCGCTCAGATCCCCATCCGGCCAAGAGGTCAAAACTCCGGTCAAAATTCCATCGGGAACACCGTCACTCTTAAAACTCAGCTTAATGCCCAAGGCCCGAAAGCTATCGTCCATCACCTTGCGGAGCAAAGCCGAGCCCTCTCGATCACGCACTTGGATTTTCACTTCCAAGGGCTTCCCGCTCGCATCCCTGCGAAATCCATCATCTTCCAGGCGCCGATAGCCCAACTCATTAAGCATGGCATCCGCCTTGCCAGGATCGTAGGTCGGCACCAATAAGGTGCGCTTATAGCCCGGGTGAGCCCTAAGGATAGGCCCAGAAACCAAATCACCAAGATAGCCTGCGCCCGCTCGAAGCAGGGCACCTCGCGGCGTGAGATGGGTGATAGCCCGACGGAATTTCGGATCTTTAGTCGCAGCCCCCTGGGGATTCCAGGCAACAACCGTCACGATAGGTGTGTCAAGAGGGCGTGAACAGCTGGTTTCATTGTCTACCCAACGCTTTGGCGCAGGCCCTTGCATGTCATCACCAAAAAGAAAAGCCAAGCGTCGATTGCCAATTGCCTCTTTGGGTTTCGGATCGGGGCTCAAGAGAATATCATTCTGGCCCTGATTCAGCCGGTCTTTCAACAAAAGCCCCTGCGGACTCGCCTCTGCGGCCCAACCGCCGGTGCATTGCAATCCCAGAGCCGTTCCAACCTTCTTTTGCATCGGCTGATTATTGAGGACGTATGGCCCAAATGCTGGCTTCTGCTGCCATTGGAGAGTAAGGGTCCGGTCTTTCACCGATACCGTGTACGGCGGCACAGTCCAGGCGTAGCGCCCATGGGCGACTTTTGAGGGGATGAGAGTCTCGCGCAAGAAACTTTCCAAATCTTCGGGGCTCACCGGGGTGTTGTCCCACCAGCTCAGCTTTGGAGCAAGGGTGAGACGCCAGGATTTATCTGATTCCTCAAGCTTTTCCAATAGGACTAGTTCTGAACGTTTACTGACGAGATTGAGACGAGTCAAACTCGGACACACCAAAGATTCCATGATGGCATCATTGCTCAGAACAGCCTTTTGTGTTTCATTCAATTCAAGAGGCCAACCACTCACAAGAATGGGGCTCGGGTTTTCGATGGCGCCGGCGCTGCTTGCAGACAGTAAAACGGGCAGAAAAGCCAGAACTTTTGAGAAGGCCTTGCATAACATGGTGTCTCTCTTCGAGATCGAATGAATTGGAGGTCACTATGCCTATTCCCCACGACTACGATATTGCCATAATCGGCGATGGTATCACAGGGCTTTCTGCGGCATTTCACCTGCAAAAGCTGGGATTTTCAAGGCTTTGCCTGTTTGCGAAGCCGAAGCAAAGGGGCGCAACAGTCCGAGCAAGCGGTTTTCTTTCTGGGGGTTTGCTCGACAATTTTACTAGGCTATCCCATCCCCGCGGAATGGACACAGGCAAGATCCTTTGGTCTTTTGCTGATCTCGCCTTTGATACCTTGCTCGATTATCTTCAAACCGAAGGTATTCCCTTTGATTCAGGAGAAAGGATGCGATGGGTCGTAACACCTGAGGAAGCGACCGAAGCTAAAAAGGCCACCCTCCAGTTGAATCAATGTGGATTTCCATCGCAGTGGCAGGAAAAATCCGAAGCCGGGAGCGTCTTGCAAGGTATTCAGTACGATGGGAGGCGAGCTGCCTATGTCGATCCCGAAAGTCTGCTCAACCACCTTCGTTCATCTCTGCATTTAAAACTTTATGGGGAAGCTCTCAAAGTCATTGTTGATAAGGATGACTTGCGAATCTCTGACAGCAATGCTGAAGCTCGAACCCAATGCGTTATCTATGCCCAGCACCTCGAAATTGCCACTCTATTGCCCTCTCTCCACGAAGCCTTGGTACCATTCGCTGATCAGTGGAGCGAATATCGACTCAAGGATGCTTCGCTGGGCTTTCCTTGGCAGCCCGGGAGCGTCTTCAGTTGGCAGCATAGTCATGTCTGGGGAGTGATAACGTCCAAGCAAACTTTGCGTTTGGGCGGAGCCCGCTATCTGCGGCCTATGGCAGGAATTGAGGCTCTGACGGCTTCTTACGAACCCAAGATCACTAAGCATTTGGCTGAAGCTTGGAATGGACTTTGGCCCAGTTTGCCAGTAGAACCGACAGGACAGGGCTCAGCCCTTCGAGACTGTCGCCCTTGCGATGAGTTGCCGATTATTGGTCCTATGTTTGGTGAGAGTCGTATCCTTTTGGGAACCGGATATATGGGCCAAGGTCTTGCTTTAGGTTTCATGGCCGGTCGATGTCTGGCAGAGCTTATCGCCGGTCAGCCGACCCAATTGCCGCGAATGCTCTGGCCAGAAAGGCTAAGAAGTCTACCGAGCGATGCAGGAGAAGAGCATGACTGAAGAAAAAAAACCGTCGGCACGAATTGTTCGTTGTCCCAGCTGTGGGCAAGGGGCCCGCTACGATCCGAAAAATATCTATCGCCCATTTTGTAGCCAACGCTGCAAGACCATGGATATCGCGCACTGGGCTGAGGAGTCCTATCGCATTCCCGCTAAGGAATCGGCTCCATCAGAATATGACGGAGAAGATGAGCACCTTAAATCCCTCGATGAAGAACAGGATTGAATAGCCTTACTCAGCCCTCGACAGCAAGTACATCTAGATAGAGTTCGAGTTCTTCGGAATATATCATCTCGCGATTGTCGAGTCGGCTTTGCAACTCTTCACATTTTTCTTGGAGTTCGTTAAGGATCACTTCACGGTAAGGTTCGCGCTCATCTTCGCGCAGAGTTCCTTGTTCCAGCAGAGTTTCAACCACCTGATCGATGTGTTGAATCTGTCTTTGCAGGACTTCGATTCGCAGCATGCGTAGTTCTTGAATACTGGTCAGGGTTTCATCATCAATGGGACATTCAAACACAACAACAGCCATAGGAGCTCCCTTCAGAGACTGATCCCGAGTTTGGGATCACACCACGGCATTTGCAACAAGCGCGCCACGGTCTCTGAACAAGACTTTCAACCCAGGACGACATCTTTAATTTCTGGAATTTTTTCGCGTAGGATAGGCACGATACCATTGAACAAAGTGATCTGCGACGATGGGCAACCGGAACAACCGCCGTACAGTCGGAGAGTTACAATTCCATCATCGACATCCAGGAGTTCGCAGCCGCCTGCATGCAGTTCAAGCTGCGGATTGATATCTTTCTCAATAATCTCTTTGATTTGCTCTATCATCGTTGTTCTCCTCAAGCTGAAGGTACAGATCAGCCTTAATTTAAATCGGAATTTTTCACCAGCAAGGCGAGTTCTTTTTGCAATCCACGAATGGCCGCCTCGCCCATGGCTAACACAGCTTCCGAGCTATTGCCAGCCGTATGCGCTGTTCCTATAAAATTATCTAAAGAATACAGGTCTTTATCTATGAGGGGTTCCACTTCAAAGACGTCTAAAGCGGCCCCAGCGATGGTGCCTTTTTTCAAAGCGATTTTAAGCGCTTCTTGATCAATAACTTCACCGCGACTGGTGTTGATGATGTATACGCCCGACTTAACTCGAGCCAGCTCGGAATGTCCAAACATCCCTCGGGTTTGCGAGGTCAACGGGACATGAAAACTTATGATGTCAGCTTTCTGGAGGATATCCTGATAGTCCGTTTGCTGAGCTCCCAGGCGTTCAGCCTCGTCACTCTTGGGCAGTGTATCATGAACCAAAATTTGGCAGGAAAAAGGCTGAAGGATCTCGGCCAGTCGACTCCCAATATGACCAAAGCCAACGATTCCGACTGTCAACCCTGTGAGACTCCGACCACCATCTTTCCACCAGATGCCCTGGGACAGCCGTCTCGACCCCAGACCAATATTCCGACAGAGGGCAAGCATCAGGCCCAGGCTGTGTTCAGCAACGGCATCGCGGTTGACACCGGCCTCCCAGGCGATCCGAATACCGAGCCGTGAGCAAGCTTCGACATCAACGTTGTCCAGTCCGACTCCGTACTTAGCCACCACTCGCAATTGCGGCAAACTGCCAAGAATACGGGAGTCTGCCGATTCACGGCCAAGCAACCAAGCCTCAGCACCCTGCAAGCAAGTCTGCAATTTCTCGCGTGTATCCAGCTCAGATTGTTCAGCGTAGACGATTTTTTGTTCGGGAAAGGCCGCTTCCAGACGACGCCGAAGCTGAGGAACTTTTATGAAGCTGGAGGCGGTGACTACGATCATAAAATCTCCCAAGACCAGGGCGAAAATCGCCCAAGTCAATCAAGTCGGGAGGGCTGTGGCAGAGTTCTTAAAGGAAGGCTACCAATTGATCAATCGTCAAAGCCCCGAAAACCCCGAACAGATAGAAGCAGGAATAGTAGAACAAGGGCATGGCTCTTTGATTTTCCTTGGTTCGGAGCAGCACAAAAGCCAGCCAAACAAAGTATAGGGTCAAGACGAGCGAAAGGCTGCCATAGATCCAGCCCGCAGCACCGAACACCCAGAGAGAAAGGACCGTTGGCACCAAGGTGAGAGTGTAGATAAAGATCTGGCGACGCGTGACTTCCAAGCCTTTGACAGTCGGAAGCATAGGGATCTTAGCGCGGGCATAGTCGTCTTTGTATTTGATCGCCAGTGACCAAAAATGAGGCGGCGTCCAAAGGAAGATGATTCCGAACAAGGCCCAAGCCGGCCAAGCGAGTTCGCCTGTAACGGCAGCCCATCCGATCAGAGGACCCACACAACCCGCGGCACCACCGATCACAATATTCTGCACCGTTCGACGCTTTAAATACATGGTATAGATGACCACATAAAAGACATTGGCAGCGACGGAAAGCCAAGCCGCCAGAGGTGTTGACCAGATATAGAGAATGGCAAAGGATAGTAGGCCACAAACAGTGCCGAAAGTCGCGGCACGGGCTGCGCTCACGCGTCCGGATGGAATCGGCCGGGTTCGGGTCCGCTTCATGTGCTGGTCGATATCCGAATCCACAAGATGATTGAAAATAGCCGCAGATCCAGAGGCCAGAAAGGTACCAAGCAGAGACGAAAGAGCCACAGCCAAAGAAGGTAGGCCTTTTTGAGCCATAAACAGCGCCGGGACGACGGTCACAACCACCAGCATGGAAATGGTTGGTTTCATCATCTGATAGTAACTCTGCCAGTCGATAGGCTCTGCGGTCAAAGGCATCGTGAGCGAATCGGACTTGGTCTTCTGATCCATCGGTTTTTATCCTTGTGCTCTCGGCTGAGCCTGCACGAGACATGTCGGTCGCCCCAAGCAAAGCAATGGGGAAACGGCGCAGGCTAAAAGGGGCCGGTGTCTTGATACATCGGTCCCAAGAAGTCTTCAATAGGGCGTTGCTACGTCAATCCAAATAGGAAAAAAAACGCAAACGAAGAAGAGAACTGGGAAAAGGATCATAATGAACAGCAATTGGAGCCAACCTGCTGCTTCCAATGCTTTATTTTTCTGCAGATCTTGGCTCGACATCGAAAACCTCCGACTAGGATGGAACACTACGACTCAGTTACGCGCGTACTGCAAGCGAACCCACCTTTTACCATGGAGTTTATGCCCACAAAAGTGAATTTGCAGCCGCGAAATTGCCTTATAAGATCGAATTGACTCAACGCTGCTTAAGGAGCCAGCGATAGACCTCCCAATTCCGCCAAACGTTCTTGGCATAACCACTGGTCTCGGCAAAACTCAGACCTTCGATCCATACCATGGGATCTTCGGCACCCCGCCTCTGCAGCCAGGCATCGACCACGTATTCACCAGCATTATATGCGGCAAAGGCTTGGTGCCACTGACCACGATAACGTCGCCCTAGCTCAGCGAGGTATGCAGTCCCCAAACTGATGTTGATTTCAGGTTTTCTGAGATCCGTTTCCACATCATTGAGGCTCAAGCCTAATCGCGTCGCCTGCTTTTGGGCTGTGTTGCTCATGAGCTGCATCAGGCCCATCGCTTCTGCCGGCGACACGGCGTCGGCCTGAAAACTGCTTTCCTGACGGGATATAGCTAAGGGAATTTCCAGATCGATATAGTTCTGGGTTGCTAGGCGTTGATAGACGTCCAAATAAGGCCTTGGAAAAAATATGAGCAGTTGTTCCGGATAAGCTTCCCAAAACCCTTGGACTTGGTTGCTGAGCTGAGTGGTGAGAGAAATCGCTTGCAGATGCGATCCGGCCATATGCAGAAGTCGAGACACATAGAGACTCGCCTCAACGTCTTTGAGCAAGGCTGGTTTGCTACTGACCGTGCGAAAAAGCTCACTCGCCATGGGCTCTATCCAACTTGTCACTCCAGCCGCGACCATAAGCTCCAAGCGCAAGAGTCGCCTTTCAGCTTCCTTGTCATTTCGATAGGCATCCCAAGGAAAACTGGCCCGATCCTTCAAGCGATTCTCGAGTCGACCGGTCGATCCAAAGGCTTTTTGTGGAACAACGGAAGGATCGAGCCTCGGCAAACCGACGACTGTGTAAAAACTCAGCGGATGTTCGGTTTGAAGTTTTTCAAAATACGATTGCCCCTCACTTTTCTGACCAGACTCAATTAAAGATCGACCGAGCCAATAGTAGATTCGAGGTCTTTGTAAATCATCCTTAATACCGCTCAGCATCACTTTCCAGACTCGTGCCGCCCGAGCTTTATCGTTCATCACAAAGGCAAACCAGCCTTCGGACCAATCCAATCGTTGGCGCCATTCGGGGGATATTCCAGGGACATCCTGGCCCAATCGAGTGAGAGAAAGCGCCGCTGCAAAATCTTTTTCTTCAAAAGCAATCCGCGAGGCCAAAATATTGTAACCCTCGGCCCGAAGGTCATTGTAGGTCTGTCTTTGCTTTTCGGTCAGATCTGCGACCTGCGTTTGGGCTAGGTTGAGCTGATCAAACCCTTCATGGACCGCTATCTTTGCGCTTTGATAGTCGCCTTGAAGAGCCTGAGTTCTCGCCACCCAATACCAGCTATCAACCCGCTTGCGTCCAAGCTCGAAAGGGCTCCATCCCAAGGCAGCGCTTTGCGTTTCGGATTGGACCAATAAATCCGCCAATTGACGATAGGCTAAAGCCGTTTCTTCTCTTTGGCCTAAATTTTTTCGTCCGCTGACAATCTTTTCAGCTGCATTGATCGCGAGAGGCCAGGTGGAAAGGTTTAACCTCAGTCCGGGCAGGGCTGACTGAAATTTTCCGAGCGCCGCCCTATAATCCTGACGACACGAGGCTTGCAGGCCTTCCCAATAACTGCGCTGATCGGGGCTCATGGCACGAATCCAATTGCGCCAAGCATCAGGCAGATCATTTCGACAGGAGAGCTTCGCCGCTTTTTCCCAGAGAGGATCGTCCTTGATATCTTTCGGCGAAGCCGGCAGGGCGGCAGGCCCCTTCGGACTTTCCGCCTGGATCTCTTTCACTTTTTGAGTCAACTTGGAAAGATCGCTTAAGCCCTGTTTACGCAACCAGAGGGAATCCTGCCCATCTCGCGTTTGCGCTAAAAGCAATCGAGCTAAAAGGTCTGCTGGTGGCATATCGACAAGCAACTGCTGCTGCGCTTTTACCCAACGCGGCAGAGCCATCGATGCCATGCTGCCGGAGTCAAGTTCTATCACCAGCAGCCAATTCTGAGCCGCTGCCTCCCAAGCTCCGTTCTCCTCGGATTGAACCGCATCCATCGCGGCAAGAATATCCTGAATAGACTGTTCAGCGTTCTCACGTCCCTTGGCTATTTCACGTAAACGTTTTGCTTGTTCGGCGATCGGGCTGAGCGGCCTTTTAGAAACAGACGATTCGATGCTCACTAAAGGTTCATGCTCTATACCGGCACAGGCCGCGAGCAAACTGAGACCCAGCAAGGCGGGTATGATTCTTTTGTAGGTTGATCTATCGCAACTATTAACGTTCATGATTTTCCTATGACATTATTTCGATTCCAGATCAGCTCCTGCACTGGTTTGCCATCACGCAGATGCTGCTCCACAATTCGATCCAAGCTCAATCGATCGATAAACCGATACCATATGCCTTCCGGATATACGACGGCAATAGGCCCATCAGCACAGATGCGTAAACACTTGGCTTTGGTTCGATAGACCTCTCCCGATCCCGGTGCCGGTGCCGCCAGACCCAATTCCAAAAGTCGTTTCTTTAAATGATTCCAGAGCTCATCACCAACCGCAGATTTGCAGCATTCAGGACCAGTACAAAAAACGATATGACGCTTATAGTCGGTGATCTTGAGGATTTCTGCTTTTTGGTCACTTTGTTGGCCATGACTCATAAAAGCTCTCCCGTGACCTTGGTCCCTTGAAAACTCACCTGTCCATCCAAAACCTGACCACCTGCAAGCGCCACAGCAGCTTTAACTTTTGCGTGATGCTGAGGTTCGGCAAAAATAGCCATGACTCCACCACCGCCTGCACCGCAGATACGAGAGAATTGGGCACCCGCTTCCTTGGCTGCAGCGGCTATTTTTTTCGTTTCAGGGGTTTCTATATCCGACCACATCTTGGTTCGCAGTTGCCATTCTTGAGACGACAACGCAAAGACTTCCGACCAACGCGATTGCTTGACGGCCTTGGCCACAGCCTCAGCAATGCTGCCGATCTCTTCCAACATGCCAAGGATCTGCTGATCCCCTTCAAAGGCTCGCCTAAAAATCGCCCAGTTATTCGTGCCTGAAGCTCTGGAAACACCGCTGTAGCAAAGCAAGAGTAAATCTTGCAAGGATCGACCTTCAGCTTCATCGAGGGTTTCAACCTCGGTACTCCCAGCTGGATAGCTCAAAATATTGATGCCGCCGCGAAGTCCGCCCCAATAATCCTGACAGCCGGTTGGCACTCGAATCAGACTGGTTTCAAGATCTTGAACAGTTTGCACCAGCTGGTGATCATTCAGTAGCAAAGGCTGGCCAATATCTTTGCGAGCTTTAAGCAAGGCCGATGCCATGGCGATTCCCAAACAGGACGAACCTCCAAGACCTGCACCGGCGGGAGATTTCGCTTCGATCCGAATCTGCAAAGGGACCCAGTCTTTTCGCCAAAAGAACTCGAGCAGTTTTTCCAACCACGGAAGGCTACCCGCCCGAGTCACATGCTCAAATGTTCCCTCGACTTTGCGCCCTTGATCCTGACTTATAAGCTGAAATTCTTTAGCGGCTTTATTTATTTCGACTTTGGCGTGCAATGTGATGCCAAAGTTCACCGTTTGTCGATGCTGAAGGATCCTCGTCAAAGGATTGATATCGAGAGTACCCCCAGCTAAATCCACCCGAGTCGGACTCAATGCCTGGATCCCCATTAGGTCCTTCCTTTCTATGCAAGTGCCTCTGATGCAAAAGCCCGATGATTCACCTGGATGGCGGTCTCCTAAGGCCTCATGCTAAACTATACAGAAAGCTGGGCAAAGCGCCCAAGCTGAAACTGGTTTTTCAGTTGGCCACCCAGTGGGCAGGAGACGGCTCCATGACTCGACGCCAGGATTTTTTGCAGATGCGGAGGCGTCTTTGTATCTGGGATCTTGAGCCTAAACGTGCCGATGCGCTCAAACTTCATTTGGAACGATCGCTCCGCTTTCTGCCTCAATTGGATCTGGTGCGTCTCAAAGCTTTAGATGATCCCAATCTGCTTCCCTGCGATCTTTTGATTGTCTATGCTTGGCATCTGGGGGAAGAGGAGTTAACGACTTGGCTGACAGGCTTTGAGAAGCGTTTGGCGCAAGGGCAGCAAGGGATATGGATACCCGCTCTGATCGTATCCCCACTGGAATTGAGCCGAGTGGTCGATGTGCTGGAACACACCCTCAGTTCAAACTGGTATTTTGACTTACTCCACCCCGACCACTTAAGCAGTTTGCCCGTGCGGGTGGCAAATCTCCTGCGGATGCACGACCACTTGCACGAGCTCCTGCGCTATGAGAAAGAAATGAAACGCATGCAGACCGACATCAGTCGCATCGAAACAGAGCTCAAAACTCTCCGCTGATTCGCTCTCCACCGAGGTGACCTTGAGTTATATTCCGTCCGAACAATTGCAAGGTTCAGCTCTGATTGCTCAATATGTCATTGAGTGCCGAGCCAAAGGCCATTTTCTGCCCTATGACGAGCATCGTATTATCAGCAACTGGCTTGCTGCAGCCGAAGATGCCGATACCCTGCTGTTGATTTTATCGGAGCTTCTGCCAAGTTTTTACGCCAAGGCGCAGAGCCGGAGCCATCCCCCATCGCTGGCGCGGCTAAACAAAAAAGTGACGCAGATTCTTAAAGTACGCCGTCAGCGTGAACATCTTGCTCTGGAATCCTAGAGAGCATCTGCTAAGCTGAAAGAGCAGGTCTTGACGACCCAACTTTGGAGGAGCTTACCAGCATGGCAGCACAGTTGGTGAATTTGAATGACGATTCTCTCAAGGCCTATTTGGAAGAAAAGAAAACGCCGCTGCTCGTCGCGTTTTGGGCACCCTGGTCGGGCCCCTGTACAGTGCTCGAGCCGGTTCTCAAAGAAATCGCCTCAGACTATCAAAAACGCATGACGGTTTCCCGACTCAACGTCGATGAAAATGCCCACGCTCCCGCAGAGTATGGCATCAAATCCATTCCCTACATCCTCCTCTTCGATCAGGGCAAAGTGGTTGCCACCATCGTCGGGCCTCAGCCGAAGGCTAAGATTCTTGAGACTATTGAAAGACGGCTGTCGAACTGATTCCACCTTTGCGCTAACATACGGGCCATTCGACTTGTGGAAAGGACCTCACGAGCATGGCCAAAAAACCTGCGAAAGCAAAGCGCGACCTGAGTAGCAAAGGACTTCTGGAACAGGAGCTCCATGCTGATGGATTAAAAATCCTCGGCGTCGATGAGGTGGGACGCGGCTGTCTTGCAGGGCCTGTCTATGCGGCCTTTGTCGCTCTTGACTACGAAGCCTTGCAAGCTCTGGATCCTAGCCTGCGCCTCTTGATTCGCGATTCCAAGACTCTCAGCACAGCTCAAAGGCAAAAAATCATTCCAAGCCTTCATTCTATCTGTAAGGAATGGGCTGTCGGTATTTCAACTGTCCGGGAAATTGAAGAGTTAGGCATCGTCCCAGCGACCTTCAAAGCCATGGCCAGAGCCTATAGTGAATTGAAACAAAGCTATGATCGCGTCTTAATCGATGGCAAGCAGACCAATCCCTATATTGCTCTGCCCCAACACGCTGTCATTGGTGGTGACGGACTCTGTTTCGCTATTGCCGCCGCCTCTATCTTAGCCAAAGAAGCCCGTGACGATTTCATGCGGCAAGCGTCTTTGGATTTTCCCGCCTATGACTTTGGAGAAAATGTCGGCTACGGCACCAAAAGTCACTTAACGGCTCTCGAAGAATCCGGCATCACCCCCTTGCATCGGCGAAATTTTGCGCCGATCCAAAGGTATGCGGAGCAAGGCCATTACTTTAGCTCATCGACATAAACTGGCGCTTTTGGGCGAAGACTACACAGCTCAATGGCTTAGTAAGCGTGGATTTCAGCTGCTTCTCCGTAACTATCGCCGCCCCTCAGCAGAGCTGGATTTAGTCTTCATGAAGGCTTCGGAGCTGCTTGTGATCGAAGTCAAAACCCGTCAAGGAGCTGTTGAAGACTTTCAACAGCTCATACCACCGCGCAAACTGGCAGCATTATGGCGAGGTCTGGATAGGCTCTTGATGGATTTTCCTGAGTGGCACGGATTGACTATTCATCTGGGACTGGCCGTTGTTACTGGTCTGGGGACGGAAGCTCAGCATCTCGAATGGATGCGTTTGCCCTTGCGAGAGGACCAATAAAACAGAAAAACCTCGGAAGAAAACTTCCAAGGTTAGACTTCTCAAATCAGTGAGCAGGAGCCCTGACGAATCAGGCTTCCACTTCTTTTTTCGCCACATAGCGGCTACGGATACGAGCAGCTTTACCAGCCAAACCGCGGAGGTAGTACAAACGCGAGCGACGGACGATACCAGAAGCTACAACGTCAACTTTAGCGATCAGCGGAGAGAAAGCTGGGAACACGCGTTCCACACCAACGCTATTTGCGCCAATTTTACGCACAGTGAAGGTCGACTCTGGACCACCACGTTTAAAAGCAATGACAACGCCTTCGAAAGGCTGAATGCGGAATTTACCTGGCTCTGTACCTTCCTGGATTTTGTAGTGCACGCGAACTGTGTCACCAGGACGGAAGGTGGGCAAACCGCTTTGGAGCGGGAATTTTTTCTTTTCGAAGTTACTGATGATAGCGTTTTTCATCGAATTTGACCTATTCCAGTTTGGAAGTCTAGTGAGTGCTACCCTGACTCGTCTTTCAGGAATGAGCTTTACTACACGAGTTAAGGGGTCGGGTCAAGACCTGGTTTCGCTTTTACAAGCCACTTCAGCGCACCAATAGCCACGCAAAGCCTTGCCCAGTCGAGTGGCGCCATCAGACCCGAAAATGAGCTAAATCGCAAGTCCTATCGTGGTTCTCATGATGTCTTGCTTGGCATCTTGCAAGGCATCGTACAATTCTTCACGATCAGCGGTCGATATGCGCTGTCGCATCAGCGGCAGAATACGATCTTCAATCTGCAAGACATGTCGATCCAACGCTTCCCGCAGCTCGCGCACGAGATCCTTCGACGGTTTCTTGTCCTCGCCCAGATTGCTCAACTTTTGACGCAGTGCGATGAGATCGGCTTCCAAACGTAGCAAAGGTGCGTCTTGCTTGGGGGAAACAGCCGCAAGTTCGGGCAAAAGGAAGTCCAATTCTAGCGTGAGGTGACCCTTCAGGTGTCGAGCAACATACTTCCAGTCCTGACCAGCATCGTTCTCGTGAAAATTAACGACATCATTCTGGCGTTCTTTGAGCTCGTTTTTTAAGAGCTGCAACACATCCATGAATTCTACCCTCCCACAGCATTACAAAGACAAACTCGGCTCAATAGCGTTCGCCGACTCGATCCATACTGGTATCTAGATGATGAAATGATGAGGGCTGATATAGACCATCATGAGATGTGATTCAAGTCCGAGTGCAGAGAGAAGCGGATTCTTGCCTCCCGTGAACTATGTCATTCAAGGCGCATGAACCGGAAGTCCGTTGGTCAAAATCTCGTCAAAACCCGCACTGAGAGCGGCTTTGGCATCTGCGTCTTGGGCCGGCAGATAGGCGAGTAAGCGGGCCCCCCGTTTGTGGTAGGCGCGCGCAAAATCTTCCGTAAAAAGATCCCTGCCTGCAAAATAACGAGGAATAGAATAGGTGCGCCCTGACTTAATCGCACCCAACCAGGGCATGCTGGAAAAGACGGCGAGCCCAGCACGGTAGCATTCGGTTTCGCGCGCCACCGTTTTCGCTTTAGGAAACAGCTGCCGCAGATAGCGCTCGGCACGCGGGCTCCAGCATAAAAACCGAGCCTGATCGTAAAGCCATGATTCCGCCTTCTTTCGTTTCGCCCATTGCTGCAAAGCATGAAGGGTCGGGCCCGCCGATTCCGGCTTAATATCGAAGGTCCAACTAAAGCCAGCATAGTATTCAATAAAAGCTTCAAAGGTCAGCAGGGTATGGCCTCTGGGCGTGGACAGCGACAGAAGCTCACTCAGACTGGTTTTTTCAATGATCAGGGAACTGGAGAAGGTCCGCAACAGCTCAGAGTCATGGTGCAGCACAATCTGTCCATCGGCGGTTGTTCTTAGATCCGTCTCCAGGTGGGTAAAACCAGCCTGGATGGCAGCATCGAAGGCGGGCCTAGTATTCTCCAAAGCCTGAGCGTGATAGCCTCGATGACTTATCCACACAACTGAAGTCTTCTGCATGCCATGCACTCCTTGCTCACCCTTCTATACAATGCCTGCGCGGGACCCTTTATTCAAATCCCCTGGCAATGTACCGACTCCTGCTCTAGAATTCCTATCCAGAGCGGCATTGATCGTTTGCAGTTGCCAACTTTCAAAGCTCTTCGACTGACACGAGCAACCTCAAAACGCGAGCACCCTTCACGTATGAATGATGCCATTTCGATAAGCCCTGAAGCTTTGGCTGCAGCTTTGGATCTTCAAAAGCATACCGCACGCTATCGCAATCTTCCGCTGCGACTTTACATCGATGGCAAAGGCTGTGATGGCTTCTATTACGGAGTGACGTTCGATCCACAGAGCCCGGACGACCTCGTTTTCCCACAGGAAGGCGGGCTTGTCTGTATCATCGATCCACCTGCCTTTGAGTTTTGCAAAGGTTCAAGGATTGAATGGATTGATGACGAAAGAGGCACAGGCTTCCTGGTGGAAAATCCACAGCAATGGAAGTTTCGCGGAAAATTCTTCAAAAGAAAAGCCTGGATCGAAAAACTGGGAGGCGGTCAGTCTTTGGATTCGACTGGAGAATTGCAGAGCTGATAGCCGCCGCCGTAGACATTGCGTATCTCCAGTTGAGACCCATGTAGATAGCGACGTAACCGAGAAATATGACTCGCCATGGAACGTGGCGAAATCCGCACATCCTTCCAAACGGCTAAGACTAAATCCTGATGGCTCAGGCAGTGATTTGGATTTTTCAGGAGATGGCGCAAAATTTGGCCTTCTTTAGGCGTGAGCCTGACCCATTCCCCATCGGGAAGCAGACGCAGACGGTGCCCTGAGGTGTCCAAGATAAGATCGTCCAGCTGGAGATGCGATCCGGATTCTCGCTTGCCATCAAAGCGCAGCATCTCCTGCACAATAAATGGTAATCGAACCAAATCCTCATCGGCAATCACGGTGGCATCCGCAGCGACAGGTGCAAAACCTATCGCTGGTCCGAGGTACACCCGCGGCACAGCTTCATAACGCAGACTCAAGAGGCTTTCCAAATTGCTCAGTTCATCGACAAAGTCCGAGCTTCGGACGAGCAAAAGATCGGGAAATCGTCCTTTAAGTGGCGCCAGCCTGAGAAAATTTCGAAGCGAGGCAAAGGCCCTTACAGCAAAGTCGCCTTGGAGCAAAGCCGGTGTGCTTTCGTGTGGAGGCCGGGGACGTTCTAAAATCCAAATGACCGCCATGTCTCTTCCTTATCCTATAAGCCGGTTCGGCAGATGCTATAGCGTGAAGTCCAGTTGCCAGGAGCTTTCATGAGCAAGAGAGTTTCCTTTGAGGGGTCATGATAGAAAGCGGCATGAAACGAAGTGCCCTCTTTGAAAACGCCCAAATAACCCTTGGGAATGACCTCACTGGCTTCTATCCGATACACTCCAACCGTAAGCTCATGATCCAGCCATTGGGGCAAAAGCAAATAGTCGGCCTTGGGATTCGCGCTGAGTAAAGGGCGAGCCACGTGGACTTTTGATAGAGGAATACTCATCTGAATTTGCTTGATGAAAGGTTCGGTTTTGCTAAGGCGCAACACTTCAATGCTGGCGTTGGTCCACAAGAGAGTGTCGCCTTTGATATAGGCCAAGACATTGGTGACATTGCCTTCTTGAAAGACCCAGCTTTCAATCGGTGCTTTATCGCCCATATCCAGACCATGAAATTCCCCAGCTTTTCGCCATTTTGAGGTGAGAAAGTTCGGCTGCTTCACTTTGTCCGAAGTGCCACGATCCAACCAGAAAATTTGCGCTTGGCCTTGAGCATCGGTGAACAGCTGAGCCTGCCCTATCACTTGCGCCGCTGGTTCAGCCCTGGGTTTTGCTGCAGCCTTTCCATCCAACTGAACTTCAAATTGTAGATAGGGCTGATCATCAAGTGACTCGTCTTCTTTCCCTTCTCGGACCAAGCTTCGCAGTTTACCTTCACCTATCTGCCAATCTGTGAGGTCCCAAGCAACTTTACTATCCGCCTGAAACTGCTGAAGAACAGCATTGCTTTGCAGGTCGCGCAATTGAAAGACTGGCTTACCACGATCCACGGTTTTCAAAAGAAAGACGGCTTTCTGCTGCCATATGCCAGCACCAAGCAAGATACTGTCCTGGCTTACAGGCAGAGGCACCAAACTCTCTTCGTCCATTCCGGAAAGACTGCGGAAGGGCAAGTGATACATGGTTTTCACACCTTTCCGGGTGGTGACTTCCAAGATCAGCGAGGGGCCAAGCTCAGGTATCACATGGATACGATCGATACGAAGATCGTCTTTTCGCATAGGAACATCTGTACAGCTCAGCGATTTCGCATCCTGCAGGGCATCCCAGTCGGATTTAAGCTTACCCGTCCCCCAACTGCAGGCAGTCAGGAAACTCAAAGGCAGCAAGGCTAAGGCCAAGTTTCTGGTGTTCATGCCTGACAGTCCCTCAAGATTTTCATCAATTGGTCGATGCGATGGTTGCCAGATTCAGAATTGAGTGCATCGAGTATTGTATGCGATTTTTCGTTTATGCCAAAATACTTTTATGTCTGGGATTGCTTCCCGTCTTGAACGCGTGTCAAACGATCGTTCAGCTGGAAGGAGCCACTCCGGTCAAGCTTCCTTATCTGAAAAATACAGCCAACGAGTGCTATTATCTCGATGAGTTCATGCCTGTGCCGGATAATCTGGTCACAGGACTTTCAGGCGCCCTCAAGCTTCGTTACTATAGTTTCAAGTTTGCCAACTACAAAGACTGGAATCAGCGGGAAATCGTCTTGTCATTTTATTCTCGCGACGATAAATGCTGGTCTCTCTTCGAAGAATTCTACATTGTGAAGTGAATGACCAAAACTTGTCATGAATAGTCCACCCTCGTCTCTGGCGCAGGTTCAGGCTATAATATCCTTGTCGTACAGTCACAGAGGAGCTCATGGTGCTTTTAACGATTCGCACTCGGCCCATCGCCATGGCCCTGCTTGGGTTCTGGACTGCTTCCTGTCAATCCATTTCACCTTTCTACGAGCTATCCAAAGCGCCAACCAGCAATCCTATGCCTCTGGTCCCGGCTCCTTCGCCCATATTGGATCAGGCCAACCAATATGCCCGCGACGGTCTCTATCGTGAAGCTGTCGCCGCTTTTCGCAAATATCTCGCGGATCGTCCCAAAGATGCGGCAGCCCATCGAACTTTGGGCATTGTGTACGTGAAAACGGGAGCCTATAAGCTCGCTTTGCAGCATCTGCAGGATGCTTTGCCAGCCTATCCTGAGAACTTCGAACTCAATTACTATTTGGGCGAGGCCTACCGCACCCAAAGTCGCTACGCTGATGCCATCTTTCATTATAAAAAAGCCCTCCAGGTCGAACCCAAGAATATCAATACACTCAAGGCGCTGGCCTGGAGCTATTACTCCATTCGTTACTATGCTGAAGCGCTGAAAACAGCTAAAAATATGAAAAAACTCGACCCCAATGACTTTCAAATATCTATTATCAACGCTCGCATTCTCAATAAGATTGGCATGAATGATAAGGCGCTGGCGATTCTGAGCAAGACTGAGGCTTTATCAAGTCCGGAGGAATTGCCATTTTTAAACAGTGTGAAGGGCGACATACTTTTGGATCAGGGCGATCGCGTAGAAGCCGAGCAATCTTATCGCAAAGCGCTCCAGGATCAGCCTTTGCTTCCGGGCGCTTTGACTGGCTTGGCTAAGAAGTTTCTTAAAGAGCAGCAAAACATCGACATGGCCATCACCTATTTGGAAAGGGCTCTCCGCATTAAACCGAGCATGGCCGAGGCCTATTACTTGCTGGGGCAAGCTTACGAGAAGAAAGATCCGAAGAAATCCATGGAAAACTATCGATCGTTTGCCAAAATTGCGTCGATGGATCCTCAGTTCCAACAGGAACTCATGGCGACTCGTGAAAAAATTGCCGCCGTGGATAAGACCGAAAGGAATGAGGACGACGGTCCAAGTGGATCATCCAAAGCTGATGAGCTGGAAGATCAGCTTTAGGAAATTAGACGAGTTTCATTTCTTCCTTTTGAAAACTCAGAAGACTGCGGCGGGCATCGAATAGATTCTTGTAGGAATCGTAGCGAACCTTAAGCCGATCCGATTCGCGCCTAGCATCGACCAGCTTATCGAGAAACTCAAGATACTCGGGGTCTGTCTCTGTCAAACGTTTGAGGCGAGCCTCACTCAGCTGGCCATCGTCCAAACGAAGCGCGATCTTGGCCCTTACGGTGGGTTTCATGAGTTCGTAATGCTCGGCTGTTTTTTTAGCGTCAACATATGCTAAGCCAACTTTGTTAGCTATATGAACAATCTCCTCAAGTCCCAGTTTGTCCCAGGATTTACCACCCGACGTCTGCGAACTTGCTTTGTCCTCGGATTTCATCACTTTTTCAATCCTTTGTAGCCCAAGCCTTGAAAGGCACTCAGGAAAATGTAACCCGAACTTTTGACTTCGTCAAATATGCCCTTAAGAAATCCCAAAATGATCCGATATGTCACAAGGGGTGGATAATTCCAGGCATAATATGTCATGATGGAAGTGATAGGAAAAGGAAAATCCTATGAACAACGTCCAGCTCGTGAGTCCAAGAGATTACTTCCGTGATCAGGTCTGCAATGCAGCGCAGACCCTCAAACTGCAACTGGACGGTGACGTTGAGTTCTATCTCGTCAACCTTCTCTGCGAGTTCATCAATCCCGCACAACTCGCTATCGACGAGGATATGGCAGTCCTCGATACGCCTTTAGCGATGATGCTTAAAAAAGCGGTAGAATCTTCGCCAGACATTCAAATTAAAGTCTATAAAAGGCTGGGTGACACCAGCCTTTACTTTGCCGGCTACTTCCAGGACTTTTTCAATCGGAAAACCTATGATGTGGGATACTACATCAATATGGGCGCCGCCGCCTACGGCCAAACATCGGCCCTGATGCGCTCTCACAAGAACGACAGTCATTTCTCCAAGATATACCTTAGCATGGCTCAGGATTTCCGTTCTTTGGTGAATATCGTCGCTGAGGTCTCGGATTCTACCCCTCTGAGCAAAGATCGTGATCTCCTCACGACCTACACGCGTTGGCAGCAGACCCAGTCCAGCAAGCTCCGGCGTATACTCGAGGAAGAAGGCATTATTCCCGTCCCTCTTAGCAACAAAGATCCCCAATGATAAGCTCCTCATTCAAAGACACCCTGCAAGGTATCGAGGAGGAGTTGGCTTCGGTCTATGGATTTCTTATCGAGGTCTCTGCCCGTGATTGTCTAGTCGATTCGGATATCGCGATCGCCACAGCAGGCGAAAATCGAGCCGCACTCCTGCTCAGGCAAAGTCCTAACCAGGAAGAAGTTCAACTGGGTCTCTACTTTCGTCCCGAATTGATGGCCACCTTAGAGTCGCTCGATCCTTTCAAAAAGCTAGACAGTGAAAATTTAGATGCGTTTTGTGTAGCTGTCGAAGAGGTGAGTCACTTTCATTTGGTTTCCAATCGCGCTCAGATTAATCAAGGCGTCAGCCTTGTGGAATTGGAATGGCAGGGTGAAATTGACAAATGGCTGCTGGCTGTCAGCATTCTGCAGAAACAGACGGGTAATCCGCATCTACCTCAACTCACTCGTCTGATCTTTGATGGATCGATCTGCTATACGACACGGGATCAGCAGCTCTATGAAGACGCCCATCGGCTGGCGGCTCGTTACTGCTATAAGCTCCTTCCTCAGTTGCAGCATCAACCGCTCAAAAAACGCGCTGGCAAGCTGAAAGAAGCCTGCCGCATCACCTACTCTCAGCATTGGGCTGGCAAGCTCAAGACGATAGAAAATCTCTAGAATCAGACCATTTACTTACAGATTCAAACTCTCGATTTTTTACCTATAAAAAGAGCCTCCATGCGGAGGCTCTCGATCAGCTTTTTGTCTGAGACCAGGCTGATTAAGAACGTTTATCAAGAGGAACGTACGAACGAACTTTAGCACCTGTATAGATCTGACGAGGGCGACCGATCTTGGTGGCTGGTGTTTCGTTCATTTCTTTCCACTGTGCCAACCAACCTGGCAAGCGACCGAGTGCAAACATCACTGTGAACATGTTGGTTGGAATGTTTAGCGCTTTGTAGATGATACCCGAATAGAAGTCGACGTTCGGATAGAGCTTTCTTTCAGCGAAATACGGATCTTTCAAAGCTTCTTCTTCCAGTCCTTTGGCGATATCGAGCAGAGGATCTTGGATTTTCAATTTGGTAAGAATGGTATCGCAGGCCTTCTTGATGATCTTCGCGCGAGGATCAAAGTTCTTGTACACGCGATGACCGAAGCCCATCAGAAGGAAACTGTCGTTCTTATCTTTAGCCTTCAGAATGAATTTCTTATAGCCACCGCCATCCGCCTGGATTTCTTGCAGCATCTCGATCACAGCTTGGTTGGCGCCGCCGTGCAAGGGTCCCCAGAGGGCGTTCACGCCCGAGGAAACAGCCGCATAGACGTTGGCCTGGGAAGATCCAACCAAGCGCACCGCGGATGTCGAGCAGTTTTGCTCATGATCGGCATGCAAAATCAATAGAATATTCAAGGCTTTAGCAACTTCAGGATCAGGAGCTTGGCCGTACATTTGAGTCATAAAATCGGTGCAGTATTCGTTTGATGCTTTGGCATCAATCAAAGGCTGACCTTTGCTTGCTCGGTAATTGTAGGCCGCGAAGTTCTTCACTTGCGCCATGGTTTGGGCGATGACTGCATCAACCTGGTCGGGCTTTAGCTGGGGCTCCAGGTATTCAGGATAATAAGCCGACATAGCGGACAAAACCGAGGCCAAGACGCCCATCGGGTGAGCGTCTTTCGGGAAGTGCTGCACTAGTTGCTTGAGTTCGGCTTTGGTCGAAGAGAAGCTGGCCAAACTTTCAGAGAACCATTTCAAGCGAGCCGGGGTCGGCAGTTCACCGTAAACCAGAAGATAGGCAACCTCCACAAAAGTGGACTTTTCCGCTAACTCTTCGATGGGATAGCCGCGGTAGCGCAAGATGCCCGTCTCACCGTCCAGGAAAGTAATAGCTGAGGTGCAGGAAGCTGTGTTCATAAACCCGTGATCAAGGGTGACCAAACCGGATTCCTGACGAAGCTTGTTGATATCAACGGCCAATTCACCTTCACTACCTTCCAAAACCGGGAGCTCGAGAGTCTTACCGTTGTAGTTCAGTTCCGCCTTGTTCTTGGTCATAGGTAAATTTCTCGCTACTGTCATGGTATTCTCTCCGATTCGAATCGCCAATTACCAAAATTACGCTTGGCATCTGATCTATCGGCAACGGAGGAATAGAATTAAATGAATATCGAATCCCGCAGGTTTCTGACCCACAGTTGGGTGACTAGGCCTTAATGTCCGCTCCGGGGAGCTCGCGTCAGCAGAAGTCCCAGGGCAGTGTCTGTGATCCTATTCCCATCCTGTCGGCGGTTCTATATACCGCAGGCTCGATGACCTTCAAAGACTTAAGGGTATGCTTTGTCGAGAGCGTCTCAGCCAAGCTGCACTATCGCCAAACCCTTCCTGGTCCAGTTCGGACTCCATCTCTTTGAGACGGATATCATAGGTAGCTGCTCCCTGGAAAAAGCTTAGATCGTCCAGAGCATTTTTATAATCACGCAGCTGCAGCGCTATTTTCAGCCGATGCAATCGATCCTGCGCATCATCTGGCTCCAACTCCACCAATCGATTGAGATAGAAGTAGCGCTCTTGAACCTGATCTGCACTCTGGATGGCACCTTCCAGCCGGTATAACACATACCACCGAGAACTGCCAAGCCAAGCACCCGCCACGAGCAGAACAAGCAGCAAGGCTGTAGCAATTCGACCCTGCACCCTTCGCATAGGAAGCAGACGATTGGGAATGTACCGCAGCCAAATGTAGGCAAACACCACTCCAAAAGTCAAACCACCGATATGCGCGGCATTATCGATCTGCGGTATCATAAATCCAAATAAAATATTCGCAATAACCATTCCCGTGTAGGCGCCCGCCTTCGGTCGATTACCAGTCAATGCCTGTATCCTGGATTGCACCACACGTTCCAAGTAAAAGCCAAAACCCAGAAGGCCGAACAAGGCACCGGAAGCTCCAACGCTGACAGTCAGGCTGCGGACCGCACTGCCTATGCTCCCAGCCAAGCCCGAGCCGAGATAGAGCAGGAGGAACAAGCGTGAGCCAAGTTGGAACTCCATTTGATAAGAGATCACATAAAGAGCCCAATTATTGAAGGCATAGTGAATAAAACCGCTGTGTATGAACATAGGTGTGAATAGACGCCAGTACTCTCCTTGCGCGAGGCGCACGCTATCTTTGGCGCCCAGATGGATCAGGATATCGAGCTTACTGGAAAAAAGATCAAATCGTCCTGACAACCAGCAGGTGATGAAAAACATGAGGGTATTGACGAGGATGATACGACCTGTCCAGGTCTGCAAAAAAAAGGCGGCCCCACGCGGCTGAGGAACCACGGGGATCAGTGGCGCAGGGGCTTGAAAAGCTTCTTCCGGTCGATGATACACGTCACCTGCTTATAAGATGAGAAAGTCAGCCTGAGGCGCGTGCATATCCAGCCAACGCGCACCACGGAATTCCTGCGTTGGATGCTGACTGGACAAAAGCCAGATTGGAGTCGTTCCATAATCGTTAGGAAGGAACAACAAAACCTGAGTGACTTCCAGTTCAGACCCAGCGTCGCGAATCACTTCGGCTGACAGACGGAGAACCTGCCCCTCTTGCATAGCCAAGTGAACGTGATCGCTTCGCAAAACCAATTTGTCATGTTTACCTGTTTTGACTTCACTTTCAAATTTTATTCGAAAATCCTGATCACCCAGCCGCTCGATACTCATGATCCGGAAAAGACCACCGATTTTCTCGATTTTGGCGAGAGGGTTGGCCTGAAGCTCCAGTCCCGGGCAAGCCAGACAGAAGAGAGACCAGCTCAAAACAATCCCGAATACGCGATTCAGCATAGCAAGTCTCCTTAACGAACAGTCGCTGCTAACGATCCTCTGCGCATTTTAGCAGGCTACCGTCGAGAATCCATGTGGAAAGATTTTTGATCTCATCATGCAGGGATCGATCCATGTCCATGGCTGGTGCAATCGACCGGACACCGTCATAGATCTTCTTCAGCTTGGGATTGGGCTGCAGCGGGGCCAGCAAATCAATACCCTGGCAGGCGCTGAGCAGTTCAATCGATAGAATATTCGCCACATTACGCAGAATGCGCCTTGCCTTTAAAGCTGCGATCGGTCCCATGCTTACATGGTCCTCTTTGTCTGCCGAAGTTGGAATGCTGTCAACGGATGCAGGGTGCGAGAGCACTTTATTCTCGGAAACCAAAGCTGCCGCCACGACGTGGGGGATCATGTATCCACTGTTGAGTCCGCTTTCACGGGTCAAAAACGCTGGCAATCCACTGAGATTAGGATTGGTCAATTTTTCAGTTCGACGCTCAGAAATGCTGCCGATTTCAGCCATAGCAATCGCTAGAAAATCCATAGCTAAAGCCATAGGCTGCCCGTGAAAATTGCCGCCACTGAGAATCTCGCCTGTTTCGAAACACAGCGGGTTGTCCGTGACGCTGTTCAGCTCGGTATTCACTTGTTTTTCAATAAACGCAAGAGTGTCATATGTTGCCCCATGAACTTGCGGAATGCAGCGGAAGCTATAGGGGTCTTGCACCCGCGAACAGTCGGCATGACTTTCAACAATCGGATCATGCTCTTCAAAGAACGATAAAATTCGCTCGGCACTATGCTTTTGACCTTCGTGGGGCCGAATCGCATGGATGCGAGGATCGAAAGCTTTGAGAGTTCCACGCAGGGCATCCAGACTCAGAGCGCTGATGATATCGGCCGACTGGGTTAAAATTTTCGCCTCTTCCAAAGCGATGGACGCTTCAACAGTCATAAATTGGGTGCCGTTGATCAGCGAGAGCCCTTCTTTCGGACCGAGCCGCACGGGCTTAATTCCAGCCTTCTCTAGAGCTGCGGCGGCAGGCATGACTTCCCCGCAATAAAGAACCCGACCTTCACCAATAAGGCCTAGGGCTAGGTGAGCCAGCGGCGCTAGATCACCCGAGGCTCCGACGCTGCCTTGGCCGGGAATCATCGGTAGAATGTCGTGCTTCAAAAATTCCAGAATGGCATCCAGACAGCCTTCCGACACACCAGAATAACCGAGACTGAAGGTATGAGCTCTGAGCAGCAAGAGTCCGCGAACCACGGATGGCTCGACGTATTCACCCACACCACAGGCGTGACTGCGCACAAGATTGTCCTGCAGCTGATTCAACTTGCTCGACTCAATGCGCACATCGGAAAGATAGCCAAAACCCGTATTGATGCCGTAGTAAGTTTCGCCCGAATCCAGAGCCGATTGCACCAATTGCCGATAGCGCTTGACGCGCTCCCGGCTGACAGAGGGCAAAGAATACTGCAGCGGTCCTTGAACGACCTGCTGAAAAAGAATCTCCGTTGTCAGGCGATCCTGGCCCAATTGAAAGCTCATGCCTCGCCTCGCAAAATCTTAATCGCCTGCTTGCGATTGGCAGCTCCATAAAAGAACGTGCCCGCGACGAGAAGATTCGCTCCAGCTGCTACAACGGATTCCACCGTTTCATCATTCACGCCACCATCGACTTCGATATAAACTTGGTCCACGCGACGTCTGGCTTCCAACATTTTATGCAGGGTTCGAATGCGTTCGATGCTTTCTGGAATGAAGCTCTGGCCGCCGAAACCTGGATTCACCGACATGATATTGACAAGATCAACATAAGGCAGCAAAGGTTCCAGCAAAGTCAAAGAAGTTCCAGGATTGATCGCCAATCCAGCTTTTGCACCGCGAGCATGGATCGCTTGAATCAAGCGATGGGCATGAACAGCTGCTTCCACGTGGAAAACCAGAATATCGGCGCCTGCATCCACATAATCCAAGGCAACCTGATCAGGATTGGAGACCATAATGTGAACATCGAGAGGGATTTTGCAGTGCTTTTTGAGAGCTCTCACCAATGGGATGCCGTAGCTGAGATTCGGCACGAAATGGCCATCCATAACATCCACGTGATGCATGTCGGCACCGGCTTCCTCTGCTAGGCGCAGTTCTTCGCCAAATTTAAGGGGATCAGCCGCGAGCAGTGACGGGGCGACAAGGATTTTCTTATTCGCCATCGTCTGCGCCCTCCGCCATCAAACGATGACGCTTGGCTACTTTCTTTTTTACCAACGAACACTTGAGCCGACTCATGCGATTGATGAACACAACGCCATCGATGTGATCGATCTCATGTTGCAGACACACAGCAAACAGCCCGGTTCCATGAACTTCAAAGATCTCGCCCTTCTCGTTATGAGCTTTCACCCAAACTTCCGCAGCACGGTCGACGAACTCAAAGATTTCGGGAAAACTGAGACAACCTTCCTGCCAACGAATCTTGCCGACAGTCTTGGTGATGACTGGGTTGATCAAGGTCCAGCGAACATCGTGCCAATGTTCTTTTTTCTCTTCCTGATCCGAATATTTGTTGTCTGACCAGGGAATGAAGATCGTCAGCACCCGCTTGGCGAAGCCGACCTGATTGGAAGCAAGACCAATGCCGCCGGCATGATCCATGGTCTCGTGCATGTCCTGCACGAAGGTTTGAAGCTCTGCATTGAATTCAGTGACTTCTGCCGATTTCGTCTCCAGCACTTTGGCTGGCCACTCGACAACTTTCAATATCGCCATGTTTTCCGCGCTCCTGCTTACCGATCGCTCGAAGATCCTCTGGGATTGAGGACGATTTGACCTCTTTAAGGAAGCCTTTTCTCTAGGCTGCCAGCATACAAATAGCAATAACAAAGCAGGAAGGTCCAGGAACTTTGCACGGCCATAATCCAAGCTTGTCCAAGCGCGAGTTTGGAGCCCTTGGCTCTAGAAGCGACGCTCTTTTTCACTCTCTGCATCGCTCAACGCTGCGCGTGCCATAGCTTTGCCTTTATACCATGTCGTTTCGATCTGATGCCCCAGCGCCGAAACAAGGCCAAAAGGCACGAGAGTATCGCTTGCATAGCTGAACAGCATTTGACCTTTGATGGGAATCGAGAGGAGGAACAGCCAAATAGCGCCAACACCAAGGAATCGCAGTAATTTCTTGCCAAAATCTTGCATAAAAAGAACCTCGCGTTGGCTCGGCAAACCGAATCAACGCGAGAGGTGTGGAGTGAGTTTTTTCAAAAGACGGCCTGCCCGAACTCGGGACCAACCGTGCTTAGCTGGCCAAAGACTTGCTTTCCCGCCTGGTGCTCAACTTTTCGACCTTGGCGTCGCTGACGCGGACTTCACCGAACATGATTTGGAATACTTCATTATATTCCTTCACGAAGTGAGCCTTCAAGTTGCGCCTGATAGATACCGGCAATTCCTGGAAAACTGCCTTGTTCTTTTCAGGAATGATAACTTCGGCCATACCTTCTCGCATAGCAGCCAGCATCTTTTCCTTCAAACCGCCGATTGGCAGGACTTTGCCATGAATCGTGATCTCTCCTGTCATAGCCACACCCGGTTTCGGTGGTGACTTCATCAAGGCTGAGACAATCGAGGTGGCCATGGCGATTCCTGCTGAGGGACCGTCTTTCGGCACCGCACCGGCTGGCACATGGATGTGCAGTTCGTTGCGCTCGAGTGTTTCGACATCTATGCCGAAGTCATTCAGTTTCGATCGGATAAAGCTGAGAGCCGCCAGGGCTGATTCTTTCATCACATCACCCAGCTGACCCGTGAGCACCAGCGCTTGCTTGCCAGTAGGGATCAAGGAGGATTCGATCGCCATCACTTCACCGCCATACTGTGTGTAGGCCAGTCCCAGAGAGACCCCCACATGCGGCTCTTTGTGGTAGAAGTTGTCATCAAAGCGCTGAGCTCCGAGGTGACGTTGGATAATCGTTGGTGTCAGACGAATGCTTTCACGTTTCTTAGGATCAACCGAATCGTCTTCTTCCGCATACTGACGAGCGATTTTTCGACAAACCGAGGCGATTTTCTTTTCCAGACCGCGCAAACCACTTTCTCTTGTGTAGCCATTGATGATGGTCGTCACACAATTCTTGGTGAAGGAGACATTGGCTTGGTCAAGCCCAGCTTCTTTGAGCTGTTTTGGAATCAGATACTGGTTGGCAATCGCCAGTTTTTCTTCCTCGGAATAACCAGAAACTTCAATCACTTCCAGTCGATCCCGCAGAGGTGCAGGGATGGTTTCCAGAGTGTTGGCGTTGGCGATGAACATCACATCCGACAGATCGAAGGGGATCCCGAGGTAGTGATCGACAAAGTTGCGGTTTTGTTCTGGATCCAAGACTTCGAGCAGAGCCGAGGAAGGATCGCCGCGATGGTCTGAAGCCATCTTGTCGATTTCATCGAGCATCAACACGGGGTTACTGCTGCCGCCGTTTTTCATAGCCGTAATGATACGACCCGGAAAAGCACCGACATAAGTCTTGCGGTGACCTCGGATATCAGCTTCATCACGCACACCACCCAGGGCGATACGAGCGAATTCACGACCGAGGGATTTGGCGATCGACTTGCCCAAACTGGTTTTGCCAACACCCGGAGGTCCGACAAAACAAATGATGGGACTTTTCGCATCAGGATTCAGCTTTTTGACGGCTAAATACTCGATAATACGGTCTTTAACCTGCTGCAGACCAAAGTGATCTGTGTCCAGAATGACTTTGGATTTATGCAAATCATGGTTGTCGGGAGATTTTTTGCCCCAAGGCAAAGCCAGGATGGTTTCAACGTGGGTTCGGGTCAAGGCTGCTTCGCTAGTATCCTGGTGCATTCTTTCCAGGCGTTTGAGCTGGCGAGAGATTTCTTCTTTAGCTTCCTTGTTCAAGGGCAGCTCTTCCATCTTCTGCCAATACTGATCGATTTCATCTTTGCCGTCGGAATCACCAAGCTCAGACTTGATCACTCGAATCTGCTCGCGCAGGTAGTGTTCACGCTGCATGCGACCGATTTCGTCCTTGGCGTTGGACTGGATACGGACCTGCATCTGATAGACTTCGATTTCCCGCGAAAGACAATTGTATACTCGCTTGAGGCGCTCTAAAGGATGAGCCACAGCAAGAATCGTCTGGGCTTCGTTGACTTTCAAACCGAGGTTCGACGCCACCAAATCCGCAAGGCGGCCTGGTTCGTTGACATCTTCCAAGATCATCAAAATGTCGGGAGATAAGATTTTGCCAAGAGTGACAACTTTCTCGAGACTTTCTCGAACCGCACGGATCAAGGCTTCGACTTCACTCGTGGTGTTGGCGATGCGAGGTTCCTGAACGGTTTGCACGACCACCTTTGGATAAGGTTCGGTTTGAATGAGTTCGCTGACCATGGCCTTATGAAGACCTTGGACCAGAACTTTCATTCGTCCATCCGGCAACTTTCGTGTCCGCATGATGGAGCAGACGGTTCCGATGTCATAGACATCGAACGGCGGTTCGAGATGAGCTTCCAAGCCTTCACCGTCATGTCCCATGACTTTGAAGGCAGACAGGAAGATCTTCCTCTGCTTGGCTAAGGCACTTTCCACAGCATTGACGCACAGGTCCTCATTAATGAAGACCGGGACAATCATGTTGGGAAATACCACGATATCCTTCAGCGGCAGCAGTGGCATCTCACTGTTGACAACTGCAAGCTTACCTTGATTCGTCTCCGACATGCTTCACTCCCGCAAGATGAGAACTTACTACTTCTCTGACCCTGTATATAATTCGGCTGGTGCCGCGAAAACATGAGTTGATCGGTTTTTCTGGCCTTTTTCTGGATCTGGTTCGACCGCCAAGTCTAGTCTTTAACCTTAATGATGATCCATAGATCGCCAGCCTCTGCGTCAAGGACATCACCGAGTCCCCGCAGCAGGATCGCTTTGCGGCAGTCGGTGTCAGGGCCTAAAACCAATTCTCTTTCGATCTTTTCGCGTGTTTCCTGGTGGCCTTGCGCGGAGTGGATTCGTATCGTGCGCGTGAGTTTGACCACTATGCGAAACGTTGAGGTAAGTTGTTCCCTGGTAACAAACAAGGGAATTTCAAGGTCGAGCTTCTTGTGCTTTTGACACCAGTTTTCGAAGCTCATCTCTTCATACTGAACGGCTGAGCAAAAATCTTGCAGTTCCTGCTCCTCATCAGCTTGATCCGATGAGGTAGGAGGACAGAGACCACGATCCTGATTAGGCCGCTTGCGTCTCATGCCTCACATCCTCTTTCCGTTTGATGCAAGATCCAAGGTCTCAGCTGCTGCAAAAAGCAGCTGATGACGGTTGGATTATGAACCAGATTTAGGAACCCAGACGCTGACCATTGAGGGACGAACCAATCGACCATTCAACACGTAACCGCGTTGAAATTCATCCTTGACCATTTCCTGCTCAACCTCGTCAGCTTCGACGCGTTGAATCGCCTGGTGGAAATTGGGGTCGAAGGCTTTGCCGCTGGCTTCAACTGCTTTCAGTCCATGATTTTCTAAGACTGTCGTCAGCTGCTTGTGCACCATGCGGATGCCTTCAATCACAGCATTGCCAGCATCACTGCCAGGAGCTGCCGTGGCTTTTTCGAAACTGTCGAGAACCGGCAAAAGGTCCTGTAACAGTTTCTCTGTAGCATATTTGAGCAGATCCTGACGTTCGCGTTCCTGGCGGCGCCGCATGTTATCCATTTCCGCCAGATTCCGGAGAAAACGATCCTTGTAGTCCAGAACCTCTTCTTCGAGCTGGCGGATTCTATCGTCTTGCATATCCGCTCCCTCGACCTCATGCTCGGGATCTCCAGCACTAGCTCCAGCCTGCGAAAAGGCCTCGCCTGGTGTGGGATCTATGGATGGGTTAGCTTCGTTGTTGTTATTGCCATCTTGGTGCGTATCAACATTCATATGAGACCTAGTGACTCCCTGCTTGCATGGACATGTCTTGGGTTTTTTACAACGCAAGCGCCCTAACTGCAAGAGCTTGTGGCCGTGCGAGACGAGAGGACCTTGGTGCGGGCCTTTTGTCGGCGAAGGCAGGTAAATCTGACGCCTTAATCCTATTTTAATGTGGACCCTGGGTGTTGAAAAGTAGGCAAGGCTTGCCGAGCCCTTGCCTGGCGGGATATCCACTGATGGACGTTGACAGGTCGGGATCGCATGCGTTAAATCTTTCTCACCCAAAATCGCAGTGTTTCTCGGGCCATGACCGAGATCTTTGCGGATCGCATCAGCATTCGAATTCTGAGTTGCCCATGGAAAATCCTATTGACCAGCTGCCCCCGGATCCTGAACTTACGCCATCCGCGTCGGATCGAAGCCTTCCATCTGAAACGACTAAGCGTTTATCCGCTTTGTCGCGAAGGGGAATACATATCGATGATGCTGACCTCATCACCCGCCTCGATCAGTATTCGATCGAGGATGTTGTTGAGCTCAAAATCTCTCGATTCTTCGACCAAATTGGTACCTTCTACCCAGATGATGTCTATGATTTGATCATGTCCAAAGTGGAAAAGCCCTTGCTTGTTCAGATTCTCCGCCGCGTGGGTGGAAATCAGGTGCAAGCTGCAAAAATCTTGGGCATCAATCGCAACACACTGCGAAAGAAGATCAAGCTCTACGG
>JBGSTF010000049.1:0-6381 GCA_041736645.1 Oligoflexus sp. | reverse complement strand
ATAGCGACGCAGAAGAAAGTTCCTCCTCGAAACAGGCTTCATTGTCACCCTAATTCTTCGCTCTCTGACAAGCCAATTGCTGGGATGGGTCACCATTCCCAGGCGGGATCGTCCGGAGAAAAAGTGACCGCCAACAAAAAGTTAAATGATAAGTGTAAAATGCCTTAGCTGCGAATCTTCTCGATTTGAGTCTCGGAACATAGCACGTCCAGTGGAACTGAGAGGAGAGTCTTTTTTGGTAGATAAGGCGAGAGATTTTTGAGATTTGGTACAAGATACTGATAAAAAAAAATGAACCACGGAATAGTTAGGTATCTCATTGCATTCATTACTGAAAAAGCTGTGCTTCCGCATCTCTTCCCTTGCCCAACCTTAAGTTATAAATCGAACCACCGAGATACTGGATGAAACCTATTATGCAATGGCTTGGCAAGATTTTGCTGGCGCCATGGGCGCGTAAGTTGCGGCATGGCAACAGCCCTTTTTCGTTAGCTTTGACGACTTTATTTTCATAGGAGTATGTATTGTGAGTAGACTTGGTAAAAATGCAAGAAAGTGTCTCGCGTTTGGCTCGGGATTGATCGCTGCAGGCAGCGCGTTTGCCGAAGGACCTGCTCCAACACTTAATTCTGGCGATACAGCGTGGGTTCTCGTCAGCACCGCTCTGGTGCTTTTGATGACGCCTGGTTTGGCATTCTTTTATGGTGGAATGGTCCGGACCAAACATGTGGTATCGACTCTCTTTCAGAGTTTCGTAGCCTTAGGCGCTGTTGGTATCGTTTGGTGTGTGGCTGGTTATAGTCTCGCTTTTTCGGGCGATGTGGGTGGATTTGTTGGTAATCTCAATTGGGCGATGCTGAATGGCGTTGGTCAGACACCGAACGCTGACTATGCAGCAACCATTCCCCACCTTTTGTTTATGGCCTTTCAATGCATGTTCGCGGTCATAACACCTGCACTCATCACTGGAGCCTTGGCAGAACGCCTCGGTTTCAAGGGCTGGGTGATGTTTGCAGCACTTTGGTCTTTGCTCGTTTATGCCCCAATCGCACATTGGGTGTGGGGTGTTGGTGGCTGGATCCGTAATTTGGGTGGTCTCGATTTCGCTGGCGGTATGGTTGTGCACATGTCAGCCGGCTTTTCCGCCTTAGTGGGTGCAATTGTTCTCAAGAAGCGTCAGGATTTTGGTCAAGCTGAAACTCGTCCCTACGATACCGGTTTCATTCTGCTCGGAACAGCCCTGCTCTGGTTTGGCTGGTTTGGATTCAATGGAGGATCAGCCCTAAGCGCCAACGGTATCGCTGTGCAAGCTTTTTGTACCACCTTTTTCGCAGCCGCAGCAGCCGGAATTTCCTGGACGCTCGTCGACAATTTCGTGAAGGGCAAACCGAGCGCTGCTGGCTTCGGCATCGGTGTCGTCGTCGGGCTGGTCGCGGTCACCCCTGCCTCTGGATTTGTCAGCGTCGGCTCATCGCTGATTATCGGACTGCTGGCTGGATCGATCTGTAACTTTACAGCAATTTTTATCAAAGAAAAATTGAAAATCGATGATTCTCTCGACGTCTTTGCCTGTCATGGCGTAGGTGGAACTTTGGGAACCGTTTTGACCCCATTGTTTGCTTCAAAGGCTGTGAATGATGCTGGTGCGGATGGCATACTGTTCGGCAATTTTGCACCAATGCAAGCCAATCTCTTAGGTGCAGTGGCCGTTGCAGGCTTTTCAATGGTAGCTACCTTTGTCCTAATCAAAGTCGTCGGCATATTCACAGCTTTGCGCGTAAGCGATCAAGATGAGAAAGCGGGTCTCGATTTCTCCCAGCATGCAGAAGTGATCAATAGCATTGTCGCAGAACCTCATACAGTTACTTCGATCAAGGACGGCAGAACAAAAAATGTAGCCTGAGTTGGGACTGTTGCTAGGAAGCAAGTATTGTTGATGAACGATGAATTTCTTAGTAAAGTTTGGATTTCAATATGGAATTTTTTGGCGACAATGAAGAAAGCAGCCGTGATGATGACATGGCGCCTAATCTCTTGGCGAGCTTTATTCAAGAGCTGGAAGAAACTGTATCCGATCTTGAGCAAAAAATTATCGATCTCGAGCACGACCCTGGCAACAGTAACCTTATCAATTCTTTGTTTAGAGCCTTTCATAACCTGAAGGGCAGCTCGACGATGGTGGGACTCAAGATCTTGCCGGAATTGATGCACTATACTGAATCAGCTTTCGATCTTGTTCGGTCTGGTCGTATGGCAGTAACGGTTGATTTTATCAGTCTGCTGCTCGATGTCTTCAATGCTATGCGTGACATACGCGAAATTTTG
The DNA here is from genome assembly GCA_041736645.1 of Oligoflexus sp. Classification (GTDB taxonomy): domain Bacteria; phylum Bdellovibrionota_B; class Oligoflexia; order Oligoflexales; family Oligoflexaceae; genus Oligoflexus. The sequence continues at coordinate 4,056 of JBGSTF010000049.1, read as the reverse complement.
AAGCGAGAAAATAAGGAAGGCAAGAATCGCTATTTTGCAATCTTGGCCCAGCTGGATGCTTTGTCACAGACCTCCGAAGACTCCAGCAAAAACAATGAACTAGCCCAGCGAACGGCTGGCGGGAGCGAAGACAAGAAGACTGGTGAAGATGATGAGGTGATAAAAATTTCCCGTTCGCTGGTTGAGCAGTTGATGCTGGTGGTAGGCGACTTCATGCTCGTTGAAAGCAGCTTTCAGTTTATGAAGAATAAGTACAGTTCAGATTGGAATTTTCTCGAAAACTGTCAGCAGCTTGGACATTTTTCCAATAAATTGCAAAACACCATCTTGCGCATGCGTCTGAGTCCCATCAAAACCGTCTTCTCTTCGATGCATCGCGTCGTTCGGTCAACGGCCCAGGAACTGTCTAAGAAAGTTGCTTTCGAAGTGCAAGGTTCGGAAACGCTGGTCGATCGCTCGATCCTTGACATCATCAGCGACCCTATCATGCACATGCTCCGCAATGCTGTGGATCATGGCTTAGAAAGCTCTGACGATAGACTTAAATTTGGCAAGGCTCTGGAAGGCCAAATAACACTTGCAGCCTATCACAAGGCGGGCGAAGTGGTGATTCAGGTGTCTGATGATGGTCGTGGAATCGATCCTGGACGGATCCGTCGGAAAGCTGTTGAAAAAGGCTTCATTACGGAAACTGATGCCTTACAGATGAGTGATACTGAAGCCAATGAGCTCATTTTCTTACCAGGTTTTTCTGGTGCAGAAGTCGTCACGAACGTTTCGGGCCGTGGCGTTGGAATGGATGTCGTTAGGCGAGTGGTGGAAGGTCTTGGTGGCAATTTAGACCTCCTGTCAAATCCCGGATCCGGCACCACTATTACAATGCGCCTGCCGCTCAGTATGGCGATTTCCGAATGTTTGGAGTTCCGCGTCGGAGTGCGGAACTATGCGGTCCAGCAGGTCTGCATTGAAGAAGTGTTTTCGAGCGAGTCACCCTTAGTCAAAAACAATATACGTACAATCAATGACGGCAGTCGCATGCTCCTCTTGCGTGAGACGCCCATTCCAATCCTTGATTTATCTGAAATTTTTGGTATAGAGGCCGACCACGAACACATCCATATCATCCAGGTCCGGCATGGATCAACCCGATTTGCCTTGCAGGTTGGTAATATTATTGGTCCGTGCAACATGGTCTGCCAGCCCTTACCTCAGATCTTTGCCAACGAGGCACCTTTTTCTGGACTGACACGTCGAGGTGATGGCTCCCTCATGTTTCAGGTTGACGTCGGTCGTTTGGCTTTGAAGCTGAGCGAGCAAAGTGATTCCAGATCGAGCACAGGAGCAAAGATTCGTGGGGGAACAACAATTACCGATTCTGATCTGCGTCGCCTGCAACAAAAGATCGCTGTATTCGAAAACTATGAAAGCTTCTGCGTTCCAGTTCATGGAATCAAACAGATTGTTTCTATTAGTTTTGACGAGATTCATATCATTAATCAGCAAACTTTTATTACCCTAAACCAGACGACAGTGCCTCTGATATGGATCGAAGAAATACTCCTCAAGCGTCCGCGCATTGTCCGTGAACAATATTCGATTCTTATCTATCAACTTGAAGATCATATCTTTGGCTTGCCTATGGATAAGTTTGGCGGGATTATACGTATGCCGGTCCAATACGATAACACTATGCGCACGGAAATTATTACCGGAAGCACGGTCATCGAATCCCAGACCTGTCTCGTTATCGATCTCTTTGGTTTGACTAGTAAGGCTTTTGGACCTGAAATCAAGCTGAATGAGAAGACACCCACTAAAATTAAGAAAGTAGCTTTAGCTGAGGATGATCCTTTCTTTCGCGAGCAGCTTGTCAGTTATTTGAAGGCAAGACAAATTGAATGTATCGCCTTTACTGACGGTATGGCTCTTAAGGAGTACCTTGCCGACCCGAACCATGCGCAGGAGATTCATGCGGTCATCACTGATGTGGAAATGCCTCGGATGGATGGACTAAGCCTTACCCGTTGGATTAAAGGTACGGAACATACCAAACATCTGTCCTGTCTGATTATCACCGCCTTGACCAACAAAGAAGTGATTCGCTTAGCGATGTCAGCAGGAGCGACTGCATTTGTACCCAAGATGCATCACCAGCAGGTGATGCAAGAGCTCAAACGGATTGAATCGGGTCTAGATAAGCAGGAAACTACGCAAAAGATCATTGAAATGAAGCAAAAGGACATGAATAAGCGAATTGTGACTTTTACCCTGGGTGATAGCTGCTTTGCGATGCCTATGGAAGTGATGAAAGAGGTGTCTTACGTTTCACCAAGTTTGCCAGTGCCGAACTTTCCAGAATGGATCAAAAGCATTACGGCTTTTCGAGGCAAAATGGTGCCCGTCATCAATCTCAGCAGATTATTTGAATATCCGGATGTTGAGAGCGGCCTGCGACAGCAAGCGATCGTCGACTATCAAGGCTCAACCTTTGCTTTTCTTTTCGATACTATAGGGGAAGTTCTCCTGGTTTCGCAACTTGTCGCAGGCGAGAGTTTGAGTATTGCTTCGAAGCGCGAGGAGCACATCGCCAAGTATATAAGCGGTGTCTACCAGAAGGATCAGCGACTTATTTCACTCATCAATCCGGCATCCCTAGTCAAGATTTGTCAGCAGAAGGGCTTAGCCCAACATCATGAGGAGACAGCGGCGTGAGCGCACAACCCAAATCTACAGGGATTCCAGAGCAAAAGCAGGTGGAAATTCTATCTCAAGAAGCCGCGACATTGCTCGGAGCCACGAGCAAGATGAACGCAGCCCTATCAATGCTCGAAAACATTAATCTCAAAGCCAACTTTATTGCACTCAATGCAGCAATTGAAGCGGCGAGAAGCCAGAGTCAGCGAGAGAACTTCGCGTTGGTCGCGGATCAAGTAAGTCGGCAAGCGCTTCGCACGGAAGAACTCGCCGAGAAGCTGCGCCTGGAAATCCAAAATTTGCAGCGCTGCGCCCTACGAGCTACGGCCGTCAGGTATGCAGATATTGCCTCAGATCTCATCGATAAAATCGATCGCAATCTGTTCGAGCGCAACTGCGACTGCCAAGCTTGGGCAACCTTCGACAAGGTGCAGATAGCGGCTCGTTGCACACAAGGACTAACGACGGAGCAGGTGGTCGAGATTCAAATCAATGCTCCTGCTGAAGGCCCTCTCAGCGAGGCACGGACAAGTATGCTGGCCTGTACTGATCAGCTACAGGTGCTCATGAATACCTATATGGTTTATGAGGATATTTTCCTGCTCAATCGAGAAGGCGTGGTGGTTGCGGCAGGAAAACGGCAAAAGATTGTCGGCCTCGATCAATCTAGGCAAGAATACTTCCGCCAAACTCGGGCAACTGGCAAGATATTTGTTACGGAGATGCACCATTCACCGCTGATCAATGGCTATAACGTCGCTTATACGGCGCCGATTTTCGATGACAAGGGCCAGTTCATTGGGGCGATCTCGACTCGATTTAGCTGGAAATATGTTCAACACATGATTGACACAATGCCCCTAGCGAAAGACTGCCGGGCCTATATTATCAGCCGCGAAGGCATCGTGCTATCCTCTACAGGCCAGCGCAGTATTCTCCGTGATGACTTGTCGTGGTTGATGTCTGGCGAGTGCGCTACCAGCGGAGGTTCTGGATTTTCGGTCGAATGCTCACGCAATGGGCGTCCGACAGCGTGGGGATACTGCCACACACGAGGTTTTGCCGGATATCCGGGTAAGGGCTGGTCGGCTATTGTTTGCCATCCGGTTGAACTCAAGGAACCCGAATTTATCTTGGAATCAATTGATCGTGACAACGAGTCCCATCTTTTCGCCTCCGAGCTGTCCAACAATGATTTGGTCAAGGTGTCCTCGCATATCCGTGATTTGGTCAAAGCTATCAACCAAATCAATAATGAGACCAATATGCTCGCAGTCAACGCATCCATTCAGGCTGGAGTGGCTGGTGCGGACGGCGAGTCGTTTTCGGTGATCGCCTCAGAAATTGGGCGCTTAGCGAAGC
>JBGSTF010000032.1:0-24037 GCA_041736645.1 Oligoflexus sp. | reverse complement strand
GCTATGGCTTCAAACCGTGTTGAATCCACCAGACGAATCTCGTACTGGCGAAAATGTTCAATGAAGTTTTGCATTGAGCTAAAGATCAAATCCACTTCAGCAATGATGGGTCGGTAGTGCTCAATTCGCGGAAGATCAATGTCAGCAGGACTTTTTGCACCAACTGCTTTCGAAAGATCTGCCAAAGGACGAATTACGCGACCAAGCAGTGGGATGGTAAAAATAATTTGAATAACGAAAAGAAAAGCCGCACCAAAAAGGGTCGCCAAACTTAAAAGAAAAGTGAGTCGCTCTTCAGTTCGCATTGAGAATTCGAGCTTCATCGTGCTTGCCAGTTTCGATCTAGCTTGATCAAAGTAGATTTCTACTTCGATTGATCGGGTAGAATATTGATCACGATCATCTTTACGCAAATCACATACAATTTCACCGCTTAGGTCTTTTAAAAATACGGCCTGAAGATCGCTGTCCTGCAACAAAATATGACACTTTCGAAGAATTTCAGGAGCATCGCCCATCAAGAGTTGCTGGCTGATACTCTCTCGGGCATAGGCTTTGACAGTATCTTGATGGTTTCTTACTTGAGTGGACACGTAGTTCGACAGCATTGGTTTTGCAATAAATATGAAAAGGACAAAGACAGCCATACTACTGAGGGCAGAGGCAATAATAATTGCGGTGATCAGCCGAGTCTTTTTTTGTACAAGCTTCATGTGTAACCAGAGTCTCCTGCGCGAATACCTATATTTTTGACTTGGTTTTGTAAAGATCAACCCAAAATCTTAACTTTCAGGTATTTGAAAACCCACGATGGAAGAGTTTTCTTGGCCAAAATTATTGGTTTTGCAATATCCTCAAGATAATGGCGATCTCGATCACTTTCCAGACTCAATTTGGACATCAACCCTCAGATCATATTTGAATCTTGCGTTTGGAAGAAACACTCCAGCTCTTGTGTACATCAGCATTGGTTTATATTGAATCGGTACAAAATATCTGTCTTCTTCGAATTTCTTTAAAGCTTGCAAGTAAAGCTTCTTGCGCTCAGTTTCACTTTTACCAAATCGAATTCCTTCAATTTCGTTCTTTAAGTTCCCAGAATACAATGTTTCAACTGCGTTGTCGCCAATTAGCGGACTCAAATAGCTATCGGGATCAGAGTATGTGCCAAGGTAAGTAGCTTCGATAAGATCGAATCGACCCCCTTTTAAGATTTCAAACCACTTCTTTGAATCGACGAATTGGATCTCGATATTAGTGAGACCGGCTTCTTGGAAGTGTTTTTTTATCCCGTCCATATTCAGGCGACTCTCTTCTATTGTTAAGAGAACAATTAGATATTTTTGAGAGCAAGATCTTTTACACCATTTTTTCTTAAAGGCTAGTGGACTAACGACACTTGGATGTTCACCAAAATAGTACTCTTGGCTCATGACTAATGGAGGCATAAAGTGGGACCACTTTTTATAATATCCAAATGCGCTCAGATTTTTATCAAATGCCTGCCAGATTTGATCGATAAAAGATTTTCGGAATGGTTCATTGTGAAAATCCGATCGATTTTTATTCAAGAAAAGATGACTATATGCAATTGAGGTTGCAATTGCATTCGCCGAAGATCCCGTTGTCACATCGGAATAGCCAAACGCAAGATCGTAAATCTTCTCATCCAGCCACTTTTTTATATAAGTTGATTCAATATTCTTAGACAATTCTATCCGAAGTGGGATGCACACGTCATGCAAGTTATTTTCTTTTGTGCGTTCCAATCTAATAATTGAATCCTTGGCTTCGGCGATTTGCATTGGCCCTGAAGTGGAAACGACATTTTCTAAGGTCGAATCGAGCCGCACGATCCCGTATAGTGAATAAGCCAGAATTTTTAGAAAAGGTGGGTATGGTTTTTTGAGTCGGATCTTGAGCTGTCTTTGCGAGACTACTTCAATGCCGCTCATGATTTTCTTATTTTCGACTTCTCCGCCTCCCTCGACAAAACCACCTAACAGTGAGCGCCTCATAATCGGCGCTATTTTTTCGAGGAAGAATAAGGTCGGAGTTGATAATGTTGGGCTGCATTGTATGGGAGGAGTTTATCGAGAGAATCGAGATCCTTTGCTGACGGCAGCTCTTTGAAAATTAGGTTCAGATAATCAAAAGGTTCGATACCGTTCACTTTAGCGGACTCAACCAGCGAATAGAGATTCGCGCTCGCATGCGCTCCCGCCTGAACGGAAGCAAAAAGCCAATTTTTTCGACCAACGGCGAAAGGCTTTATGTGCGCTTCCAAATAGTTGTTGTCAATATCTACCAGCCCATCTTGGCTAAATACCGTCAGCTTTGTCCACTGCGATAGTGCATAGCTGATAGCCTTGCCCGTCGGTGATTTTGGTAGCACGATAAGCTCCTTGTCTAGAAGCCAAGCACGGAACTCTTCAAGAATGAGAGTCGATCGTCTTTGTCTTGCTTCCAGCACAATGGCTTTATCTTGCCCACTGACGTCATCTTCAATTGCATAGAGTTTTCGAATAAATCTTAGCGCCTGACTTGCCAGGAGCAAGTCCGTTTTAGCTGACGCCTTTTTGCCGAATTTTTCGGCTTCCCAGAAGCGCCGCCTTGCATGTGCCCAGCAGCCGGCCAGCTTAAATCCTAAAACGTTTTGGATGCTGTCGTAAACCTTGTAGGCATCTGCGATAACAGTACCTTTAAAATCGACGAGTAGATCAGCAGCAGCTTTTCGACTGCGATTGTCGTGATAGCTGTAATAAATGATTGGTTTTGGACCCGAACGGGCGAGACACCACATATAGCTTTTGCTTTCGGCGGTCTTGTGCGGCTCATTGAGGACCTGAACTGTTGTTTCATCTGCATGCAATACAGGCGATTCAAGTAGATCGGTATGCATCAGTGAGACAAGCGGAAGAGAAAGCTCAGAGGCTTTAATCATCCATCTTGCCATAGTAGTGCGATTCAGACTGATATCAGCTCGTTCAAAGATTCGTTCTTGTCTCGATAAGGGCAAACCATCGACATATTTTTGAGTGGCGATATAGGCGAGCAGGCCCGGCGAAGCAAAGCTCTTTGGGATTGGATCGGATGGACGTGCCGCCTCAGAGATGCCGCAGTCACCACAGGGACATTTATACTTCAGCGTTACGTAGACAGTAACGCTGGCTTTAGCTGGTTCGATTTCTAGTTTTTCAACTCTTTCCTCGCCCATTTTCACAAGATCCACGTTATGGATAGAGCATTTTTTCTCTTCTTCGGGAAGATCTATGATTTTTTCAGTGCGAGGCAAATACTCAGGCAAAGGCGCGCGTTTGCCGCGACGCTTTTTAGTTTTATCTGAATCTGATTTCTTAGCTTCTTCGACTGCCTTCTTTTCTTCTTCTGCTTCGATTTCAACAAGTTCTTCAACTTCATTGAACAGCAAACGTTGACCCTCAGGATCAGCAGCAAAGCGCTCTGACCTAGATCCGAACAACATGATGGTAAGGCGATTATTTCGAATCGTCAGTGCTTCAATAATATCCAGAAGCTCTCGCTCCGAAAGTCCTGAATATTTAGAATGTATGGAAGAAGTTTTTTTCATAGTGGGGATTATATACCCCAGAATTCTAATGAGATCTCGTAAAATCAACAGGTGGATGCATTTTTATTTTATCGAGATCGACTCCTTGCAAGAGCCACTTGAGCTGTCTTTGTGTGATCAGCAACTTACCGCTGGAATCTGCCTTCGGCCAAGCATAAGTGGCCTTCTCCAGCGTTTTACTCCAGACTGCAAAGCCCGTCAGATCCCAATATAGAAGTCTAATTGAACCCTTTCGACGGTTGGTGAAAATGAATATGGCCTTGGCGTCCAGAGGATCTTCACCGAGCGATTCTTTCACAAACGAGACGAGGCCGTACGCTTGCTTTCTAAAATCAACAGGATGGGTAGAAATGAAAACTCTCGTAAAATGACCAACGTCTTTCATAGTGGAATCTCCACGACAAGCCCATATGATGTCGTCACGCGCAGAAATCGAAGTTGAGTTGATGGCGATAAAATCTCTTCCGGAACCGCCACCACTTCAAGAAAAGGGGGTTTCTTTGAGGCAGATATCGATTGATCGTTTTGTGATTTCTTCAGCCAAGTATAAAAGGTGGATGGCGAGAGAGAATGATTGCGGCAAAATTCGGATTGACTCAGTCCGCTTGATCGCCATTCTGCAAGGATTGATGCCTTGTCTTTCTTTGAACGCATGATTGGTGATTATCCTTTCGATTGATTGTTTCATCGAAAGAAAATCTAGCATCTTGATTTTGGTTTGAGTATTCGCCGATTATGAGGCGCTCACGATTGGAGTTTCGGGGAATTTTGAAGGGAGTTGAGTGGGGCGGCCGATACTACGCAATCCAGGGGCCACCACTCATCAGCCTCCCCCAAAAAAAGGCATCCTTCCTAATCGTGGATCTTTGCTGCTCTTCTGATTGCTATGATCGCAAATCACGCACATCGGCCATCGGCCATCGGTCATCTTGAAGCTTGCATATCTTATGGCTTTGCTGACTGCCAAAGGTGAGTGCCAGTACTTCCTGCGTTCGTTGCTTTCGCGCGTTCGCCTGAAGACCTCTTCTTGCGTGATTATCGTGCATCAAAGCCCAGGAATGAAGAAGCGATTCACCTGAGTCAAAGCTGCAAAAGCCATATGTTTCAGCAAATACACCTGTGGCACGAGGATTGCTTAAAGATCTTCAGTCACGGGTTTTCTTCGTCTCCACGTCACGGAGAATTTCGTTGAACCCATAAACACGAGGAGGATGAATTTGAGCGAGAAGATTTTCACAGCAGTTGGAGTGACGCGTAACTGGATCAGAAATGTCCAGAAACTGTCCGATTACTGTAATCATTCGATTCTGAATACTGCGGCGTGCTCGACAGGCCAAACATTAAATGTCTGTGGAAGACCACTATGAAATCTGTCGCTTCTTGCCTTGTGTATTCAAGCAAAGGCCTGATTTCATTAATTCGGATACTACCGTAAACTAACTACCTATTTTTGGAGCTTTACTTCTATGACTCAAAGAATTTCAAAAGAATTCATCGCAGCAGCAACATTTGCCCTGTCCGTCAGTTCCCAGTCACTGGCAAAGATTTCAAACGACGACATCAAAACCAGAGAAGCGGTAGAGGAAGTCAATGGATTTGAAAAATGGAATCGAAAAATTCTTGATCTATTGCAGTTAGATTCAGGTAATCGAAAATCGTATAACGAATATCTAAGAAATGATTCAGATACGGACGCGAACACCTATGAGCCCAGTGAACTTTTTTAGTGTATGAGCAATATTGTACTGTCAGGGCCGATGGGTGCCGGCAAAAGCACCCTTGCATTTCCACTTTCAATAAAGCTCAATCTTCCGCTATTCAGTTCAGATGAACTGCGTTGGTACTACCTTGCTAAAGCTGGTTTTTGTAAAAAGACTGCTCAGATTTTGTGGGATAGCGGTGGAAGTTATGAAATTGAAAAGTATTTGAAGAATTATGACACTATAGCTCTTCAACAAATGATGAATGAGTTTTCCGATGGCGTTATGGATCTTGGAGCAAGGTTCATTTATTACCAAACAAAGGAGCACAAAGATTCGATTGAGAGATCGATAAAAAATCAAAGAAAAATATTCTGTATTTTGCCAAGCCAGAACAAGAGTGTCTGCCGGGATATCCTCGCCGAACGCGTGTCGAAACGCTCTTCGAATAAAGGTGCGAGAATTATTGAAGCCCAGCTCGCAACAAACGAGCAACTGTTGTCGTTTTATGAAGACACGAAACTTCCTTTGGTTCGAGTTTATACTGAAGGTAAATCAATAGATCAAATTATTCATGAGATTGAGGTGAAAATACATGTACACTAATGCATTAGAGTATCTCCTTAAGCCGTTGGAGATCGAACAATTTAGCGAGAATTTCTGGGAAACAAAGCACTTGCACATTAGACGGAATGACAGGCACTATTTCAGTGGTCTTTGGACTATTGATGATGTTGACGCCTTATTGAGCAGCACAAGATTGCGCATGGATAGGTGCAGAATTGCCAAGAGCGGGAAGAAAATTTCACAATCAGATTTTATACTAAAGTCGCGGAGTGGACCAAGAAAGGTTTTACACGATCAACCTCTTGATACCAACAAAATATTCCAGCAATACTGTGATGGAGCTACGATTGTTCTTGAATTCTTGGACTCACAGTGCCCAAAACTTAGCAAGTTCTGCAGGGACATTGAAAGCGCGACTAGCCACCTAACCCATGTTAACGCATATCTCACCCCTAGTTCTGCACAGGGATTTGGAGTGCATCATGATACTCATGATGTATTCATCTTACAAGTATTTGGCTCGAAGACGTGGAAAATCTATGATTCGGCAATTGAACTGCCTCTCCCGACCCAGCCCAGCAGTACTTTCATTCCCAAAACGAAAATCAAGGAAGAAATAACTCTTAGGCAAGGCGACCTTCTTTATCTTCCTAGAGGTGTGCAGCATGAGGCTGAAGCTACTGATGAGACTTCCTTACATCTAACACTCGGAATGAATTTGATTACATGGAAAGACGTCTTAACCGGACTAATCAATCTCGAAAGCAAAAAAAACCTATCATTTAGAAAATCTTTGCCGATTGGATATGCAAAATCAAACCTTGGATCGTTTCACAAAGATAATATTATTGACCTTCTAGATGCAGTCAAACAATCAGTTAGTGCGAATGAAGATTTTGATCGGTGGCTGCGCCTGCAGAACACTAAAGCAATCAGACCAGTGTTTGATAACAGGCTTGTGAATATAGAAAAATCTAGAGGAATGGAATCCAAGTCGCGGCTGAGAATAAATAACAATATAGATTGTAGTGTACGTATTGAAGATGATGTAATTGTCTTGTCGATCGCCAATACCTTCCTTGAATTTCCAGCTCGGGTTGCAGCCGCAATTGACTTTATGCTTACTTCCAGTAGTTTTTCTGTTCACGAAATACCATCCCTCGATGAAGAAAGTAAAATCGTGATTGCTAGTCGATTGGCGCAAGCGGGATTGCTATATATGATCGACTAATTGCAACAGATCTCCACAGAACTTACGGCTAAGGAATAATATGGACAAGTTTTACAGACGAATTTTAGGGACCATAATCGCAATCTTTGCATCTCATTTGCTATTTTCATGTTCAGTCCAAGATCAGTCGAAAACTAAAGAAATTATAGGCCAGCTCAATGAGCCAACCGAGATGTGGCTCTGTAACTATGAGCAATATGACCTCTATGCTGCAGTTCAAGGAGAATATCGAGAAAATGCATCCTATGAATTTAACAAAGGTTGGATTTTAGTTCCCAAGCGCACAGCGGACAAAGAATATAACTGCGTAGACGTCACTTCGATCGTCTATCCATTTCCGGTTGGTACTAGCCCTACTTCACCAGGTGCAAAGACCAGCAAGTACGGAATTGGCGGAAACAACATCACGGCTTTCGTGCGGACGGAAAATGGTTTTTACACTCCATCAGGTTACGCATCCTACGAGTCTTTCGCGAATGATGCCTATGCTACCCTCTGTATTCCTGAAATAGCTGCGCAATCGATTCTGAGCGATGCTGGTAAAGCACCATTCACTGTCGAATATCCTGTCACTCCTGGCGAAAGTAGCCTCGCCCGCCTATGCCCCAAAGATGTACGTCGAGTGGCTTCTATGAGTTTGGAATTCCGCTGGGACAGTTCCATATCCAAGCCTTTCGGCTCTGGCGAATGGGGCGATTCGGGCGATGGTGAGCGGGTTCGATTTAACCTCCGCGATGGTCGGTCATCAGAGGCGCCACCAAAGGTTGACTTCGATGAGTACGGCTATGATATTAAGAGTCCAGTTCCGGTCGAAGTCCGCAAGACAATTCGTGAAAAAATTATTCCGCGCGCGCCAGTCGAGGGTGGGCAGCTTGAATTGGCTCTCAAAAAGTGGAAGGGAGAACTTACCCCGAAGCAGGAACTTGTTCTCAAGACTATCATCGAATTAGGTAACGCATTTGATCTTGCAATTCTACAAACTGTCGAAAGTTCCAAGGCAATTATCGAACGCCTCAAGAGCATTACGCAAGGCGCTGTTCAGGCTGTAAAAGATGTCGCTGTTTGTCTAGTCAAAGTCGGAGCTGCCGGCGACTACGGTGATTGGTATGAAGTAGTTATTGGAAAGGACTTCTGCGATGGTTCGGACCTTACCCTGGCAGGAAGGGGCATCACCGCCATTGGATTGATCGCTGGACAGGGAAAATTCTGGCGGGTTGTCGGAGAGACGGTAGGGGTCACCACGACAGTAGCTAAAGTGGGCAAGAAAGCCACCGAGGTGCTTGATCAATTTACCCCACGATTCATCAAATTGACTGTCAAGGAAGCAGAAGAGACGCTTGGTGAAATTGCCAAACAAGCACGCAAAGACGGTTTAGGTTTCTAAGAAGATATCGATGCTATTCTTCATGAAGTGGAAGGGGTATTGGAGGTTGGTGGCTGCACGCCATTCCTTGCTGCAAGTTTCGAACTGCCGTCATTTTTGGATAGGGTCTTCGGTCTCATCGAAGGCAAGGCCTATGCAGCGAGCTGCCCGACGAGTCAAGTGAAAAAGTTGGTCGTCGATGAATTCAAGAAGAATTCATCCTATCGGAAGAATTTTCTGTCATTCACGAAGAAGACTCGTGAAGAGATGAAAGGATTTGATTGTCATCACACACTACCACAAAAGTTTCGGCCCTTTTTCATGAAGCTTAAAATCAAGATTGATGAATCCAAATATCTGTCTTGGTGGGAGAAGAGTCCACATAGAAGCGCAGCAAAGAGCGTCAACAGTGCTTGGGAAGAATGGATAAATGCTAATCCAAACGCCACAGCGGAAATGGCCTTGGAGTTTGGAAGAAAACTCGCAATCGACGCAAATTTGACGATTTTTTACTAGATTAAGTTGAGAGGCAGATCTGTATGAAGTTTTTTCAAGTCTCAGGTTCTTCGATGAGCGGTGAATTGAATGTTTCCCTGCTATTTGATGGCGAAGTTGATTGCGACAAGTCTCGGGCCCTTCTTGAAGGGAAGCTTGTCGTGGACCAGCTACCGGGAATCGTCAATTCTGGAACGAAATCGACATACGATTCAGCCTCCAACTCCTGCGTTGCACCGAGACTCTTTTCTCAAAAATGTTTCGATGTTCTAGAATCGATAGGTTCAACAGGGTACCGACGCGTGCCGGTGGTATTGAAGACGATGCGCGGCGAGTCGATTGACGGGTTCAGTGTTATCAGCATTACTGGCAAATCAGGAAAGATCGATTGGTCGAAAAGCGAGCCTACTATGCGACCACCCCGATTCAAGGGGGGTAGAGAAACGTTGGCATTTAAGGGCTGTTTCTTTGACGAGAGTGAATGGGACGGATCTGACATTTTTGTTCCGGATGATACGCTTTTCATAGTTGTCACCGAAAGAGTTGCATTGGCTTTGAAAAAGGCTAAATTGAAGAATGTAGAGCTTACACCTATGGATGAGCGATTATCTGATCTGACGAGTGATAAGATTGTCGAGGCTTTTGGTGATCAAAGGTACTTAGAATGGAAAAATGAGGGTCTGATCTGATGGCAAAAATATGGAATGAGGTGTGCAAAATGGAATCTAAAAGGCTAAAAGTTCTCCTGGAGAGACCATTCAGTGATCGAGTCGAATCAGGCATGACCATTATCGAGATCCTGATCGTGATCGCCCTCATGGCTGGGATTATGGCGGTTCTGGTAACTAAACTTCTGGACAGGAACGAAGAAGCAAAAACTGACCTTACTTCAATCGCTTTGGGTCAACTGTCAGATGATCTTAAGATCTATAAACTTAACAACAATCACTTTCCAACAACCGAAGAGGGGCTGCAAGCGTTGGTGGAAGCACCGGCATCTGCTACTAGGACCTGGAAAGGACCTTATATAGACCCTGAGAAAATCAACGACCCCTGGGGTAAACCCCTTCAATACGAGCTTGTCAACTTCAAGAACTTTAAGATTACTTCCGCTGGTGCTGACGGGGAGTTCGAGACTTCTGATGACGTCATGTACCCGAAAGAATCAGAGAAGAAAAAAGAGGAGGCTCCGGTGACTGCAGAGCTTAAAGTTCCAGAGGGGAATCTGGATAAGTCCGCGAACTGACCATGCGATAGAAATTGAAAGCTGCGGGTACTGATGCTCAGTCGCTCTGAATGGTTCGTTTGCAAAAATAATTTACCCGTTTTGCGTAATTTTGCGCTGTAAAATCCGCCCAATTTATGTTTGCAAGAATGAAGCCCACAACATCGCCTAGCACAATCTAGGCATGAAGCCGATTCTGAGATCGGAAGTCTCTGCGGTCGATACTCTGGTAAGCTTGCCCTATGAAAGGCGTGTCGCTGTCTGTCGGGAGTTGGTAAACGAAAGTCTTCTGCATTTTCTGTGTAAATCCATATTGATGGGAGTCTTTCAAATGAACAAGTTGCAGAAAACTGCTTTAGGTGCCGGTGCCTTTCTATGGTCGAGCAGTTTGTTCGCTCATGGATTGGAATTAGCTATTCGTCGCTTTGTATGGACACCCATATTAATAACTCTGTGCGTAGTAATTCTAATGCATGTTTTGGTGAGTATTTTTTCACCTTCAATGGAAACCATAAGCCGGGCCGGTCTTGCTGCAACTAATTTATTACTCGCACTGGTTGCCATTGCATCCTCCATCGTCTCCACAGCTCTGGCGCCGACTCGTTTAGTGTTTCTGCTCGGGACCTCTCTGGTGCCAGCACTGCTAGCGACTTTTTTGAGCGAAAAGATTCTGTCACATGAGGATATTCCAGACAAATGTCGTTGGGCAATCAGAATTATTGGATTGGCTCCCTATGCCTATATAAGCGTGTCCCTATCATTTTTTAACTAATATCGAAGCTGAGGAACCCATGAATTTTAAAGTTTGGAAATCACAGATACCTTGTCTTGCACTCTTGATCATTCTTGGCGGTTGCGGAACTTCCGAGGAAGAGACATCAGAAACGAAGTGGTGGGTGAATTTTTCAGCCACAGGAACAACATCGCGGGTATACACCCCAGGGCATGAAGTCCTCGTGCGGGCAGCCATTGAAAAAGCCAATACTGCTGTCGGTCAGAACTTCTATAGTCCGATCATTCCCGCCGATATCGACGCTCCAGAGTATTCTCAGAATGGACTTATTGTAGGCAATTTTTCTACCGATCGACCCGATGATACAGCCTTTGGTCGGCAGCTTCGTGATCTCTATCATGCCCCCACGGGATGGCATGAAGAACCAAATATTCAATCGCTCCATTTCCTCCGTGATTTCAAAGGCGATGGCGATTTGACCAGTGGCATCGATAGCTGTCGCGCATCCCAGGCCAAAATCATTGGAGCTGTAGCACGCGCAGATCAATTGTACAGAAGTGGCAATCGCTCTTCGGCACTTCAGTTTCTTGGACATGCCACCCATATCCTCCAAGATAGCTTTTCTCCGGAACATACCCAGCGTGAAGGTTTGACAATTCTTGATCTTTGTTCTTATGGGCGAGAGAAAAATGGAGTTTGCAAACACACGGCTACGGCGCTGGGAGATAATATTTTTGAATGGGGCCCAAATCAAGATGATCAATGCCAAGTGGACAAGGCTAGCTACACTTTTCCAGAATCCTGCATGAAGCCAGCGGCACGCGACGCGATCACTGCGACGACAGCTCTATTGACAGCATTCGCCAAAAGCCAATTGGATCCTACGAAAACCTCTATGCCCGCAAGCGAGATTCTAGCCGATTTGGAATCCAATACTTCAGCCGACATTTTAAGTTGCGGTCAAATACGAGATAAGAATCCCTCTTTGGGCTTTGTTAAGGTGCAGGCTGGAGAGCGTTGCTTGATACAATCGACGAATCGCTTTATAACTAAGGACACTTTGCGTTGTGCACCCTTTGATTCAGGTGATAGCAATGCACTCTTGGTGCAATATAAATATCGATGTGCAGTCTCTAGCATGACTGATGCCGATCTGCTTTCGAAAGGTCGAGTCGAGACAGACTATCAAACGTCGTGTTTGACTTCAGAAAAGTCCACTTGGCAATCGGGTGCACAAAGTGTTCCGATGCCAAGCAAGTTTGGGCCTGTAGCCGGGCAGCGCTGCATCGTGAAATATCAGGCTTTGACCAACCTCTACTCATCTGAATGTCCAGCCATTCGAGGTAACAGCCTCAACGCAATCGAAGATGTCATTCGATGGAACTGTGGGGCCCTTCCAAGCTCCGATGACGCTATTTTGAAGTCACTATCTAACTTTCGCGCGCTTAAAAAGTTGAGTTGCGTGGGATTGAAATATCAAAGGTATGAGTGCAACTTCGGCAGCGGCCTCGAGGGCTGTCAACTTTAAACTGGAATTCGACTCTCCAACAGATACTCCGCTGCAAAATTATGCCCTGCGTCGTGCCAGGACCTTTAGTCCTTCCCTGGTCGAATATTCGTTTTATCCGAAAGATATCTTCGCATGCGGGTTAGGTATGACTCGATTAGCTGCGGTGAGGACACCAAACTTGGAAGGGCCTGGGAGCGGAGTTCGTTGAGTGATCGATAAGATATCCCCCGCCGATTCATCGGAGTCGGAGGGGGATACTTCCACGATTAAATTAGACCGGGCTCACGCCCTGAATAACTTCCCAAAAATCCGCCTTGGCGATTTCAATTTCCCGTCCACCAATCCGAATTTTGACCCATTCCCGCAGCTCTGCTTTGAGAGGAACGTCTTTTGGTGCAGCCGGTGAGACTTGTGTTTCGGCAACCGCTACTGGGGTCTCCATCGCAAGTGACTTTGACCGTCTGGTTGCCTTGACTTGGTTCGACTTTTTTTCCAAGGTTTCGAGCCATCTCATTATCGATGGAGCAGACAAGCCGACCGTCTCAGCAATAGTTTGGAGTTTCGCTCCGCCATCGAGCACGGCCTTGGCCTGCTGTTTCATTTCGATGGGAATCCGAGCCGTTCTTTCAGGATTTAGTTTCTTGAAAGCCTTATAATCCAGGCCTAGTTGTTCGAGGAGAGAAGGCTCATTATTTACATTCGCTTCAATTCTTATGCGGCGCATATTCATGAACTCCAGGCCAGATAATGGTTTGGCTCCATAGACCCGAATTGTCTAACATTGATGTGTCATAAAGTCTAATCAATTCTTGAAGTGACTTTTTGTGAGTAAGGATGTCTTTGGCTTTTTCCTGCCGGTAGTCATAGCATCCGGGCAATGGAGGGTCTTATGAAAGAAATCAATGCGGAATCACAAGTTTATGAGCTTCTCGAATCCCTGGAAATCAGCGCCGCCTGCCCTGATTGTGGAAAGCTATCACTCGCAATTATGAACAACTCTGGAGAGTGCCCATATTGCGAGGATCTCAGGAATACCATTGCATCCCTGCGGTCAAAGTTGAGCGTCATTTTTGAAGAATGACATGGGCGGAATTTCGCGATAAGTTTCGGGGAGCTATAGCGTTGAGATCTTCTGGGTAATACGACAATTTATAGTAGTACTTTTTGTTTTAATGACCACCGCCAATCTCTCAGCCGAAGTGAATCCGCCTCCCTTTAATGATTCTGCCCCTCAAAGCCAGGGGGCTGCCAATCCAGAATAAGTGTTCCTGGCGCTAATACCGGGATTGTCCTGACGATCGTTAAAACTATTTCGGACTGAATCTGTAGTATCGGCTGCTCCACTTCAAAGGTCCCTTCGTCATCTGATTCAAGATCGTTTGCTGACAGATGACCTTGTCGCAAGCTGTCCTTATTTGGCAGAAGGAAGTGCTCAGGGTGTCCAGGCTTCCTGATATGAATAAGCTCATCCCGCAAAACCCCTTCGTGAAGTTCTTTCATTTGATGCTCTTCCACACCAATGGCAGGAGGGGTTCCTCCAGATCCGCCAATGGATCCACCAAAAGCTGAGCTGGAAATGGCGAGGATTGGTGCCAATATTTTTCGCATGGTTTGTCTTTCTTAAATTAAATTTTGCTGAGCATGCCGGCCACGCCGACCTTGATCTCTCCCGTGTATCGATCCGACGTAAAGATGTTGGCGAGAGATACTTTGAAATTCCTGAGCAATTCTTTCAAGAGATGGTACCCCTCATCATTCAAGAATCCGATGCGGCAGGTAAAGTCGGAACCGGGCATGCCAGGACTTAGGGTCTTGATAAGGTATTCTGTGAGAAGCAGAACAAACGATTCGTTGGATACCTCACTATGGTCATTATTAATCGAAACAACGCCGTGTTCCACCTTGATAATCTTGCTACGACGGAGACCATCCAGGATTTCGGTGGTGCGATGCCCGTACTTTTCCCGAAGCCATGCGGCGTCGAGCTTTCTTTGTTGAATGATGTCCAAAACACAATCTATGTGACTAAAGCCTAGGTGAGGTCTGACTTTATCAATCATTCCCGTCATTTCTGGATTGATGCTCTCATAGTATTCAAGGCCTGACGGGCATTGTGCGGCTAGAAAAGTTCTGATTTCTGCAGGTTCGACCAGAACATATTTTGCCATGTGGACGATGAACGTGTCAGAAGCGTTGCCCTCCTTTCGCTTTAACTTTCCTATGTAGGAATAGGACCGATCAAGTTCTTTGGCTAACTTTTTCAGGGAACCCCTTTTCTGTTTTTTCCAGATTTGAATCAGATCATGGCAAGGTTTCATTTCTCCATTTTCAATCATTGGCATCTCCGAGTGTGTCCGTGATCCTAGAAACCTACTAACATAGCTTTCAAAGTCTGCAAAGAGATGCTCAAGAAAATTTTCGAAATGAAGCTGATCTTGCTCTGCGTGACTTAGTCAGATTCAAACATCATTTTCCTGAAAAGTGCTCATTTCCAGAAATGAAGAGTCTTTTTTTGGATCGCGTCCGTGAATTTATTGAAGAAACTTTTCGTGGAAGTCAAAAAAAGACTCTTCATTTCTGGAAATGAGCACTTTTTAAAGTCTGTAAATTACAGTGTTTTCATGGTGTTATCGAGTTGACTAATCGCGAAGAGGTGGAGTAAAAATGACAAAACCCCAGAGACCAGAAAATGTTTCGTCGACATTGGTCTCTAGGGTTCGGATTTCAAAAAGCCGGACTTGTATGTCCGGAACCGGACCTTTTTATTTGCCCGCTAGGTACATCTACAGCAAATACTTTCCGCCGGTCAACCCTCAAGGATTCGAAACGATTAAAATTCTAAGAGCTGGGAGGACTTCGCTACGGATCGAGGATTTAAGGTAAAGGAAGCCCACACCTTCCTAAGTGACAAAGAGCACTTCCATTATTGGTCACCGTGTCGAATGAAAAAGTGTTCACCCCTGCTTGGATTTAACCAGTCAGATCAATTTTGAGGATAGGCAATCGCAATGCTTCTCGCTTCACCAAACTTATATGTCGTCAGTGTTTTATTTCACCCTGCAGACGTTCGCGGAGTTCGTGCTCGGTTTTCATTTCTTTGTGCGCGAATCAAACGCGAATGCGACACGCTAGGAGTTTCTAGCAATGGTGCGAGACATTTCGATAAGTTAACAAAATCGCCTGTTTTCGCGCTGCTGACGCAGTGGTTTTTTGAAAGCCAGATTGGTGAACAAATACAGTCGATTGTCAAGGCACCTCGTTTTCAAGCTGGAGCCGATCAACACTCGAAAAGATTCGCAGTAACAGAGAGTTGCCAACAAGATTTGACTCGACTGAAATGATGCTAATTTTAAGCCGTTTTTTGGCTGATCAATAATAACAGTCAGTTGCCAAAGGAGGATTTTAGAAAAGCCTAGGAGTGTTAGCCGCTTGCTAAGCCTCCTATTTTCGCCATCAAAAAACCCCTGAAAAGGGGATTGCAAAATATCCGGTCTTCTAGCGTGTGCCATAACATGGGTGCGGGTAAAGAGAGAAACGGAGAGGAGAGTATTATTAAAAATCAGAGATTTTTAATCACAGAACAGAATCTTAAGAAAAAGGTGCGAAGCCGAGCTTCGCCAAACGGATTCTGAATAGAAGCTTTTGATAAAGGCAGAAAACCGGAGAGACGAATGAATATTCCAGATCATGTCATTGAGTCGATCAAAAACCGAATTCCCCCGCTGAAGATGGCCGGTATCCTTGGCCTTGCTGTAACCAAAAAATTCATCATCTGCCCCTATCATCCCGACACCAGTCCCTCGATGAGCTGCTCTCATCCGTTCGTCTTCAACTGCTTTGCCTGCCAAGCAAAACGAGACGTTCTTCGCTTCTATGCCGAGCAGCGTGGCCTGACCTTTCCCGAGAGTGTTCGTGAGCTCGCGCCGCACGCTGGAATTGAATACGACTTCGACCTGCCCAAAAAGACCAGAAGCCGCGACGAGCGGACCAAGGTCAAATATTTTCTCTCTCTCGATGCCGCCCGCCGTTACTACGGATCGTGGTCTTTCTTTAATTTCGAGAAGGAGCACCTATGGTTTAACGAAGACTTTACTCTGAATAAAGTCGCCTTTCGTCTGCAACCCAAAAACGAGGGCGATAGAAAGCAAATCCCAACGATCTTTCTAAGGGGCGGCCGCTGGCAAAATAAAAAGCCGGATAACCATCCTCTACCCCTTCCCTACAAATGGATTGAGTCGATGGAGAGCCAGGAGATTGTGCTGGTCGAAGGCGAGAGCGATGCTGATGCAGGCCACACAATCGGCATGGCAGCTGTGACAACTGGAGGCAGCGGAAGCTGGGACGATAGCTATGGCCGATTTTTTGCAGACAAGGACGCGATCGTGATTCCGGACAACGACGCTGCTGGCAGAAAATACGCAGCAGATGCCGTTGCCATAATCAAACCTCTCTGCCGGAGCCTTAAGGTTGTGAATCTTGGCGGCCCTGAGAAGAGTGACCTTAGAGATTACATAAACGGTGGTGGAAGCCTTCGCTCCCTTCGCATGCTCATTGATGCGGCCGAGGACATCAAGATCCAATGGCAGCCGCCTTTGATGGCCTGGGATGGATTTGAGCGGATCCCCTCCTTTGATCCCGAGGAGATGCTGCCCGAGTATCTGCGTCATTGGCTCCTCCATCTTGCCGCAGATCTGCAGTGTCCCATCGATGCTCTCGCAGTAGCTGCGATCACGGGACTATCGACGTTGATTGGGGCCAAGGTTGGCCTTAAGCCCAAGCGGCACTCGGATTGGATCGAGTATGCAAACCTCTGGTATTTGCTCGTGGCCCCTCCTGGTGACAAAAAGACCGCGATTTTGAGGGCGGGGTTGCGCCCCGTTTTCAAACTCGACGAGGAGCTTTCCGAGGCCAACAGGGCTGCATCGGCAGAGCTGCAGGCGGACCTAGCAATCTTGGAGGCGGAGCGAAAGCATGTGCTGGCTAAAATATCCGAACTCCTGAAGGCTGATGCTGTGGCTGCTCACTGGAAGACAAGACTGGCCAGTATCAATCAGAAGATCGATGATCTTAATCTTCAGGGCGAGCGGTGCCTAGTTATGCACGACGTCACCCCGGAGAAGGCCAAGAGCATTCTCATAGCCAACCCCCTAGGCGTCATGCAGTTCAACGACGAGTTTGGCGGCTGGTGGCGAAACCTCGATAAGGGCGCTCATAGTGATGCCCGCTCCGTCTATCTTGAAGCATGGGGCGGCGGCACGGTTAAGGTGCAGCGCATGAAGGGAGTGAGTGCCGGATGGTCCATCCTTTCCTTCGTAAGCTCAACTCAGCCCGATTGGATCAAGAGCATCATAAAACAGATTACGGCCGGCACGGACGAGAACGATGGAATGCTGGCCCGGTTTGGACTGATCATCAACCACGACCGTCCCATCGGCTCTTTCGTCTGGCGCGATGAACCTGTGGTGCCTCAGGCAAGGGAGCTTTTTGAGGGACTTTTTCGCGCGATGTGGGAACTCAAAACGGAGGACATAACGGGCAGTGTCAATAACAGGGCGATGACTTTCTCCCCTGATGCTCAGGTTTTCTTCGCCGATTGGCTCTCTGCGCATGAAAATTCCCATAGGGACAGCGAGGCCAACAGTGCTTTGACGAGCCATCTCATGAAGCAATCAAGGCTCTTTTGCTCGCTCTCTATCATTTTTCATCTGATTTTTTGCATCGAAAACGAAAAGCTAACGCCCGAGGTAAGCCTTCCCGCTGTGGAGCTTTCGGCAAAATGGTGCCGATACGTTGCGATGCACATTCGCAAGACCTACGATCCAAAAAACGGTTACTGGAAGCCCTGCATAAGGTCATTCGCATCTCACGTTCTAGCTGGCAATATTAAAGACGGCATGTCCCGCACAGAAATGCTTGGGCGAAGGTTTCAGCACCTTAAGAGCGCCAAGGAGTTGGATTCTGTCATTTCCGAGCTGTCCGAGTTGCAGCTTCTCAAGCAGATGGAAGATTACTCGGATGGTAGAAGTAGGCCCAAGAAAATCATCCGTTTGAATCCGCTCCCGTTTGAAATCACACAGCAAAAAAATGCGGTTGCAGAGTGATTAAAGATCAAATTTTTTTGCGTGAAAATAGGTGGATTTTTTACGATGCTTTGGTGATATTTGATCCAGGAAAGTTTACTTCAAAAATGGCCGTAGAATAACCAAGAGGTACATTCATGAACTTAAGTCTGGCATTAGATTCCGAGGTCCATCACTTTCGCAGCCCTAACGATGCTCTAGCATGGGAATTTAGAGAGCGCGAAGACGGCAGCTATACATCGGCAGGTTTTCAGGAGGATGAGTTTCCGCTTGAACAGATCGTGAACTTCAAGTTCCCGAAAGAAAAGCTCTACTGTATTGAGAGGAATCGTCTCAATTGCCCATCGCTCGATGAAGCACTCGGAAAAATTCCAGGAGTGAATGTTGACCGGGAAAGGGAAGTTGACCTTGGCCAGCTTCGAAGCTCGGTCTGGCGTGAGCTGTGGTGGGAATATAAGGCTTTTAACAATAGGATTTTTGATTGGATGAGAGTGGCCCACACCTGGCGAGATATCGAGGCGCTTTTCCTTGCTGGTGAAGAAATTTCAGAACTTATTGAAATGATTGATCGATTCAACAGAACGATTAACGTCTGGCTTAATATTCATTACGGAGTACGCAAATGAGAGAATTTTCCTTTGGATTCGTGGGCGGTGGTGGCAATCCTCCGCCAATCGAAGCTAAAGACGGTCAGGGGATTGGTGGTGGTGCCCCTCCGATCAAAAATAGCGGGAGTATTGGTGGCGGCACTCCTCCCACTCAGGAAGTTAAGGCAAACGGTTTCACTGATTTTGCTGCCTAGGTTTTGCGTATAATCCATGGAGGGAAGAATGACCAAGCAAGATCCAGACTTCACAGCCGAATCCATCGCTCTGGGCTACCATCCGTTCGTTCGATTCTCCCCGCTGGAATTCTATGCTATGCGAGACCTTTATGGAGCCTTCGCCTTTGGACAGATTTTTCCGCGCCTCAAGGATCCGGCAAGGCTCCATCCTGAATGGGCTGCGAGGTTCATGTGGGCTGCTTCTTCACTGCCGCGCGACGAGGTTCTGGCTGCCGAAGACGTGCATTCTCTGGTCACCCAGGCCAAGGCCTATCGTCGCCGTGGACCTCCCAATCCAAGGGAATTCGTGGACGCTTTTTTCCGCGCCTACCACATCTTCAAGTCTGGTAATGGCAATGCAACGGAGGCAGAAAGGCCCATCTATCAAGCGGACTGTGAGCGTTGGAAGCTTGAGCTGAAGCGCAGAAATGAGGCCAAACAAAATGAGCAGCGTCTCAAGGCCGAAAAGGATGCACGTCGCGCCAAAGCCCAAGACGAAGAGAAGGCAGCGATTGCCAAAAAAGCAGCGGCTGCCAAGGAAGCTGCAAAAGCTGCAGAGAAACCTTCAGAGCCAGCACAACCCCAGGCCCAGGCAAAACCCAAACCATCGGAAGAAAAGAGAAAACATGCTGCGCCCCAGCCAGTCATTGAGCGAAAGGGTGGGCCAAGGTCCATGCACAATTCAGCAATTCCGACCTCCCATGGCGTCTGGCGTAATCCAAATTCACAAGCCGTTACAGGCAATCCCCCTACTCGTGGTTCCAGGCAGGTCGTGACGGTCATTAGAAAATCAGAAGCAAAATGAGGTAGATCCCATGCATTCATTTTCGACCATCATCAGCGGCTGGCTAGAGGGGCACCCAACGCGCACAGTCTCACGGCTGGCAAAGCAGGCTCGGGTGAATAAGGCCACCATATCTCTGATTCTAGGCGGAAAAGCGCCGACCCTTGAGACAGCCATTCGCCTCGGGACGGTCCTTTCAGCAACCGATGTAGCCGATGCAATGAGTGAAGTGGATCCACATTTTCGCGCTTTCTATATGCAGGCAATGTCAAGGGATAATCTCTTCGGATGAAAAATAGTGTTTAAATTTTTAAACACTATTCTGAGATACAAAGCGAATTCTTTTGAATGCATTACTCAAGCAATAGTATATTCCCAATTGCGAAGCGCACCATCCGCGCTTCTCAAGGCTTCTCTCGACTGTTTTCTGGTTTGTTTTCGGTTGAGAGAGGCACTTTAAAAACTGTGACAAAGGAGAACGTATGAAGAGTTTTAAGGAAAGATTTAAAAAGTCCCCACCGGGGATTTGTCACAGTTATGCATCCCCAGCTAACCCTGGGAGGTGCTTATTTTTCTGAGGTCATATGAAGCCTGAACCCGCTGTTCCTGGCTGCATCTCCGTCCTCAGATTGAGGGCGATACATGCAGGACTATTTGGTTACTGTTTCCGATCTTGAACTATTCGATGTTCCCATCAGAGCGCGATCAAGTCAGCACGCAGCTCTAAAAGTCTTAAAACAAAACCACGAATTAGCATTGACACTGCTCACATGCGATGCCTTTGAAGTCATTGCCGAGAGCATGTCGGGCAAGCAATACATCTACATGATGCGAGCGGATCTTTCCTTTCAATTTGAAAGAGTGGGGTAGCCATGACGCCTGGAATTTATCCGGACCTCGATATTGATAAATACCATCGATCTGAGGGCATTTCAAAGACCGGTCTATGCCTGCTTGCGAAAGCTCCTGCCGTTTACCTCTATGCAAAAGAGCATCGAGATGATGCCCCGGAAAGCAAAGCGCTCATGATCGGAAAAGGTCTGCATGCTGCGATGGAAGGAACCTTTGGTGATCTCTATGCAATTGGTCCCGACGCAGCTAGGAACACCAAAGCCTGGAAGGAATTTGAAGAGAAACATTCTCGGAAGATCTGCTTGAAACCCGACGAAGCGGATCCCATTTTGGGCATGAAGGCTGCCGTGGATGCCTATGCTCCTGCTCAGCGGCTTCTGTCAGAGCCAGGCCGCTTCGAGGTTTCCTATTACTGGATCGATGAAGCTACGGGCCTTCTCTGCAAGTGCCGCCCTGATTGGATTACTGCCGACCAGCGCACCATTATTGATTTCAAAACAGCGCGGGATGCCACCCATGAGAGGTTTCAGCGGGCCGCGTATGACCTTCACTATTTTGTGTCGGCTGCGCTGACCTTGGAAGGTGTCCACAAGACAACCGGCATCCTGCCCGAGAGGTATATCTTTCTTACGATCCAATCGACAGCACCCCACCTTGTCGCCGCTTATGAGGCTACTGCTGATGAAATTGAGCTTGGCCGCGAGTTCATTCGCCGTAACCTCTCCCTCCTAAAGCGTTGCCAGGACAATGGCACTTGGCCGGGACTTCCCGAGGAAATTCTGCCCCTAGGACTTCCGCGCTGGGTACGGGTTCAGCCGGACGAGTCTGCATGCACCTCCGATGATCTGATCGCTGAACTTGAAGAGGAGTTCTCTCATGCTATTAGCTAAGGCTGAAGCCACCCAGATCGAATATTTTACGCCACAAAAGCTCAATTTTCTAAGACGTCACTACGCAAAGGACGCCACACCAGAGGAGTTTGAGCATTTCATCGAGGTCTCAAAATCACGGGGGCTGAGACCTGATGCACGGCAGATCTATCTTATCAAGCTTGGCGGCCGCAGTACGATTGTTCTGTCTATCGATGCCTATAGGCTCATCGCTCAGCGGACGGGCCTTTATGCGGGAATCACGCCAGCCATCTACGTCTTTGACGAGGACGGGAAAATCCTGAGCGCCACTATTACAGTTAAAAAACTGGTGCAAGGACACGTCTGCGAGTTCAGCGGTACCGCGCTCTTCTCTGAGCATAATCGCCCCGGACGTGCCGACAAAAAATCCCTCTGGGACTCGATGCCGGCGACGATGTTGGAAAAATGTGCCGAGGCCAAAGCCCTCCGCAAAGCCTTTCCCGAGGAGCTTTCCGGCTATTACACCAAAGACGAGATGGAAGTAGCGGAATCGCCAATTGCTGTAGTGGACGACGAACCCATCGTGCAAACGAGCGACCCAAGGGTCAAAAGCTGGATCCACAAAAAACTTAGGGAGGCCATGGTACCCGATGATCAATGGGAGGAGATTTTGGATTCACTCAATGGGTTTCCTAAAAATCAGTTGCTGATGGAACTCAAAAAAATCCTGGCTGCCCTCTCACCTCGCGGGAGAAGTGATATATGAGCAGCGTGAATCAGGCCATCATCGTGGGACGGCTCGGCAAAGCGCCTGAGCTGAAGCATACCCAGAGCGGCACAGCCCACTGCCGGCTTTCCATTGCCACGAGCGAGAAGTGGACCGATCAGGCGGGACAGGCCCACGAGAAAACCGAATGGCATAACGTCGTTTTGTGGAAAAAGCAGGCTGAAAATGCTGCCAAATATCTGGCCAAAGGCTCGGTGGTCTATGTCCAGGGCCGCATTGAAACCAGAAGCTGGGACGATAATGGGCAGAAAAGATATGCGACGGAGATCGTAGCGGAAGAGATCAAGTATCTATCGAGCGGGAAAACTCAAGTGCAGGTAGAGACGCATCGACAGTCGACCAATCCTTTGAGGGATCATGCCGCCCAAGGGCAATTCGGGACTGACGATCTGGATAACGTGCCGTTTTGAAAACGCTCCCTCCAAGTTGCTTGGAGGAAGCCAGAGAAAGACAAGGATTTGCGTGTTGAAGCTTCACTTTATCATACCAATCGAGCCCGAGGGAAAAAAGGAGGCAAGACGTGCCCGGTTTGGTGTCTATAAGCACCCAGATACTCGCCGGAAAATGCTGGAAATCGCTGCATCTATTCGTAGTCAATACAAGGGTGATCCGCTCGATGGCCCGCTTCGTCTTGAGATCGTGGCCTTTAAGAAAAGGCCAAAATCAAAACCCAGAGCCGTCTATGCAGACACCAAGCCGGATTATGACAACATTGAAAAATTGATCGGAGATGCGCTCGAGGGGATTTTGTGGGTAAACGATTCAAGAATTGTGGACGGCCATTGCGTGAAAAAATTTGCGCCTCAAGGCCAGCCGGGATGGATTGAGATTACGGTTTCGCGCTGCCTTCCTGCAGCAGTTTAACTTTTACACCAAGGGAACAGATCATGGTAAGTCGCAAGAATTTTGAAATGCTCTTGAAAATGCGTCCAAACGATTACCTGCCCATCCCATTCATTGCCCAGATGCTGGGTACGGACGAAGGTGAGATAAGACGGCAAGTCAGACAGAATGGGCTTCCATCGCTGCCTCTAAGCAGAAGATCGCATCCCAAGGTGAAGAGTATTGAGTCGAACACGCCCTACTACGTTTTCCGCGATGGGGTTCGACTACTTGTGAAAGTTGTCGACACGAAAGAAGCAACGGCGATTTTTGAGCAATTGTGTGATCGGGCTCTTGTGATCAAAGCCGCAGTCAAGTCAAACGGCATCGGTTCTAGGATATTAGGACAACATATGGACTATTAGGCCGCATGTTATGACGCAGAAAATTTCATATGTATGAACAGGGGAACGGAAATATGAGTGAAGCGAAAGTGATCAGAAAGCCGCAAAAAGTTCCAGTCAACCAGCAAGCCATCAGTGCGCAGCCAATGGCTGCGCACCGAATGCGCAGCGATCTTGGGCCAGATGTTATCTCCATCCATGCAAATAACTAAGGAGGCGTC
>JBGSTF010000325.1:0-15990 GCA_041736645.1 Oligoflexus sp. | reverse complement strand
CTGATATCTCCGGATTCAGCGACTAGGTTTTTGAGGCGTAAATCGTAGCGTCTGTATTCTTTCCTCGGCATCCAATTCTCCTTGATGCTAATGCAAGGGATATCGGACAGAAAAATAGAAATTGTAGTATTTCCGAATATTCGTGAAATTAGGCGTGAAAAGCCATGGGATAGCGCAGGGCTTCGTCCCATCAGCAGTCAGCCTAAGCCGGACATTAGAAAATCGTCCCATTGGGCCCGCTATCTCGAACCCACTTCCCAGATATCATGCGACCTCGATAGGCATTGACCTCAATCTCGGCAAATACCTTCATAGAATCCAGCTTGCTGTGATCGGCGATAACCTCATATTCAATACCCATATTCGCGTCCGCAGGATTGTTTATCACATGGTTCTTCAGTTTATGGAGGTTGACCTTGACTTCGTTTTCGAACTTACTGTGCCATTTATTTGTGCCTCTGGTCATTGGAGTCAAATTGAAATTCTTATTGGGGCCACCCAGATCGGCATTCAGAAGATGTCCCCGGATAAAGTCTCCTTTTGCACCGCCTGCCTTCAAGTATTTATTAAAAGCTTGCTTGAGCTGAGTCCCATTGGAAGCACGTCCTGAATGAATCCCAAGAGCAGCTTTGGGGCCAAAAATCACATGCATGCGAGTGCCGCCTAAACCTTTATTGGATTTTTGCCATTTCGGGTTTTGATGGAAAGTTTTTAGGGGTGGCGCTGCCAGAGCGTCCTGGGAAATAACCGTGGTGAACAGCAAACACAGAGCCATCAGAAACGCCAAGACCCTGCCCAGACGCCGAATAGAAGGATGAAAAAACACCAGCCGGACTCCCTTTCAAAAAGGTGGAATTTGCTTCAGCTTGCATTGAAACCTGCTACTGGGAATTATCCTCGGAATGATGTTCAAACGTCAGATGTTGAAAGGCTCGTGGATTGAACTTGATTTGCTGAGTGACCATCATCTGGAGCTTTGGGCTAAAAATCTTATGTTCGCCCCAAAGAAAATCCTGATGCTGCAGATGAACCTGATTTTCGGGCTTAGTCCATGCTCCACGCGTCCACGGCACCTTCGGGTCTGTACCAGACATCTTGTGGAAGTCGTGGGCAAACACACGAATCACAACACCATTTTTACCCCCTTCAAGGCGAGCAAATTGCTGGGCTGTTTCGAGGTGTCCCGTCGTGTAGACGCCCGGTCCCAGTTGATTTTCGGCGCTGCTTTTGAATTCGTGAATGCGATTCGACAGGACCTCGAAGCCGGCTTTGGAAGTGCCATGATAGCCAATGAAACGGCGATTGCTCTGTTTTTGTCGGTTCAGCTGTGTTTGGCTGTTGCGCTTGACCTGAGCGGTTTGATGGCTCTGGCTGCTTGACGAGCTGGTCCCACGATGGGGTGGGTTGGCAAATCCCGGCTGGGCCAACAAGGACAAGACGAGCGAGAGGGAGGAGGCGATGCGAAGGAAGGCATTCATAATCGAATGATACCCAAAGTTGATAGAGTTCTGAAATTGCAAACGAAGGATAAAAGGAAGGGCAGGCATCCTGCCCTTCCCTCGTTTACCGTAAGCACACCTTCAGGCTGCCTTTGTTGTCTTCGAAATAACTATCATTCATACGCATTTTCACAAGGCTTTTCCCCGGTGCTGGGAACTTTCCGTCGGACCACCAATCTATCCAGGCATTTGTGCCCCAGAATTGAAGTTGACCGACGGTTTGATTATTTTCCTTGCGGCCCTCAGGACCAAACCATTCATTTATATTACTCCATTGCCCAATGGGTTGCTGCACGTTGATATGCTTCCTCAGGAACTGGAAGGATTCCTCGGGCTTCTTCGCATCGACGTTCACGCATTCTTCAGCTGCGTTGGTAAGAAGCTTAACAAAATCCTTATATAAGCTACCGACCGTCTTACTGTCATTACGGACCTTTGCGAGCTTTTCACTTTGACCCCTGCTGGGATCGTCCAAGCCGCGATCTAGGTAAGCCCTGCTCGCAACCCAGGATTCCCAGCCCGGTGTATTGTCTTCGTTAAACTGGGCAAAGTCATTGAGGCTGAATGTTCTTCCTGACTCATTGAATTGTTTTGTTGTCCAGTTTTTAGTAATACCCAAAGCCCATTCGGAACCATAATGATTCATTAAACTCTGAGCCAAGGCATCGCGATCGAGGAAGCGAGCGGTACTCAGGAATTTCTTCAACTCCGCATACTGTGGGTTTAGATTCTGACCAGCGCGCACCCTGTCGAGGATATACTGAAGCTCTTCCGGAAAGGGAGCCCGGCCTTTGGGCAGACCTGAAGGGAAAGCTTCGCCCTCACCTTGAAAGGCAGCGAAAATGATGCGTTTCATCTCGTTATCATCTTTTTTAATGGAGTCCGACCAACGACTCGCCAAGGTGCTCTCAGAGCACTCGTTGTTCATACATTCCTTTTGCAAATCCCAAAGTGGACTAGGTCCGGAGGCATTGCCTACGATATCCTTGGCATAAACATCACGATACAGCTGCTTTATTCGATCAAGACTGACATCGGTATGGCATCCAATGAAGTAGCGTTTGGTCCGCAACTTGCCGGGATTCTTTTCTCGCACAATATAGTCGAGGGAATCTACCACGACGTTTTCAAGGACGTTGGGATCATCTTTAATCTTGGCCAAGAGCTTCGGCTCGAAGAGTGCGGCCGCCTTTTCACAGCCGAATTCGAGGAGCGTGTCAGGACCGTTGGTCTTGCCAAGGGCTTTGGCGAGGCGCAGAAGCGGACTCTTTCTGGCATAATCGAGATCCCGTGGAAACGAATTCTCCACAAAATAGGCGTCGGTTGCAAAGTTGGGCCGCGTTGGACTTGGGCAGAAGAGGGTGGGTTGTTCTTTGATTTTCGCTATGAACTGGTAATCCGCATCCGTCGTCGCTAGGTTCTTCAATGTGCCGGTGACCGGAAGATTGAAAGCCTTTTGCAAGTCGCTATCACTGCTGGTTGTACACTCGATGTTAAAAGCCTGTTTATTAGTGATTAGAACGCGAAGCGTGCCGTTGCCATTGTTTGGTGCAGTGTAGAGCCGCACATCAGAAGCGCTGGTCTTGGCGCCGTTGCCAAACCAATAGTATTCGCTGCTCTGAATATGGGGCTGGGCATCGGAAGCAGAGCAAGGCAGAATACCGATTTCGCTTATGCCAGGAAGCTCGGCGAGTGTCCTTTGAAGGATCAGGGCCGTTCGTTTGTATTCCGGAGCATCGCTGACAATGAAATTGTCCAGAATATTGCGGCAACCAACTTCATAGAGCTTCATGGAGATTTTAGGATCGGTGCTGTTAAATCGCGCGATGAAGCGTACTTTGCCAGCGACATCCACGCGAAACACAGAGTCAAAGAGATTGGCGCCCCGAATGGCTCCTTTCAAGGCATCGCAACGAAGGATAGGTTGTTCATCAATATGGTAAGCATTGATCAATACCTGTTCCGTAATAGGTTCCACCGCTTGTTGTCCAGAATTGAAGCCCTTCAGTCCGAATGCTTTTATGACTTCCGCTGTATCGCGTCCCGCTTTGCAGTCAACGGCAAAACCGTAAGTCACGTATGTATCTGGGCCACTCACAGCTTTGATGGGTTGTTTGACGATGATCACGGGAAAGACGTCTTCGAGTCCCGCCAAATTTTGATTGCTACGTTCGCTGACATCAAAGTACTGAATTTCCAAGAGGGAAGAGTCAACAAGGTTGTAGTCGGGCAGTTTCACAGCAGGCGTGGTGACCGGGTCAGAACTTTCTTGCAAAATGCTTGAATCCGACGACGAACCGCAGGCGGAGACGAATGTCACGAGGGCAAGGCCCCGAACATACATATTAAAAAGTTTAAGCATGGATTTCATCCACCCTTCTGACAGCCGATGGAAGAAGCCTTATCGTTAAAGCCCACATCGGTCAGGTTAAACCAAACGCCGCCATCGGCACTATTGCTCTTCACGTCCTTCCACGCATTGTCCTGAAATACCCAACCGTTGCCGTAGAGATAGAGTTTGCTACCTTGAAAATGAGGGTGTTCAGTCAAGTATGCATAGTGGCCCTTTTGGATCCAAACACTGGTGATAAGATCGTTGAAAGCGGGTTCAATATATCCCGCGGGTCCATTCATACCGTTTGCTTCCATTTCAGTTTGAGTACCGGTGCGATTTAAATTTTCGTAGAACATGCAGGGTGCTCCGAACCCCTGCGTGCTCAGAATGAAGCTGAAGAAGAGAGCCTTACTAAATTTCATGTATCGATCCTATGCGAGGGTTTCATTGCTCCTGACGACTAGCCGTGGTTGATGGCATATACAACGTCTCGGTGATGACCCCCTAAGCAATTCTTGAGCCAAGCCTGATATCCAGCAAAATCAAGACAAGCGTCACCGAGTTATGTGGAATGCTAGCTTTCGAATCCGGGATTTACACCATAGAGCCAGGACTTGTCCAAAAGTCGAGACTTATATCTTCTCGGGCTTAGTCCAGAAATCGGGACATGACGTCCTGATTTTTGCTCGTCCTGATCGCATCGAGCTAGCTACTTCAGGCAATAAATGCCGTAATTTAATGTTTGGGTCAGATCTTGCTTAGGGTCGAGGCGGAGGCGAAACGAGTTGCCCGCTCTCTATGAATGACCCACGAGGAAATCAATGAAACAAAAACTGCTTATGATGCTGCTCCTGCTCGTCTGTACGCGCCATGTGCAGGCCGATACCTGGACTTGCCATTCAGGGGGCATTCCCTCCGAATGTTCGAACTCCGCTGACGCTGCCCAAAATTCTTGTTTGCTTCGGCTCTATGCCTGTGGTGAGTATGAACAGGTTATCCAGCAAATTAATTTTAACGACAAAGGACTGAACAAGACGGAACACTTCTATATGGGAGTCAGTTACTTTGGTCTTCTGAATATCACGCGCGCCAATACCCTTCGTTGCACCTACATCAAAGCCGCTAAGAGTCATTTGGAAGAATTCATGGATGCGGTGCGAACCGTGTGTAAAGATCCAGAAGATCCAAAGACCTGCACGCGCAATCCAGTCAGCTTCGGCGGCGATAGTGATGTAGACAGGATCTATCAGGCCATGAAGATACAAAAGCTGCTGGCAAAAGAAACGGGCTGCGTGGAATCTCCCCATACCCGCTCGTCCATCCTCCGATTTGCCCTCTCCTATGCGAACAATGCCTTCAGGGGTGCAGCGCACGGTATTGCCAGTGGCGGCACCGCGGTCGAAAACGCGATAAGGGAAGGTTTCGATGCGGTCAAACAAGCGACCAATGTTTTTGTCACTACTGCCAGCACCTTGGAAACGCGTTATTCCAACTACAGCGCTCTCGTCCAATCCACGGAAAAAAATCATAATGACCTAGCGAAGAACCTGAGCACAAAACTTGTCAATCCTGAAGACGGTTCAAAAGTCGTCAGCTTCAAGCAAGAAGTCGGTGATCCCTTGGCTACGATAACGATCAATAGCAAGGCTCTCGAAGGTTTTCTGAAGAGCCTAAAGGGCGATCTCGAGACACACGGCGTTGAGCCTGTGAAGACCTCCGAAAAAGAGCTCGACTCCTATTTCAAAGCGAACGCTCGGCACTACAATGACATCCGAGACGAACGTATCAAGGGCGTGAAGGGCTATCTCGTCGAATCAGCAAAGTACTATAACATCGTGGAAACTGACAGTACTGAGCTGAAGGCTGCTTTAGCGGGTGCAGACGGAGAGGGTAAGGATGGTGCGGGCACTGATCCAGCAGGTATCCGCGATGCTTTCGCCAGGTATCTCGTTTTTAAGGTCAGCAAAGAGGGCACGCCCTGCACCCCATTTAACAAGAACGCTTGGCACTGCAAATAACGAAAGGAATCGATCATGATATTCGGCAAAGCTCGCGAGCGAAGTCTTCTACTTTGGGGGTGCCTGCTCGGTTTCAGCAACTCCGCAAGCGCTATTGATTTCAAATATTCATCAGACCAAATACAAAAATTCTGGCTGCAGGTTTATCCTGCGGACAAGGAAAAGCCTAAATATGTCACACTCATGTCCGAGATAAAAGCCGGCGGTGCGATACTTCAGGCTAGTGGCGGTAAAACGGCTTTGCGCCTTGTGAGCAAAGCGGATGGCACCAATCAGACGACCAGTTTTTTTCCGGTGCGCAATTTTTCCTCATCAGCGACAGAAACACTCTATGGTGAATTGCATAAGATCGAGGGTTTGACTTCAAAGCTCACCCTCTATGTCGGTGACGTCTTTGATTGCGGCACAGATTGCAAGAATCGCCCCACCAATCCTTTTTCGCCAAAGCTTCAACAAATGCAAAATGCACTCGATATCGAAAGGTTCACGGCCAACGTCGCATTGATGCTCTCGGCCGAGAGCATGGCCCAGAAATGTCAGTACTACAGCCGCGCTCGGGCTCTTGCGGCCAGCTTGAAGGCCAATCATGTACTGCAGTCGAGTGCGACCTTCGAAGGCTGGGCTGATTGGGGTGATTATGCCGAAAGCGTTGGCGGATTCATTGATGACCAGAAGTCCGGCTTCGCCAGCATCAGAAGCGACCTGTGTGAGATGCAAACAAGACTGGGTCGCGGGGATGATGAGAAGATCGTTCGCGAAAAGATCGACTCTACTTTGAAGGATGAAATCGAAAAATCCATCGAAGCTAAGAAGAACCTGATTGCCGAGAAGAACAACAGTTTGTCTGACATCGTGGCCAAGAGCCAGATTGATATTCGCAATGGGCAGCTCTACGCTCTTGAGCGCGGATTGCAGGATACAGATAGTCTGCTGGCGATGATCAAAGACGACAGTTTTATGCTCTATAAAGAAAAAGCGGGCACCGATAAGGTCGACAGTCTTGTGACTCGTCTCAAAGAAAAACAGGAACGCCTCCAGGAAACAGACAACAAATTGAGCAAACCGCAAACTGAATTGAAGGCTTATAAGACTGTGCTGATTGGGTTCCTCAGCAAGTTGGAACAGATTCACGCTTCGCCTTCACTGAGTGAAGAGCAGCGTAAAAATACCGGGATTTGTGCAAAAATCACCAGCATACTTGATGAAGGACACTCAGCGGCTCAGAGCAATCAGGACGTGAAAGACTTTCGTGCCTGTTTGATCGCCAGCGCCAAAGTTTATAAGGAGTTCAAGAACTCCATTCCAAACGATGCAGTCCAGGCGGAATTTGCTCGCAACACGGTCATGCTACTCAACATTTTCGCCGGAATAAAAACCCCAATCGCTACGACCACGGAGGCTAAAAAATAATGTTTTGTCGCATTCCCACTTTATTCGTTCTCGGCGCTCTTTATCTTGGCGCTGCCCTACCTGCCTACGCGGCAGACCCGGAACCGGCCTGCGTGGTTGATCAAGTCGCGAGCGCCCGAAAATACGTCAATCGGCAGGTAGCCCTGCTCGAAGTGGCTTTGGTCCATGCCGACTTTGAAAACATGAAAAATAGCTTCGACCGCATCAACAGCTACCTTGGCAAATGCGTAGCTCCACCCAGCTTAAGCAAAGAGACTCTGCAAGGCATGGTCTGCGATGTCGATTGCTTTGCCAAACGAGCGGAAGTTCCCCTCTTTATCATGTCTGAGCTGCCTTATCTGAAGAGCGGTAGCATCATTCGATCGACAGGTGTGGAGTCTTTTGAAACCGGCATGACAATTGTCAAGCAGGGTCTAGTCCAATTGGCTCGAATGAATTTCGGAAGCGTAAGGACTGACGAGAGCAAACCAGATGCGTCCAAGGAGGAGTTGGAGGCCCGCGCCGATCAGGAACCTTTCAATCGTTTTCTGCATGCTCAGGCGCGACTGAATTCCATCAAAGCCCGTCTTCTCATGGCCCATGGCGATATCATGTACCAGAGTATATCCCGAAATAGGGCTACATCGCTGCGCTTGCGCCTAAATGCTGCAGACAATGCGGCGAATCCCGGTGGCTCGGAGGAGGTGGATGAGACAAGGTATGCGACCACGGATTATGAAGAAGCATCTTGGGTGATTCAGGAAGCTTTGCTCGATATTCCCGAAACCTCAGCCTTCGCCTCGGAAAAATTCGAGTTCAAGCGCCTGCAAAACGATGTGATCGAACGCCTGCGCTCGTTGAGCGATGGCTTCCTCTTCCTCAATATCGACCCGGAAACCTTCACCACATTGAGTTCCAAGGACCTCCTCAGCGCACTGTCCACCCAGTTGAGCGAGATTAAGTCGATCGAGGACGCCCTGGACGGCATCATCACGACCTGGAAGGGTAACAACTTGGCCGAGGACCGTCAGGCCTTGGAAAACGACAGGATCAAGGATGCCCGTAGCATCGAGCTGAAAGGATATGAAATCGCAGCCCTGAGCGAAAGTGCTGAGGAAATCCGCAACCAGTATACCAAGGCAATGACCGATAAGTCCTTGGCGATCGACAAGCTCGGCAAAGACGCCGACATTTTTGATATCAATAGCGATATTATGGCTCTGAAATTCGAAATTCAAAAGGCCAAACGTCAGGCAAGCAACCAAGCGGAACTCATCAGAAAGCAGGCTGCTGTGGAGCAAACTGCAGCCGAGCGTGACACAGCGAGGGATAGGCGCGATGAGTTTCGATGGATGATCGACGCAACCCTAGCTAGCTACAATTTGAATTTTCAGATTTCTGAACTGTCGGCCGAGAGGGATAGCCTTGCGGGACAGATATCCATTCGGAAAAAGGATCGTGATGCCCTGGAAAGTACAGCTTCCAGCCTTGGGACCGAACAGAGATTGCGCAGCGAAAGGATTAATGAATTCTCGATCGGGATCAAAAAGCTAAAGAAGACCGAAAGCTCGGTATACTTAGCGTCTCGTCGGCCCCTCGTGATGTCTATCTGTGCTCTCCTCGCTCAGAAGGCCAAGCTAAACGGGAGTTCGGAAAGTTTTTCTGATCCTGCGGGGAGCTGCGCCGCGACCCAGGTGGAGATGTCGGACAAACAGTATTGGGAGAAATTACTCAAGGTCCGCAAGGAAACTGTAGGCGAGGACGGCAAGATCCTTGTTGACAAGTTGCAGAGCATCCGCCGCTGTCTGGTCGAGAATCCCACGCCAGTTCCGGGCGGGAATGCCGGGTCATCAAATTGCGATGCCAACGGCTCGGCAGAGAAGATTGCGAAGGAAATCTTTGCCGAAGAGAAACGTATTTTTGATCAAATCGAGAAGAAGAATCTTGAAAACAGACGTGATCTTATCCAGGCGCATTATACGAGTGTCGAGCAAGCACAGATAGCTATCACAACTTCGGATTCAGCTTTTGCCGTCGCGGAGGCACTAGGGGCTCTCTTGATCCCCGTCTCGGGTCAACGGTTCGTCACAGGCACAGCGGGCCTCGGGCCAGCTATTTGGATGGAAACGGACATTGGAAGCAAAGCGCGAGACGCCTATGACCTGGCCATGAATGTCTGGAAGCACGGCAACGAAATCGCGAAATCCAATGCCCAGTTCGAGTCTGAAAAAAAATCTTTGAATTCAGCTCTAGAGGAAGTCAAAGCGACTCTTGCAAAGGCTTCCGAGCAATACAAAGACCAGGGTCTTGAGGAAATGATCAAGAATCGAACCCTGGCGGATATCACAGGCCAGGACTATAAACTGCAGACCGAACAATTGGCAACCCTGGCCGATGGCGGAAAATTCCTGGCTGATATGCAGAATGCGGAAGCTTTCATCAAGAGCGAGACGGCTCGCGTTGATAGTGAAATCAATCGTCATAAGGCGGAACTTGCGCGGCTGCAGTCGGAGAACACTCTGGTCGCGTTTGATGTCCAGAGTTTCGAAAGCCGGATCGTTCAAGAAAACCTCGGTATCGAAGCCCTCGATCAGCAGATTGCTGGTGTCCGCGCTCAACAGAGCGGCATCGATTTGGACATCGATCGCCTCGACGGCCTGTCTCAAGCAGCTCTGGCTCGACAAGATCTCGTGAAATCGACATTGTCTACGGTGGATAACCTGAAAAAACAGGAAGATCTCAAACAAGCCATTGTCAATGAACTGACGGCGCGGCTGAACGAACAGACGAGCATGCTGACTCTAGAACAAATCACGCAGGTGGGAACTGTTCTTAATGACGAAGAGAAAACCTTGCAGAACAAGATCACAGCAGCCCTTGCTGAAGAAGAATTCATCAAAAAATCGAAAATATTAGGGGACGAAGCCTTGGCCCTTAATTCGGAAATGCAGTCTGAATTGGTCGCGATAGCCAATCAGATTAAGGAAAAACGTTCGGCAATACTGGCGACCGCCTCGAAACCTGACACACTGAATCAGGGCCAGGCCATGTACCTCGCTTCTCAGATAGTGACAGCTGACCTCACCCGAGGCGCTCATGAATATTTGCGAGCCAAAAAAGAAAAAATGCAGTATGTCAATTTTCTTTACAACCTCTACCGCAGTCGCTTGAATGTGATGTCCGTGCTCAGCGGAGTTGAAAATCAGAGAGAGGATGTGGTGCCGTATATCGTCAACTATGAACAGCTGATGAAAGCGGTAAAGAATTGCAGCGACATCGTCGGTCACCAATTCAATTGCGGCACGAATTCTCAGGTATTTTCCCAGCGTGCGCTCATCTTTGCCAAGTCGCAGTTTGTCGTTCCAGCCGATAGCGGTTTCATGCAAGAACTTCTAAGCAAGGGGCGCGCCCGGCTCGAAATTACACCGGCGGCCATGCCTGCTCTCAACGGCGATCCTGATGAAAAAACAGTTAATGATCACTTCAAGGCACTGGGTTCTTTTAGGCTATGGGATTGGATGAATATGAATTCAATAACTAATCTTACTCTGATGAACGTGGTCTTGAATCTTGAAGCCGGCGAATCTGTAGGAAGTGAGGATCAGAACTGTGATCAGCAGCTGATTGTGCACCACCTTGGCTATGGAATACGCAATCATCCCATGAACATGAGGGGTGTGCCAGAGCTAGCGATTGACTCGGATCGTTTGGATATCCTGCGCCCTTCAAAGTCAGATGGTGCTGATCTTCAGGAATTCAATGCAGTCTTTAACTATTTCGACAACATGAACACTCTGCCTGAAAACATGACAATAGCGGGCACTTTCAACCAGCGCGATCTGCGCTATCTGGGTGCTCCATTAATCGCTAGCTACGAAGTCGAAATCTTGTCCAAAACCGATCTTGAATATACGCAGGCTATGATTCGCAAGTGTTTTGCTGGCCGTAATCTTCGCATTGGTCTTAATTACGCCATGCCCGCTAAGACCTTTATCAACTCAGGAACTTCGATATGAAACCTTTTGCCAAGAATTTATGGTTGGCTTGGTCCGTGCTCGCAGGAGCCAGCGCCCAAGCTCAGAATGCTGAAGAAAAGCTGGCTTTTAGTAACAGACGCACGCTCATCCCTTCTCTTGTTTCGAGTCCTAATGGGGAAAAGGCCTGTGATGACACTTTGATTGACAAACTAGAAAATGCCGGCCAGTTGCCGAATGGATCTGCTGATAGCATTTTCATGCCTCGGGATTTTATCAAAGCCCTGTGCGTCTTCCACGGCAAGGCTATAAGCGTGACTCAAAAAGAGGCTCTGATCGAAACATTTCAGAAGAAGGTTTCGATCAATCTGCAGAAGCAACAGAAACAAGCGGCCGACCTTTATGAAGCCGTTCTTCATTGCCAGGTAGCGAGTAGCGTCATGATCGCTGATAAAATTCCGCAAGGCGATTTGGACGTCACTCGGTTCTGTGCCCATCGACGCATGGCGAAAGAAGCTCTCGGAGCCATCGATTGGGCGGGGCTGCATCTCGAATATGAGAAGCCCACAACGAGCGACAGTATGGACGGCCTCATGAACCAGATATCGCAATGTGGAAAGCTGGTACTGGCCGATAGCAATGATACCGGTTGCGGGCAACTGACAGCCTTGAGTCTTACGACCCTAGAAACCATTGCGGATGGGGCTGCCCGGGATACCATGGCCCACTATTTCGATGTGGTCGATTCGGACAATGGACCCAAGACCAAAGGACAAATTGCCCCCTATTCGGCCATGCTGGCTCGAAAAGTGGCGATGACCGAGGACACCATCGCACGCAGTGCCGAAAATTTTGCGGCCTTGCATACTAGGAACGAAAAACTGACCGAATCGATCTTTACGCTATCCGCTCTCTACGGTACTTGGGACGGTAAAAAGTTCGATGCCACTGCTGATTATCCAGCAACAGTAGCCGCTATGCAAAAAGATTACCTGGATGCCATAAATCGCGGTCAGACTCTATATGCTTTGGCCCAGAAATGGGAAGCCGGTCTATACACCAGCGATACAGGCGGTCGTGAGAACTTTCTCAAAGATTTGACCACACGCCAAGCAGATATCCAAGGGCAAAAGGAAATCGTGGAGGGAGCTAAAACCTTGGCGAGTCAAGAGAAATCGCTTGGTACTCAGGTCGGCGAAATGCTCACGTTGATTCAGTCCCTTGGGCCAAAGCGCGATGAAAATGGTCAGAAGATAACCCGATCCCTCTGCGCTCTCTATTATTGTGAAATCCGCGGCAAAGGCAACGCCGACAAACACAAAAGCGCCTGTTCCACATTTGTGCCGAATAAATCCCAATATATCTATGAGATTAATCCTCTGTGCGAAGTATCCGAGTCGAAGATTGCAGGTGTCCTCGAAGTCAATAAGCAGCAAAAAAAGCTGAAGGATATCTGCGAGGCTGCGGCCTTTCCCAGCAAATATATCCTGGCGTCCGCTGCCGCTATGGCAAACGTCGATACCAATGCGTGTATGACAGATTCCCAAGCATTTGACAAAACCACCCTCGCCAAGATTTCTGGGAGCTAATGTTTATGAAGTCCTTCTATTGCTCACTCCTTGTTACCCTACTGCCGCTGGCTATAAGCTGTGGCGGGCCTCGGACCAGTACGCTGGCTAGCAATCAAACCCAAGGTTTGAATGTGTGTCCAGCCCAAGACCCGAAAATCAATTACTATACGGAATTGAATTCTGATACTGGCTTGGCCGTGAAACAGTTTGTTGTGAGTGTGCGCGATGCCAACTGCCAGGAACGTAAGGTCCTCTATGAAGATTGTTTGGATAAAGATATCAAAGGGCTCTTTGGCTTCGTCACGACCGATCCGACTCCTCTAGAGATCAAAGACATCGATGCCTTCAAAGCCGGTGACTATCTGCGCCTGCCATCATTCTCTTGTCGCAAGGATTTCAAAGCCGGAGCAAGCCGTCCAGATGCCAAGCCGATCATGCGTTCCGTGTCAGGTATCAAGGGCTTCGGCTTGGCTCAAATTGAACCCAAAGAAGCGGGACAGCCGACCTATGCTGTCATTCCTAATTTCTGCTATCCCCTGAAGAAGAAGTTGAACCTTAGTGTCTTGGCCGGACAGTATAACGTCGATCCTATTGATCTACTCAAGCCAATTCCGGATTTGGGAGCCAATCCTCAGATTCTGCAGTTCAGTTGCGCACACCAGGAAGCGCCCAAGGTTCGCAGTGAAGGTTGGAGTTTGGCCCGATTTCCTATCAACGACGATGCCAAAGCGTATGTTTTGCGTTTTAACGATCCCGATCCGATCAAAAAATTAACTTTCGTAATCTTATGGATGGATGGCAATGAGGCTGGGAATTATGAGAAGCAAATGCCGGTGTTCGAAGCTCAGATGATCGACCGTCTGGGGATCAAACTCTCGGAGATTAGTGAGGAGGCCGAGCCAAGCCTTGACGACAATACCTTTTTCGTGAACTACAATACTGGTGACGACAAGAGCCGTTATTCGCTGCGAATGGAAGATAAAGATTTCGCCTCCGTGCTTTTGGATAAGTCTCCTTCCCTGCAAGCCCTTAGCAATCCCTATCTGGAAGTCGGCGGTTATAAGCAGCTGACCGGCTCACGTACCCTGCGCTTCCGCAGCTGCAATAGCAGTCAAGTAGATGACTTCCGGAGCCGCTTAGGCTT
Organism: Oligoflexus sp.; assembly: GCA_041736645.1. GTDB lineage: Bacteria > Bdellovibrionota_B > Oligoflexia > Oligoflexales > Oligoflexaceae > Oligoflexus. The sequence continues at coordinate 2,060 of JBGSTF010000325.1, read as the reverse complement.
TTCGGCAGTCCCTGGTACGATTAAATCCTGGGAAGACGAGCTAAAAGATGGGGCGAATGTTTCGACCAGTCAGCGCGAAATCGAGGTTCCCTGCTTCCGCAAAAAACCCCAATGCCTCGCGGAGTTGCCAGATGGCACGGAATTATCCAGGCTCGGTAATATCGATGGCCTTATCAACTTCGTCTTTCTCAAGGACTGGGATCGCCGCTCATGCAGGGACTCGAGCGAACTCGAGATCCATCTCAAAGGCAGCGCACTGGTCCAGGGACAAGCCTTCGTAGTCGGCAATACCGAGATTACACGCTTTACGAAAATAAGCCTCACCGGGTCGCCGGACAGCCGCATCACCCTCGATACTGATTGTACGAAGTTTTCTTGCGAAGGCGTTCAGCGCGCAGCCATTCAAGTGGCACCTCAGCAAGAGATCGTGGAATTGCGCAGTCTGCAATTTTTCCCCTCGGAGAAGGCGCTCGCGGCCGATACCATCGCCATCCTCGGCAAAGGCAATCCAGGTGATCGGGGAGCCCTGTGGCTGAAAGGCTTGAGTCTCGGAGCTGTGGAAAAAACCAAAGTGAACACTAACCCACCGAAACAGTACGTCCCGTTCAATACCGGCCTGTGGCTGCAAAATGTGAACACCTATGGGACTAAACTTAACATCAGCGCAGGCTATCAGGCCCTGCATGCAGAAGGGGGCAGTCTCTCTCTGATCGGCGAACGCGATGAGAGACAGCACGCAAAAGACGCTGTCTCGCTGCGTATCGAAACCTTGGATCCTCAAGTTGGTGCAGCAAATTTAAGCACGATCAATCTCACAGATGTGCGAACGTTTCTCTACGCAACGAAACTGCGTGGACCACGCTTGTTGGATTTGAAGGCAAATACCGACCAGCCGAGGCAGGTATCTGTTTGGTTTGCCGATATGGCGAATAGCGACAGCGCTTACAAGAGTTCCGTGGCTATAGCCAGTCTTGGTTCCATAAGGGCCGCCTTCAATTTTAGCTATTTCCACGATCTTTACCAGGTTGCCGATTTTGGGGGCTCCAACTACCCAATTAATCCTGCGATTGATTTTAACCTGACTCTATTAGATAGCTGGGTTTCGAATCGGGATGCGATTAAGGTTCGCATCAAGAACTTGCCGCCCACAATCAACGGCACGCCGGCCCTAAACGGCAAGAAATTCTGCGCGCCGAGCAACCCAAATATATGTGAACTCACATTCTAAAATCAAGGACTGTCCTTATGAAGATACTATTGAATCGTCGTCACCTTCTCATCACAGCCTTGAGTTTCGCGGCATTAAGCGGAGTTTTTCTGATGTGGAAGCATTTTCAGTCAGCGCCCCGCGTGATCAACGTCGTGCAGACGCGGTCAGTCGGCGAGAATGCTGCTTGGAAGGGAGTCTTCGCAGCCTATGAAAAGCAGCATAAGGACCTCGTGATCCATGTGAACTATGAGACTCCAGAGCATATTCGGGAATCGTCGCGCAATGATCTGACGGCGCCTTTTGATCTCTTGGTGACCGACCCTGACACGATTCACTTTTTGCAGCGTCGTGAGCAGTTGATTTCTTGGGCCGCTACCGAGAAAGATGGGCCCGAAACTGTCAGTCAGGGTCTCATCGAGGAAGGCTATCAGGTTCTTTACTACAACAAAAATCTGGTGAAATCGGCGCCGAAAAGCTGGGAGGAGCTGGTCGGTCTTTCCTTCGATTTGGTCGATCGCAGTGAAAAGAAGTATGGACTTGCGATGCCCGATGAAACTTTCGCTGTCATGCCTTTTGTTATGCGCGGATTGGTTGAGCAGGACGGTCAGCTTAAAAGAGTGGCCGACCGGTCGCGGATCGAAGAAGGTCTTGATGCTTTGCGCTTAATTCGCCAAACCTATGCTCTGACTCCCTATGACTGCTCAGCGGTATGCGCAGCCAGAATTTTCCTCGAAGAACGCGCCCCTTTTGCTCTGGCCGGCGAATGGCGATGGCAGGAATTTGCCACCAAACTCGGACCCAAGCTGGGTATCGCTCCGCTGCCTAACATGGGCCATGAAAACACCTTGAG
>JBGSTF010000310.1:0-45306 GCA_041736645.1 Oligoflexus sp. | reverse complement strand
CGGCTGACCTGATTGCGATCGGCATTATGGATGCTTGGAAGAGTGGATTGATGGATTCCACCCCGATTGATCTGACGAATGCCCCTCTTGGAACCCATAGCCACGGCGCTGTGTGGACAGGAGATCGGATGATAGTCGTCGGAGGAATGCTCCAGGATAATAGTTTCACCAATGCGGTGTCGTCCTACGATCCTAATCCAAACGATGGCAGTTCCCCAAAATGGACAAGTATTGCATTGCCTACCAATTTCACTTTCACTCCAAGATCTGAGCCCCTCACCATTTGGACGGGAAAAGAAGTCTTTATTTGGGGTGGATTCACAGGCACTGCAACCACTAAAACTTGGTTGTTCGATGGAGCGCTCTATAATCCGACAACAAACACTTGGGTTCAGGTGAAAAAACCCAGCAATACGAGCGGTCTTAACTGGAATTTTAGCCAACAGACAGCGGTCGATAAAGGTCCCCATCAAACTGCTGTTTGGACCGGCAGCGTCGCTATCGTTTTTGGGGGAGTTGAAAAAGATACGGGATTGCCACTGGGCGGTATCTTCGATCCGAGTAAGATTTCGGATTCGATATCCAGAGGTTGGTCACGCATGGCAGTTCTTCCTCCGGTGGAATACACCTTGGATAAAGTAGCCGTGCCCTACTACGCTCCTCAACAGGGTCACGTCGCTGCGTGGACCGGAGAATCCATGATTGTCTGGGGTGGATACAACTCCAAATCGGGAGCTGGTTCAGGCCTCAATTCGGGAGCTGTATACAACCCAGCGACCGATACTTGGAAAAAAATGACCACGGTGGGCGCCCCGCTTGGCCGCACTCTGCATCAAGCTGTCTGGACCGGCGAGCGCTACATCGTTATCAGCGGTGGGGGAGTTGGATCTTCCACAGAAATCACTTCAACGGGAGGACTTTACGATCCCGCTACCGACACTTGGACGAGTTTCAAGAGTGAACTGATGGCTGAACGTAAGGGGCATAAAGCCGTCTGGAATGGCGAAGAGATTCTCATCATAGGTGGAATTACCAATAGATCGGCCACTTACTTAGGTGAAGTCTTTGCTTTTAATCCGGCGACCCTGCAATATCGCATTCTTCGCGGTAGTGTGAATCCTATTACGCGTTCATCGGCGTCCATTGTATGGACTGGCAGCAGCGCATTAGTTTGGGGTGGCTTTGCTTCAGGTGCTACGAATGGAAATGTTTATTCAGTTCGGAAGTCAGGTGCTCAGTATTACCCATAAGGTTTAAAGCCCTATATCACTCAACTCAGCCGCCGCTTCCCTTCAAGCGGCGGCTTTGTTTTTAGCCGCCACCCGCAGATTTCATAAAGTTTTCCCAAGTGTGACCGATCCTTGAGTACGCGAAGAGCGAGACTTGGGGTATGCCGTTTGCGAGGGCTTTATGGAAATTAAGAAACAGGACGGTTTTATTGTGGCAGAAGCCATGGATAGCGATCCGTGGGTTGTCACTCCTGACACCAAAATTGCTGAGGCCCTGAATCAGCTTTTTCAGCAGCAGAAGGAAATCCTGGTCGTAGCTGACAAAAGTGGAGTCGTTCGGGGTGCGTTAGAGATACGAGACCTCCTGCTGGCACCCTATAGTACGAAAAAACCTAAGACGGTCGGAGACCTTCTATCGCCCCAGAGTTTGATCGTAAGCAGTTTATCCAGCCTGACTCAGGCGTTGGAAGAACTGAAACAGCGCGGTCTGACCAGCGCAGCTGTGGTTGACAGCAATTCCCTTAAGGGCCAGCTGCGGCTGTCGTCGATCGGTCTTAGATGGTCTGAAATTATGGCAAAAAAAGATAAAGAAATCAATGACTTAAATCTTGAAATTGAGAGTAAAGACGAGTATTTGGGACTCGTGTCCCATGATATGCGAGCGCCATTGACCGTGATCTCCCTTTCCACGGATTTTCTATTGGCCGAAGACAGTGTCAAAACTCTTAGCCCCGATCAAAAATCCTTTGTCGAGCGGATTAGACGTAATGGTGAGACAGCCTCAAGCATGATTCACGATATATTGGATGTGGTGCGGTTGGATCGTGGCTTTCGGCTCGACTATCAGAAGGTGTTATTTTCTGCTCTTTTGAGCGAGTGTGCTCAAAATCTAGAAGTCATAGCCGCTCGGAAAAAGATCACGCTCAATATCACCCATGATCAAGAAATTCAGGTCAACCTTGACTCGAAGCGCATTCGTCAGGTGATTGAAAATTTAGTGTTGAATGCCATAAAATTTTCCCCGGAAGGCGGTCAAGTCTTTCTGCGAGCTTGCCTTGCGCAAAGACCAGACGGTTCTTACTTGGCCTTGCAGGTGCGTGATCAGGGTAAAGGTGTGCGCAAAGAAGATGAAGCAAAGATTTTCGAAGCATTTGTACAGACAGGTCGGCCTAAAACTCCGGGAGAAGCTGGTGTCGGATTGGGCCTCGCGATTGTCCGGAAGTTTGTCGAATTTCATCATGGCCATATTGAAATGGATGGGGGATGGCAAAAGGGTGTAAGCATTACGGTCCTTCTGCCTGGGGCGACTTTGGTTTCGGGTGCCCCTGAAGTATCTGTCTCGCCGCAAGGACCGGTTATTTTGCTGGTGGAAGATGATGAATCGATTCGTGAATTTTATAAGCAATCACTCGACCAATACCATTACCATGTGTTAGAAGCCGGAGATGGGAGTGAGGGTTTTAGCTTATTCCAGCAGAATAAAGTGGACTTAGTCCTGTCGGATATTCGCATGCCTAAGATGGATGGCTTGGAGCTGCTCGCTCGGGTGCGCATGACAGGCAGTGAAGTTCCCGTGATCCTTTGCAGTGGATACTACGTGGGTCTAGAAAACGATCTGGGTCGAAGCGATCATAAGCCCGATCGTGTTATCGATAAGCCCTTCAAAGTCAAAGATATGGTTGAGGCCATTGAAGAACAATTGCGACGCTATAAACAAGCATCCTGAACGAAGTTGGAGTTACGAAGCATGAAGCTTGCCACCACCTTAAAGAACGAAATCTTGCGCTCCATTCCACATAGCTGGAAGGAAGACTTTGGTGGTGGTTTTTATGATAAGTATCTCAAGATGCGCCTAAAAATGATGAGTGCCAGGGTCGAATGGTGGGGCGCGGATACCAAGATCGAATATGCCATCATCGAAAGAGGTAAAGCGGAAAAGCTGATTTTTCTACCAGGCTTTGCCGATACCAAAGAAAATTTTTACAACGCAGCTCAACTTTTAATGAGCGATTGCGACATGATCATTCCTGATCTGCCCGGCTTTGGCAAAAGTTTCAAGCGCAAGGGCGAGACCTATAACCTCACCAACTATGCGAAGTGGGTGGGTGCTTTTATCGAACATACGGGTTGGACAGATTTTCATTTGGTCGGAAATTCCTTAGGTGGGGCTGTTGCCGTGGAACTGGCATTGTCGATGCCAGAGCGAATAAAATCTCTGACCTTGGTGGATTGCGCAGGAATTGTTTTGAAAGATCAACCGTCGATCTATCAAGAATTTTTGGACGGACGGAACATCTTTGAAATTTCAACGCCCTTTCAGTTCGACTATTTTCTCAATCGAGTGTTCTACACGCCGCCGATGATACCGCCCTTTGTTTTTGAACATCTCTATAAAGAATTTCATAAACATTCCAAGTGGCATAAAAAGGTTCTGACCGATCTTTTGGAAGGTGTTACGACTCTCGATGATCCCCGCCTTGAAGAATTCACCTTGAACAAGCGCCTAAAAAATATCAGGACACCGACCATGATCATTTGGGGTGACGAGGATACCTTCTTTCCAGCGGCAACCGCTGATTTTGTGCATAGTCAAATTCCTGGATCGACGCTCTACCTTCTGGCAGATCGTGGCCATGGACCACAGGTGGAAGCTCCGATGCAGTTTGCCAACCTTATGAAAAAGTTCATGCGTCGCCAGCACCGGATTCTGGCATCCGAATAGAGAGTGAAAGCTTACCTGTGACCAGGTCTCGATTGCTTGGAACAGGACGATTTTCTCTAAGATTCAGAACAGTACGCAATAGCTTCCTTTTCTACATGTGCCACTGATCTCGATTTGCTGGGTTGTCCTGGCCTTCCCAGGCCAAGGGTGCAACCTTCGGACGACTACGGAATCGCGGCAATTGACGGGCAGGATCCAACGTGAGGCCGTGTTCTCCTTGATGCAAAAGCTTGGGTTGGAAACTGGTTTGAACAGGTGCTGACGCTTGAGAACCTTTGGCATTTTGAGTTCCTTTCGGATGATCCCGAACAAAACCCAATTCCTGTGCCATCCTTTTCATCCGTAAGGAATAGACAGCCCAGAACGCCAAAACCCCAACCGGCAATCCCAAAGTCAAACTCATTGTTGGAACATCCCCTCCTGACCGCCACGCGGCCAGCAGGGCAACTCCCAGCATTCCTCCAGCTAAAGACAAGGCAGACTTGGTAAAATCCCGATGATCAAACGTAAGCATAGTGGTCCCCTCCTCTATGCAGGCTCCAATTCAAGTGATCGGACTCTGATAGGAAAAACTGAATAGTTGTTGCCTAGGGGCTTTCTTCCTACCGAAGGCCTTGGCCTAAGCTCCCGCAGAGGGATCGGCTATAGCAAGTTTGATCGAGACTCCAGTTTTCCCGTGAAGGAATTCATGTCTCAGTCCTCAGATAGTGTTTGGAATTTTGCGAGGTTTGGGTGTCTTGTCAATTTTTTTATCAGTCAAACTGTTTTGGGGATGGAGGCGCGTGACTCTTTTCCGCTCTTCCTCCAAACTTCGCGCCCCCAATGCTTCGATTTATCTGAATATTATTCGCTGATTAATTAGATGAAAAGGGCTGGGCAACGGCAATAAATAAGCAAAAGTCTCGACGCGGTCATGGATTGAGATCATGCCGCCATTCGGTTCAATCTCGAAACTTTGACCAATTCAATGGCCAAGGAAGATTCTATTCCAGGGTCAAACGAATCTTCAATTCCGTCCAACCCGCCAGCGGCTGTCCGAGCGGGTTTTTTCGGGGCGAGAACTTCGCCTTCTTGGCTGCATTGAGCACCCGCTCATCCATGCCATAGCCGATTTTCTTTCGCAGCTCAGCTTCAACCACGTTGCCTTTGGTATCGATATAGACTTCGATGACAAATGATCCTTCCAAACCTGAGTCCTCAGCCTCTGGGGTATATTCCGGCTTGATGAAACTTCCTGCGACGAGTTTGGCATCTTCACTCAAATCACGATCCAGCTTGCGAATCTCTTCAGGCGAAAGGCGCTTGCCTTGGTCTTCAACCATTGTGGTATTCCCCGCTGGGACACTAAAATTGCCCTTTCCACCTTCGGCAAAGGAATCTTTACTGAGTCCTAACACAGGCTGAGGGGGTGGCGTCGTGTCAGGGACTTTGCTGGCGACTGGAGTCTTCTTTTCTTGGGCCTTGGGGGTAGGCTTTGGTGCTTCAGGCTTTGCCGGTTCCGCAGCGACCGGTTCAGGTGCCGCAGGCTTTGGCTTTTCGACTACGTTGACGGAAACTTTTTTATAAACCGGAGCTGGTTTGGGTTTCGGGAGGAACTGCACGCCGCCAAGCATTGCGAGGTGGAGCGCGAGCGATCCCACCCAAACCGCTAGCAGATAGGGAAAGCCTGGTTGTCGCAATGTATCCATCCTGCATCCTGTTCCATGAAATACGGTTGTTGACTTGACCGTCGCCAGCGCGTCCCTATAATAACTCAGAAGATGGTGATGTAAATAGATGGGAAAGCAGAGAGTGGGTCTTAATGCTTTCAAAATGCAGGTGGCGATAAGGAACTATCGATGACCAGCTCAAAAAAAATACAGAGACTTCTCATGATCGGCCTCTGTGCGTTCAGTCCACACCTTGCCGCACAGGGTGCAGAGCCTGCGAAGCCTGAGGCTGCGGCCCCTGCCAAGGTCAAATTGAAGGTGATGGCCAAGGGCTCCGGTCGCATCCTGAAGCGAGTGGAAGTGAAGATAGGTCAGGAGACGCTGACGACCGGTCCCGATGGGGCTCTGGACCTTGATATCCCTGAGCGAGAAGGCAGCATTCAGGTTCTTCGACAGGGATATGAAGCGATTTTTGTCGATTTTAAAGAGCTCCGGGCGAATGCAACTTACAATGTGTACTTGCCGCCAGGTAAGCCTGACGATTCAGAAGTTGTTATTACCGGACAAAGAAGGCCGGAGACTTCACGCAAAACGATTACTGTCCAAGAGACGAGCCGTATCGCTCCCAATGGTGATCCAGCCCAAGTTACCCAATTGCTGCCGGGTGTACAAAGCAGCCCAGGCCGCACGGAAGTCATTATCCGAGGCTCTGGGCCGAACGATAGTCGTTACTTTGTTGACGACATTTTTGTACCGGGAATTTTTCATCAGGTTGCCAACCTCAGTATCGTCCCGCCTCAGCAGTTGACCGACGTCGACTTCAACTCTGGGGGCTTCGGCGCTCAGTATGGAGATGCCACGGGTGGAATTATTGTCTTAAGGTCCTCCGATAAAGTCCCAGAGGCTCCCAAGACCGAATTTGTCCTCAATGTGCCATTCTACTTGGGTATCTACCACGAACGGCCTCTGGATGAAAAAAGCGGGGTGGCCTTTTCACTCCGGAAGAGTCTAATCGAAGCTATCCTGCCCAAGGTTCTCCCCAAGGACAGTGGCTTGACTGTGATTCCGCTATTCTCAGACGCCTACGCTCGTTATGTGTATCGAGAGGATAATACCAGCTATAAATTAACTGCAATCGCCAGTGAAGATGGTCTGACACTGTCTGCTCCCTTTGATGCCAGTTCGAGTGCTGATGGCAAGATTGACCTGAGTTTTAAAAATCGCTTTGCTGTGATTGGTTTGGAGCGAGATCACAACATGGGGGACGGCTGGCGGTATCGCAGCACACCACAGTATTCCTATAGCAAGTTTCAGTTTGGCGTGAGTGACGATTCGCTGTTTATCGTCAGTCAAACGGTTCAGGTTCCGACTGAGTTCACCAAACGTCTGGAAAAGGGGCGGAATCTGTATCTCGGTTTTAATCCTGAATATAGCATCGGTAGCGTTGATATCAGTGCCCCAGTTCCTGCGGATGATGATCCCTACTACGATCCAGAAGATGCACCCCGCTACAAAGCTAAGTCGGATTTTTCCTATTCGAATTTTTCGACCTGGAGCAGCGTGGATCTCGAGGCTGGTCCAGTGATCTATACTCCCGGCGTGCGAGTTTTTAAAGCAGGATTTGTTCGGCGGGTTGCTGTCGATCCAAGATTACAAGCTCGCTATCCTTGGGATAAAGACACGACCTTGAAATTTGCTACGGGTCAGTACTCGATCTCGCCGCAACCGCAGGAGACGAGCGAAGACTTTGGCAATCCGAACCTCGGCTATGAAAAGTCCAATCACTATATTCTAGGCGTGGAAAATAAGTGGGGCGATCGATGGGTGACAGAGTTTCAGGGGTTTTATAAGAAGACCTATCGTTTTATTGTGTCGGGTGGGCCGCGAAACTATCTTGATACCGGGAGTCGGCGCACTTACGGCTTTGAGACCTTTATTCGAAGAAACCTCACCGAACAGTTCTTTGGTTGGTTGGCCTATACCTATTCCGTATCGCAAGAGAGAAAGTCAGATTCAGATGAATGGTTTACCAGTCAATACGATCAGACTCATATTTTGAATCTGGTCGGCTCCTATAAAATCAATGCCTATTGGGATCTGGGAACTCGCTTGAAATACAACACAGCTAGCCCCTATACGCCGGTATCGGGTGCCGTCTACAACAGCAATCTGGACAAATACCAAGCGACCTATGATATCAAAAACCCCAATAGCGCCCGCATTCCGCCATCGCATTCCATCGATCTGTTTGCTACCTATGACTCTCTCTACAACACCTATAAACTTAAGTATCAGTTCGGTATCCAGTACCTTTCTTTAGGCAAAAGAATCGACAGCGTGCAGTACAACTTCGACTATACCGAGAAAGAAGAATTGTCGAATCTGCCTCCGATACCTTACATCCAAATCAGCGGCGAATTTTAATGCTGAAAGGAACAGATTTCATGCGAACTCTCATCGTCAGCCTAGTCCTTGGTATGAGTGCTCTAGCTTGCTCCGATATGAATTCCAGGCCAGAAACGGCTGATAAACTCAAACCTATTTTAGTTCTGGTCAATCCGCCGATTGAATCCAAAACACCCGTAGCTCCTTTGCCGGACACCAGTCTTAAACCGCCACTGCCGGGGGATACCGTTACACTGGAGTTTCACTTTGTTGGGCCAGTGGATTTCAAGAATATTACTTTGACTCCAGCTGAACCTGAACTCCGACCTTTGACCTTACCAATTTCTAACTGGACGGTCTTTGCGCCCGATTTTCATCCCTATTCGGGTCTTCAGCATATAACAATCGAGGCCACAGCTCCTCTGCCCACTGCAGCTGAACTCACGGCTCTCGCTCCGACTTTCGCCACGACGGGCGTTGTGCGGCTCCGCTACACCCTGGTTGTCAGTGATGGAGAGCGTGAACTGCCTTTGGCTGGTGACTTCGTGGTGTATCGTGACAATGCCGTGCAGAGCTCGCAATGGAGCCTTTTTGGTTCGAGCATCGATTCACCTGCGGCCAAGCAGAATGTCAGCGACAAAAAGCTCACGATTTCCAGTACCCTAAAGAATGTGCAAGATGAGCCCGTGAAGCTAGGTTGGTATGTGAGTGGGGGCGAGATCAAGAATCGCCGAGCTTCGGAAACAGAATGGGAACTTCCTGGTGCTGGTTCCTATACCTTGGTCTTTACCATTCGAGGCAAAGAATCGCGCAATGGTGATATTCAGATTCGGGAGGTGGTGCTGCCTTAGTCTGGGTTCTTCTCTCGCGAAGGCTGTATGCGCCATAATTGCTATGAGGGCCGATTTTAATACAGGCGCACGAAAGTCGGCGCGCTTTTTGTCCTTGTGACATGATACGGATTCTATACGGCTTTCTGCTCTTCGCGCCGCCCTCTGCCGTCTGTCTTTGATTCTCTCGGTTGCCAAGTGCCCGGACTTCGCATAAGAAATCTCTGCAGAATTTCATGCGCTTGCCCAGGAAAGCAGACCATGGCTCAAATCAAAAAATATCTTTCAAAAGACGGTACGATTCGCATCGCAGCTGTGATCAGCACAGATATCGTTAATGATGCCTTTCGCTATCTCGAAGCTTCACCTTTGGCCAAGACTCTCATGGCTCGAGCGATTACCGGAGCGGTGCTCTTGGCAAGTCAGACCAAAGAGCAGATAGGCCTAGCCCTGCACTTTATCGGTGCGGGTCCGGTGAAGAGTATTTTCGCATCCGCTCGATACGAAGGCGGAGCCAAGGTCTACTGTGAAAACCGCTCCGCTGAGCTTCCTGAAGGCGTCACGCATCTGGGAGCGGGTTTGGGCGAGGGGCGTTTGGATGTTATCCAGTCACGTCCTTATGAAAAAGAACCCATGCGCGGAACTGTGGAACTTTATACCGGGGAAATCGGTGATGACATTGCCTACTACCTCAATCAATCTCATCAAATTCCAGCGATTGTTTCCCTAGCGGCGAGGCCTTCTGAAAAAGGAATGGAAGTGGCCGGTGGTTATATCGTCGAGTTGATGCCGGGCTATACCGATGAAACGATTAGCAAACTGGAGGCCATTCAACCCTTGGTGGAATCCACGACGCGCAAAATTCAGCATGGAGCATCACCGGAAGACCTCATCGATATTTACCTTGATCAATTCCATTTCGAAGAAATTAAGCATCCCTACGAAGCACGCTATGAATGTGGTTGTAGCATCGATCGGGTGGAACGCTCGCTCATCCTTCTGGGAGCTGGTACTTTGGATGAGATGATTCAGGATGATGAAACGGCGCAAATTTCCTGCGAATTCTGCGGCCGTGGCTATGAGCTTACGGTTCCAGAACTGCAGCGTCTGCGCGCGACTTTACAAGACCCAATACACTAATAAAATGATACCAAGGGCTGCAGACTGCCCTTGGGAATTCCTCTCGGAATCGCGTCCAGTAGCCTTTTGGTAAAGGCGTGCTGCGGCCTTGCATAGATTTCATCCGCCCGTCCTTGCTCCACGATGAGTCCTTGGCTCATGACACACACTTCTTCTGCAAAATATTTCACCACAGACAGATCGTGAGAAATGAAAATAAAGGTGATGCCACTTTTCTCCTGGATGTCCAAAAGGAGATTGAGGATTTGAGCCTGAACGGAAACATCCAACGCCGACACACACTCATCGCAGATGATCAATTCAGGATCCAGCATCAAGACTCGGGCGATGCAGATTCTTTGTCTCTGACCGCCTGAAAATTCGTGCGGATAGCGATTGAGCATTTCAGGCCTGAGTCCTACTTGTTCCAAACGATCGGCTGCTTTCTGCAACCTTTGCCCGGCATCGCCACCCAAACTGTGAATGATTAAAGGTTCGCAGAGGATATCCGCCACGGTCAGACGTGGGTTGAGCGAGGCATAAGGATTTTGAAAGATATACTGCAATTTTTGGCGAATCGGTACAAGATCGGCTTGACCGAGACGACTGATATCCTGTCCGTTAAAGAGGATGTGCCCTTTGCTTGGCTCTAGGAGACGAATCATGCAGCGAGCGAGCGTGGTCTTCCCTGATCCTGATTCACCGACGATCCCGAGGCGCATGCCTCGTCGAACCTTGAGATCAATTTGATCGACAGCCTTAAACAGTTGAGCGGGATGGAACATGGAAACTTTTTGCATGTAGTGTTTGCTGATCTGCTTGAGCTCCAGGATGGTATCACCCTTGTTTTGAGAGGATTCTGTCGATTTCAGTAAGGCTCTTTCTGTGCCCAGCGGCAGGCCTTCCTGTTTCATAAAATCCGCTACGGTCAGGAGTCTTCGCGGCCTTTTATCCAGCGGCGGTCGACAGGCCAAAAGTCCTCGGGTATAGGCGTGCTCTGGGTTTTTAAACAGTTCCAAAGCCGGACGTTTCTCGAGCATCTCCCCACGATACATAACGCCAACGTCATCGGCCACGTCGGCAACTAAAGCGAGATCATGGGTGATAAACAAAAGTCCCAGGCGAAGATCCTGCTGCATTTTTAGGATAAGATCGACAACCTGACGTTGAATGGTAACGTCAAGAGCCGTTGTCGGTTCGTCGGCGATAAGCAGCTCAGGTTCGCAGCAAATGGCCATGGCTATCATCGCGCGCTGCTGTTGGCCGCCAGAGAGCTCGTGCGGGTAACGTCGAGCGATCAATTTTGGTTCCGGGAGTCCCACTTCACGCAGAAGATGCAAGGATTTCTCAATCGCTTCTTTTGGCTTGATCTGGCCGTGATTGAGCATCGCTTCGGTGATTTGATCGCCGATGCTGATCAGTGGGTTGAGACTGCTCATGGGTTCTTGAAAAATCATGCCGATGCGTCGACCCCGAATCGATCGCATGGCCTTAGCATCCAAGCCTAAGATCTCGGTATCACCGAGCCGAATGCTTTGAGCCTGCACGCGGGCTGTCTGGGGCAAGAGGCCCATAATAGCTAGCGACGATACGCTCTTGCCCGACCCTGACTCGCCGACAATGGCCAGTGTTTTGCCGGGTGCTATGGAAAAGCTGATATTCTTCACGGCCTCAATACGGCCCTGCTGTCGATCCTCGAATTGGACGGAGAGTTGGCTGACGGACAAAACAGTTGAAGTCATAGGCGTGGCTTTCCTTACAAGGACGGCGTCTGCCTTCCATCATAAGGAAAAAAGCCGGTGCTGACCACCGGGGATCTATTGAGACATGTTAAGAGCCGACGGCAAGTCGGCTCCGAGTTTGGATGCTAAGATTTCCTCTAAGTAGCGAGAGGCGTGACTTAGACCTTGCCTTCGGGCAATTTCGCGTGATCCTGGCTGACTTTGACTTCATCGCGCTCAGCTTCTCCCACGGAGCGTTTGAAGTTTCGGATGCTTTCACCCAAGGATTGGCCGAGCTTTGGCAGCTTGCTGGTTCCAAACAAGAGAACCACCACACCAGCGATCATGAACATTTCCATCGTTCCGATAGGCATACGAAATCCTCCTTAGTTCCCAAATTGAATAGCACACGTATCGGCAAAATCACAAAAAAATTGAGTAAAAAGGCATATTTACGTTTTTTTTAGCTCACCTAACTCGATTGTTTATTTCGGTTTTCGGTAACTGAGCTATTCGACAGACAAAGTAAGGGCCTGAAATCTCAAACTCTAAACCACGTCCTTGTGAATTCTTTACAGACATGGCATCTGTGGGGTTCTTTTCGCAAGCGATGAGCCGTCCTCCTTTTTTATGGCCCCTGATCAAGGACAAATGATGCATGACTTGTCTGGAAAACCAAGCATTGTTGCCGCTAGCCCCGAAGCCCTAAAAAAGGCTGCTCGGGCTCTGCAGCAGGGGCAACTTGTTGCAATTCCTACTGAAACTGTCTATGGCCTGGGAGCTGCAATAAGCCAAGAAGAGGCTTTAAAGGCGGTTTTTATCTATAAACAGCGTCCTTTTGAAGACCCTCTGATCGTCCATGTTCTCAGCGCCGACCAAGCGATGTCGCTTTGGCAGCTAAGCATCGAAGCGGAAAGGGTTTTTCAGTGCCTCGCGATGACTTTTTGGCCGGGGCCGCTTACCATAGTCGCCAAAGCCCAGGGGGCAGTATCGCGCCTCGTCTGTGGTGGGGGTGATACTGTCGGCGTCCGCTCACCTCAGCATCCTGTGGCTCGCGCCCTGATCGAAGCGACAGGAATTCCTATCGCTGCACCTTCAGCGAATCTTTTTGGTCACGTGAGTCCGACTCGGGCCCAACACGTGGCGGATGATTTTTATGATCGTGAGCTTCTGATTGTGGATGGCGATGACTGTGCGATCGGCATTGAATCGACCGTGATCCAGCTGGATGAGCTAGGTCATCTGAGGCTCCTGAGACATGGGGCGATCAGTGAAGATGATTTAGCAAGGGCCCTGCGCACAGGTTTATTGCCAGTTGTTATCAGCAGCAAAGAGCCGGGGCAGATCAGTCGAAAAATTGAAGCTCCGGGTCAATATCTTCGGCACTATGCTCCGCATACACCGGCCTGGATGGTGCGCAAGACGGATTCTCTGCCGGAAGGCTTGGTGGTGAGGCAGACTTTGCCTCTTAACGAGACAGCTTGCCTGGATTTTGCAGGACGCCTTGGGCAGCATCGAGCTGATTTTCAAGATTATCAGGATCTGTCTGCACTCGGTTCGTCCGAGCAGGCCGCCCAGGTTTTATTTCAGCAACTCCGAACCCTCGAGCTTTCTACAGCTTTTAAGGTGCTTCTGCTGCCTGAGCTCGATCCTCATCAGCCTGATCAGCAAGCGATCTATGATCGCATCTTCCGTGCCTGCGAGGGCAAAAGGGCCATCATTATAGCTGGACTCGTTTACTTAACCTGATCCAACTGCTTTTCAATCCAGGCATGCACATCAGCAGGGGCGCTGGTTTTGATGCATACACCATGCGTTATGATTTAGGGCAAATCAGTCCAGGAAATTACCCTCCCATTCCGTCTAAAGCAAAACATTTAAGGTGATCCAGACCTTCCAATATGGCTTCAATTGGTGGAGGAAAAAGGTTAGAATTCCCTCTTATAGATTCAATGGAATCTCGGTATCAATTTACAGGAGGAGTCTAAATCTTGAGAATACTATTTTTCGTTTTCTGGGCATCATGGGGATTGGGTAATCCAAATCTACTATTTGCAGGGGATCCTGAGGTAGAAGCGCTCAAGAAGATTGTTGCCATCCAACAGAGTCAGATTCAATTGCTTAAGACTCAAATAGAAAAAAATCGAAGTGATACAGACGCTCGTTTTAGACAATTGAAAGTTAATGTCTCACAAACATTGAATTACTATCAAAATGCTTTGACCGATGGCTATGCTCCTCGAAGCGAATACGTTTGGTGGGATTCCACGACATCGGGTGAATTTACCGGCTTTCATTGCCCAGAAGGTTTACTAAGTTCCGGTGCGGATTATTGGAAATCGAGCAATCATTTTCACAGGACATATTGTCGAAAATTAGAACTGCAAGATAAAGGTTGGTAGCTCCCTACTAGACACCCGACTTTCGATCCGAACTTAATTAGAACTACGCAGCTATGGGCTCAGCTTGATGCGAGTTCTACCATCATCTCAAGGTTTTCTAAGTTTATAGATAAAATCGTCGGCCTCTGCCTTACTTTCCACTTCAATGGGCGGCCTTGCGATATAATTTATCAGCTGACTGAGGCTGCACCGAACTTCAGTCTGGACTCGTTTACTTAACCTGATCCAGCTGCTTTTCAATCCAGGCATGCACATCAGCAGAGGCGCGTATCTTGACAATCGTCCCTTCGTCTTCATGCTTCTCTTCCATGACCCGTGCGCGCTCCCTTATCATGCCAAGGATTCGACCCTGACTGTAGGGGATGAGATAACTTTGATCGCTCATATCCCCTTCGAAGAATTTCACGATTTCGGTATGAATGCGCGAGACATCGTTGGGATTTCTTGTGGAAATAAACAGGGCTTCTGGATATTCCCCGGCAAGAGTCGCCAATTCATCTGGGCTCAGACGATCAACTTTATTGAGAACCAAGCGGCGAGCGCTTTTATCCGCGCCGATTTCGGCCAAAACTTTTTGCGTGACTTCCAATTGGGATCGAAAGCTGGGATCGGAGACATCAACCGTGAAGAGCAGCAGGGAAGCTGAAAGAGCTTCGTCTAGTGTGGAACGAAAGGAGGCGACGAGATCATGCGGCAATTTTTTAATGAAGCCGACGGTATCAGAAATTAGAATCCGCGGTACAGTCTCAGGTTGTAATGCGCGGACCGTCGTATCCAATGTGGCGAAGAGCTTGTCTTCGACGAGCACTTCACTGCCAGTGAGCGCGCGCATGAGCGAGGATTTACCAGCATTGGTATAACCAACCAAAGCTACGCAAAGAGCTTCTTTGCGTTGGGCGCGTCTGGTCGTTTGCTCATGCCGAATGGCTTCGAGCTGCTGTTTCAACTCAGCAATTCGATCGCGGATCCGTCGGCGATCCAATTCATGAGCGCTCTCACCAGCCCCCTTGGCCCCAATACCACCGCCTTGGCGGTCACCACCCACATGCGATGCTCTGAGTCTTGGCGCCGCGTAGGCAAGTTTAGCGATCTCAACTTGGAGTCGCGCTTCACGGCTGCGCGCATGACGACTGAATATTTCGAGAATGACGCCGCTGCGGTCCAGCACTTCAACGCCTGTGGCTTCCTCGATATTGCGCAATTGAGTGGGTGTGATTTCACTATCGAACACAACCACTGTGGCTTTGCCTTGCGTCTCTTTCAGGCCGGATGCATCGGCTTCTCCAGGAAAAGGCATGGTATCTTCGTCTTCGTCGTCACTGCCTTCTTTTCTAAAGCCGTGGACGATGCCGGTGCCACCGGTCCAAGCGGCAATCTCTTTGAGTTTTCCTTCGCCAACTATGGTGCCAGTGACGATGGATTTACGCTTTTGCGAGACTCGTCCCAGGGAAACAAATCCCAAAGTGGTGCAGAGCCTTTCCAGTTCATTGAGGGAAGCTTCATGATCAGCATCGGAGACGCCCGGAAGCTGGACTGCAGCCAAAATGACATTAGGTTTTTTTTGATCTTTCGAGGGATGACTCATGACGTCTCCTAACAAATGAGCGGACCCAACTTGTATATGATTGGTCGCAAGAATAGGATCGAAAAGAACAGACCTCGGAAACTTTTCAGGTCATTGCGGCAGGTTCGATTCTGTTGCTGACGAAAGTTTGTCCCAAGTTTGATCCCTGCCTGGCAAGCACTGCAGGACCTGAGCTCGAAGCCACTGTGAAAGTGGCTCGTCGTGTTGCTTCTCGTGCCAATACATGTAGACCGCTGGAACGGGGCACTCGACCGGCAATGTAGCTAGACTCAGTTGATCTTCGAGACCTGCATCCAAAATAAAGCTCGCGGGTAAGGTCAGCAAGAGGTCGGTCGCCGCCAGACTGCGAGTGGCCACCAGGACATGCTGGCATCGCATAGCAACCGATCTTTTCCAGCCCATGCGGCTGAAGGCAAAGTCCTCCATGGCTAGACCACTGCGTCGGGAAGATACCACGATGTGCCGAGCAGACAAATAGTCTTGAAAGCTCAGCTTCGATTGCAAGAGCGGATGTCCCTTTCGACCAAGGACAATCCAGGAATCCTCCATAAGTTTTTGATGGCGTATCTGTGCTGAGAGGGGGAGCAGAATATCAAGGGCTAGGCTGACCTGCCCAGAGGCCAATTCCTTCTCCATATCTTTACGTTTCATCCGAACGCTGCTCAGCTGTGACAGAGGTGCCACTTGAGTGAAGATCTGCATCAGGCGCGGAATAAAAACCGATTCGATGGGATCCCGAGTTGCTATTACAAAATTGTAGTTGGTGAGTTCCGGATGGAACTCTTGGACGGCCAAGGGCAGTGTTTGACCTAGATGCTGCAAGGCTTTACGAATCGACGGATCTAGGCTGCGAGCTAAAGGAGTGGCCTCCATGCGCAATCCGCGCCTTATAAACAAGGGATCTTTATAAATCTCGCGAAGCCGCGATAAGCTATGGCTTACAGCTGGTTGGGTGAGTCCCAAGAGGTGAGCTGCACGAGTGATATTCGCTTCCGAAGAGATCGCCTGAAAAACGACGAAAAGGTTCAAGTCGATCTGTTCGAGGCGCATCGCCTAATCCTTTCTGGTCATGATTCCCAATCATAATATTTCCTCACAAGGATACCCATCAATTTATTGATGGGAGGAATTGGGAGTGAGCTATCTCCCAGATCGGAGATAATCTAGTTTTTGTCTATGAGTTGTATGCATAGGAATAGCCATCGGTCCTTTGAATAATACGGCAAAATTTGTGGCTTATTCCTTGGTGCGTAACTTTGTCCCCAGTTTTGATGTTGAAATTGCCAGTCGACCGAACCGCGACTCGACCTACGTAGCGTCCAGTTTTTTTGCCTTTGGTGACTCTTGCTTCGACTAGGTCGCCAGTCTGAAATCCGAGTACCCTTTTTGCAGCTTTTGGTGCTGTGCGTGGGAAACCAAACCGATCTGGTAAACACTTCCGCCTCGATCCTCTTGCTTCTGCTTTGATGAGGAGGGGTCTTTGGTTCCAATGAATAAACACTCTTGCTCCACTCTCTCCAACACATGCGGCATCGATCCAGTGCTCTTTTGGATACCCTTGGACCGAACGATTCCATTTGGTCCGGCCACCAGACCAAAAACTCATTGGCAGACCAAAGTTTACTAGAGCGTCGCCAATGGCTTTGCGAGTTGAATTGACTGCTGCAGCATCTTTGAGCGCGGTTTGAGCCCGTTTTAGAATTTCAGCGAGCCGGCCTTTATCTTTTAAAAACTCTTCGACTGGGCTATTGCTCTTCTTTTCGTTGCACTTTCTACAGGCCAGAGTCAGGTTGCTGACGCGATTAGAACCGCCTCGGCTTTTAGCCTTGATATGGTCGACTTCCAGCGGCAGATTCTTCGCATGACAGTATGCGCAATGCCTTTGCCATTTTTCAAGCAGGTATTCCCGCACTTCGTAGCCAAGGAGTTCTCCCTGCTGATACTCCACACCTGATATTTCGGGGTCAATTATTTTTTGCATATCAAATCGCGCTGTTTCGATGGCGATGCTGGAGAGAGGAGCGATGCTATTGATTTTTCTCACCCAGTTTTTAACGTTATCGATCCTTGACAGCAGTGAAGGCGGTAGCCAGCCTTTTGGTCGTGTCCTGTTCAGAAATCTTGGGGCCCTGTATCTTGTCTTTCTAGCTCGCCTTGATCGCCTCAGAGATCTTCGTGATTGAAGGGCATCTTTAATAGCTTGTCCTCGATGCTCGATATTGGCAGCAAAGATCAGTCTATGACCTCTCTTAAACGCGCCGACGAGTGCCGTGCCGGTCGTTTTGCTACCTGGATCAACTTTACACTCGATTGGCTGGACATCCCCCTCAGCACGATGCTTCAGAATGATCGTGAACGGAAAAAGGCGATAAACTGCCGCCTTGCTCTTTTTCAAAAGCTCCTTTGCCCTTGCCGGATGACAAGGCATGAGTGGTTTTTTTGAATTTGATAGGACAAAGACTCGTTGCATTTTTTGAGTTACCTCAAAGTTTTCCGCTTGCGCGGATAAAGGTCACCTTGACAAGCTTATCGAGCGGTTTACTTGCAAGCAGCACTGACTTAACCTCTTAGATCTGTTTAACTGCTTGCCTTAGAGCCCAGGACTGGTGAAGCATCCGGAGGTAACTATGGGATTCGCTCGTAAGGTAGCTCTTGCGAGCTGAGTCGGGTCAACTAAGCATGATTTTGGTTTCCTTTTTTCATGCCTGCCACTTTAGTGGCGGGTGATTGACATACCTAAGCTTTTCCTCGAAAGCCTCGTTCGCTGATCCACCATGAAGAACTTTGCTGAAAGATTCAACAGAACTTGCGAAGCTGTCGTATACGGGTCCTCGCTTAAATCCTTGGTATTTCCTCACTATGTCCACGACGATCGGAACTATTAGTTACCTTGACAGGACTTATCATGTCCCACTGAAATCTAGGCTCTTAGCATTTGACAGGCGCTTAAGGCCTTCAGTAAAGTCCACTCATCATTCCGGGAAGTTTTACTTGGGATTATTGCTCGTCGCCTTACGAAGGGATTGCAGCTGCTCGTTGGAAAACGAAGTTGTTGGCGTATGTCTTCATTGGGTCAGGCATCCTTCCCGACTGACATTCTATCGATAAGATTGGAAAACCCGTGCAAAAGAAACCAGGTTCCGCCTTTCTGAATCATTCGCTGTGCTTCAGCCTGCTCTTGGCTGGAGGTCTTGTCAGTTGCCAGAAGCGATCGTCACCTAGACCTAGCGCTGACAAAGATCCGACTGGTTTAATTGTCCCAACGCAACCCTTACCCCCGATTGGTCCGGTCGGCGGCACTGTTCAATGGCCCAACGGGCAAGTCTCGTACACCTTGAAGATCAAGGGTCGCCAGTATTTGCAAGTGAATGGTCTCATCGCTCCAGCTAGCTACAGCCGCTTCTTAGAGCAAGGCAGTCCCTTGGCTAACGATGGCGTGAAGCAGGAATTGAGACAAAGCCTTTTGGGTGCCTTAGCCACTCTGGAATCTCAGGTTCATGAACAATTCCTGATGAAAGACATTGTTGCGGAGACGGGTTACTACTCGATGTGGATTCCCTACAGCGAGAGTCTTTGGAGCAAACTGCAGAACGTTACAGAACTACCGATTCCACTGACTTTGGAAGCTGTTGGTAGCGATCCAAAAGAGTTGGACCGCATCCGTTTGCAATCAGAGCAAATCAATAAGCTGATCGTTGCGGGCAACAGTAAAGACACAACAGATGGTTTTTCTGGTTTGGTTCGCATCGGAGTGACCAATGAGTGGTTGCAAGCTTTGAATCAAGAACTTGGCGAAAAGGCTGATGGTTCGATGGTTAAAGTTGGGATCACCGATACCGGGATCACATTCAATCATCCCTCCTTCCAGGACGAAGCCGGTAAGCCCCGCATTGCTTATATGAAAGACTTCACCCAAGAGGGCAAAGTCTATTTCCCAGACACTGCCAAGTTCACTGTGCGTTTAGGTACCGCGCAAGAGGCTCAGGATCTCGGCGTAAAAGAAGAAAATCTTCTCTATGCAGAAGAAGTCTCTGGACACGTCAATACAGTGGCGAGCACGCCAGCTGCTGATGGACCTTTCCTGATTAGTGTTCCAAAGGGCTCGCCAATTGTAGTGCCAACTGAAGTTCGTCAGGCTTTACAGAATGGATCCAGCATCAAGTTAGGCTTTCTATCTGAAACAGCTTTCAACGGACCAAAGGGTGATTCCTTTGACCTGAATCGTAACTTGAAAAAAGATGATTTGTTGGCCTTGCTTTTGGTTGCTCCTAAGGACGCCAAAGGTCTTGCTGAGCACAAAGCATTCTTGACTTTGAACCCCGTAGGAACTTTCGGTGCTGATGGATCGATCACGGTCGCTAAAGCTTTAAATCTCTCGACAGCCATAGGCTTACGTGACTTCAATAGCTCAAAAGACATTGGCCAATCCTTTGCTGAGAAATTTGGATTAGCTTTTGAAAACTTGACACTGAAATCATCTGTCGATGGCAGCGATGTGAACACGGTGGCTGTGGGTCTGGTCGGCTACGACTCAGGCACCCATGGATCACATGTGGCGGGTATTATCGGCGGTCGTAAAACTCTTCTCAATGACAAGGACCTGACGCTGGCCCGCGGTGTGGCTCCAGCCACTAACCTATACAGTGATCGCGTGTGTTCCAACACTCGTGGTTGTTCGGCTTCGCTCGCCATTCAGGATCTGGCTTTGAACGCTAAAGTTGATGTGATCAACATGTCACTCGGTGGACTTAGCAATCTGAATGACGGTTACGATACGCAATCGCTCTTGATCGATCGCCTCACCCAGATTTCGAATACCTTGTTTGTCATCTCGGCCGGTAACTCGGGCCCAGGATTGCAAACCATTGGCTCGCCTTCAACGGCTCGTTATGCGATCAGTGTCGCGGCCAGCGCTTCGTCGGATATCATGGGACGTCAAAGCCAAATCGGTGTTCCAACCAACGATCCGAGCAAGGACCAGGATTTTGTGATGTCCTTTAGCAGCCGTGGTCCCTTAAGCAACGGCGGGTTCAAGCCTAACGTCACAGCTCCAGGAACCCAACTCTCTGCTGTTTCTTTGAACCAGGCCGGTCGTTCGGGAACCGATGTCTATCAAGGAACATCTATGGCGGCTCCGACCGTTACAGGTGCTTATGCCCTGCTCTTGGATGCGGCTCGTCGTTACAACAAAAAACATCCTAACGCTCAACTGCCGACCGATGTGCTCAGTCTCCGCAACGTCTTGATCGGTTCGGCGAAGCCTTTCGATGTGAAGACATTTGATCCAGGCACGGGTCAGGAGAAAAGTGGTCAGTATACTTGGATCGATCAAGGAACCGGAATTCTCGATGTTCCAGCTGCTTGGGTTGCCTTGAAGAAGCTTGCAGGACAGCAAGTGTCGACTGGGATCGAGATGAACGGCAAAATGCTTCAGCCTGTTTATGAAGTTCGGACGTCAGTGACCAATCGTTACGGCAAAGTCTATGACGGTAAACCAGCTCCTGCAGACGGTATCACGTCCTATGGTGCAGGCCTTTGGATTGATGCTAAAGCCCCTCGCCCGCTATATTCTGTTGGTATCGCTCGTCGTTTGCCACTGGCAGCCGATGGCATGCAAACACCGGAACAGCAAGGCGACGCTTTTGCCAAGTTGGTCTCGAGTGGAGAATTCTTCAAACTGACAACTGAAGTCCATGGTTCCAACATCGATTGGTTGAAGGTCAATGTGATTGCAGCAGCCAACTCAGGCGAAGGTAATAACTGCGATGCATTGGGTGCTGGAAGTCTTTTGACTGTTGTTGGTCAAGGTGCATTGGATGCACAGGGCGGAGCTGGAGTCAGCGGCACGGGTGAAAGCACAGTCTATGTATGCGTCGATCGAGAAAAACTGTCCAAATTGCCTAAGGGTGATCACGGAGCATTGATTCGTGCCTATCGCCAAGCGGCAGATGGCAGCGTGACAGAACCTGTCCCTGCTTTCATTATTCCTGTGTATCTGTCTTTGCCCCATGAAACTCTGACTGCAGGAAAAGCCTATGCTGTGAGCAGTGCCCAGGTGAAGTCCCTGGGTGTGAGCCGCAACTACCTCGAAGTGCCTGCTGATGTGAGCAGTTTGCGCGTGAGCCTTTCCGTAAATAAAGCCACTGCCGATGCTTTTGGTCAGGGTCAAAACTGCTCTGGCGTCTATATGAGTGTGTATGCTGCGGATAACACGGTGAATCCGCCTGAGTTTGACAACACTGCGGCCTCCAATTGTACGGGACCTGGCTATTCGATCGGTCCGGATGAAGAACTTCGTTCCAAATCGGTAGCCGAGATCGTGGCGCCTAAGCCAGGACTTTGGGATATGCATGTATTGGGTCAAGCTCGATACCCGCTGAGCACCTATCAGCTGCGCGTTGACTATGTGAAGGCTGCTTCGCAAAGCAAAGAAGTCAAGGGCGGACTGGAAGCTCTTACCGGCTCATTGAATGTCGAGATCAAAGAAAGTTCGACCCCTTATGGTGTCAGTGCATCTCGCTCAAGTTACATCATCGATCAAGCCGCACAGACTGTAACGGCTGAAGTCAAGCAGGACCAAAATCTTGAAGTGGCTAGCCGAGCGGGTGTTGTTCTGCGCAGCTATCCAGCTGGTGCCAAGTCAGTGGTTGTCACCACCAGCGGAGCGAAAGGTTCTGATATCGATTTGGAAATTCAAGAGTGTGGATTGGCGGGTGATGCCTGCGCTTCCGTCGTTGGCAGTGGTGGACCAACCGACGAGGAAACGGCAACGTTCACGCCAAAATTGGACAAAGCTTATAAATTCATCGTATCCGGATACACCGTGACAGAAGGAAAAGCCGTGTTTCAACTCGGTGAAGCCATAGCCTTTACTCAAGGAGCTATTGGCAAAGTCACTGCGACTCAGTTGGGTTCTGATCGATTCTGGAGCATTGGCTACAGCCTTAGCAAAGACGAAGCGTTCTTCCAGTCGGAGATCTTCAAGAAAGATCCAGCCTACGAAGTGAAAGGGCGAATCCTGGTCGCTTCACCCGACCTTACTTTAGCTGTTATACCGGTGCAAATTCGTCTGAATTGATCGGTTTTTAGAGTCCAATTTTTCTTAGTGTTTCTGGGGCGGGGTGCAAACCCCGCCCTTTTTGTATTCGGTCTGATCAGAGGGCTTTTTGAGCTGATCCGTACGAGTTGACGCTTATCATTTTTACTTAGACTATGACAGGAATCGATCAGGAGCTATGAGGACAATTTATTTGCTTAATCGAGCCGAACTGCCTAGGCTGTTTCATCTTAACGAGCCGAGGATAGACTTATGGATTTTGCACCATCCCAAAAAGCCCTTGAGCTGAGCCAAAGGGTTCGCAAGTTTCTTGAACAGAACGTTATCCCCCGAGAGCTTGAGTATTTTGAGCAGCTGGGAGGAGATCATGGAAATTTCCTTGAATGGAAGGTCCCGCCGCTTATGGAAGCCTGGAAAAAGCAGGCGCGGTCGGAGGGCCTATGGAATTTATTTTTACCTGAAAGTCCTTTGGGTGCAGGACTCTCCAACTGCGATTATGCAAGTGTTGCCGAGGTCATGGGGCATTCTGCAATCGCTTCCGAAATCTTCAACTGCAACGCACCTGATACCGGTAATATGGAAGTTTTGGTGAAGTATGGCAGCGAAGAACAAAAGGATCGTTGGCTGAAGCCCTTGCTGGACGGCAAGATTCGATCCGTTTTTTTCATGACGGAACCTGATGTCGCGTCCTCGGATGCCACCAACATGCAGGCCACATGCCGCGTGGAAGGCAATGAAGTTGTTCTCGATGGCCGTAAGTGGTGGAGCTCGGGAGTCGGTCATCCTCAGTGCCAGGTTGGAATTTTCATGGGAGTGACCGACAGTGCTGCTCCCAAGCATCGACGCCATTCAATGGTCCTGGTGCCAATGGATGCCAAGGGCATTAAGATTGAAAGAATGATCCCGGTTTTTCATAGCTACGATGCTCCTTATGGGCACGGTGAAGTTTCCTTCAAAGACGTTCGTCTGCCATTGAATGCGATTATCTCCGGACCAGGTCGAGGCTTTGAAATTGCTCAAGGGCGACTTGGCCCTGGGCGCATTCATCATTGCATGCGAGCCATAGGAGCGGCTGAACGAGCCTTGCAGCTGCTCTGTCAAAGGGCTGCGCAACGCGTTGCTTTTGGCAAGCCGCTGATTGATCTGGGTGGCAATCGCGACATCATTGCTCAGGCGCGAATCCGCATCGATATGGCCCGACTCCTCACGCTCAAAGCCGCATGGCTGATGGATACCGTTGGCGTTCAAGGGGCCATGAGCGAAATTTCACAAATCAAAGTTGTTGCGCCTCAAGTGGCCCAGGATGTTATCGACCAAGCCATCCAAATCCACGGTGGTGCAGGACTTTCCGATGATTTCCCTCTGGCGGCCCTTTATGCCTATGCGCGGGTCCTACGCATTGCCGATGGACCGGACGAAGTGCATCGTCACCTGATCGCGAAACTCGAATGGAAAAGACAGGGATTGCAGGGTCACGCACCTGCTTGATGCCACATATTTTTTAGAATGGGACAAAGGTATGTCACAGACTTCCGAAAAGCGGATAGCCATTACTGGTGCTGCCAGTGGATTAGGGCGGGCCATTGCCCTTTACTATGCAAAGCAGGGATGGAAAATTGCTCTGGGCGATGTTCATGATCAGAGGGGACAGGAAACCCTGGAAAGTGTACGAAAATACGGCGTTGATGCCTTTTATCAACACGTTGATGTGCGTGAGGATCTCTCTATCGAGCAATGGAAGGAAGCTATTGTTAAACGATGGAACGGTTTGGACATCATTGTGAACAATGCAGGAGTAGCCGCTCACGGCTGTATCGATGAGGCGCCTCTGGACGATTGGGACTGGATTATCGATATCAATTTAATGGGTGTGGTGCGGGGCTGCCGTCAATTTTCAGCACTTTTCAAAAAGCAAGGCTATGGGCATATAGTCAATGTTGCGTCCATTGCTGGCTTGATTCATTCTCCGGAAATGAATAGCTACAACGTCACCAAAGCCGGAGTGGTTGCTCTCAGCGATACTCTGAGATCAGAACTCAGGCCTTTTCATATCTCGGTAAGTGTTGTCTGCCCTGGATTCTTTCAAACCAATTTGACCGAAAATACCCGTTCGCCGAATCCAAAAATAGCGTCAGTGATCAACAAACTGTTCTCGAAATCCAAGATCAATGCCGATGATATTGCCAAGATAGTTTATGAATCGGTGGCAGCTGAGAAGTTCTTTATATTGCCCCACAAAGATTTTGCAGCTATTTGGTATCTGAAGCGAATGTCACCCGGTCTTTATTTCTGGGCTATGAACAAATACGCTGACCAGCAATTCAAGGCGGCGAAAAAGCAGAGGACCAAAGCATGAGCTTTCTGGATCAAGCAGCGTCCGTACGTCCCGGCGAAGAGCTGAATCAGGAGGCTGTGGAAGCTTTTGTCAAACAGCATAGGCCCGAGGTCACAGGTCCTTGTCGGATAAGCCAGTTCCCGGGTGGGGCATCCAATCTCACCTATCTCTTGGAGTTTGATAAGCAGAGCTTTGTATTGCGAAGGCCGCCTTTTGGAACCAAGGCTAAGTCTGCTCATGATATGGGCCGCGAATATAAGATCATGGATCGGCTCAAAGCTGTTTATCCCTATGTGCCTAAGATGGTGGCCGCCTGTGATGACGAGGCGATTCTCGGAGCGCCTTTCTTCATTATGGAACGTATCGTTGGATTTATTCCGCGCGCTGATATGCCGAAGGAATTATCCTTCACTCCAGAACAAAATCGGCTGCTTTGCCTAGAATTTATCGATAAGCTGGTCGAACTTCACAAAGTTGATTTTGAGAGCTCTGGTCTGGCGGATTTAGGCAAGCCCGAAGGCTACCTGCAACGGCAGATCGAAGGCTGGTCTGGGCGCTACAGGGCGGCTAAGACCGACAATGTTCCTGACTTTGAAAATGTTATGCAATGGTTGAATATCCACAAGCCTGCCCATACTCGGTCGAGTCTGATTCACAATGACTATCGATTTGACAATCTTGTGTTCGATCCCAATATCCCGACCAAGGTGATCGGTGTGCTCGACTGGGAGATGGCGACTTTAGGTGATCCTCTTATGGATCTGGGCAATAGTCTGGCCTACTGGGTCGAAGCCAATGATGATGGCTTCATGCAAAAAATGCGAAGGCAGCCGACGCATTTACCGGGCATGCTGACTCGTGACGAGATGATAAGCGAATACTTGAATAAGATGAACCTGCCTGCCATGGATTTTTCCTGGTATCGGATTTTTGGCCTCTTTCGCTTGGCTGTTATTGCTCAGCAGATTTACTTTCGCTTTGCAGCGGGTCAAACCAAAGACAAGCGTTTCGAGCAGTTCTTTGCCATGGTTGCCCATCTGGAAAAACATTGCCAAAAGGCCATTGAACGTTACGAGGCTCGCTGAGAAATGGGCTCGATTTATCTCATTCGTCATGGCCAAGCCTCCTTTGGCAAGTCGGACTATGACAGTCTATCCGAACTGGGAGAGGAACAATCGCGGCTGCTTGGACAGCAGATTCTCAAGCGTAAGATTAGCTTCGATCGTGTGCTGCATGGGTCTATGAAGCGTCACCAGCAGACGGCTCAATTGGCTTTGGCCGAGCTGCCTCACTCACTCTCCTTCGAGGTGGATCAGCGTTGGAATGAGTTTGATCACCAAAGAATCCTTACGGCCTTGCATCCGCAGTTCGCATCGCAGGATACTCTCAAAGCTTTTATGAAATCAAAAGCAGATCCTGCTAAAGCCTTTCACAAAGAGTTTGAGAAAGCGATGCAGCGATGGATGTCGGGTCTTTATGATCAGGACTACGAAGAGACCTGGCTCCAGTTTCGCAGTCGATGCCAATCTGCAGCTCTTGACCTATTGCGTCGGGTCACACCAGCGGAAAATGTCCTGATATTTACCTCTGGAGGACCTATTGTGACCTTGATGCAGACGGTGTTGGGTTTTCAAGACTCAATGGTCGTGCAGCTCAATGGTGCAGTCGTGAATGCTTCCATGACTCGTTTGCCCTTTAAAGATGAACAATTGTTTGTAGCCTTCTTCAACGACTATGCTCATTTTGAAACGACATCACCACATCTTATCACTCATCGCTAAGGTAGAAGAACCATGGATTTTCATAAACCTTTTGATCTTTCGGGAAAAATTGCTTTAGTCACTGGATCCAGCCGTGGCATCGGTGCCAGCATTGCAAGATTGCTGGCAGCTCAGGGAGCTCACGTGATTGTGTCCAGTCGTAAGGTGGAGGCATGCCAAGTCACTGTCGATGCTATTCTGCAGGATGGTGGCAAGGCTGAGGCTATCGCTTGTCATATCGGTGAACTGGATTCGATCACGGAACTTTTCGCCCAAATTCGCGCCCGTCATGGTCGGCTTGATATCTTAGTTAACAATGCGGCGACGAATCCATATTTTGGTCATATCCTCGATACCAGCCTGGAAGCTTTCCAAAAAACCGTCGATGTGAATATTCGAGGTTATTTCTTTGCCTCGGTCGAGGCCGGGCGCATCATGCAAAAGCAGGGTGGCGGGACCATCGTCAACGTAGCGTCGATCAATGCAGAAGTTCCGGGCATCTTCCAAGGTATCTATTCGATCACCAAAGCGGCTATTGTGTCGATGACCAAATCGTTTGCCAAGGAATGCGCTTCGTTGAATATTCGGGTCAATGCCCTCTTGCCTGGCGCTACGGATACCAAGTTTGCCGCCACTCTGGTGAAAAACGAAGCTATCTTAAACCAGCTCATGCCGCATGTGCCCATGCAGAGGGTCGCGCAGCCGGATGAGATGGCAGGTGCAGTTCTCTATCTTGTTTCCCCATCCGCGTCCTACACCACAGGCGCCTGTATCACCGTAGATGGTGGATTTTTATTAGGATAGTCAATCAGTTGCTAATTATCGCTTTAAGCGATCGATAGACTCATCATTATCTATAGAAATGATATTTCGGTCCTATGGTAGCTTAATTGAGAGAGCACACTGCTTTTAGGTCGCCTCAGTACGAGAGCCTCAGCTTTCCCTTTGAAAGTTGGCCTGTGCACTTTGCAAGAAAGGACGGAATATGTTGATGAGCAGAACGGTACTACTTCTACGCAGCTTCGTAATGATTCTCAGTTTCGGATTGATGTCGCAAGCCTTGGTACCTGACGATGCCATGGCCCGCGCCGGTGGCAAAAGATCCTTCGGCCAAAGATCGCAGCCACCGGCTAGCCAACCCCGGACTCCACCGCAACAGCAACCAATGCAGCAAGCTCCCGGAGGTGGAGGTTTCTTGAAAGGCATGGCTGGCGGCTTAGCAGGCGGGTTGATCGGCAGTATGCTGTTTAGCTCCCTTGGTCATGCCTCAGGAGCTGGCGGCATGGGTGGATCGGGAGGATTCGGGTTCATAGAAATTATCCTTATCGGTGGTTTGGCCTTCCTTGGCTACAAGCTGTGGAAGAGTCGGCAAAACCGATATTCAATGGCAGGTGCGGGTGCAGCCGGTGGCGGAGTGACCATGAGCAGCTTCCGCGATACGCCTAGCTATGCATCCGGACCTAAGGATGCGGGTTATTTTGCCCAGCCTTCGACTCCGCTGGCTTTTCCAGCGGCTCGCATCGATAGCGATATGGCGGAAGATATTTTCTTCAGGGTTCAGGGCGCCTGGACTCGTCGCGATATTGCTCTTCTGCAGGATCTCGCCGAGCCTGACGTTGTGCGAGTTTTCGCTCAGGATTTGCAAGAATTGAAGCAAAATCGCAGCATCAATCGACTAGAAAACATTTCAGTGAGGCGGGTGGAAATCGGCGAAACTTGGACGGAAGCTCAGCGTGATTTGATTCGCGTTCACTTCACGGCCAATCTTTTGGACTATACCGTCGATGAAACGACTGGCGAAGTCAAAGAAGGAAGTTCAAGCGTCCCGGTGAAATTTGAGGAGACTTGGATCTTTGCTAAGGATCTCGGCAAAACTCAATGGCGATTGGCTGGGATCGAGCAAGACTAAAAAATGATTCAGACCAGATAAATAGAACAAGCGACACATATGGCGGGAGCTCAAGCTCCCGCTTTTTATGCTTCCGAGCCTCAAGGCTTAGCTAAAGATAGTCGCATCATTTCGCGGCGATCCTGCAAAATGATCAAGCTTGGTGACTCGCCTTCTTCAACGAGATAGCTGTGACAAGCCTCTCGTAAGATCGGGAAACAGACAAAACCGCGATAGCTGGAAATTGTGAGGAGTTGCTTCCATGTTGCTTCACCGACGATGATTGAAGGTTCATTCTGAATTTCTCTTGAGATGGTTACTTGGCGAGGCCAGGGGCCTTCAATATCCATGGGAGACAAAGGGGTTTCCAACTCAGGCAATGACATGGAACTCAGGCTTTGGGCTAATCGTGTCGCAAGTTCTCCGCGTGCAGGAGGAGTCGAAGAACCGCCTCCTGTTCCTGCCTGGGCTACTTCTGCGAGCAAACAAAGCCAAAGTAAAGATTTCATCATGCTCAGGCCTCCCCTTTTTTATCCAGAATGGGTCCGACAAACAGAGACGAAGCAGTCACAATCGATCCTTTCCACTCTTCGGAATTTTCTATTTTCGCCAGACTCTCTATAAATTTGGCGTGAGCATCGTAGTAAGCTCGCAAGCCTTTTTCATTGAGACCTGTGACCCAATTTCTCATATACGTTCCTGGATTTCCTGTGCTCATGAGATGAATATTATTGAGGGCAACCCTTTTAACTAGATCGTCCGACCACCACTGCCGACCAGCGATGAGGTTCTCAAAGCAGCCGCTTGCAAGGATACCTAAAGCTTTTTTCGCGATGAGCGTGTCGAGAATTTCCAAGCCGAATTTGCCAAATTCGTCAGCAACAGTTTTGCTCGTTGCGCCGTAGGTTTCGGTCGCAAAAGCAAAGATGCGATACCGATCGACATCAGTTAAAGCGAAGGCGATTGTGTCTAAAAGATCATCCGTTTGCTGCTCGGTGAGCTTATTATCTCGGAGTTCTTTGACTTCGGTGGGGTAATACTCACCCAAAATCTCCAGAAACCTATCGGGCTCAACGACTTTGAGGATACGTTTGGCGTCAAAGAACGACAGGCTCTTCTGTTCACCGGCATGAAGTCGGTAAACGACAGTGTAGTCAACCCCTACCTGCTTGGCAAGCCATCTAACGCTTTCGTTTTTTCGGGAAACGAAACCCTTGATTTTTTCTTGTAGAAAAAAACAAATAGGATGAGCCATTGCTGTGCTCCAGTTTAGCGATGAGATGGTTTTGTCTAGTATATTTAGTAATTTTATGCGGGCTAAATGTCAAACGAATGATACGTCTTGGTCAATAATACCTGTTCGCCGTGAAAGAGAATAGTTCATTGTGACTATTTTGCTCTTGCAAAATTTTTCTCCATCAAGGTGTCGGTTCTTGGCGAAATTTTGCAATTGGTAAATGACGCCCCTTGTTTTTATTGCGTTAAAAAAAGCAATCTGCGCAAATCGTCAGATCCATTTTTCAATCTGTGAAGAATAACTTTTGGAAAGAAAAGATAGCTTGCCCTATCATTTTCGACATTGCTATCAACGAGACAACACAAGGGACATTTGCAAGCGTTGGATTGAATCATTGAAGGAAGAGTGTCATGTTTAAAATTCTATTCTTCGTCAGTATGGGCCCCTTCGCTTTGTCTTTGCTTTTAGCAGCTTCAAGTTCAAATGCAGCCTCTACGCTCACCTATAAAGATTGTGGATTTGGTCAACAAGCCCCAAATTCGGAATTTCTCGCTAAGGCGGATGACTTTAAGAAAAAATATGGAGACAAAGCGAAGGTCGAGTGGATCAATGATGAGAGGTGCCAGGGGGTACACCTGCGTTACAGTCCTGATGGCACTTGGAAGTGAATGAGAGATTTTAAGCAGGCATGAGCCTGTGTTCTTTCCCACCAAACGTTCCAAAACCTTGCCCTTTTTAAATCCTCCGCTTTTCGCTGCCCTTTCCCTACATTGTTGTCAAGGCCTTCTCTAGGCCTTGCAGCAGTCGGGGCTCCTTGCGTAAAGATGCAGGAATCTTCTGCCAGAGTCCGATCAAGGCAAAGCTTCCTGTGAACTAATCGGGACAGAGGAACACTATAAAGCTTGCATGTCTCGCGATATTTGGGTCCGAGACAAAACGCATTCCCCCACTAAGCAGCTTCTGGGAGTCTATGGTTAAAGGTCACAGGAGGTTTGGCCTGCAGAATCTCAAGCAGCTCTTTTGCCGATTTTCCCTTGGGGTGTAACCATTGAGCCAAAGCATCTTCCTCTAGAAAAACAGGGCAACGATCGTGACCTGCCAGGAGAATTTCAGGCGGGGGATCGTCGGTGACTATGGCAAAGCCAAAGTCCTTGCTGCCGTCGTCTAAAACTCTTGATGAATAGATTGTGGGAACGAGAAGGGGACGGGCTTGGTCAGCCTGGAAGCTGATGATAATCTTTCGAAACCGGGGATCCTTGGCTTCTGTAGGAGTCTTACGATAGACCTTGCCAGCAGCTGTCACTTTCGATCGTCTTTCTTCAGCTTGCTTGGCAAATTCTTTCTGAACATCATCAACTGTTACGACCCCTGCTTGCAAAAGATCGGCCACGGCGACCCATTCAAAAAATTCCGTCAACACTATGAAACCATGGTGATGACGAAAGGCTTCGGACCAAAAATCAGATTGAAGATTATCCCGACGTGCATTGAAGGTGGTGTATTTATTTTGAGCAGGGATAAAAGATGGGGGATAGGCGCTGTAGCGCATGGGTTCGACAGTCAAAAGACCAGCGAAATTTTCGTGGACAACAGAAGCATAGCTACCCGGAAAAATTCGATCCCCTAACTTTGGAAAGAGCTTTGGGTCAGAGCTATGTCGCAATTCATATTCTGGAAACGACTCGCGAACCCAATGATGTCCAAATTTCCAATCCATGCTGTGAAGATCTCTACGAATCATTGCACTGTAACACATGAGATGGGTCCTCCTTCTGGCTCGAACCGAGCAAGCCACATGATCAGAACAAGATGAGCTATAGATTGGATGCCACAATCGTTATACGGCTGCCAATGGCATTGTTGGCGGCTGAGAATCGGAAGGTTCTAAAAAATTGAAATCAAGCACAAGCATGGCTCCCTGTCCCTGATCATTGGACCTAAACCATGCATCCCCACCTGTCTGCCGACAAAGAGCTCGAACAGCACTGAGACCAATGCCTCGACCGCTTGTTTCACTGAGCTTTTCGGCTGTCGATGCCCCATCGACAAAGACGATATCTGCTATCGTTTCAGATCCTAGAGGGGTGAATCCGCGCTCGCGAGCAAGACTGGCCAATTGATTCAGGTCGAGTCCTTTGCCTTGGTCGCGAATGGTGAGTCGGATTCCCCCAGGTCTGGGTTGGGCTACGATCTGAAACCAAGCCTTTCCGACTTTATATCCTCGCTGTTTGGGGAGAATATAGCCGTGATCAGCGGCATTGGCGAGAACGTGGACCAAACAGGCCCCAACGACGTTCAAAATTTCTTCCGGCCAATGAGGAATATAGTCGAAGACCTCAAGGCCTTGCCAATCCAAACCCGCCTCCTGCAATTGGTGTCTTAAGGCGTTGGTCGATGGAGCGAGTATCTCAAAGAATTGGTCGACCCGATGGCTATGAGACGGTTGAAGGGAAAAAACGTCTCGAATCAAATACTGATACTCTGTCAACTGTTCCGAGTACCGTTCTAGATCGAGTTCAAATGACTTTGAATGCCGACTGGCTAGGGCATCTTCTAGCTGATGCAAAGTTTGACTGAGCTCCTTGAGTCCAAGACTTCGGGCCTCGCCTTTGGCCGTATGCAATTGGCGAAGGAGGTCGAGGGGAGGCGGCGTGTCTGGATGTAAATAGCTGCCCAGTTGTCCTTTTTGAGAAATCAGTCGCTCCAGCAATTTCTTCGAATCTTGAAATCTGGTATTCAAAAGTTCTGACATTTTACGCTGCAAACGAACGACCCGGGATTGTTGCTGTTCGAGCTTATCCTCTAACAGTCGTTTGGCTGTAACATCGCGGATGGCCAAGAGGATTTTCTCGATTCGCCCATGTTCAACCATAGGTTGCCAATGCAAATGAACGTAGGCCGAATCGAGAAGCTGCATGTGTTGCGGGAGATGAATACTGTTGAACTCCCAAGCAATTGGATCTTCACCTAAGCAGGCTCGTAGCGCTTCTGTAGCAATACTCAGTTCTTCCGGGCTCAGGCGTCCTTTTTTAAGTATGGCATCGACGACAGATTCGCCAGATATTCTCTGTTGGGGAAATAATTTTTGAATGAAAGGAGAATGTTCATCGATAATGGTGAGATCGCGGGAAATGCTGAGAATACCCTCATCAATGGTTTGCAAGATAGTCTGCATCTTTTCGTTAGACAAACGGACTTGCTTGCCACGACTTATAGCAAAGATCATGGAACCTACAGTGGCGATCAAACATAAAGCCAGCAGAGCGGCCACAAGCTTAATGCCTTGTGCAAGCCTGAGTTCCTGGGCTTGCAGCTGATTCTCTGCCTTTAAGGTTTGACTCTTCTGTTCTTCGACGGAAAGGCCAAGTTCAACCTTAAGCTTTTCGAAGTCATCCTTTTCTTGTTGTTCCTTAGTCGTTCGATAGCTTCGAAAGTAGCTGTTGAGACTTTCATAAGCATCTCTATACAAGCCGATGTGAGCAAATAGGGCCGGCTTAAGCGACGCAATACGGTCCCGAAGGTCAACTGCATTGGGTGGTAAGATCGATTCGGCTTCACGTAGCGTTGCCAAAGCATTTTCATACCGCTTTTGCTTCTTATAGAGAGATACCACATAGTTCACCAATATTTCTGCATAGGCAACGCTATCTCGACCTTTTATAATGCGCTGAGCTTCGTTCAACTTCCATTCGGCATCAGAAAAGTGGTTCTCATCGGCATCAAAATCTGCGAGATTGGCTAAAGACTGAGCATAAGTAGACCAATCTTCAATTTCGGGACAAAGCTGCAGAACTTTGCGAAAGTAGCGTTTGGACTCTTCATTTCGTCCCATCAGGTCCCGATAGCTGTTAGCGATGTTGTACAGCATGATGACCTGAAATTGCCTTAGGTGAAGACTTTCGAACTGTTTCAGTATTTGGAGGTAGACACTGATCGTGCGTTCTCCTCCCATATCGTTCTCGTCGAGCATTAGGCCAATTTTCACTTGAGTCATGGCTGCTTCCAAGGGATCAAAATCTATGACATTCTTCATTATATTTTGAGCTTCTCGATAGTACCGAAGAGCCTCAGCATTGCTGCCCTTCTCATTATGAAAAAATCCTGCCGTATCGGCCAAGGCGCGAACGAGAAGGCGGGAATTTCCAGAAGACCGAGCTAAGGCGATGGCATCCAGATGTGATTGCTCGTCGACAGCTGCTGTGGATTCATCCAGCCCTTTCGAGTTCTGCATGAGCATAAGAATAATGGTCTCTTCAACCAAGTGGAGGGTCTGAGCCTTCTTTAAGGCTTTTTGCAGACTTTCATAACGGCTCTTCGTCGATCTCTGCTCAGTGAGTAGGGAACTGGCGTAATGCTCAATGATAACAGCCTTGGCCCAATGGTGGGGCTTCATTTCCGAATCGGTTTGGGAAAGAAAACCTTCAATCCATGTTTTGACTTCACGAGGGTTGTCTGCGACTGCGAGCTCGAAATCACGCAGTGGATGGTCTATATCAAAATTTTTGGCCCATAGGCTTTTTGAAAACATGCAGACCATTAATGCGGTTAGGAGCCAACCGGATAGGTGATTGCTGAGTGGAATCCGATTTTTCATTTTAAATAAATTCCACACGACATAAACTACTTTTTAAGAATGTAGAAAATGTCGTCAAATCGTTGGATCGAGGATATGCTCATGTCGTTCAATCGTTTCCCTTCAGCTTGAACTGGCTCAAATTAGAGAAAATTGACAAATATCCCATAAGTTTAGGTTTCGGCAAAGTGGAGAGTGATATTAAATTGTCTGACTTTGAAGATTCGCAAAAAGAGCGACAATTCAGGTGTGATATCGCTGGAATATGGCGCTCCATTCGGAAGCAAAAAGCGCAGATATTTTTGCCGTGACAGATAGTTTCGGATGGATCCCGTCGAGTCGAAAGCTATGTATCAGAACGTTTTGATATCACTCAAGGAAAAGAACTAGAGCAGCAGATGACGCTTGAATCTCTTTTCCAAGCGAGATTCTTTCTACTGAAGTATTTCGTGGATAGACTCTATACAAGGAACTTATCTATCGGTAACCTTTGAGATAGAAGTTCAGTATAATAGTGAGGTTCAAACTTTTTGAATCAGAATTGTAACCTGTCTTCGAACTCAAAGGGAATCACCTATGAAGCTTTTCCTTGCTTGTCTTTTGATCATGAGTCATTGGGCATGGGCTGCACCTAATCAAGGCGTCGTGAAACTCCGAGCGGATGTATGGTGTCCCTTCAATTGTGAGCCCGATGCTAAATATCCAGGTTTAATGATTGAGATTGCTAAGATAGCCTTTGCCTCAATCGACATGGAAGTGGATTATAAGACCTTGAATTGGGCGCGCGCTATTGTCGAAACTCGGGACGGAAAATTTGATGGAATCGTCGGGTCAGCAAAATCAGATGCTCCTGATTTCATTTTTCCCGGAGAGGGCCTGGGCATTAGTAAGAACTGCTTTTTCACCAAGCCCGATCAGGTGTGGTCCTACAAAGGTGTGGAATCTTTGAGTGATACTGCCTTCGGTGTGATCAAAGATTATAGCTATGGCGAGCCTGTGGACGGGTTTGTTGCCGAGCAAGCTCAGAGCAAAGGGAAAAAGCCGGGCAAAGTCGATATCGTGTCTGGCGATAATGCACTCGAAACGAACTACAAAAAGCTTCAGGCTGGGCGCATAGTAGCTCTCATTGAAGAGCAAAGTGTTTTTAAAAGTTTTATGTACAAGAACAAGATGGACGAAAAAGCTGTGAAAAACGTCGGCTGTGTGAAGGAAGATAGTGTCTATATCGCCTTTGGACCGAAAGGCCCCAACTCAGCTCGCTATGCGAAACTTCTTGGAGAGACAGTCCAAGCACTCCGTAAAGATGGGCGATTGAAGGACATATTAAGCCACTATGGGCTGGTCGATTGGCGCAATGATTGAGTGCAGTATCAGGCAGCTCGTCGTTCCTCTGAGGTTTTGGAGCGGATCGGTATCCTCAAGCAAAAGCTAGTACCAACACCAACTGTGCTATTCATTAGGATCGTGCCTCCGACCTTTTGAATAGCATCCTTCACGGCTTTCATGCCCATTCCCCGACCTGAAACGTCCGAAATAGATTCTGCTGTGCTAAGTCCATCCTGAAAGATCAGGTCCAAAGCCTCGGCTTGAGACATAGCTTTGGCCTGCTCCTCACTGATGAGGTTCATAAGCAGCGCTCTTTCAGCGACCTTCTTGGGATCAATGCCCCGACCATCGTCACTTACAGTAATTACATAGGCATCACTTTCTTTACTAAATGACAAGCAAAGGCTGGCGCGTTCAGCCTTGCCACCTCGATCAAAAGTGGGCTCCAAGCCGTGATCGACAGCATTGCGCAAGAGGTGGACAAGGTTCTGGAATATTTCGGTAGCTTCGCCGCGATCCATCGTGACGTCTGATCCTTCCACTGCGAAATTCAAATCGATGCCTCGCTCATGGGCCAGTTTTTGTACATAGCTGGCGACGGGGCCAAGCATGTTTTCAACGGTATCTTTGCGAATTTCTTGCAACCACTGGTTCACAAGCGCGAGCTTATGTTCAGCACTGGTCAGTCCATTTAGATCTTTTTCAAAGCGGTCGAGAGATTGCTCGTCAATCGCTAGTGAACGGCGGATTTCACCATCGAATTTTACCTTAAGTAACGAGTAGTGAGTTGTGAGAAAGCTTTTGAGGTTCTCTTCAATAGCGTTGACAAACTCGGGTGCGATATAACTCTCGTTTTCCGTTGTGTGAATGAGTTCGGCAATTTGCTTTATCCCGAATGCAGCAGAGTTCCCCTTGAGCGTGTGGAGGTCTCTTCTTAAATTAATAAGATTGCCGGTTTCGATTGCTGAATAGCAATTTTTTAGACGATCCCTCGAATCCTGAATAAAGTCTCGGAAAGAGCTCATGTTTTGCATGATGTTAACAATGGAACGATTGACCTGATTTTCGAGTTCAATTGATCGAAGGAGAGTGATGTCTACGATGGTAAATAGAATTTTATTGATTTGACCATCAGCGCCCCGAATCGTACTTCCTTCCAAGGAAATTGTTCGACCGCTTATTGTAAAGTTTCTAGGAATCTGACCCAAGGTAACGACCTCAGGCATGATGTCCTCAAAAACCTGTGAAAGCGCCAGTCTAAAATGTTTTTCTTCTTCGCCTTCCAGATTTAGTATCTGGCTCAGCTTGAGGCCGGTGATTTGGGTGCGATCAAGAAGTCCCTCGCAGCTGCGGGTATATCCGTCCAAAACCTGAAAGCTTTGATCGATTAGAAAAAAACCAGTTTTTACGTGATTGAGGATCATTTTGATGGTGGAAGTTCGTTCATCGACGAGATTCTCGAGATGAGTATTCATATGAGATAGCGTCTTATTCTTGTCTTCCAGCTCTAGGAAAAGATGGGCGAGCGATTGTCGAGTTCTTTCCAGGGATTGGCCTAAACTTCCAATTTCGTCCCCCTCCTTCCATACGAAGGGGCGAGCCAGATTCTTGTCAGCGATCTCTTTTGCTTCGGCTTTGAGTCGGTCTATTCGGGATAAGACACGATGATTAAGCAGAAAAGTCAGAACGAGCACGCAGCCTAGAATTTCAGCTGCAGCAAGTCCGATGAAATCGATCATGCGAGAGCGAATCTCGGCGGAGGCTTGGGCCATGGAGAATTCGACGATCACTTTGCCCAGGACTTGCTCGTCACTTTTGATAGGCTCTTCCTGTTTAATGACTTGCCCGAGACGTCTCGATTCTTGAGATTCTTCCAGAAAAATCTGATCTTTGTTATCTAACACGGTGACTTTTACAATGCGACTGTCATCCATGACAGACTTTGCCAAAGGCGCAGCACTTTCGGGAGATAGATCCCACAAGGCTTTCTGTACACCGAGAGCGAGGACTCGAGTCAGCCGGCTATGTTCAGATGTTGCTGTGCGAAGCAAGCTTCTTTGCTGCTCGGCGAGCAAGACCCAAGTTCCAATGGTGACAGAACAAATGATGGTCGCGAGAACCCCGCCGATAACCCATATTCTTAAGGAAATGTCTTTCAACATGTGCATTTAACCTGTTGGCTTGCCGAATGCTTTAACTGTTACAAAAAATTGCCCTGACAACTAGCTCTTCGTTATTTTTTTGGAAAAGCTGAGCGGGAAGTCCGACTCAACCAGAGAGATTTCTTTACTAGGCTAATAATGTTGGAGAAAGCGGCCATCGCAGGACGTTTGGAGGAAGAGCTTGTTCCCGAGAAAGGCTCGCAAAGAGCGGGGGTAGGTCTTGCCCATCGATATTTAGCTGGAATGCGCCGAGCTTATAGCTGAAGGAGCAGGGTGTGCCTCGATTTTTCGATATCCATCATTTGTTGGATCGAATGGCTGCATTTGTTATGCAGTCGTCGCGGCAGCGTGCTCGTAATCGATGGTTCATGATCTTTTGCAGCGTGCTGCTGGTCTCCTGTATGAAGCGGGATGCCCTTCCCCTTCATAAGGGAAGTTTGGATTTGCCACTTTGGGATCCGAGTGTCAGGCCAGTCCTGGAGCTTTCTGGGGAATGGGAGTTTGCACCTGAAGCGTTGATCGTGCCTGGGCAAAAGTTGGAGAATCCGAGGTATTTCTATTGGCCGAAGACCTGGGAAAATGCCGAAGGCTATGCTTCCTATCGTCTGGAAGTTTTGTTGCCAAAGTCCTTGCTAGGTGAAACTCTGGCGCTCTTCATTCCTTTTCAGTCGACAGCAACCAAAGTACTTCTCAACGGCAGAGTTGTTTTTGAATCAGGAACTTTTGGATTCAATGAAGAGTCAACGGTTCCGAGCCGAGCCCAAACGATTGTGCATTTTCCAGCTGTCGAACGTTTAGAGATTATCGCTTATGTCGCCAACTTTCATCATGCTCGAGGAGGTACGTGGTACCCGCTCAAGCTGGGCTTGCTGAAAGACGTTATTGATGATCGATTCCATAGGCTTATCGTTGACTCAATGGTCATTTTTATGCTTCTAGGCCTTGGCCTCTATTTTATATTTAGCTATGCGGTAAATCGAAAGAAGTTAAGTTTGGCTATTGGACTCACGGGTCTAACCAATGCTTTGCGCTATTCCATGACCAGTTCGCGATTGTTTGAAGAACTGTTCCCGCTGAGCTTTGAAGCAGGGTTTCGTTTGGAGTACTGGAGTCTCTATCTCTTGTTTCAGTCCTATATTCTCTTCGTGTATATGTATCTCTATAAAATATTTTCAAGAAAAGTTGGAATGTTTCTGCTTGTTGCATCGATTCTTCTTAACATGAAAATATTCTTGAGTCCCCGGATTTTTACTCAATATATATTGGTTGCTCATGTGCTTTGCCTCTTTTCAATTCTCTATTGCTTCTATGTGTCGATAAAAGGCCGGAAAAATAAAATATGGGGTTCGGTTTTCATTTTCTATGGATCTATAGGAATTTTTGTTGCCTCACTTATCGACATCCTTTTGGTCAATACCTTTCGTAAATATGATTTCTATGTCATTCAATATGGGAGCCTTATTTTTCTTTACATGCAAGCAATGGCTGCGGGGTCGAGGGAATTGCTTTACTTACAGAAGATCCGCGATGAAGAAGAATTGCGAAAGCATAGCTATGCTCAACTTGGAAAGATTGTTTATCCTCATCAAATGAAAATGATTCAGGCAGGGAAAATTCTCGAAGAAACGATGCCGACCAGTGACTCGGAGGCAGTCGTGATTAGCTTTGATATCATAGGAAGCTCGCGCATTCAGCATGAAAATGTTAAGAAATTTCTTAGAGATACCTTTTCCAGGTGCACCCAGATCATGATGGAAGGCTATGACCCTGACGAGCTACAAGCCAGCGCCTACCGCATCAAAGAGGTTGGGGATGGTTTTTTGTGTTCGGTCGGCTATCCTTTTCAGTCTCGATCAGGAAGTAAAGCCAACGATGCTTTCATACTAGCCAAACGCTATCACAGCATACTCAAAGAAGAGGCGGCGAATATTTTGCAGTCAGATAGTCCGGTATGTTGTGGAATTGGTCTGGCATTGGATGGGATCAGTGGTTTCTACCCAGAATCAGGAGCCAAAGAGTATGACATTTTCGGTCGATCGGTAGTTTTAGCCACCCGATATGAGGGTATGCGAAAATTTATTCTCGGTGATGATCAGAATCGCAGTATCATTATTTTGCAGTCTCGGGTTTATGAAAGCTTGAGTCGGGAAAATAGAATAGGTTTCGAACGCTTCGATTTGAAGGAAAAGAAATTGTCGGTTCGAGATGATTTAGGTGCAGCTTTGCTTTATTACATGATCTTGCCCTGACTTTTCTGCAAGGTTGTGAAAGTCAAAAACTGATGTAACGGTGTTGGACACGATGTTTCCGAAGTTTGGCCCGCAACTGCCGCAACACCTTGCCGATGTTTCGCAGACCTAGCTTCGGACATGCGTGTATGTTCCTGAAGGCGCTTCTTAGAAGGCGCTTCTAAGATTCGAGGTGGGTATCGCATCGATCTCTATTCAATAAGAAATTGATAGAGCGCCTCTTGCCAGCGGTCAAGGCGACCAAGCAAAAGGACACAATTAACGGACCACCGCTGAGCATAATGGCCTCTAGCGATATGATTCCATCAATTGATCTGCGTGATACGTCAGGCAAGGAAATGCTTGTCAAACAAGCTCTTGCCAAAACTTCCCAGACCCCGAGGACGTTTTGAAATCGGCACTTTAGGTAGGTCTCCTGGCTCGTAGAGAAGCTTCTTGAGAAGCACCATAGCCTCCTTCCCCAGATCAACTGAGTGGACTTGGCTATGTCTATCTACATACAGTGGCGGGACCGCGACGGTCTTTCACCGTCTTCCCTTTTCATTCCTTGCGGAAACCTAAAGCTATGCAACGTTATGCAAGGGCGGTTATTCCATCCGTGAATCGTCTTGTCAAATGCTTTCTGAGCAATCCGGTGCTGATGCTCCGGTCAATTAGAAAGCTCCCAAGCGCTGCAACGCGATAAGGCCTGCACAGGCGCTGACGATACTTTTAACGGTCAGAAAGAGTCGGGGTTTGGCCGCTAGGAGTCGCTGGGTGTAGGATCCGAAGCTATAAGCGATCAAGGCTTGTATTGCAGTAAATCCTATCAAATAGGCGGATAGAGAAGGCATCCCTGAGCCGACAATCGATTCCCCATAAGCATAGCCGTGGAAAAATCCAGCCAGACAGAAAAAGGGTAGGAGCAGGGAGAGAGAGCGATGCATAGTCCAAAGAAATCCCATGCCGACTAAGAGCGTAAGCGTGAGCCCCAATTCAGAATGAGGCAAGTCCATGCGGGCCACATGACTCAAACAGCCCAAAAGGGAAAATCCGAGAAACAGCGGAATTGTGTGCGGCTTACGCAGCAGGGTATAGGCCATCATTCCTGCCAAGAGTACAAAGAGTAGATGGTCCAGGCCGATCACGGGATGTGCTAGGCCGGAAAGCATACCCTGAAAGAATGTGGTCGGGACTTTCCCGTCATTGACATGATGAGCATGAGCCGAAGTGGAAGCCGCGAGAGTGCTTAGGGCAGTGGCAGCATTGAGACGCAAGATTTTTGAGGACGACATGGGTGTATCCTGTTGGGTCATGAGGCGAGGAGTTGCGGCCTCAGCAAACTATTCGAAATTCCGCTCCTGTGCAAGGCCTCGTATTGGGGCATTTTCCCGTTTCGAGGAGTGGGAGGAGATTTGGACGCACATGTCGTACCTTAGCTCGGCTGCGCCTCGTCCCCTTTGCAATTGGTTAAGGTAGCATCGCTCTGACGACTCAGTTATTATGAGCTATTCGGAAAGAGTCATCGTCCCCTGAATTCGCTTTCAACCTTCAAGAATAGGATTCTACATGTGCATCATATGCTTGGAATTCAATAAGAAACGTGATTTGGAAGACGCCCGTATTATGATAGAAGCAGCTCGACGCGAGGTCAGCAGTATCCCAGAAGATCACTTGAAAGAAGTGGAAGAGCAATTGAAGCGGATGCAAGCCAATCATACCAAGCCACTTCCAGTTACGCCCATCAAACCTTAGATCATTGCCAGTAAAAGTAACAGGCACCGCATTCGTATGTGGTGCAAGCTATCCTTTCGCTTAGGAAACGTCTTGATACGCTTCTTAGTCAAAACGTCCATAATTCTGCTTCTTTTGTCAATTTCGTACGCATTGCTGTACGGGCTGTTTCGAGATTTCAATTGGACGGGATGTGCGGCGACTCAGGCGAAGTTTTTGAGTCTTGGCTATTGGGCGCCCCTGCTCATTGTTGGTGGATTTGCCCTGTCGAGTGTAGCTCTGGTGCCCGGAACGCCATTGGCATTATTCACAGGTCTCATCTTTGGTGTCGGGTGGGGGACTCTCTTGGCTCTGACGGGGGCAAATATTGGAGCGACTTTCGCCTACTTTTTCGCGAGGACATTCGGACGTCGTCACGTAGAAAGGTTGCTGGCGAATCAAAATTGGTTTCGCCGCATGCAAGCTCAGCTGCAAGGCAATGGTTTGGAATTTATGCTATTCGTTCGACTGGTCCCCATCTTTCCCTTCACCGGACTAAACTTTGCCTGTGGACTTCTACCCATTCGGTCCCGGGATTTTATTCTGGGCTCGTGGTTAGGGATGCTTCCGGGGACCTTGGTCTATGTTTCCTTGGGGCATGCCGGGTGTCAGATGATAGAATTGATCACAGCTCCCAACTTTCGACTCAGCAGCCTGCCGACAGACCTTCGATGGCGACTGCTTGCTATTGGCTTAGTGTTGGTAATAATGGGTGTCCTTCCTCTTGTTTGGAAAAATATCAAGCAAAGATCGAAATGAATGT
The DNA here is from genome assembly GCA_041736645.1 of Oligoflexus sp. Lineage (GTDB taxonomy): Bacteria > Bdellovibrionota_B > Oligoflexia > Oligoflexales > Oligoflexaceae > Oligoflexus. The sequence goes on along the minus strand of JBGSTF010000310.1, from coordinate 2,562 downwards.
GATCGCAGAGCTAGTAATCGCCGAATTCGCGAGTTGTTGTCAAACTCCAGGGACTTCTGTTTTTCGCTGAATCGCCGATAGATAGAGGCGGAATGGTTTCGCCAGGGTCATACCGGGTATGGGTTTAGGACAACTGCGAAGAATAAGGGCCGGATTTGCACTCTTCTTGGGTGCTTGGCTTGCTATTGTCTTTGCCTGTCGTTTGGAAGCAGCAGTTGTTTTTGAAAAGAATCAGAAATCTATCAACCCCAAGTCTGGCTTCTGGACATTGATAGATGAGAAAGCCCAATTGACTCCCGTCGAGGCACTGGTCAGGCTGGAAGCCATCAGTCACGAGACTCTAAACAATCCTCAGCTGCGCTTTACTACCTATCCTCGCCAGGTTTGGTCGCTCATTGAGATCTCTAATCAATCCGATTCAGATGAACTTATCCTTGCCCAACTGTGGCAGAACAAAAATCAACTTTATGAAGTTCAAGGTAATAATCTCGAGGCGATAGGCCGATGGCCCTTTAGATCGGATGCCTTTCGCCTGTTTATTCCTACAGGAAGTTCTCGCATCTATCTTTTGGCGACGCAGATGACCCTAGGAGATATTTTCATCAATCTAGAGGTGAGCAGGTTTTCTGATTTCTATCGATTCGCTCTAAATGATAGTCGATTTCTTTGGGTCTCACTCGGTATAGTCTTAGTCCTTGCACTGATTAATATTCTGCTGGGTGGTCTATCTGGACAACGGTTTTATCTTTTCAATTCCATCTATCTCATGAGTCTCGATGGATTTATGCTGATCGCTCACGGTTTAATTAAAACCGATTCATTGTTGCTCATGAACGGACTTCTCGTGACAGCTTGTCTTGGATTGGCGGGATTCAATATCTACTTTTTCGGATTGCGTCGCGGCAGCTTCGCCTTTCGTTTGCAGAGTGTATTTTTCGGCTTTGTCGTCGTCGCTTGTCTTCTATCCTGGCCATTCCGTAATTTGATCCTAGTGGCTTATATGTCTGGAATAGCTCTCATCGGCGTCTCCATTGGCAAAGCTTTGCAGGATGCTCTCAAAAAGGATCTCTCAGCTTTGATCTTGCTGATCGGTTGGTCGTGCCTGACGGGAAGTATGCTTATTGCTGTCTTTAATATTGCTGTGGCAGCCCGAAACCACATGGCTTGGAGCTACTTGAGCGGCATGGTCGCTGAAGCTATTCTATTCTCCGTGGCCTTTGCGATAAGAGTTCGTCAGCGCGAGCAAGATGCTAACAAGCTCAATGAGCATATGTTCAACCAGCTGAGCAAAGTGTTTTACTCCCACCAAATTGATGGGATGCGACAAGGTCTTGCTCTTGAATCAACCATGCCGGTCGGCGAAGGTGAAGGCTTTGTGATCTGCTTTGATGTCATTTCCAGTTCCAAGATCACTCACCCAGAGGTTCGAAGTTTTCTCAGTAGTGTTGTTAAGCAGTGCCAAGAGGTGATGCTGTTTGGATACGATGGGGTTGGACTGCGAGCGAGTGCCTACCGGATCAAAGAGATGGGTGATGGCTTTCTCTGTTCTATTGGCTATCCATTTGCATCGATCATGGATGATCCTGCTGATAGTGCATTGTCCCTGGCCTTTCAATTTGAAGGAATTTTTCGCAGGCAAGCCGAAATCTTCCAGATTCCAAGTCCGGTGGGATGTAGCATTGCCATCGCCTATGGACCGTTGTTTGGTTTCTTTCCACTCTCGGGCACGCGAGAGTACGATATTCATGGCCGTGGCATTATCCTGGCCACACGCTATGAACGCATACGCAGGAAGCTTTTTCCTGGAAGCCAGGAAAGTGTCTTGATCATGGACCTACGGAGTTTTAAGCAACTCACGGCTGAAGCCCGGCTTGGCTTTCGAGAATACCCGCTCGACAAGCAAAGTCTCTCTATCGAGGACGATCCGACAGCGCTCACTCTTTACTGTTTGAAATTTGCCGATAGGCAGAGCGAAAAGATCTATCAAGAGCCATCGGCATCTTAGTCGCTTCGTTAGACCTGCGCCGCATCATTGCGGAGCTGATAAACGATGAGCAGAGTGAGAAGCGTAAGGACGCATGCGAAAATACCGATGTAAGCATAGTGTTCCAAATGCCCATCGGGTGCCTTATGAACAATTTGCCCCGCAATGAAGGCTGCCGAAGCGGCAGCAAATTGCTGCAGGGAACTGCTTAGACTCATAAACATGCCTCGGTGCTGGGCTTTTACCGAACCCGTTGCGAGTGTCATCGTCGGCACCATCCTTCCTCCCATACACAAAAAGAACAGACCACAAATAGCAAGGATTCCAAGCAATCCTATAGGCCTTAAGTTGGTAATGAGCAGAAACGGTAGCATGGAGATCGGCGCCATGATCAATAGAACTCGGGCTGCTCCTTTTCGATCCGACCACCGACCAATGAGTGGACCAGATACGATGGAAACCAAGCCGCCGACTAGGTATATGAGAGGGAGTTGATCCTCACGTAAGCCAGCATTAGCGACCAAGGATGGACTGAGAAATGGAATAACAGCGAATTGGCCCAGGATCATAAATGTGAC
>JBGSTF010000306.1:0-15220 GCA_041736645.1 Oligoflexus sp. | reverse complement strand
GAGTTCGAGGAGCGCAACGCCTTTGTGGGGGGCGCCTGATGCTACGAGGTTGATAACGTACTTACCCAGCAATATTCGAGGACCTGGATGTAAATCAGTGACCAGCTCGACGAGCTTAGCCTTGGTTTTCCGCTTGTCTTTTGCCTGGCGATAGTGGATCGCTAAACTGTATGTCTTGTTTTCAATAACAACGCCGGACAGCTTTTCAACTTGAGATTCGAGTTTGGAAGCCCAGAATTGAGTTAGATCCGCAGCGCTCTGGAGGTTTCCTGCTGTACTGGGAAGACCTTCCAATCCGTGATTGCCTATTGCAAAATCAATACTCTGGGGCAAACGGGCTAGCAAATCATTTCGACCTCTGCCAGATATGACAATCAAGGCCGTTCGTTCGCGAAGCTTCTGAAGGAGCCCATCTGTGGTTTTTGAAAGGCTGGCATCTTTTGGGTTAGTAACTATGGGAGCTAGTGTGCCATCGAAGTCAAATGCCATGAGTGCATCTGCATAGCAGAAAGCTTCGAGCATTTTCAAGCCTCTTTCCTCAAATAAATACATCATATACGGAGAATTCCTCCCGGCGAGTAAACACCTAGATTATGTTCTATCAATTCTTCGCTGGTACTAGGCGATGTATCATGATTGATGCCTTTGACGTAACGTAGCTGTTCATGCAAGCGAATTCGACTTGCATCCAAAAGCATTCGACCAGCCCAGCGATAGATGTTGTATTCTCGAACTAGGCTTCGCATCAATCGCATTCTTTCCCGTTGCTCATCCAAGCTCATAGAAAGGGCAGCTCGTATGCCTTCAGCCACTTGATCGATATCATAGGGATTAACTATGAGCGCGCCCGTGAGCTCGCGAGATGCGCCAGCAAAAATGCTGAGTAAGAGAGTCCCTCGTTCATCATCATGGGCAGCCACGTATTCCTTGGCGACAAGATTCATTCCGTCGTGAAGACTGGTTACCATGCAGAGTTCTGCTGCTCGCAGATAATGATAGACTTGGTCCACCTCGTGATGCACTGGTAAATAAACGATTGGCTCCCAGTTGTCCTTACGATACTTGTCATTGATATGATGGACCGTTCGTTCAACTTCAAGGGCAAAATCCCTGTAACTTGGGATTGTAGATCGGGTAGGTGCTCCTATTTGAATAAAGACAAATTTCTTTGACCAGGAATTGTCTTTCTCCAGGAATTTTTCCACTGCTCTCAATCTTTCGATGATGCCTTTGGTATAGTCAAGGCGATCGATACCCACGATGATTTTGCAAGCCTCAGACAGGCCGTGTCTCTCGGCCACAATTCTGCGACAATCCACAGCAGTGGGGAGAGTCTGAAGGACCTGCGGGGGCCATTCGATGGAAATGGGATAGGCCCTGACTTGGGTCGCTTTGCCTTTGTAGATGATGGTATTGGTTTCTCGGTCGATACGAGCTTCCAAATAGCGATCAACACATTCCATAAAGTTATTGCAATGAAACTGAGTATGGAATCCCACAATTGAGCTGCCGAGGAGCCCGGCAAGTATTTCGTTCTTCCACGGACATATCCCAAAAGATTCCGCGTTTGGCCAGGGTATATGCCAAAAACTCAGGATGGTCGCACCCGGTAAGCGCTCACGAATGAGTCTAGGTGCTAAGGCTAAGTGATAATCCTGCACCAAAATAACCGGTGCCGAGTCAGTTGCTTCTTCACAGACAGCGTTTGAGAACTTTTGGTTGGCTTTTACGTACCAAATCCAGTCTTCGCTTCTAAATTGAGGGCGAGTATGGGCGATGTGACAAAGGGGCCAAAGGCCTTCGTTGGCAAACCCATAGTAGTAGCCCTCTTCCTCTTCTTTGGAAAGCCAGATACGTCTTATCAAATACATCGGGTGATCTGGAGGAACTTGAACACGATCATTTGTGTCAACAACTTGCCGGTCTGCAGTTCCGCTGCCATGAGCGACCCATGTCCCAGAGCAAGCCCTTAATATGGGTTCAAGAGCTGTTACAAGGCCGCTTGCGGGTTTTTGAATCGTAATTCCATGTTCAGAATTTTGATGGATATAGGGTTCACGGTTGGAAACAACTATGATTCGTTCGCCATCCAGCTGTTTCTTTAAAATCTCTTTGAGGGTGCTTGGATTCCAATTAATTCTGGATTCATCCTGGAGCTGACGTGTGGCCTCTAACTCTTTAACCAAAGCCTTCACATCTTTAAATATAGGCAAAAAGTCTTGATTGGATGGAACGAAGGGTTCATTGTCGTCGCTGTTCCGAATTCCACCTAATAACTTTTGGACGCCCTGTATCCAGTGGGTCCGACTCCATCGGGCGATGACCAGTGACAAGAATGCAATGACAAGACCGACACAAAGAAAGACTAGTCCCATGTAGATTTTGGTATCTCGACTCCTGCGGTCAACAAAACTCATATCATGGATAATGAGGAGCTTCAAAGGAAGCATAGTAAGAATTCTTGCTGAAAATTCCTGCAAAGGTCTTGGCTGTGAATCTTCGCTGTCGCTCAAAATGCGCTCAATTGGAGAGAAAGAAAAGTGAATGGATCCTGATGGCAACTGGAGGACTTTGCCAGAGAAGGGATGATTTTGATCTATAGATTGACAGTTAATTTGCGAAGGGAAACTATCCGTTTTTGCAAAGGACTGCCCTTCGGCGTCACAGATCTCAAGCGCCATCAGCCGTTCGTCGTCAGTTGCTTTTATCAGAATCTTTAATAGTTTTTTTCGAGTGGTTGTCATGTCAGTGGATTCGCTTAGGAGTCTTTGCACTTCTGCGCCGACGCTCCTTCCAATAAGTCGGCTGCGAATATCTAGGTCACGGATAAACCAAACTTCCATCAAGTGTTCAACAAAGGGCACCAGTACAAATGCCATGATGCCCAGGCTTGCAATCAAGGGAAGAAGAAAGCGTAGGGTGAGTTTCATGTTGAAACCTCGAATTACTTTGATATAAAATTAAATCAAGAGGTCTCTACTATGTACGATTTTTCTCTCGTAGGCAACTGTCAAATCTCGAGTCTTATTGACAAAACGGGCAGTATTATCTGGTTATGCATGCCTAGACCTGATTCGGAACCCATTTTTGGCCAGCTTCTGGATCCAGATGGTGGGTGTTTTTCTGTAACTATCGACGACGGAGTCGCAACTGAACAGAAATATCGAACCAACACGGCCATTCTTGAGACTCGGATTCAAGGGAAAGACGATCAAGGAATTGAAATCACAGATTTCGCGCCGCGATTTGAGCAATATGGTCGAATCTATCGACCCGCAGTACACATTAGGATCGTGAAGCCGACGAGTGGTCGGCCTCGGGTTCGTGTTCGATGTCGACCGGTAGCTGGCTGGACGAAAGAGGTGATAGCACCCCAGCGCTTCAATAGCCATGTGCGATATGAATCGCCTTTGGGCAGTCTGCGTTTGATAACTAATATTCCTCTCACTTATCTCATCGAGCAACAGGACTTTCATTTAGATGAGCCAGCCTATTTCGCACTTTTCTGGGACATGCCTTTAGAAGATGATCTCATTCAAGTCTCTCAGAATTTTCTTATTAAGACCGAAAAATATTGGCAAACTTGGGTCAAACATTGTTCTATTCCAACGCTCTTCCAAACCGATGTTATTCGTTCTGCAATCACACTTAAACTGCATTGCTTTGAGGATACTGGAGCAATTCTAGCTGCTACTAGCACAAGCCTGCCCGAAACAGTAGGACAAGAAAGAAACTGGGACTACCGTTTCTGTTGGCTACGAGATTCTTTTTTTACTCTCAGTGCATTCAATAATCTTGGTCACTTTGAAGAAATGGAGGGATTTTTTAAGTTCTTGATCAATATCGTTCGGTTTGATCACGATCTGTCGCCCGTCTATGCCCTCGATCAAAGCTTACCGCTGCCTGAAAAGACTCATCCGATTTGGGTTGGATTCAAACAATCTCAACCTATTAGGACGGGGAACGCTGCTGCGCTGCAAGTCCAAAATGATGTCTACGGCGAGATGATTTTGACACTCGCGCCTATATTTTTTGATGAAAGGTTCATGTCTCTGCGCTCGCTGCACCTCTTTGAATTAATAGACTGGCTTGCCGAGAGATGCATTCAGTCAATCGGTCGCGCTGATGCAGGTCTGTGGGAGATTCGGGGGAAGAAAATTGAACATACTTTTACCAACCTCATGTGTTGGGCTGGTCTGGATCGGGTTTATAAACTCAAGGAAAGAGGTATCATACCCGAGGCAACCCGTGTTTCCATTGGCTCGATCGAAAAAAGTCGAAATCTAGCCTATGATCGTGTCATGGCAGCTTGTGTCGATGGAATTATTTACAATAGTCCTGTGGATCAAACCTTAGATGCTTCGATGCTCCTTTTGCCAATTCTACGTTTTCCGCACCCTGAGATTAGCAAAAAAACTGTCGAAGCCATTGACGTACAATTGCGCGCATCATCAGACGGAGGCGACAGCAGCATTTTGCTTTACCGCTATCGTCGAGATGACGATTTCGGTCAGCCCCAGGACGCCTTTCTTGTGTGTTCCTTCTGGCTCGCTCAAGCCTATGCCTCCTTAGGACTGAAGTCAAAAGGTCAAAGTCTCTTGCATAGCCTAACCCGATATGGAACCCCACAAGGCCTTTATCCCGAGCACGTATCTTTCGGTGAAGAACTTCATCATCGGGGAAACTTTCCTCAAACTTATAGCCACGTTGGACTTATCAATGCGGCGTTCGCATTGAGCCCTGATTGGCGAGAAGTTCTATAGATGCAAATAGGGAGGGAACCAGATTTTGAAACCTTTAGCTAAGTTGATAGTTTAATGCAGTACAAAAACAAGCCCGAGATTGCTTCTTACCGACTTGGAATCATTAGTTATGACAAGCAGCTTCTCGCATTAAGTCGTATGGTAGCACTCAGCTATGGGTTTGATATGAAGGTATTCAGCTCCTTGGCTGAATACTGTGTCCGGGAAGGTTCTGGTTCTATTCTGGTCCTCGTTATTGATATGGATGCCAATTCAGATCGTTGTGAAGAAATTGGCAAGCGCATTGAAAATCTAAAACGTATTCCATCGGTAATTTTAGTAGGAGGGACAGATCTGTCGCCCTGGAATTCAGCTCTCATGCCGAAATGTGTGAAGGGAGTTGTCGTGCGAGAAGGTGGTCACCAATCTTTTAAGAATGCTTTACGGGACCAACTTTCCTCCTTGTCCAGTAGGGCTTCGCGCTCCATGGACACAGAATAGGGCAGTTCAATACTTAGAGTTGGAGATGATACCATTGTTAACATTATACATTCTTATCAATGCGAGCCTGAATTTCATATCAGTTATCAATGCCAAAGATGAAGCTCATTTTTCTGGGTCATCAAGGCAAGAAAATGTACTCAATATTCCCTCCGCCTTGAATGATATAGATGGCGAAATACCAACACTCGCCCCAAGGAAGCAATACCAAGTTCGTCGCTTTAAAGTCTATTCTGGATGGTATGCTATGCCGGTGCCAATCTTGAAACTGCATCGACAAGGTGCGCTTCGAAATTTGAGTAGAAGGATAGATGCTATGAGCAATGAAAAGGCAGATCAGAAGCGGAGAGAGCCGCAAGTGAAACTGTCAGTATCAAGTGCCTTATGATTTTTGTGAAAGATAAAGTGCAAGTGCGACAATTTTAACCTGAACACCCTCCATCACTAGAATAGCTTCGAAAAGTCGACAGCTATCATCAGCATCTTCTGCTAAAAGTACTTTCAAACCTTGTAAACGATGGTTTTTTTTCTTGGATACTGCAGGCGTGGTAACGGTCGGCTATCTGCACTTTCGTGTGTCGCTTAACACTATGAATGGGTTGGTGTGGATTTAGATTTATAGAGTCGCAAATAGTCGCGTATTTCGCCGTTAAGAAGATCAATCTGACGCTTTTTAAGAACAATCTGGAAAATGGAATGATTCCATAATCCAGGGCTGTCGCCAAGTTTGACGAGAGCACCGCTTGTCAATTCTTTTTGAATATATGGCTTTGGCAAAAAGGCCATGCCTAGACCTTCAACGGCTGCTCTTACCACTGCGGAAAGGATATCGCTTTCAAAAACCACGGACTGGCGGATTTTGGCCTTTTGCAAATAAATTTCAGTTTCTATTCGTAATTTTTGGTCTTCACTTGGAAGCACCAAACCAATATTGAGATGTTGCAAGGCTTTTGCAAAGGTCTCCTTTGGCAGATGGCCTTTATACTGTTGAAGTGAATCGGGTGACACAACTGCCACAACAGGCATGGGAATTTCTGCAAGGACAGAAAAATCTTCCCCATGCGCCACGTGATTGCTGAGTAAGACATCCAATTCTTTCCATAAAATTTCATCAAGAAGAATCCGATGTTTACCGGACCGCATTCTCACCTGCATATTCTGATGTATGAGATCTTTTCGAAAGATATGTCGCATGAGTTGAACCACGAAAGGACGCTCTATCTCGTCAGATACGCCAATCCGAATTTGCTTCTGAACCCTTGATTCCCTGCTTGCCAGGAAGTCATCGAGCTCTTCGACGGGTTCAAACATCTTCCTACAGATGGAATACATCACCTCGCCGTCTTGAGTTAATGCGATGCCTCGTCCTTGTTTTTTGAAAAGTGTACGGCTGACATGGGCTTCCAATGCTTTGATCTGGGTGCTAAGTGAAGGTTGCGCAATTCGGAGATGTTTCGCAGCATTGATGACACCTCCTAGTCGAGCGACCGTGAAGAAATAGAACAGATGATTGTAGTTGAACATATCTCCTCCTCATCGGGAGCGATCTTAGCAGAATACATTCAATAAACGTATCAAAACTTATACCTTGGACTGTTTTGGTAATGAATCCGATTTTTGAAAAATCTACCTCCAGCCCATAATCCAAGCGACCGATATTGAATAGCCAACACCAACAGGTATCCACCAATTTTTGTCAATGTCCTCGGAGTTCGAGTTTTTTGCAGTTTCTTTTCGGAATATTGGCGGTTTGGCTCACTATGTCAAGAAGCAATGTTTTGTCAAGGAATCGCGGATCCCTGCTGATTTGTCTATATTTTATCTTCCTATCGGCTATAACATTGCTGAGCCAATAATCTCTAACCCCTGTTTAGTTCTGCTTTTCGGTAGAAGGAGTCCCCCATGCTCGAAATGAAATATATTGCGACGATTCTATTCGCTTGTGCCGTGATGCATACATTCTGTGTCAAATTCCTAGCTGGGCTCGCGCATAGATATCCAGAAGGATCCATGGGTGAGAATTTCTTTCATTTTTTAAGCGAAATTGAGGTGGTTTTTGGCCTTTGGGCTGCAGCTTTCATCGCCGTATGGACAATCAGATTTGGAACTGAATCCGCCGCGCACTATATGCAGGAAATCAATTATACTGAGCCAGCTTTTGTCTTTGTCATTATGTGTATGGCCGCAACAAAACCAGTTTTGGCCTTTGCCAAAGCGGTGATCGCGAGTCTCGCGCGAATCGTTCCGGTGCAGAATAATATTGCGCTGTACTGTTCCTGTCTCATAGTTGGACCACTCCTTGGGTCGTTGATCACAGAACCTGCGGCTATGACTGTTACTGCTATCCTACTTCGAGATAAGTTCTTCGGCCCTACGCTTTCGCTTCGCTTTCGATATGCATCTCTGGGCCTATTATTCGTCAATGTTTCAATTGGTGGCACCCTCACTCATTTCGGAGCACCCCCAATCCTTATGGTAGCGCAACCCTGGAAATGGGATACCCTATTCATGCTTACAAACTTCGGATGGCGGGCTGCGATGGCCGTCACATTGGGTACGATCTTGACCGCTATTTTTTTTCGCAAAGAACTTTTATCGCTTGAATCCGATGTTCCATCAGACCAACAAACTTCAAAGTCTCCTCCGAACTGGGTCGTCGGCATTCACCTTGTCTTTCTCGTCTTAGCAATACTAACGTCCCACTATATGGCATTCTTTGTCGCCATCTTTCTGTTTTTTTTGGGATGGTGTGCTGTTGCCAAAGAATATCAAGAAGAGATTCGCATTCGAGAAAGCTTACTGGTTGGTTTTTTTCTGGCAGGTCTTGTCACGCTCGGTAAACTTCAAGATTGGTGGCTTGCACCTCTCCTGGCAGGTATGAGTGATGCTACCCTCTATTGGGGTGGTCTGACACTGACAGCCATCACAGACAATGCCGCCATCACATACCTCGGCACGCTTGTGCCTGATCTGTCGGATGCTGCGAAGTTTGCTCTTGTAGCTGGTGCCGTTTCGGGAGGTGGATTGACGGTCATCGCTAATGCGCCCAACCCAGCCGGATATGGTTTGTTGAAAGAAAAGTTTGGCGAGGACGGCATAAGTCCGCTTGGCCTTTTGTTGGGAGCCATTCCCTATACTGGCTTGGCTGCGGCGGCCTTCCTACTCTAAAACTTTCAGGCTTTTGTTGACTTTCAAAAAGTATTTGTTCACCCAGGGATCTTGCCAATGAGAATTGGTATTGCAGAATAGAGTTCGGTCAGGTGTGCCTGTCGCGGGCGTAATCTTCGGTCTAAGCCCGGATCAATCGCCTCCATACAGGGAGTTTCAGATTTTCGCGCTGCCAAGGCTTGGTCAGCTGAACCACCCAGAAACGGCATTGCACGCGGAGCTCTTCATCGGGCACCAGCGGTTCCTCAAGCAGTTGAGTGATTCTGATTCGTTCGTATGGATGTTCAACAAAAACTTCAGTTGAATTGTCAATCAAGGAACGAGTGATTTCGAGCTGCCAGAGGCTCGCGCCCGCTCTTTGCCGTATATAAAATTTGCTCGCGAAGTGCTCAAGGTTTCATCAAAGTGTTGAGAGTCGGCTGGCTAAGACAAGCCAGAAAATTTTGAACGTCATTATGCAACGCTTAAAGCAGATATAAATGGCTGTTATATGGAATGATCTGTTCGACGGTAACGAGTCGCACGCTATGCGCTTGAAGTCCAATCTCTTCGGGCAAGTAGTGGATCAAGTGAAAGTCCTAAATGAGACCATGACTCAGAGCGACATTGTCAAGCTGCTCAAATTGAAGCAGCCTCACGTAAGCGATATTTTGTACGGAAGAATGAGTCGCTTCAGTCTCGAAAAAGTCATAGAGCTGGCAGAACGATTGAATATGGAAGTCTATATTACGACCAAAATGAAAGATGCTGTTGGATGAACTCTTTTTCACAAGAGTGTTCCATACGAAGATTTGTTCAAGGAACTCTCATCGGTAACGGGAAACTCCAACTCGACTTCTTAACAGAAGGCGCGTTCGTATTCTGCTGTTTTTTCGAGTCTTGAATCTGCTTAACCAGCGATTCGTTGGCATCAATCATATAGATCGATCCACCATTGCCTTCCATTTTATCTTTCTTCTTCTTAAGCGCACTCAAGCTGCCCTTTACACCTGTCGCAAAGGGTTGAAAAATTTCGCTATCAAAATCATCAGGCGCAGAACGTTCCATCAATTCCAGGGCTTTTTCAGCAGGCAGAGCGGGTTTATAAACCCGCTTCATCAGCAAAGCCGAGTAAGCATCGGCAATGGAAATAATCCGCGAATAGACGTGAATGCCCAGCTCAGGATCCTCTTCCAGCCTTCCACGCCGCCCAGCAGGATAGCCTTTGCCGGTGAAGCGTTCATGATGCTCCAGGGCCACGCGGGCAACGATCTCTTCGATCGGCGCGCCGTTGCTGATAGCATTCATCAACTCTTTGTGGCCATATTGAACATGAGTTTTCATGACTTCAAATTCATCAGGAGTGAAAGCTCCTGGCTTGTTCAAAATAGCATTGGGAATACAGCTTTTCCCGTAATCATGGTGGGTGTTACCCGGAGTGTTCTACAATAGAACCCTTTATGCGTCAAGGGTTTGAGTCTCTGGTTAAAGTGCGCGGATTCAATAATCCCGGCATCTTTGCCACAAAATGTGGCCTGGATCGTGACGGCTCGGCTCACAAACCGAAGGGATGGGAATATGGTGCTTTTAGTCGTCATTTTCGTCCGGAACTCGTGGTCGTCATCAATAAATATACTAAAATGGCATGCTTCAAGGGGAACGGTTCCCCTCATACGATTTCAACTGGCCTGACCGTTGTCCCCAGTTCGCCTTGGACCAAGTGTCTATTTACAAAGGTACCATGGACAAATACGACCTTGGATTGCCTCTGTGAAGCCGATCTGGGGCCTATAGGAACGTTTCTGAAGTGAGCATAACCAAGGGGAAACTACAAAAAATGCACGAATTCGGTCGAACCATACAGCTGGGAAGAATCAAGGGCAACTTTCTCTTCATACTGGAATGCATGGATGTGCAGACGCAAGACAAATCGGTTTTTCCAATGTTCATCGAAGAGCACGCGAAACTCTTCGGCAAAGACACATTGAAGTCAATTGCTACAGACAAAGGTTATTTCAGCAGAAAGAACCGAAAGCTTGCAATCGATGTCAACATTGGTGAAATCGGTATTCAAACCCCGGCCAATATCAAAGTGAAACCCAAAGTGGTGCAGGCCAAAATCAGCATTTTGTTTCGTGCCAGCGACTATCTAGCAAGAGCCAGGGATCCTCCACCTGGGCCGCTCGTCATCTGGCGTGGACTCATGAAGCTGAATGATTTCCAACGTCTTGCTCGATCAAATTTTGAATCATCGTGAATTTGTGGGTAAAAGAATGGATTCAGGCTGCGCTTACAAACACTTTACAAAATCCGGGAAATTACACAATGCGCTGATCAGTAAAAATGCGGAAAAGTAACCATGAAAATCAGGTAATTATCCTTCGTACTAAAGGCGAACTTCAGGTGTTCCGTAAGGAAAGTGGAGGTCTTGTATGAAAGTGTTAATTCTTATGTTCGTATTTTTTGCCTGCACTTCAAAGGATAAAGCGCCGGCTGAGGGTCCTGCAAAGGGACAGGTAGACAATAGGGGAGCCACAACTCAAGCAGAAAGTAAGAAAAGTGGACTGAAGAAATCAAAAGATAAGGGCTCAGAAGGTTCAGCGACGTCGCCTGACAGGCCAAAGGAGAACTGCAAGTACTCTATCGAAGGAGCCTGTCGACCTGTGGGTCTCTCTCCAGAAAAAATATGATGGCAAGGCATCAAAATAGCAGTGTGGCGATACGGAAACCGTTCCGATAGGGACGGCTGATGAGTGTCACAGGAGCTAGGATATTTTTAGATCCATCCACAGGTCATATCGGTCGAGTCCTGGCTCATAGCCATCGGCTGCCTTATTCTCAATTTGAAACCCAAGTTTCAAGTAAAAGCCCAAGCTGTGCTGACTTGTGTCCATTTTCAGTGCGATCGCGCGGGCCTTGCGAATCTGTTCGAGCCTAAACTTAAATAGGAGCAGGCCGATGCCGCGGCCATGAAAACTTCTATCAGCCATGCCCCAGGTCAATTCTGCGACTTTATTTTCGACCAAGAATCCTCCGCACGCAACCATGCGACTTATCCCGTCAATGACAACATAGTATGGGAGGCATTCATGAATAAGATAGTGAACGAACTTCTCCCGCTCATCTGCGGCGAAAAATTGAGGACAATTGCTATCGAAAATCGCCAGGCATGGGTCGAGATCTTGCGGATCGAAAGCACGGACGAGCAAGTTTTCAGGTTTCAAGTTGAATCCTTCACGTGATGTCGGTGTCTTTCTCGCCGATGACCTGTCCGCCTATCGCGGTGTGAGAACGCCCGGCTCACTTCATATAGATCAAGTGATTGACGCGACCGCGATAGGACTTTCTGACGAACCAAAATAAGAGGAATCGGTTGTTGCCGTCCGACGAGGTGTCTCGCCAATGGGGGTGGTCGGGCTTGAATGCCGCGGCTTCACCGGGCTGGCAGCTTATCGTAGTGACCTGACCATCTTTTTCAACTTTAATGGGCCATTCTGCTCCAGAGGCTTTGGAAATCCTCAAGCAGATACTCACAGCCAGCACCACGCCCCAGCCGCAGAGATCGTCGACATGCTTCGTCAAGGACGATCCAAAGGGATAATTGATGATTGAATTTGTGCCGCGCTTGATCTCATTACCATAGGAGCATAGAAGGTTGACCGCCTGCACCTGGATGAAATTGGCGAACCTGTCGCCATACAGCCATGTTCTTTTCGCGGCGGGGAAATTCTGATCGAAGTCCAAATACCCGTTGTCATTGAGGACTTCGCAATACCGGCTTATCGTATAGATAAAGGCCGGAGGAAAGAAATCGAAGAATTTGCACGCGGCGTGCTCGTCCAACTCCTGCTTCAGCCTCAAACCTGTGGTCCTGTGCTTTTCGACCTCTTCGTCGGCACTGAAAGGGGAGAGTATTCCCAGCGCTTCAAAGATGCCTTGCGTGTCTGCATGAAGGCTGCCATGGCTCTGGTTCGCTTCGGCAGCCATCAGGGTATTCAGGAGCTCATCGTCGAGCCAGTAGGGTAGGCTCATATTCTGCAAGCGATTATGCACGATGATGTGGGGCCTGGCCCTCGCCAGCCATGTGGTTCGAGCCTCCTTCGGCAGATGCAGTGGTTTCGCTGGGTCCACGAACTCCACATCCGTGATTTTGGATCGCTGCAGTTTTTTGCCCATGCTGGGCTTGAAGAGATCGGCATCCGCCCGCGACAGCTTGCAATGATCAGCCAGGAGGCTGTCCGGTGGGAGACCCAGGCCTTTGCTATAGGTTTCCCGGAATTTCGGATGAGAGGGAAGCAGATAATCATCGTACTCGCAAAGGAGAGTGTTGCCGATGGAGCGGAGGTCAATTAGGAGGTTCTTCACTTTCTTTAACATCTGCGTCTCCTGTTAATCGCATTCCTGGCGTCAAATGCGTGAACTCTTGACCCGACTTTTGGCTCCCAAGGCTATGTTAACATATGAATTCCGCACCGAAAGGGGCTGCCTTGGGTAGTTCCTGCCTAGAATGCTTTGTGGCGGCTGATCGCACCCCCGTCCGGATGTCTTCAAGATTGTAGCTGGGCATGATTTATAATAGTCTTACCAGAAAGCCACACTCGGCGCTTAGAAGGGGAGGTCGCCTTTGGGTACCAAGAAGGAAGTTGATTCCATCGAGAGTAATAAGGAAGCTTGGAACCAGGCCGCCGCATATCATAAAACCGCAGAGTGGGATTCGCTTTTGCAGAAGTTTGCTGATCCTGCCTATGTCCATTTCTCGGGATGGGTAAGGGCGCTGCTGGAGCCGCTTGCTATCAAGGGGAAGACATTTGCGCAGCCCTGCTGCAATAATGGTCGGGAGGTTATTTCCCTTCAGCGTTTGGGAGCGGGGGCATGCCTGGGCTTGGATTTTGCGGAAGAATTCGTCAAGATGGCCAGGGATCTGGCTACTCATGCTCACGCGAAGGTCGAATTCGCCCAGTGCAGCGTGCTTGATATTCCGAGCCAATTCCACAATCGGTTCGATGTCGTCTTCATTTCAGTCGGCACGTTTGGTTGGTTTAAGGATTTGGATGCCTTTTTCGGATCCTGTGAACGACTTTTGACCAAGCAGGGGCAGTTCTGGATACTTGAGATGCATCCCATCCTGGATATGTTTGAGCCGGGCGGATCGACCACAACTACGGTGTCGTCCTATTTCCGCACAGAGCCCTTTGTGGAGAATGAAGGGTTGGACTACATTGGAGGGAAAAAATACGAGAGTTCGGCCACTTACTGGTATCCCCATCGCATCTCGGACATCTTCCAGGGGCTCATTCGCCACGGATTCAACATCAAGCAGTTCGATGAGCTTCCCAAGGAAATCTCTGGGGCTTTCTCACAGTTCAAGGACTTTCAGGGGCCCATGCCCCCGCTCTCCTATTTTGTGAGAGCCGAGCGCTAGCACGGCCAGCGCCCACCTCGCGGCGGACTTCTGCAACCTTCAGTCATCGCGCGGCGACAAGCCTTGCAAAAGCTCGATTCTCGACAGGTCATCGGTCGAGATGTGAGGCTGATCCGTCGTCGATTCATAAACACGGATGCGCTCGGCCAGCTTTGGGAGGACTTTCTTGAGCACAGGGTGGGTTGTTTCGAAACCCAGCAGTATGTGTTTTACGTCTTCGATTTCCATTTTCCGCCGAGTGGCCAGAATGATGTTGGAAGTCTCGCCGAATTGAATCGCATAGACATAGGGCAGCACGCGACCTACAGTTGCGCTGATGCTATCGAGGAAGGGGTTCTTGCCAGCGTATTTTTCGAGGACCAACGGCGACGTGAAAACGTCGATCGCCACGAAACCTCCTTCCGTAAGATGGGAGGCGGCTTCCTCGAAAAATTCCTGAGTGGTCACGTGGAACGGAATGTAATCGCCCTCCTTGAATACATCCACTTCGATGACATCAAATTTTTCGGAAGTTTGGCGGAGAAAAGACCGGGCATCCGCAACCACCGGGGTCAGGTTGGCAAATCGGTCGAATCCGAAGTATTTTTTGTCAAGCCGAACGATTTCAGGATCGAGCTCGACACCGACCACTTTGGTACTGGGAAAAACAAGGTCATAGACTTCCATACTGTGACCACAGGATAAGCCGAGTATCAGAATGTTCTTGGGATTCGCTAAAATCGAAGCCGATTGGACGACATATTGCCAGGACTGTTCCGTTTTAACGTCATCTTCAGGCAGCCCGGAGATGGTGCGACTGCACTGCCTTAGGTTGTTCAATCGCATGTCATAGCCCTCGACGCCCTCATGGGTCCAATGGCGAATCGCGATCGTGTTGTAGACAGAGTCGACTTCCTCGACGATATCGGGGTGCGATGGTGTTTTGAAGAAGAAGAGCGCGACGCAGGATGCCGTGGCGGCCAGCGCCAAGGCCCCGCCAACGGGTTTCCGAGCCAATGCCATGCCGATAAGAGCCGTGACTCCGATCAGGCTGCCGGCGATGATCAGGCTGTTATGGGCGCCGTAGGCTGGGATAAAGACAAGGCTCGTCAGGAGCGAACCCAGCATGCTCCCTAAAGTGGATAGACCGTAAACGCCTCCAACGGCCCCCCGGGCGCCTTCATCGCGTTCCAGCTGTCTGATGACCGTTGGTGAGATCATCGCCAGGATCACCATAGGCGGCAGAAAAGCCACCAGACTGGTAAGAAACGATCCGACAATCATTCCTGATTGATTGGCAAAAAGGGCGAGGCGATCATAGCCGATCCCGAGCGCGGCGATATAAAACGCGAGCACGCACAGATAGGAATATAGGAAATTCGCCTGGGGATGCCGGTCAGCCATGCGCCCGCCGATCCAGTAGCCGATC
>JBGSTF010000297.1:0-17519 GCA_041736645.1 Oligoflexus sp. | reverse complement strand
CATGCATGATTTTGCCGACATCATGGAACTGCTGCCTCTTGATGTACTGTCCAACTTTGGTCGCGCACTTTCCGGGCGCCTTTTGCAATCGACCGCCGGTCACAGAGCCAGTGAATTTAGAAAGTATGGAAAAACGGGTATTGCCCTGACCAAGCTGCAATTGTCCTGAAAAATGCAGGATTTTGGGTTCCATGACGGCGTAATTGCCGTAATGCAAAGTCCCTTGAATCAGGACATCTGGATCTCCCTCACGAAAGGAAAAAAATTCTGCCTCTTCAATTTTTTCGAAGTGATCGGCATCTATCTTCTTCATTCGATGCCAGGGCAGTTTTTGAAAGGAATATCCAGTCCCGCTTGCAGAAGCATTCAGGACATAAGCTGTGATTTGAGTGGTAATCCGATTGAAAATCATCAGAGCCGTTCGTTCGGTACCGGCGATTTGAATAGCTGCAATTTCTTCGTTCTTTTGTAAAGGGAATTCCATTTCTAACTTTTGATCCAGTCCATCGCGATTTGTGTTCATGGCATAGCAGCTGATCATTCCCGAATGTTGTTCATCAGCGGCAGCCAGATAGCAGAAGGCAGGATTGGCTTGAATATCAGGAAGGATGCGTCCACTAATAAAGCTGAGCTGTCGACTATTCCAGGTGACTGGATTTTTAACAAAGTTGGGCCATACCGCAGAATATAAACGCCAGTCGGCTTTATTTTCGGTCAAACTCAGGGCAGCAAAGCCCTGGCCGCTCGCGTCGGGTTCGATCAGGAATGGTTTGCCATTCCCTATCAAATCCACCAGTCCCAGATTGCTGCCCAAGTCAGCACTCAGTATGGGCGAACCTTCAAAGCGAATCTCCCGCCGTTGTCTGGACAATTCTTCACCGGCAGCTGATTTCTGCCAATACCACAATGCAAATCGTTCATCTTTGCCCCAAAGTTCCAGGGGACCAATGCCGCTTTGCAGACGGCTTTTTTGTTGGGAATTCAGAGTCTCAAAATCGGGAAGAACTTCGTTTCCGGTCAGACGCAAAAGCGACCAACGCACAGAAGACGCCGAGGCAGCTGCAAGCGTATAGGGTTGCTTGAATGTAACGTTGGCTATTTCAGCGATCGGCAGAGGACTTTCGGTTGCTAGCGACTCCTCTTGCAATGAATCCAGCTTGAGGTTTTCGGCCAGACGCCAGAACTTTTTCTGCTCGTCATATTGAAATATTTTTGCGGACTGTCGGCTTGCTGGCTCATTGTGATAGGAAAGACAGTTGAGATTCCATTCGCCAGGAGTAGTGGAATCCAGGTAATAGTAGCACAATTCATTGGTATTTTCCGGAAGTCCTTCAAAGCTGACTTCTTGCAAAAGCGCAGTGCTTTCGTTTTCATATGTTTGGAGATTCCGCGCCCATCGAGAATTATAGCGAATGTCATTGTAGATGATCGCCGGGTGCTGTGTGCTCCAGGATGAGATGGGCTGAAATCGGGTCTGCCATTGCGAAAAATACGTGGGCAACAGATTCGAATCACTGCGTTTTGGTCCCCAGTTTTCATAATAAAAGCCAACCTTGGTCGGGATAAACGAAAAATCTTTTAAGGTTAGCGGAACAAGACTGTTGGGTGCCTTGACAATTTCCGTCACGACCGCCAATTTCTGCCCGAGATCGGCCCGAACGAGATAGCTGGTGCCATTGTTTTCGGTGAAGGGTTCCAAATAGGAATACGTATCGGTGTTGGATCTACCGAAGAATTTCAATTCTTGCAAAGGCGCTGTGACATTGGGATCTGTTGCTGCTCGAAAGATTCGAATGCTGTTTTGATTGAAAGAAATTGCAAAAATTTCGTCCTGTGAGTCGTAATTGACATTAGCTGTGCTCAAGTCCTCTTGATCACTGAACGTGGCATCCTGATCGACAATAACCCGCAGGCTGCCCCCGGAATCTCTTTCCCAGCAAAGGATGCGTGATTGAAATGAGGACCGCCAACTATCGGCTGCATTGCTGCCACGCGCCAGGCAAAATTGCAGAGCTGTTGATTTCATCAGACCAAAGTGTCCTTGAATCAACTGACGATTCACACCAAAGCCCGAAGTGAAGAGTCCCTTGCTAGCCGCATTGATTTCCGGCCGCCAGATTTCAATAGGTGCGCTTGATCCTCGGCGAAGGTCTTTGATGCGAATGGTGGGTTGGTTCGGATCATCATTGACTTCCACCAGAGCTGGACCTTGAACGGCCGATGCCTGACTAAGATGCCAGAGGCGTTCCGTAACCTGTGGCCTTACGATTGCAGAGTCTTGAACCTGAACTATGCGTTCCCAGACCTCAGACATATTTTGGGCTTTGCTTTTGGTGAAAGCGCGCAGCACATAGGTTCCTGCTTGCCAAAAGATTGGGGTGCGTCCAGACTTGAAAAGTTTCAGATTCTCAGCCTTTTCTTCGATGCTTTGTCTAACCCACCACTTGATCCGGGATTGAAGATTCACAGGAATGACCTGAGTCATGAGTTCCGCGTCTTCCAAAGCCTCCAATTGAATGGACTGTCCCGGCTTGACAGCAAGAAGCATATTTCCATCACCGTTGAAAATAAGAAGGGCGGGCTTTTTCTTTGTCATGTGGATACGACAGGAGCTGCCGCCTTCCACTTTAAGATTACGATCCAAAATATCCTGAAACGTCAATTCAACAAACGAATCGCTTTCAGGTGCGATAGCCATCTGTAAAACATAGCGGTTTGGATTTTGAGCTAATACCGCCAGATCCTGGTTGCCCTGCTTGGAGAATTTGTGAAGCTGCAGAACTTCACCAGCTTTTGATTTGGTCACAAATTGCATATTTAATAGGGGCAGTAGCGGGAGCAGTTCATCGCGTCCTATGCTTTGATTATTCCGTTGCAGATCCCATTCAACCTGGACAAAAGGCTGATTGGTCCAGATATCCTGGCCGCTGCAGCTGAGTCGAGGTTTGAGGGAAGGGAAATCCTGGAGCTGAATATTTTGAATTCCAAAGGTGGAACTGCCTGATTTTTGAAAATAATATCCTACTGTTGCCTTACTTTTATCGGTGACTACAACATAACCATGAGCTGTTTTGGGAAGGTATATGCAACCCTTCCGCGAGAAAGGCAGCATCTGCTGGGTTCCATCTTCCAGAATCAACGAGGCCTGAAGGAGGTTGCCAGTTACGGCAATATTATCGGAGTTGACCGGTCGATAGCTGTTTAATTCGTCTATTTCTTGGCCTTCAGGCTGGCCGCAAGTTGCTGTAACTATAGGAAAGTTCTTTTTAAAACGATGACAGCTCGTTGAAATGGAAAGAAAGAGCATCAGCAAAAATAGAGCATTTATGCGTATGGAAAGAGCTTGGCCCATGATGGTCGAGCCTCCTTGAATTCGAAGTGATTGAGACCGTCATCGGTATATCAGATAAGTAGGTAATATTGGAGTGCGATCTTACATAAAACAACGAGTGAATCTTGCATAAAATTGCGAGAAAGCCGGTCGAACGAGTCATTTTGAAGGATTTCGTCAAGGCAATTGGATTTCTCACGCATTTTTTTCGTAGCTATTAGGCGCGCGACGCTTCTCAGTAACTTTCTTCCGCTTCGCCCGCTTGTCAAAAAAGGTCCTCTGATTTTAGTTCGAAATCTATCCATATCTCATTTTTAGCTCGCTTTCGTCTTAAACACAAATTGATGTGATATCAGGCTGTTAGGGCTAATCCCTAGCACAGTCCATAAACGCAAGATAGCCGAATCTTGCAATGAAATGAGGGTACGTGAGAAATTATCCCTAGATGAGCGTGCTAAACTACCCGTAAGCCTCAAGTATCCCAGTGGATAAGCCTTGAAGTCGGTTTTTTACTCAAGGAAATGATTCCATTGTCCGATAATAGCGCAATAGTTTTATAACACGTTCCAGGCAAACACATGTTTCGACTTTTCTTTATTCTTCCAATTATCTTCGCTTTTTTTGTGTCGTGCAAGAAAGCAGGACTGGCTCCATTTGTTCACCAAGAAAACTCGAGTACCGCTTCATCTGCCGAATCGGTCAAAGCCAGCGATCGACCTTCAGACAGTTCTGGGGGTGTTCCTGGTTATCTGACTCTGGGCTGTACTCTCTCTTTCCCTGCGGATGGGCTTGGGGTTGACAGTGCCTGTGTTCTGGCAGATCAGGCCGGCAAGGCGTCATTGCCCACATATGCGAGTGTCTGGAGTTGGAAGTACGAACTGGAAGACCAGGGATCGCCGGCGCCTACGGTGATTATAAGTGAGTTGACTCAGGATCAACCCTTTCATGTTGTCTATCGATTCACTGGTCAGAGTCGTGAAAAGTTGCTCAGTCAAGCTCAGAAGGCCAAATTCAGTTTAAAAATGCAGCCTAAAGATGGCTCTGACGTTGTCGTGATCCAGGAATCTATAGCTAAGAAGCTTAACATGTCTTTGGCGACTCGGTTCCGTTATATTAAGATCACCTTTCCTTCGCTCAAAGCACCCTGGCCTGACACGCAAGAATTGGACATCGAGCGTTTGGAATTGAAATGGGAAAATGTTTGGCGCCAAGGAGTCTTCAGCGATTTTTCCGGACGCATAGGTCCCTATGAAGCGATCGTTTCGGCGAGTAGCTACGCGGTTGATCGCAACAGTTTTCCCTTCTATGCTTTTCAAAGGGCACCTGCGGGCAATATTTGGGAGACGGCTTTCCGCACCTACGACACAGGCGGTCAGCACGATGCGATTGGAGCTCCGCAATGGTTGAAGATCGATTTTAAGGACTATCCAATAGCCCTGCAAGGGATCAAGATCGATGGCGGTGATAGTCGAGATACTGCTGGATCGGAAGGATCACCAGACTCGTTCTACATCGAAGGGTCTGCTGATGACGTGAGCTGGACTCTGATCGAAGGCAGCCGTTTTGAAAATGTTGATACGACAAATCTTGCTAGTTTTGAATGGGGTAAACCCTAAGCTTTCAGGCAAAGGTACCGGAGACCATCACGATCTCCGGTTTTTTTCTCTTATCTCAGTGAACAGGTCGGCTCAAAGATCTTTGGGCATCCAAAGCCATGCGTGCATCCAAGGGCGTTCCTGTCTGGCATGAAGGTGCAACCAGGAATGAAGCCAGTAGTTTAGCCCGTCTGGGCAGTTCTTCTTGTTTCAAGAAGGATGACATGGACGCTTGGCCCAAAGCTTGGAACGGAGAAATGTGATAGAACCCATCAATCACATCTTCGTCGCTGGAATGACAACCATTACAGGTATTCAAATTGAAGGCCTTCGCCTTGGCTGCATCTCCTGCAATTTGCCATTCGGGTTGGCCACCGATGACTTGAGCTTTAGCGCCCCGGAGGTTGGCGGGAATGTCGTAGTTGTTCTTTATGATGGAGTCCAAACTTAAAGAACTCACAAATTGATTCAGTTCGCGACTGTTGTTCATAGATTGTTTTGGTGTCTTTTTTACATCAACAGGAATCAACCTTGCATTGGCTCCACCTAAGGCAGGCTGAAGGTTAAATTCTCGCTGTTCCCAAGGGTTGCCAAAAGCGATCTCATTGGTTCTGGCTTGGCCCAATTGACCTTTGACAAAGCCAGTTTGATTGCGATGAGTGAACATCTTGGTGATCTGGGCGAGACGCGTGACATATGCATCGCAACCCGATGCGCTGCAGGGCAGGCTTTTCAATTCATGCCAAAATCCAGCCCAATTGTTGAGTTGGCTATCAGCGCCGACGGAGACCTTGAATTCAAAGATGAGAGTGAAGGGTCTGGTTGTAAGGCCATTGTCTTGCGGTCGATCGGTGGATTGGTCGAGAAGGGCATAAGCCAGTCGAGCCTCACCAGCATCGCCGGCAACTAAAGGATTGCGCAAATCAAGACGATTGGTGATACCGATCAAACGGAAGGGAGCGAGCCTCAAATCCAAACCATTGACTCCGCGAGCCTCTGAAGCTTGCTTCCAACTGTCGATGACGCCGGCAAACTCAGGACGGGCTGCAGCTGAATCACCGCTGGCGATTCGTGTTTCCACTTGCCAATTCTGAATCCAGTTGCGAAAAAAGGCTTCCACCTGAGCAGGTGTAGGATTGCCGCCGAGCAGTTGACGAACGATTTCGCCAAAGTGCCAAGCGCCACCAACCTGTGCTTCACGACTTGTTAAGGCTGCTCCTTGACCAACGGCCAATTCTTTCAGGCCATCGATCGACGGGGGAGTGCAATCCGGACCAGTCACCTGAAACAGTTTATGGAAGCGAGAGCTCAGCTGTTTTTCGGCTTGCGTAGCATTGAAGGAAGCATCGCGAGCATCAAACACCACATTCAGTTTGAGCTTATCGAGAGTGGCCGCTAAAATGCGAGTTTCTTCCGTCACAACTGCTTTCTGTGATTCTGCGGATTGAATTTTGCTAGCGAGTCCATTGAGGTCAGTATTCACTTGGAGAAGACTTGCTTGAGCCTGCTCCAGTTGCTTTTTAAGAGCCGAAACGTTGCCGCCTTGTGCCGCTGCTAGACGTGCTTTAAGATCGATAATCTGCGCATCGAAAGCTTGGAGTATACTCTGCAGCTGAGCAATCATGGCCGGATCTCGAGCATTTTGCAGCTGCACACGAATTTTTTCTCGTTCGCCCTCAGCAAATTTTAAGGCGCTTCTGAGCACAGCAGGATCCTCGCCTGATGGGTTCCCAGGGCCTTGGTTGATTTTTTGTTGAAGATCTTGAATCTGAATGTTCAACTCGCTGCGGCGTTGATTGAGGTTTGCCTGATCTTGTTTCAAGGCTGACAGGGCTTGATCCAAACGACTACGGCTCAGATTGATATCAGCGTCCAGTTCACTGCGAAAGGCTGTCAGCTTTTTGCTGGTACGCTGCACAGCGCAGTCTTGGGGGCCCTGGGGTTGAGCAACTTGGCATTCTTTCTGCCGAACATTGTCACCATCGAGGGCATAGAGAAAGGTCTTGTCCAGTCGACCATCCTTATCGCTGAGGTTGCTGGCAATTGACTGAGTTTTAGAATTCTGCTGGTGGTCCACAGAACAGGCGCTCAGCAGCCCTAAGGCCAAAAACGCAAGGGGCAAGGTTTTCATAGGTTCGTTTCCTAGAAAAAGAAGTGAAAAGCAATTTCAAAAGCACTTAATGCGAGAACAATGCCAAAGCCAAATGAGGAAAATTTTCACGAACTTTGCCGCAGATTGAGGCAATCGGATTCAATTGTTCGGGGATTGCGACTGCTCTGGCATATGCAAGGCTGATGAATGGATGAGAAGGCAAGCCTCGTCTAGGTACATCTTAGAATCAAACCTAGCTTCTTCTAAAAACTTTCAATGAGCAGTCGGGCGCAAAGGCGGGATAGGAGCAGCGCCCTGTTCTGTCAGCTCAGTCCTTTGCCTCGGACGGTCAGTCGCCAAAGCGTGCTGAAAACAGCGGCCACGGCCGCTGGGATGAAGGATGGAGTCGAGCCAGCCTTACCAAGGAGGGACCTCCTGGTATTTTACCCATACCATTTTTTCCTGATCGGGGCTGAGGTTTGAGATCCTGGATCATAAGATAATAAAGAAGCCCGAGCGAGACGCCCAAACAGCTCAATCCCAGGGTCGCCAATTTTTGCTTGGGATCTTGTTCAGGCTTGAGGTGCAAGGGCAAAGTGAAGACCAAAGGCCACATGCGGAGCAAGATACGAGTTGGCAAAGACCGAAAGATTGATTTTCTGAGAGCCAATCCATTGTACAAAGACATAGCCTGTCCTCCTTCGCGGGGAAGTTTTCCATGAATGACTTCAAAGTTGCCAGCTGCTGACGATAGGAAACGGCTTTTCAGCTTGAATTGCCAAGAGATTCATAGGGCCAGTCTGGTTCGCAAAAGGATCCAAGATGTAGGGAAGGGGAGCTGTCCCACTCTTTGGAGGGGGCCTGCCTTGGATTTATGCAGAACTCTGTCTTGAACGATTTCATTATTCAAAAAGCTCTGGCAGTGTGGATGAGAATCCCACAAGTGAGCGTGTTCTGCATGATCGGCTTGAAGGTCTTGCTGAACAAGCCGTATGGGTTCAATGCTTGGATGATTTAAACCATGAAGGTTCTGCGTATTGAGAATCAATCAAGTCCAAGGTCCCCGAATAAAAAAATCCTCCATCTCTTTCGAGACGAAGGACAATAAGGCCTTTTCACGTTCCTGAATTATTTCGCCAAACACACCGATTTGGTTTCCAAATAGAGATTGAGCGCTTCTTCTCCCATCTCGCGGCCCCAGCCCGATTGCTTATAGCCACCAAAGGGCAATGCTGCATCAAAGATGTTGTAACAATTGATCCAGGCAGTTCCAGCCTTCAACCGAGCACTCACTTGGTGAGCTTTCTTAACATCCTGGGTCCAAATTCCAGCGGCCAGCCCATACTCTGAATCATTGGCTTGGGCAATCAGATCATCCATATCACTGAAAGGAATGGCAACCACAACCGGTCCGAAGATTTCTTCCCGGACGACTTTCATATCGGGGGTCGTATGGCTCAAGACAGTTGGCTGCATGAAGTAGCCAGCTTTATCCAAAGCCTTGCCGCCGACCACGATCTTGGCCCCTTGCTCGGTTCCAGCTTTTACATAGGAGCAGACGCGATCGAGTTGCTCGCGAGACACCAGAGGTCCCATCTGAGTCTTGGGATCGATGCCATGGCCCAGTTGTATCGATTGGGCTAATTTTGCGATGCCATCGAGCACACGATCGTAGACTTTTTCATGAATAAATAATCGGGACCCTGCACAGCAGCATTGGCCATGATTGAAGAAAATTGCGTGAGCTGCGCCTGGTATGGCCAGATCCAGATCTGCATCATCAAAGATGATATTGGGTGACTTGCCACCGAGTTCAAGAGTCACCTTTTTCAAGTTACCGGCTGCAGCTTGGACAATAGAACGGCCCACTTCAGTCGAACCTGTGAAGGCAACTTTATCAACGTCGGGGTGCTGGGCCAAGTGCGCGCCCGCATCACCAAAACCGGTCACAATATTGACGACACCTGCAGGAAATCCAGCTTCTTGAATCAGTTCACCCAAGCGAAGAGCGCTGAGAGGCGTTTGTTCAGCAGGCTTGAGGACCACAGTGCAGCCAGCAGCTAAAGCAGGTGCGAGTTTCCATGCTGCCATCAGCAATGGGAAATTCCAGGGAATAATTTGTCCCACAACACCGACTGGTTCTTTGCTCGTGTAGGCTTGGTATTCTGTGCCTGGTGTATAAGCAACAGACAGAGGAAAAGTTTTGCCACAGATTTTGGTTGTCCAGCCTGCCATATAGCGAAATATATCGGCAGCGAGGGGCACATCAGCAGCAGTCGCAATAGTTAAAGGTTTGCCATTGTCGAGCGACTCGAGTTGAGCCAGTTCGTCCAGATTTTGTTCGATGAGGTCGGCCAATTTCCAGATCATGCGACCACGGGCACTGGCCGAAAGTTTGGACCAAGGGCCTTCAAATGCCTTCCGAGCTGCTTTCACTGCTTTATCGATGTCGGCAGCGCCGCCCTTTGCGACTTGACTTAAGGTGTCGCCGTCCGCAGGATTCTCAATAGCAAAAGTTTGCCGATCTGTGGCGTCCTGCCAGTTGCCATCGATCAGCAGCTGGTGATTTTTGTTAAGAAAGCTTCGGACTTTAGGATGAATCGTGCCGGTCGTTTGCATTGTAGGTTCCTTTGTGCCCAATGGAGAATAATTGCAACCCATCACTCACGCTGATGCGTGAGCAAAGTCAAGAACTGCGTGCTGGGGCCTCCCTGTCACTGCTCGTCACAGGAAAGCTAAACTTATAAGCGATTTGAGCTTTTTGACTTGTAATGGCTCTTCCAAGAATGCGCAATAAGTCTTGATAAAACTTACGCAATTCCAATGATTGTTGGCCATTGATTGAGTGAACAGTCTTCACGTACGCTGATTAAAGGCGGACGGAAGATGCCTGCGTGAGGTCGCCGGATAGAAATTCTTGAGAGTGGGGCAACACCCATTCGCTGCAACAAGCCTTGCTTTTGAGGCATGACTTCTCGCCTTAGTCGGTCTCGGGCTAGCAAGGTCCGAGACAGGTCGACTTTTGACTTATCAAAGCTAGGATTTTCCTAATCGACGATTCTTCTGGCTTGCGAAGTATGCATATTTACGCGCTCGCATGATATCACCCAGAGGGCGGTGATCGGCAAGGGCACACCATGGATCGAAGGCAGCTGCATCGATAGCCGTCTGCAAGGCTTCTCTCGACTCATTTTGGGCTGGGTGTAGGGCTCATCAATCAATCCCGACAGCACACCGTACGTGAGCTTTTCGATCTTATTTTGTTGCCGGGATTTTCAACGACCAGAACGGTATCGATGGTTTCAGGGCGAGGGATTGGAATGGAAGCAGCCAGAGGATTTATGTCCGATTTGGGAGGAGCCCTCAACGTGCATCTCTTGGACACATCAGAGACTCCCCATATTGAATTGCAGCTGTCCATTCCCAAGGCTCATGTTCCAGTCACAAAAGAGACTTGGCCTGAGAGCCGGAGCGCCTGAAGCGAAGAAGCGTCTATTGTCATCGCCTCAGAGTTTTTCTATCGAGCCACTTGCATGGTCGTACAGTGCACGGCTCCACCTTTGCCAATCATTGAATCCGAAGGAACCCAGTGAATCTTGGAAAAGCCCAATTTTCTATGGATTTCTTCCACTTTTTGCTCATATTCGTCGGTTAGCAGGGCATCGATATAGTTGCCGTCAACTCCATCCATGTCACTGGCTGGCTTTATATAGCGAGGCAAAAATATTTGGCCATTCAAGGTCAATGAGTTGGTGTAGGAGCGAAAGAGATTATACCCGTCTTCAGCAAAAACTGGAGCCGGCATCGGGATCCGGACAATGTCATAGCCAAGGGCGCTCAATTGCCTAGCTCGATCGTCCAAGAAATTCTTGACCTTTATGACTCGTTCTTTGTTATCTGCGGAATAGGCAGGGAGTTGAGCGATACTTTCGCCAATTTCTCCCAGCAGAATCGTATGATCATTCAAAAACTTTGCCCATAGATCGATATGCCGAGTTCCTTCATAAGGTAAACTAGGAAGAATGAGCACATCCTTGCATCCAGCAAATTTTTTAAAGTAGGCTATGATTTGCGATCGGTCCAATATCATGTCGCCTGGACTTTTTACCGTAGCATTCGCATCCAAAACTTTATCAGTCATCAGGCAATGGCCCTGCTCATTGTTCATAAAATTACCACCCTCGATATAGATGGGTAAGCTCAGGCGCGTCACCTGCATAGCTTCAGCGAGGGATTGCGGAACATAGTCGTCCGAGGCTCGGTCGGGATAGTAGTTAAAGTCGATGAGACGGAGTTCGCCATTTTCGCTTTTCGCGGTCCAGGGACCGAAGTCTCGGGCCCATTCGCGATGTTTTCCCTCGGCGGGTTGTGCGAGTAGAGTAATCTTGGATCGATTTGCCCCAGTCAGGTCGTAGAGAGTCTTAAAGTCTTCATCTTCTTCTTCTTGAGTATAGTCTGCAGGAACAGTGACCCAGAGCCGATCGATGTCTGCATCCAAGAGTTCTTTGGCCATCTGCTCCTGATGATGTTCAATAAGCATTTTGAACGAAATCAAGACGCCTTGACTTGGTAGGTACTCTGGGACTAAGGCCTGCTTGCCTTCGAAAGCAGCAAGTGTCGCGCTATCACTCGCTTCGAAGTGGCCAGCGAGTCGACTTTCGCGGGGTTGATGCTGTTGACATCCCGTGATGACCAGCAATGTTGCACCCGCAAAGCTTTTTAAGTTGATAAATAGGGCTGATTTATGGCTCATCGTATTTGACCTCATAGATTGCATGAATCCCATCGCGTCGCTACCTTAGAATAAATGCATTCCTTCGGTCAACGCTCTACGCTGAGAACTCGTCAAATCTATAGAATTGTAAGAGCAAAGTGATGATGAGGTGAGGCATGAGTGGTCAGTTGGACCCTTCGCTCGACAGCAGTCAAGGGTCCGGGAGCGGTTGGAAAATTACGGATTGAATGGGCCATCAAGCTGTGACTGGGAAGCGCCACAGTTGGCATCTGCCTTTGCCTCTCGATTGCCACTGGCCGTCAGAGCACTGCTTTCCCATAGGCCGCGGCTGCCATTCCATTTAACGTATTTATACTGGAAGTCGGTAGCCGATGGTACATCAATCGTTCCCGACCAGACAGCTTGAGCTCCAGTGCCTTGGATGGTTAATGCAAAGCCCCTGGCTGGTGTCCAGTTGCCGAGTGTAGGGATGTTGCCGACAACATATAGGACATCTCCCCAGGCGGTGTTGGCTTGATCAATCTGGAAGGTGACCTGAGTCGAACAACTGCTCGGCGGGGGTACGGTGACGCCGCCATCCTGAGTCCAAACTGCATACTGAGCTCCCGATGAAGCTAAGGTCCATCCGGCTCCTGGATTCCAATCGCTGGGACCAATTTTGACGGCTAGTTTGCCCTTCGATCCTTGGACAACGGCGGCATAAAGTCCGTTCTCGGCTTTCTGGATGCTCACAGTCGAAGTCGAGGTGACGCCAACGGATCGGCGAGCTTTGATAAGACTTTGAATGGCACTCTTCAAACCCCAATCGAAAACGTGCGGATAGTAAACGCTTGGAATTCCTGGATGACTGAGGATGTAAGCATAGCCAAGCATGACTTTGTCACAAGGAACCGGCCACATGTTTTGACCCGCGCCGCAGGATTCGGAAGGTCCCGTGTCGTGGTTGTCGACAAATGTCACCATTTTCTGTGCCCACCAGCCGATGGCACCCGCAGGTCGACCAGCGGAATCTCTGAGGCGCCAGTAGTCACCGTCTCGAAGCACTTTGTTCAGCAAACCTTTGCTGGTAAAGTCGAAAGCCGCGCACTGGCCGCCAGTTCCGTTGACGTAATTGATGTGCTCCTGGCGATGGGCATCGACATTATCATAGTTCAAATCTGGCCAGACTTCGCCCACACAGAAATTCGGTTGGCTGGCTTCCACATAGAGTTTAGCGTAATAGGGTGAATAACCCTTGGAATAGTCGAAACGCCAGCCAGTGAATCCTACGCCCTTCAAGACCGAGCTTAAGAAATATTTAATGTCGTTTTGCACAAACAACTGTGAATGGTCGATATCTCGTGCCGCTCCGTACCCTGCACCGGAGTCATTGCCACCGCAGCGTCCACCCCATTCGTCGTTATTGACCACCGATTCACATCCCCAACTCGGATTGGAGAAATCGGCAAAGTTGTAGTTGCCGACTCGATGGTTGATGACGATGTCGGCAACCGATTGAATGCCTTGAGCCCTGAGCGCTGCAATTGCCGAAGCAAGTTGCCCCTCACTGCCGTAGGCTGAGTTCAAATTGTAAAGTTCGCGGGGCAGATAGCCTTCCCGTGCACCTGAATTCGAGGGGGGTGGAAACCAGACGTGTGTAATTCCCAAATCTTTGATTTGAAAAGCTTTGGACTCCATGTTCGCATACCAGCCGCCGGTCCAGGAATTCCAGTGAAATCCTTGCATAAGGATGGCTGATGAACTTCCGTCCTGTTCAGTAGCGGAAAAAGCTGGTTGACCGAGAGCGCACGCAAGCACGATTCCCAGGCCCGCCAATCGCTGAAAGGGATGTCGACTGTCCTTGTAACTCATGAGATTTTTCATAGATCCCCCCTTGAAGTAATGTCGCGTTCCATGTTCGACATTAAGTATCGAATATCAAAAAGCCTGAAGGGAACCCAGAAAAATTAAAAAACCTGAATAAATACTTAACCAGAGTGGAAAAGATCACGGCAAAGAAAATGTTGGTTACGAACATTTATTGCTCAGGTCTCATAGCTTGCACAGTTAAATCTTGTTGATGGAATGGCAGGAAGGCAGCAGTTTTCTTGATTTAGACGGCAAAAGCGCCTCGGACTGACCGAAGCGCCTCCGCATCATGACGGACGATCCTGTGCAAAAATCTTGTTTTATTACGAGTTCAGGTGATCAGAACGCAAAGTGACACTCTATCTCGAATGGATTGAAAAAATTGCATAACAAAGGTGAAATCCCCTCAGTTTGGCTTCTTGCCTTTGCCTTTGCCTGGGGTCACGGTGCTGAGTGCTTTAACCAGGGAATCACGTTCCGCATCATTAAGGGTATTGAGGCTGCTCATGGTCGGTACGTCGGCAATGGCCTTGTCCAACTCATCTCTTGTCATCATAGCTACGTCCGACTTGTCAAATATCGCGTGGCATGAAGCGCATAGCTTTACATACAGGTCTTTGCCGGTTAAGGCCGCGCCTGCTTTGTCAGTCGTTTCATTGGGGGCTGCCGGCACCGATGTTTCACTGGTATCTACTGTGGCATCTTGAGACTCAGGTGCTATGGTTTCATTTTGGGGTTTATTGTCCTTATGCTGAAGCTTCCCGCAAGACACAGAGAAAATGTTGAGTGCACAGATTATCATAAAGATGGATGCATGTTTCATAGTGGTTCGCCCCTCTAAGTTTGAAAACGACAAGGTTAATATCGGTAGCTTTGGTTGAAAATTAAAAGATTCTGATGTTGGGCAAGATAACAGTAAGTTGAAAGCGCGGATTTCAGAGTTTTAAAATGGCAAATGTCAGTGCATGGCGGATTTCACTGCCTACACAAAAAGAGATCATGATTTTTGGAAAGAATCTTAGATTGTCCATTTTATGCCTTATATATCATAGTTTTAATTCTGACACGTCTACACAGATTCCTCTAAAGTTTTAGCGATTTTTGCCGATAAAGACAGCACAAGTTCAAATGGTCCATTGCGTGTAAAGGAACCATTGTGAAGAAGTTGAAACTCAAAGAGATCGTGAAGAAAGAGGTGAAGCCGAGCTCGTATCTCGACTATCGTTTGTTTTTTCGTGCTCTCTACGAACATAAAAAGCAGGCAGATGAATATTCCTATCAGAAATATGCCGAAGATCTTGGTTTTAAAGCTACGACGATTATGCATCAGATCGTTCATGGCTATCGACCATTGACCGCTAAGGCCGTCAGCGGAATCGTCGAAGCCTTGGACTTGGAACACGCCGAAGCTCAGTATTTGACTCATTTGGTGAACTTCTGCAATGCCAAGGTATCGAGTAAGAGAGAAGAAGCTTTTCAGAAACTTCAAACTCTTAAGAAAAAAACTCTGCCTGATGAAATGGATAAGGATCTTCTGGAGTACTTTTCCGTTTGGTACAATCCGGTTGTATGGGAATTGGTCGGAACCAAAGGTTTTCAGCCTGATATAGAATGGATCGCCAAAAAGATAATTCCCAATCTCAAGGCAAGTCAGGTCAAAGCGAGTCTGGAACTTCTAGAACGCTTGGAGCTTATCGCCTATGATTCCGAGCTGAAGACCTACCAACAAACGAAAGATCGGGTCAGCACAGGTCATCGTATCAAAGGTATGGCGCTGGTCAGTTATCATGGCAGTATGATCGATCACGCCAAGGCTGCTTTGACATCCATCAGTGGTACACGCAGGGATGTGAGTGCAGTCACCCTCAGTGTTGATGAAGAAACTGCGAAAAGACTGCGAGCCATGATTCACACCTTTCAACTGCAGCTCTTGGATGAAGCCGATCGGGCTGGCTCTGGCGATCAGGTCTATCAGGTGAATATTCAACTATTTCCTTTCACGGAATGAGGACAGCGATGCTCAATATTTTGAAAAATCTTGTAGGATCGACACTTATGGTCCTCTTGATTGACGCCTGTGGAGGAACATTAGGCGGCAATCCCGAGAATACTGCGGGGACAGCGGGCTCCGGAGCCGAGCCTGCACTAACGATTGCTTTAACCGATGCTCCTGTGGAAGATGCTGCGCATGTCTATGTAACCATCGCCTCGGTAGAGATAGCCGGGGCCGATGGACAGTGGACGACCTTGCCTATAGAAACGAAGGAAGAAGTTGATCTTTTGCAACTGCAAGGCGGCGCAAGCTTGCCCTTGGCCGCCATCGAGACTTTGCCAGCGGGTAGCTATGGCCAGACTCGACTGATTCTTGCCGATGATAAGGCACCTCGCTTGATTGATCTTTCCGGAGTTGAACACAGTCTTAAGATTCCAAGTGGCAGTGAGTCAGGTCTGAAGATTCAGACGGCTTTCACCATCGCAGAGGGCCAGTCAACGGCCTTAACTATAGATTTCGACCTAAGAAAATCGATTAAGGTCACCGGTAACTCCAAGGCCACCGGCCAAGGATCCAAAACTGAAAAATATATGATGAAGCCAGTGCTGCGCTTGGTTGATAATGACAAATCGGGCGGCATAACCGGTGTTTCAACGGAAAATACTATTCTTTGTGTATATGATGCTGGCAGCGGCGCTGATGAGAGTGATAGCTGTGACAAAGCTATAAGCTCGACTCAGGTCAAATCAGGTCGCTTTAAGCAGGCGTTCCTTCCTGCAGGTCGCTACGATCTGCACATGTTCCGCGATGGTGTGGCTGTCGGTTCGAAATCCGATATCACAGTCAAGGCAGGCGAGGACACCGACCTAGGAACTCTACTGCAAAAATTCGACTGATTACACTTTTATTCGATGGGCGTTGTTGGAGCGGAATCGCTCGGCAGAGTCCATCGAATTCCTGTTCCTATCTTCCTATTTTTTCGTCCATCATGAGGCGTGCCTGAACCAAGTGAATGCCCGTGTCTAGCCGCGGAGCGGCGGATGCCATGCCTACTTCGCTTTTCAAATCCTTGATGACAAGACTTTTGCAGAATCAAAACATCTCATCGTTGCTATCGTTTCGATGCTCTCAAAGCTTTGTATGAAGGGCTAAGAAGGATGGCAAAGGGCGGTGGCGACGATCACGATCAGGCCAAAGGCTATGCCAAAGGTTATCGCAATGCCAATGGTTTCCGTCAAAGCACGTAGCGTTACGTTTTCTTTGGGAAAACAGACGACTCCTTGAGAAGGTGATCCCTGCTTTCAAAAGCCGGGCTTCTCAAGGAGCGAGGTCATGTCTTCGTTCGGAAAATATGAAGCCGCATAGCCGCGGCTGTTAGAAATTCAATTTAATTTTCTAGATGTCTATAGCATGAATTTCAGGGAGCAGTCGCTGGACAAGGCTCTTCGCGACTGATAGTGAAATTTTTATCATTTTGAGCCGTTTTCGATACGATGGCCGTATGGGTGTCACAGGCGGTCTTTATGACAAAATTATTGATAACCTTGGCTTTGACATTGAAGCAATACCAGCCCTTGGGATTGAGAAATTGCAGCTCGCCGTTATTGCCGACATTGATGTTGAAATTAATCAGATACAGGGTCGGGACATCAGTCTTCTTTGCGTCCGTAAAGATTACCGCGTTGTTGTTCACCGTATCATTGATGTCAACAACTTTGGGTCGAGCCAGCTGATCAGCACTAAAAGGCGTTTTGCCCCATTGCTTGGCACATTCATCCAAGGCTGACTTGTCTTCAGCTTCATGGGGCCAGCCATCGGCGCTCTCATCAGCCTGTTCTTTCCTGAACATTCATTGATCGGTATAGGCATCGCTGCAGGCAGTCTTAATCTGTTCAATCTTCTCGTCGTAGCCAGACGACTTCCCG